>NZ_VMNW02000150.1 GCF_007713735.2 Amycolatopsis acidicola | reverse complement strand
GCTCTGGCGATCTTGACGCTGGGTCAAGGCATCTTTCCCGCCTTGACGCGGCGGCAAGATCGCGAACACTCAAAGATCGGGGCGGTGGTGGGGTGTCACACAGCGCGCTCTGCGCGCGTCCGTTGCTGTCCCAACGCACACTCCGAAAGGCCTGAGGTCCGACCAATTCCCCGCTACGTTCGCACGGTCGGATCTCGCCGAAGAGAGGTGTCAGAGGGTGCCGGTGAGGGCCTGCAGCCCGAGGCTGGAGGCGGCGACCGCCACCCACAGGATCGCGCCCATCAGCAGCGGGCGGTGGCCCGCGGCGCGCATGTCCTTGAACCGCAAGGAAAGGCCGATCCCGGCCAAAGCTGTGGTGATGAGGAAAGTGCCCACTTCGGACAGCGGCGCGTGCCAGGACTCCGGGATCACGCCCGCGGTGTCGAGCGCGGAGGCGGCGAGGAAGCCGATCAGGAACAGCGGCACGATTTTGCGCCACGGCATGTGCCGCAGCTGGAACCCTCCGCCATCCGCGCTGTGCCGGGCTTCCCGGCGGGCGGCCAGGATCGCCAGCACGATCACGATCGGGATGAGCGTCAGCGTCCGGGTCAGCTTGACGACGATCCCGTACGAACCGGCGTCGCCCCCGTAGGCGAAGGACGCCGCGACCACCGAGGACGTGTCGTTGATCGCCGTGCCCGCCCACAGTCCGAACGAGTGCGGGCTCATGCCGAGCAGGTGGCCCAGCGGCGGGAACAGCAGCACGGCGGCGATGTTGAACGTGAAGATCGTGCCCACCGCGTAAGCGATTTCGGCCTGCCTGGGCTTGATCACCGCGCTCGTCGCGGCGATCGCGGACGCCCCGCAGATCCCGGTGCCGACGCCGATCAGCGTCTGGGTGTCCCCGCGCACGCCGAGCACTCTGCCCAGCAGCCACGCCCCGCCGAGCGCGACGGCGAGCGTGCCCAGCATGACCGGCAGGGAGCTGCCGCCGACCTCGACCACCTGGCGCAGGGACAGCCCGGTGCCCAGCACCACGATCGAAAGCTGCAGGACCGGCTTGGCCGCGACGGCGTAACCGGCAGTCAGCCGCTCCGCGCGTAATGCCGGCACGAGCGCGCCCGCGCCTGCGCCGAGCACGATGCCGAAGACCGGCCCGCCGACCAGTGGCACGAGCTTGCCCGCCGCGGTCGCGACCGCCGCGACCGCGACGGCGACCGCCAGTCCCGGCGCCCGCCGCAGCAGCCAGCCGACGCGGATGCCCAGCTGGCGGGGCCGCGCGGCGGTGTCCTGGAGTGTCACCGCTCCACCTCCTTAATGTACGTACATTTAAGTTAGAAGATGTACGTACATTTGCCAAGGTGTCCGGGGGAGACGGAGCTCTCGGTAGGGTCGGTGTCGTGGTGAAGGACGACCAGCTGGACCGCGAGGGCGGCGCGCCGTTGTGGCGGCAGTTGCAGCAGCAGCTGCTCCGCCGGATCGACGACGGCGAGTTCGCCTCGCGCTTCCCCGGCGAGCTCGCGCTCGCGGAGGAGTACGGGGTCAGCAGGCAGACGGTCCGGCAGGCGCTGCGGGAGCTGCGCGCGGACGGCGTGCTCGTCGCGGCCCGCGGCCGGCAGCCGCGCGTCGCGCCTCCGGCGGAGATCAGCCAGCCGGTCGGCGCGCTCTACAGTCTCTTCGCTGCCGTCGAGGCTTCGGGCCTGCAGCAGAACAGCATCGTGCGCACCCTCGACATCCGCGCCGACGCCGTGATCGCCGAACGGCTGGAGCTGGAGGGCTCGGCGCCGTTGCTGTACCTGGAGCGCCTGCGGCTCGCGGGGGAGGAGCCGCTGGCGCTGGACCGCGTGTGGCTGCCCGCTTCGGTCGCGGAACCGTTGCTGCAGGCGGATTTCCAGCACACCAGCCTGTACGCCGAGCTGCACCGGCGGACGGGGCTGCGGCTCGACCAGGGGCACGAGCAGATCCGCGCCGTAATCCCTACAGTGGCCGAAAGGCTGCAGCTGCGCTGTGGCGACGACGCGGCGGCGCTGTCCATCTCACGGCTCGGCAGCGCTTCCGGCACGCCGATCGAATGGCGCCACACGCTCGTGCGCGGGGACAGGTTCGCGCTCACGGCGGAGTTCTCCGGCAAGGTCGGCTACCGGCTGGTGGGCTCACATCCGGAGCTGGCGGGGCGCTGAGACGAAGCGTCCACTTCGGACGCTTTCTCCGGTCAGGTCCGCCGGCGGGGCGCCGAAGCGAGGATTTTCGCCAGCCTGCCGAGGTCGTCGGCGAGGTCGATCGACGGGTCGAGGAGCCATTGCGCCTGCAGGCCGTCCGACGCGGCGATGAGGATGCGGGCGGCGAACTCGGCGTCCACTTCGGACGATTCCGGGGCCGAGCGGCGGAACTTCCGCGCGACCAGCTCCCGCAGCTCCCGGTAGCGACGGGTGAAGAACCCGTGCGCGGCGTGCTCCGGATCGGGCGCCGCCGCGCTCATTTCGAGGAAAAGCCTGACCAGGCCCGGGGTTTCGGCGCTGTGCGCGGTCACCGCGGACAGATCGTCCAAGGGGCCGTCGGGGTCGAAGGTGGCGCGGTCGGCGGCGTCGCGCTCGGCGAGGATCGCGACCAGCAGCTCGTCCCGCGCCGGGAAGTAGTGCAACAGCCCCCGTTCGCTGAGCCCGACGCGCGCGGCGATCGACCGCAGCGACGGCCCTGAACTGTCGCTTTCGGCGTAGGCGGCCAGCGCCTCCTCGAGAATCTGCCGCCGGCGCTCGACTCCCTTGGCGTACGGGCCGCGGCGCGTGGGTTCGGGCATGCCCAGACCGTACCCGGACCCGAAAACACAGTATCGCTGGGTTTTCGTGCTACCGTCGTCGGCATCCCGCGCGAAGGAGATCGACGATGATCGACGCCCCGCCTTCGGCCGAGGCCACGACCGGCGCCCGCGCCCTCCGGCTCGGCAGGCTCGGTCCGTTCCTGCTGCTGGGCCAGTTCGCCTGGGCGCTGCCCGGCGCGGCGAGCGGCACCCTGCTCGCCGCGGTGCTCGCGGACACCGACCCCGCGCGCAAAGTCGCCGTCTTCACCACCTACGCCGTCGCGGGCGCGATCACCAGCGCAGTCGGCACGGTCGCGGGCGGCCTCCTCTCCGACCGCACGCGCAGCCGCCTCGGCCGCCGTTCACCTTGGCTGCTGGGCTCGGCGTGCCTCGCCGCGATCGCGCTCGCGGCGACCGGGTTCACCACGAACCAGGTGCTGACCGGTGCGCTGTATGCGTTGTTCCAGCTCGGCATCGGCGTGTGGGCCGCCGCCCTCGCCGCGCTGATCCCGGACCACGTCCCGAGCGGGGCTGTCGGCCGGGCGTCCGCGTTCGCCGGATTCGGTTTTCTCGCCGGGCAGACCGCCGGTGGCGTGCTCGCGGGCGCATGGGTGACCACGCCGTCAGCCGGGCTGAAGATCGTCCCGTGGCTCATGGTGCTCGTCGCGGTGGCGCTCGCCGCCGGGGTGCGCGACAACGGCGAGCGCCCGGCGCGGCGCCGGTTCCAGCTGCGTGACCTCGTCCCACCAGCGTCGCGCGACTTCTGGCTCGCCTTCGCCGGCCGGTTCCTGTTCATCCTGGCGATCCTGATGATCACCACGTTCCAGCTGTACCTGTTCACCGACTTCCTCGGCCTGCCCACGGGCGAAGCGGGCCGGTCGGTCAGCCTCGCGACGCTGCTGGTCGGGGTGCTGGCCGGAGTCGCCGTCGCGGGGGCGGGCGTGCTGAGCGACCGGTTCCGCCGCACCAAACCCTTCGTCCTCGGCGCGCCGCTGCTGCTCGCGATCGGGCTGATTCCCTTGCTGGCCGCCCCGGGCCCGGTGACGGCGATGGTGTTCTTCGGGATCGCCGGGCTGACGCTGGGCACCTACCTGTCGGTGGATCAGGCGCTGATGGTGGCCGTGCTGCCCGACCCGCAAACGGCGGCGCGCGACCTCGGCGTGCTCAGCATCGGCTCCACCCTGCCCGGCGTCGTCGCGCCGATCGCCGGCGGAATCCTCGCGGGCTCGGCCGGATACCTCGCGGTCTTCGTGACCGCGCTCGTGCTCGCGGTGGCCGCGGCCGCCGTGGTCCTCGGAATCAGGAGTGTGAAATGACGCGTACACCCGGCTTCCTGTGGGGAGTCGCGACGGGAGCGCACCAGACCGAAGGCGGCAACGTCGCCAGCGACTGGTGGTACCGCGAGAACCAGCCCGGCTCACCGGTCGCGGAGCGCTGCGGCGACGCCGTCGACAGCTACCACCGCTGGCCCGAGGACCTCGACCTGGTGGCGGGCGCGGGTTTCACCGACTACCGCTTCGGGCTCGAATGGTCGCGGGTGGAACCGGCGGACGGCTTCGTTTCGCGGGCGGCCGTCGCGCACTACCGGCGGATCGTCGAAGGCGCGCGGGAACGCGGGCTGCGGCCGCTCCTTACGTTGCACCACTTCACTTTGCCGTTGTGGTTCGCCGCCGGAGGGGGCTGGCTGCGCCCGGACGCCGCCGAGCGTTTCCTCCGTTACGTCGACGCGCTCGCGCCGGTGCTGGAGGCCGGGGTCGAGCGCGTGGAGACCATCAACGAGCCCAACATCGTCGCCATGTTCCCGAAACTCGCCGCGGGCGGGCTCGCCGGGGGTCTGCCGGAACCGGACCAGGCGACCACCGACGCGATGATCGCGGTGCACCGGGCGGCGGTCGCGCGGCTGCGGGCGAACCACCCCGGACTCCGCGTCGGCTGGGGGATTTCCGTGCAGGACTACCAAGCCGAGCCCGGCGCCGAAGCCGCGCTGGAGGCCTACGCCGAGCCGCGCGACCAGGTTTTCCTCCGCGCCGGCGCGGGGGACGATTTCGTCGGCATCCAGACCTACACCGGCGGGCGGCTGCGCGCGGACGGAACACCGGTGGAAAACCCGTCGGCCGAGCGGACCCAGACCGGCTGGGAATTCACGCCGGGCGCACTCGGCGGGGCGGTGCGGCGGGCGGCCAGGGTGGTCGGCGGTGTCCCGCTGATCGTCACCGAAAACGGCGTCGCCACCGCCGACGACGCCCGCCGCATCGAATACACGACCGGGGCGCTGGAATCCTTGCGCGCGGCGATGGACGACGGAGCCGACGTCCGCGGCTACTTCCACTGGAGCCTGCTCGACAACTGGGAATGGGGCCACTGGGGCCCGACGTTCGGGCTGGTCGCCGTCGACCGCGCCACCTTCGCCCGCACGCCCAAGCCTTCGCTCGCCTGGCTGGGATCGCTTGCGCCGTCCGGTGTTCCGGCATGACGGTTCGTCCCGAGGACGCCGGTCTTTCGTCCGCCGGACTCGACCGCGTGGACGCGGCGATCCAGGAGCAGATCGATCGCGGCGTGCTCGCCGGGGCGGTCACGCTCGTGGCCCGGCACGGCAAGGTCGCGCGCACCAGCGTGCTCGGGACCGACCGGCGGTTCCCGCGGAAACCCCTGCACGCCGGCACGATCTTCCGTGTCTTCTCGATGACCAAACCGGTCACCGGGGTGGCGATGGGCATCCTCGCCGACCGCGGGCTGTGGCGGCCGGAGGACCCGATCGCGCGGTACCTGCCCGAACTTCGCGGCCTCCGGCTCCTCACCGGGGCCGAGCCCGGCCACCCGCCCACGATGCGCGAACTGCTCACGCACACCGCGGGGTTCGGCTACGGCCGGGACCGGTCGGATCCGCTGCATCGCTTCTACCGCAAGGAAAAGCCGTTCCGCGCGCGGGACCTCGACGAATTCGTGGCCCGGGTCGCCCGTCTCCCGCTGGCCTTCGAGCCCGGTTCCAGCTGGCGCTACAGCATCGCGATGGACCTGCAGGGCGCGATCATCGAACGGCTCAGCGGCCGGTCGCTGCCGGAGTTCTTCCAGGAGCACATCTTCGGGCCGCTGGGCATGACCGACACCGCGTTCCACACGCCGCCGGCGAAACGCCGCCGCCGCGCGACGCTCTACTACACCGGCGGGCCGTTCCGGCTGCTGCCGATCCCGAACCCGCTCTATCGCGACCACGACGCGACCCCGCCGGCGGCGTTCGGCGGGATGGGTCTCGTGTCGACAGCCGGTGATTACGCGCGTTTCGCGCAGATGCTGCTCGACGGCGGGGCAGGCATCGTCAGCACGGAGGCCCTGACGGCGCAGCTGTCCAACCAGCTACCGGAAGCGTTGCTACGACGAGGTTTCCACGTCGGCCACATGGATCTCCGGCCCGGTTTCGGGTACGGCTACAACGGCGCGGTGTTCCACGATCCGGTCGCGGCCGGCGCCCCGGTCGGACGCGGCACGTACCAATGGGACGGTGCCGCGGGCACGTGGTTCTGGGTCGATCCCGAACACGACCTGCTCTTCGTCGGGATGATCCAGCTGCTCTCGTACTCCGCGCCGCCCCTGCAGAAAATCACCCAGGCGCTGCTCGCCGACGCGCTCCTCGACGACGGAAAGACCCGATGACCGCGACCTTCCCACTCGGCCCCTTCGAACCCAGCACCGCGAACCCCATTCTTCGGCCGCGTGGCGACGGCTGGGAGTCGGCGAACCTCTACAACCCGGCGGCGATCGTCGTCGGGGACAGGGTCGCCCTGCTCTACCGCGCCCACGCGGCCGACCGGGTTTCGCGGATCGGGCTGGCATGGAGCGACGACGGAATCCGCTTCGAGCGCGAGGACGAACCGGTCCTGGTGCCCGAGCACGACTACGAAAAGGCCGGGTGCGAGGATCCCCGCGTCACTCGCGTGGACGGCACCTTCTACCTCACCTACACCGGGTTTTCCGGTGCCAGCGCGCAACTCTGCCTCGCGACGTCCGCCGATCTGCGCGAGTGGACGAAGCATGGGCCGCTGTTCCCCGGCTTCAACACGTGGCGCACGCTGCCGTACGGGCCCGATGTGCCGTGGAGCAAGGCCGGGGTGATCCACCCCGAGAAGCTGGTCGGGCGGTACTGGATGTGGTTCGGCGAGGGCACGATCCACGCCGCCACCTCAGCCGACCTGCTGCACTGGACTCCGGTCGCCGACGACGGGCACCCGATCCACACGCCCACGCCCGGCTCGTGGGACGCCACGTTGGTGGAGATCGGGGCGCCGCCGGTGCGTACGGCCGACGGCCTGCTCGTGTTCCTGACCAACGGCGCCACCGCGTCCTCGCCGAGCCAGGTCGACTACCGCTGCGGGCAGATCGCCGTCGCCGAAACCGACCCGGCGACGGTCGTGGCGCGCACGAGCGAACCCTGGCTGCGCCCGACCAGCTTCGAGGACACGCACGGGATGGTCTCGAACGTCACCTTCGTCGAGGGCCTCGTCTCCTTCCGCGGCAAGTGGTTCGCCTACTACGGGCAGAGCGACACCACCCTCGCGGTCGCGACCTGCGAGGTCTGACCCTCAGCCGCCGTGTTTGCCCCTCCCGCGGGTGTGTTGGCCGCTCCCGTTGATGTGTTGGCTGGCCCCGGCCGTGCGTTGGCCGGCGTCGGTGGGCCGGGGTCGTGGCGGACCGCGAACGACGAACCGGGTCCGGGCGCGAGCGGGCCGGATCGCGCGCGCTCCGGCCGATCGGTGACCGCGCGGGGCCAATACGGATGCCGGAGGGGCCAACACACCAACCGGGGCGGCCAACACACCAACCGGGGCGGCCAACACGCCAACCGGAGGGGCCAACACCGCTGCCGGGGAGTAGGGCGTTGCCGGTCTTCGCCCGGAAACCTGCTGTCGCCGGTAAGCTCCTCCCGGGGGGTGCCCGCGAGTGCTGACGCTGACGATCGGTGCGGACGAAGTCGTGCTCAGGATCGGTGGGGAGGCCGTCCGGCACGTGCCGGACGGGCCCGACGACCTCCTGCGGGAGCTGGCCTGGCGCCTGAGCACCCGGCCTTCGCCGGACGTGGCGGGGGAGCTGGGGATCCGGCTCGGGCGCAGGTTCCTCGCGGGCGCGGCGGGCGCCGCGCTCGCCCGTGAGCTCGGCAAACCGGGCCGCGCGGCGCTCGCGATCGAAGCCGAGGACGAGCTGCCCTGGGAAGCCGCCATCCTGCCCGGGGGAGAGGTCCCGCTGGCGCTGGACGAACGCGTCGACGTGTCCCGCGCGGTGCCCGGCGGGGTGCCGCCGCGGCGCGCGCCCGGCCCGTTGCGCATCCTGGCCGCGATAGCCAGCCCGGACACCGGCGGCGGCGAACTCCTGGACTACGAACACGAACTGGCCCGCATCCTCGACTCCGTGGACCCGGGCGGGCGCCGGAACACCGCCGTCCGCGTCCTGGAATGGGGCAGCACCGCGGCGATCCGCGCCGCGCTCGCCGAGGAGCCCTGCGAAGTCCTGCACATCTCCTGCCACGGCCGCCCGGGCGAGCTGCTGCTGGAGACGGAGTCCGGGGAGCCGGACCACGTCGGCGCCGCGCGGTTCCTCGCCGAGGCGCTCCCCGAGGGCGTCCGGGTTCCGTTCGTCGTGCTGACGGGGTGCGCCACCGCGCTTTCCACGCCGTTCGACGTCGGCGGGCTCGCCCGGGGGCTCGTGTGCGAGGGCACTCCCGCGGTGCTCGCGATGCGCGGCCAGGTCGGCGACCGCTACGTCATTTCCTTGTGCGCCAGGCTTTACGAGAAGCTTGCCGGTCAGGTCGACCTCCGGTCCGCCGTCGCCTCCGCGCGGCGCGAACTCGCCGGGGACGGTGCCGAGTGGATCGCGCCGGTGTTGTTCCTGGCCAACGGGAATCCGCCCCCGCTCGCCCCGGCCGATGTGTCCGAGCCAGCAACGGAGCCGCATCGGCCGGCCAGCGTCCTTGCGTGGCACGACCGTTCCCCCGGCTACTTCGTCGGCCGCCGCGCGGCGCTGCGGCGCCTGAGCCGCGAGCCGGAAGGCGTGCTGCTGCACGGCATCGGGGGAGTCGGCAAGACGAGCCTGGCCGCCGAACTCGCGAGCCGGGCCGAACGGGCCGGTGCCGTCGTCGTCGCGCTGACGGGCCGCGCGCCGGTGGACGCGATCCTCGACGCGACACGGTCGGCGCTGAGCAAACACTGCGCGGAACACGGTTTCGACGCGGAGCATCCGGCCCGGCGAGCCGTTTCCGAACTGTCCAAACCGGACGTCGAATGGCCGGAACAACTGCCCTTCCTTCGTGCGGCCGCCGTTTCCGTGCTGCTCGTGCTGGACAACGCCGAGGACAACCTCGACGGGTCCACTGTGGACGAAGAGCTGGCCGCGTTTCTCGCCGCGTGGCCCGGCCGGGTGCTGATCACGTCCCGGCACCCGTTCGCCGTGCCCCGGCTGCCCGCCTATCACGTAGGTCCCTTGTCCTGGCCCGAAACCCGCAAGCTGATGTGGCGCCTGCCGGGCCTGGACGCGCTCACGGCGCACCAGCAGCGGCTGGCCTGGCATCAGCTGGGCGGCCATCCCCGCGCGCTCGAGTACCTCGACGCGCTGCTGCGAGCAGGCCGCGCCCGGTTCGACGACGTGACGGAGGCGATGAGCGAAGCCGGTGCCTTCGTCGCCGAAGACGTGTTGCTGCCGGAGTTGCTGGCGACGCTCGAAGACCAGCCGCTCGCCCGGAAGGTGCTTTTCGGCGCTTCGGTGTACCGGAAGCCCGTGGACCGTAACGGCCTGGCATGGCAGGTCGGCGAAGTCCACGACGTGACACCGGAAGAACACACCGAGATCCCGCCCTTGACCGTCCAGAGTGGACTGGATGAGGCGGTCGCGGCGGTGGAGCGGCTCGGCCTGCTCGCCCCGGCGGACGGCGGTCACCTCGTCCATCCGGCCACGGCGACGGCCTTGCACCGCCTCGCCGAGCCCGGGTTCCTCGCCGACGCGCACCAGCGCGCCGCCGGGTACTGGATGTGGCATCTGCGCCAGCGCGATGCCGATGAACTCGTGGACATCACTCACCTCGTCGAAGCCGCGTACCACTACTACGCGGGCGGTGACGCGCACCAGGCCGCCCTGATCGTGCTGATGACCTGTGACGAGCTGCAGACCCGTGGCCGCTGGTCGTGGGCGGAGCAGCTTTGCCGGCAGGCACGCGCATGGCTCCCGCCGTCCGGTATCACCGCCGAGCTCACCCTGCGGCTGTCTTCCGTTCGCTTCGAGCGCGGCGACACGGACGGCTCCGAACAGCTGGCCCAGGAAGCGTTGCGCCAGTTCGAAAACCTGGGCGAGCGCACGAACGAAGCCGCCGCGCTGCACCGGCTCGGCATGATCGCCCAGCACCGTGGCGACCACTTCCGGGCGAAGACGCTGTACGAGCGCAGCCGCGCGATCCACGAGGAGCTGGGGAACCACAACTCGGTCGGGATCGCCTGGCATCAGCTGGGCGTGCTCGCCCAGGACGACGGCGACATCGCACTGGCGGAGCGGAACTTCGAGCGCTCACTGACCGCTTCGCGGGCGGCCGGTGACCTGATGGGCGTCGCGAGCGCCACCCACCAGCTCGGCATGCTGGCGGAGAAACGGGGTGACCTGGTCAAGGCGGAGACCTGTTACCTGGCGGCACAGGACGCTTTCGGCAGGCTCGGCGACCGTGGCCTGGCGGCCAACGCCGAGGTCCGCCTCGCCGAGATCCTGCGCAAGCAGTGGCGGCTCGATCAGGCGATCGAGCGGGTGCTGGCGGCGCTGGCCGTGTTCGAGGAGATCGGTTCGGTGGAACGGATCGCCGAATGCCGGCTGCGGCTGGGCACGCTGGGGCGGGATCGCGGCGACTTCGCGTGGGCGGCATCGTCACTGGCGGCGGCCGCCGATCTGTTCGGGCGGATCGGCTCGGCCCGCCAGGCCGCCGAGGCTCACGCACTGCTCGGCGAAGCGCGCACCCTCGGCGGTGAGTACGCGGACGCGGTGGTCGCGACGCTGGAATCCCTCGCGTTGCGGGAAGAAATGGACATGCCGATCGGAAACGTGCACTCGTGGCTGGGGATCCAGTACGCGGAACTCGGCGAACCCGCCTTCCGGGCGGCGGTGTCCCGGGTGTCCGAGCCAGGGGACGCGGAGTTCGTTGTCGATCTTGCCCGGCAGCACGAAGAACTGATGCGCGGGAACAACCTGAACGGGGCGGCCGCGACCTACCGGGGGTTCGGGCTCGATGCGGCGAGGACCGGTCAACTCGGGGCGGCGCGGGCGTACTTCCGGGCCTCGCTGGCCCAGTACGAGGCGGCCCGGAACCTCCTCGGCGTCGCGAACACCCACGAGCAGCTGGGGAACCTCGCGATCGAGCTCCGTGAGTTCGGGGAAGCCGAGTGGCATTTCCTGCGTGCCCAGGAGATCCACGAGCGGCTGGGGGATCCGGTCAACGTGGCGATCGGCTACCACCAGCTCGGCGTGCTGCACCAGAAGCAGAATTCGCTGGACGTGGCGGCCGGGTACTTCCGCGCGTCGCTGGAGCTCAAACGGCGGCTGGGCAACCGGGAGGGCGAGGTCAACAGCCTGTTCCACGCCGGGCTGGTGGAGGAGATGCGCGGCGAGTTCGACGAGGCGCTGCGGATCTACGGGGAGTGCCTGGACATCGACTGGGCGCTGGGGAACTTCGGCGGGATCGCGATCACGCACGCGCAGATCGGCATCATCCACGGCCGGCGCGGGCAGCACGCCGAAGCGGTGCCGTGGCTGCTGGCCGCGCTGACGGTGAACCTCAGGCTGAACGCCCGCGCCAATGTGGTGAAGAACATCAGCGAGCTGCGCGCCCGCCGCCGGGACCTCGGCGAGCGCGAGTTCGCCGCGCTCGTACGGCAGGATGGCGACGAGGCGGCGGCGCGCGAAGTGCTGCGGCTCACCGAACTACTACCGAGTGCGGGCGGAGAGGACGCGGATGCCTGACGCCGAGGAGGAGCAGTACCCGTCGATGCCCGTGGTGCGGGCCGAGCTCGACATCGAACTCGGCCTGCTGGAACGGCGCGCGACGGCGGTGGACACGAAAGCCGGGCTGGTGCTCGGGTTCGCCGGGGTGCTGGTCGGGCTGACGAAGGACGGGCTCACGTGGATCACGGCCGCCGGGCAGGTGCTGGCGGTGGTGGCCGCGGTGCTGGCGATCAGCGCTTTCCTGCCCCGGTACGGCGGCGCGGTGAACCCGATGACGTTGCGGCGCAAGTACCTCACCACGGACCGGGCGACGACCGAGCTGTCCGTGCTGGACACCCGGCTCGCGCTCAAGGAGAAGGACGAGGTCGCGCTGCGGGTCAAGGCCCGGCGGGTGCGGACGGCCGTGGTGATCCTCGTGCTCGCCATCGCCGTGATCGTCGCGAACTCCGTCGTGCACCTGATCTCGCAGGGCTGACCCGGTTATGGAGGAGAAAATGAGCGAAGAGCCCCGTCCTGAGCAGCCGGAGTCCACAAAGGACCCCAAGCCGGTGCCGCCCGCGCTGCTGGACGACCCGGACCTGATCGTCGACGTCGTGCGCGACGCCCCGCCCCGCGAGGAGCGGCGCGGCTAGCTCTCCCGGTGGGGGCGAGGCTGTGCCACACTTTGGGGCGGTGACGGGATGGGGGCAACGTGGCGCGGGTGTTCGAGATGGAGCTGGACGACGGCAGCACCGTGCTGGTCGAAGCGGCCGACGATGATCCGGGCATCGAACGGGTCGGCCGCGCGCGGGATGTCGTCACCGAGGCGTCAGAGACGTTGAAGCAGGCGGTGGACCGGGTCCGCCCGGCGGTGAGCACGGTGCTGGACGGGCTGCGGGAGCTGCCGCGGCCGCCCGAGTCGATCAAGCTGGAGTTCGGCATCAAGTTCACCGCCGAAGCCGGGGTGGTGGTCGCCCGCGCCGCGACGGAGGCCAACTTCAAGGTGACCGTCGGGTGGTCGGCGGAGTCGTGACCGGCTTCCGGTGTCAGCGGCGTGCCCGCGCGACGCGCTGCCGTGAGCTGGACGTGGTGCGGTCGACCTTGATGTGCCCCACGGCTTCGGCGAGGCCGAACACCGGCATGTTGGCGTAGATGGCCTCGTACGAGCCCGGGCCGAGGATGTACGTCTCGTGCCACACGCCGACCGCGCCGGATCGGCTGGCTTTGCGGTAGTAGCGCCGCCACGCGGGGGCGTGCGGGGCGTCGTCGTCCTTGGCGAAGGCGACGAGGTCGTCGAGGCTGCGCCAGTAGCCGACCTGCATCGTGGTGCGGCCGAGCCAGTTGCGCGCGCGGATCATGCCGTGCTCGGGGTGGCGGGCGAGGTGGCGCAGCATCCGGGCCATCGCCAGGAAGACCCAGGGGTACTGGTCGATTCGCCACCACTTGTTGACCCGCATGCCGATGAGGAACAGGACCACGCCGGGTTCGCCGGGGTTGCTGGGGTTGCCGGGTTCGGGCCGGGCGGTCCAGCGGCCGGGGAAGATCTCGGGCATTGGGGGAACCTCCGTCGGATGGTGGGTGCGGGAGTTTCGTTACGCTGTTATGAAACAGTGTTATGGAAGCGCTGTCAAGGGGGAGCCGCGGGGATGGGG
>NZ_VMNW02000014.1 GCF_007713735.2 Amycolatopsis acidicola | reverse complement strand
GGCTGTGGGGGATGCGGGCCGCGGGCTCGGGCGGTGCGGGCCGCGGACTGCGGCTGCGGCTGCGGCTGCGGACATGTGTCTTGGGGCCCGGCGCCAATTCTGGTGGACTTGGCGCGCTCGGATCGGGTCGCGGAACGTGCCGCGTGCCATCCCCAAGACCACTCTGTCAGGGCTGGTACGGGCGGCAATGCGAGGATGCCGAGCCGGTCCGGCAGACTGCTGGCCGTGAGCGAAACGATCCTGGTGCTCGGTGGCCGTAGCGAGATCGGGCTGGCTGTGGCCCAACGACTGGCCGGAGCCAACAAGGTAATCCTGGCAGCGAGGCGCAGCGGTGACCTCGACGAGCAGGAGGCCACGCTGCGTCAGGCCGGGGCCGAGGTCGCACGCGTCGAGTTCGACGCGGACGATCTGGCGGGGCATCGGCCGCTGCTCGATTCGATCGTCGCCGAGCATGGGGCGCTTGATGTCGTGGTGGTGGCGTTCGGTCTGCTGGGGGATCAGCAGCGCGCCGAAGAGGACGCGGCGCACGCCGTCTCGATCGTGCACACCGACTACGTGGCGCACGTGCACATCCTGACCGAGTTGGCGAACCTGTTGCGGGAACAGGGAAAGGGCACCCTCGTGGTGTTCTCTTCGGTTGCCGGCGTGCGGGTGCGGCGCGCGAACTACGTGTACGGGTCGGCGAAAGCCGGGCTGGACGGGTTCGCCAGCGGCCTCGCCGATGCGCTGCACGGGAGCAAGGTGCGTTTGCTCCTGGTCCGGCCGGGGTTCGTGATCGGCCGGATGACGGAGGGCATGTCGCCCGCACCGTTTTCCAGCACACCGGACCAAGTGGCGGACGCTACGGTGGCCGCGTTGCGGCGCGGGCGGGGCGAAGTTTGGGTACCTGCCGTGCTGCGTCCCGTCTTCTTCCTCATGCGGCTGCTGCCCCGGTTCGTGTGGCGGCGCATGCCCCGCTGACTCGGCCGCAGCTCACGCCTCCCGCGCTACAAACCGAGGGATGCCAGCACAGGAGGCCGGTCTCGGCGCGCGAAGTCGCTCCCTGCGGCACCTCCCGTCTGGGATTCCACCCGCAGGAACCAGCCTCGACGCCGAAACAGCGCTCCGCGGCGCCAAACTGTCCCGCCGGACGACGCCGCAGCTGACCGAGGAGGCCGCCCTATACACCGGCTAGCGTGAGCAAACAGCACGACACGGCACCCGCCGTGACACGGGCCGAACACGCCACCCAACACCCGCCGGGCGTCAGAGAAACGAGGCCTGCCAGGCGAAACGGCACTCAGGGCCGCATCACTGGCCGAGGAGGCCGCCCACCACGCCGCCGAGGGTGTCAGTGAGCGCGTTCAGCACGCCGCCGCGCTGTGAGGGCTCCGTGGTGGTCGTCGTCGGGGCTGGCTTCGCGGCTGCTGGGGGTTCTTCCCGGGCAGTCGTGGTCGTGGTCGCGGGGGCTTGCGGGGCGGGCGCGGAAGCCGAACCGCCCGCCGAGCCCGTCGATCCGGTCGAACTCGTCGAACCAGTCGATCCGGTCGAGCCCGTCGAGGTCGAGGAGTCCGAGGAACTCGAACGCGGCGAAGTCCGGGAGGAACGCGAACCGCTGCTTTCGCTCGTCGTCGAACCGCGCTGCGGCGCCGTCGCGGTCGGCTCCGCGGCCGAAGTGGTCGGCGTCGACGTCGAGACCAGCTGCGGCGGCACCCCAGCCTGGCTCGCGCTCGGCCCGATGGACGGCCCGCCCGCGCCACCGGCGGCCGGCGCCGCGGTGTCGTGCAGCTGCCCGGCGCTCAGCGCGGTGGCCGCGATACCGGCCAGCGCCGCCACCCCAGCCGCCAGCACACCGATCCGGCCGGCCTTGCGGCGATCCCATTTCCCCTCCCGGCGCAGCAGGTCACCCACCGGGATCCGGTCGGTCGGGGTGTCGTCGGCCGCGGGCTGCACGGCGGGAAACTCGTGGGTCATCCCTTCGCGCGCGAGCAACTCGGCAACGGTCAACCGTTCGCCAGTGTCACCCGGTCGGGAATTCACCTCGTCACTCGGCACAGTCACAGCCCTTCCATTCGTCACCGTCCGCGACATGCTTAACCACCGTTACCAGTTTGTTGCCATGATAGTGGCAGGCGTCACGCTCTTTTGGGCCGACTTTCGACCCTGAGTAATGGCCAGGTAGCGGACGTGATGGCCGAAGACGGCCGTAATGTGACATCCGGAGGTGCAAGACATGCCGGATCGGCACAGGTTCCGCCGGATACTCGGCTGGGCCGACTGGTTCGAACAGCGGGGCGTGTACGTGCCCGGCGAAGAGAACCACACCGTGGACCCGTGGCGGGATTTCGGCTGGCTCATCGTGGTCTGGGTGATCGGCGTCGGCGGGTTCATCCTGCTGTTCGCGATGGCTACCTGACGAGTGACCACTGTCACCGGCGGTGCCTTTCCGATCACGGATCGGCCACAGCCTCACACCAGGTCCGCCTCAACCCCGCGCCACGCCTCGCACAGGCGCGCGCCAGCGGCCAAAGTGGAGCGGTCCCCGGCAGAAGTGCCTACCCCGAACGGACCAGCCGGGGCCCTCGAACCGTGTAAAGGAAGTAGCCGCTGTGCGCACCCCGGCCCGCGTCGCGCTGGCTGCCGCCCTGGTGGGGCTGGCAGCCTGTGGCGCTCCGGCACAGGGCAACAGCACGAGAGCGGAAGGCGGCGGTCCGGCCGTGCAGGCCGCGGCCCCGGCGCAGCAGACCGTGGATTTCGGCGCGCGCTACCACTTCACCGACGGGGTCACGGTGCTCGTCTCCGCACCGAAATCGTTCCGCCCCAGCACCAGCGCGTACCCGCGCACCGATCGCGCGGTCGCGTTCGAGATCTCGATCCACAACGACGGTGACCAGCCGTACCGGCTCTCCGCGCTGTCGGTTTCGGCCACCGCCGCGGGCGCGGCGGCCAAGCAGGTGGTCGACTCCACGCAGGGCTACAGCGGAATCGTCGACGCGGGCAAGGACGTCCCCTCGGGCCGGGACGTGCAGGTGACGCTCGCGTTCGCGGTGCCGGAAGCGCCGTCGGAGATGCGGCTTTCGCTGCGTCCCAACGCCACCAGCTCGGTCGTCGCGGTGTACTGCGGTTCCGCGTAATACGCTGAGCCGCATGAGCGAGCGACTTTCCCCCGGCGACGCGGCCCCCGACTTCACCCTCCCCGACAGCGAGGGCAACAAGGTCTCCCTTTCGGACTTCCGGGGCCGCCACGTCGTCGTCTACTTCTACCCCGCCGCCGGCACGCCCGGCTGCACCAAGCAGGCCTGCGACTTCCGCGACAACCTCGCGCTGCTCAACGACGCCGGCTACCAGGTGCTCGGCATTTCGCCCGACAAGCCGGAAAAGCTGGCCAAGTTCGTGGCCGCCGAGGAGCTGACCTTCCCGCTGCTGTCCGACCCCGAGAAGACCGTGCTCACCGAGTGGAGCGCGTTCGGCGAAAAGAAGAACTACGGGCGGATCGTGCAGGGCGTCATCCGCTCGACGTTCGTGGTCGACCCGGAGGGCAAGATCGAGAAGGCGCTGTACAACGTCCGCGCCACCGGGCACGTCGCGAAGCTGATCAAGGACCTGTCCCTGAGCGCGTAGCGGGAACAGACCGTTCGTACTTCTTGAAGCCGGGCGGATCGGCCCGACGCCGGGTCCGCGCCGTGCTCACCTACCGCGACTAGAACCCGCGCGCCCGGTACGCCGTGGTGAGCTGATGTTCGGCATCGTCCAAATAGGACGAAAGCAGTTCTTCCGCGCCCCGCCCGTCGCCCGCGCTCAGCGCCGTGAGGATCTCCCGGTTGCGCGTCAGGTACGGCTCGTGGAACGCCTGTGGGGCGTCCATCACGTGGAAGACGAGCCGTAGCTCCGCGAGCAGCCCGCGCATCACTTCTTCGGTGCGCGGGCTGTTTGCCAGCGTTACCAGTCCGCGGTGGAACCGGATGTCCGCCGTGCCCAGTTCCCGCCACGCCTGCCGCAGCGCGGCGTCTTCGCCCGCTTCGACCGCCGAGACGACGGGGGCGAGGCGCTCTCCCGGCGGCTCGGTCACCGAGCGGACGATGGCGCATTCGATCAGCTTGCGCACGCGGTAGAGGTCCGCGACGTCCTGCACGCTCAGCACTCGCACGAAGACCCCGCGGTTGAGCTCGTGCACCAGCAGCCGTTCGTGCGTCAGCAGCCGGAAGGCTTCGCGAAGGGTGTTCCGCGAGACGCCGAGCGCGCCGCCGATCGCCTCCTCCGAGAGCCGGGTGCCGGGTACGAAGTAGCCCTCGGTGATGCGGCCGCGCAGCAGGTCGGCGAGCCGTTCGGCCGTGCTGGTCCGGCCGAGCAGCAGGCGATCCGCCTCCAGTCCAGCGATGGCGTCGATGGACATGGCGTCCGCGCTCAACGCGCCTCCCGAGGGCTTGACAGCTGATGGTTTGTACTGCGCTGTTCGTTACCGAGCCGACTACAGCCACGGCGGAAACGGTCCGGACGAGCAGGTCCGCCGCGGTCCGCATCCGCCTGCTTCCGGTCGGCTCAGTAACACCCAGTTAACCAGCACCTGACTGCCGGATTCAACGCGCCTCATGAAGATTTGAAGTCACGTGCGGCAAAAGTATTGACCTTTCGTTCAACAATCCTTACCTTCGAGACTCACATCACAAGCCCCTGAAAGATCGGATCCCCCCGATGACCGAAACCACCACGGCTCAGGCGCCGGACAAGAAGTCGCTCACGCGCGCCTTCGCCGCGAGCCTGTCCGGTACGACGCTCGAGTACTACGACTTCGCGGTCTACTCGGTGGCCTCGGCGACCATCCTCGGGAAGCTGTTCTTCCCGTCCACGGATGAGCTCGCGAGCACCATGCTGGCGTTCTCCACCTACGCCGTCGGTTACGCCGCCCGCCCGCTCGGCGGCTTCATCTTTGGCAGGCTCGGCGATCTGCTGGGCCGCAAGCAGGTCCTGGTCTTCACCCTGCTGCTGACCGGTATCTCCACGTTCCTGATCGGTGTGCTGCCGACGCACGCGGCGATGGGCGGGATGGCCGCGGTGCTGCTGGTGATCCTGCGGTTCGCCCAGGGTGTGGGTGTCGGTGGCGAATGGGGCGGCGCGGTACTGCTCTCCAGTGAGTTCGGCGATCCCAAGAAACGAGGGTTCTGGGCTTCGGCCGCGCAGATCGGCCCGCCCGCCGGCACCCTGCTGGCCAACGGCGTGCTGACCCTGCTGGCCGCCGTCCTCACCACCGCGCAGTTCGAGTCCTGGGGCTGGCGCGTCGCGTTCCTGCTGTCCGCCGTGATGGTGCTGTTCGGTCTGTGGCTGCGGATGAAGCTCGAGGAGACCCCGGTCTTCAAGGAGCTGGCGGCGAAGGGCGAGAAGCCGAAGGCGCCGCTGAAGGAGGTCTTCACCAAGGAGCCGCGCGCGCTGATCACCGGCATCCTGATCCGCATCGCGCCGGACGTGCTGTACTCGCTGTTCACGGTGTTCGTGCTGACCTACATGACCACCAAGCTGCACATGCCCAAGAGCCAGGGCACGATCGCGGTGATGATCGGCTCGGGTTTCCAGCTGTTCCTGATGCCGGCCTTCGGCGCGCTGTCCGACCGCTTCAACCGGCGCTCGATGTACCTGCTCGGCGCGATCCTCGCCGCGGTGTGGCCGTTCCTGTTCTTCCCGCTCGCCTCGACGAAGTCCTTCGCGGCGATCATCGTCGGCGTGGTCGGCGCGCTCGCCATCCACGCGCTGCTCTACGGCCCGCAGGCCGCGATGATCACCGAGCAGTTCTCGCCGCGGCTGCGCTTCACCGGTAGCTCGCTGGCCTACACCCTGGCCGGGATCTTCGGTGGCGCGGTGGCTCCGCTCGTCTTCACCGCACTCCTGTCCGGCTTCAACAGCTGGGTCATCGTCGCGCTGTACGTGACCTTCACGGCGCTGCTGACGCTCATCGGTGTGCTGATCTCGCGCAAGGAGCCGCACCCCGAGGAGGACAACCTCGAGGCGCTCTCCACGGCACCCGCGACGGTGGACGCGTAGCCATGACGACGATGGGCATGGTCACGACGATCGACCTCAACTGCGATGTCGGCGAAGGCTTCGGCGCCTGGCGGATCGCGGACGACGAGGAGCTGCTGGGCGTCGTGACCGCCGCCAACGTGGCCTGCGGTTTCCACGCCGGGGACCCGCGGACGATGCGGGAGGTCTGCGAATCCGCGGTGGCGCAAGGTGTCGCCATCGGGGCCCACGTCGGGTACCGGGACCTGGCCGGGTTCGGCCGCCGGTTCCTCGACGTGGCACCCGGCGAGCTGGTGGACGACCTGCTCTACCAGCTCGGCGCGCTCGACGCGATCGCCGGTTCCGCGGGCGGCGATGTCCGTTACGTCAAACCGCACGGCGCGCTCTACAACGCGATCGCCACGCACGACGGTCACGCCGCCGCGGTGGTGGAAGCGGTGTGGCAGTACGACCCGCAGCTGCCCATCCTCGGGCAGCCGGGGTCGCGGCTGTTCGCGCACGCCAAGGAAGCCGGCCTGGCCACGGTCGCGGAGGCGTTCGCCGACCGCGGCTACAGCCCGGACGGACGGCTGCTGCCCCGGAACATGCCGGGCGCGGTGCTGACCGACCCCGAAGAGGTCGCGAAGCGGTGCGTGCGGCTGGTGACCGAAGGAGAAGTGGTCGCGGTCGACGGCACCGTCGTCGAACTGCGGGCGGGTTCGCTGTGCGTGCACAGTGACACCCCCGGTGCGGTCGCGCTGGCCGGCGCGGCCCGCACCGCGTTGCGGGAGGCAGGCGTGGAATTGCGGAGTTTCGCATGAGGTTAAGGCCCTTCGGGGATCAGGCGCTGCTGGCCGAGGTCGACGGGATCGACGCGGTACTCGGCCTGTACGCCGCGCTGGCGGAGTCCCGGCCCGCGGGCATCACCGAACTGGTGCCCGCGGCGCGGACCCTGCTGGTCCGTTTCAACCCCCGGGTCACCGACCCGGAAACCCTCGCGGCCCGCTTGGCGGACATCGAACCGGTGCACGCCAAGGGGTCGCGCGGCGGCGAGGTGGTGGTGCCGGTGATCTACGACGGCCCCGATCTCGCCGAGGTCGGCGAGTCGACCGGACTCGGCGCGGACGGAGTCGTCGCGGCGCACACCGCGACCGAGTACGTCGTGGCGTTCGGCGGGTTCGCGCCCGGGTTCGGCTACCTGACCGGGCTCGACTCGCGCCTGCACCTGCCGCGCCGCTCGGTGCCGCGGACCAGGGTGCCGGTGGGCTCGGTCGCGATCGCCGGCGAGTACACCGGGGTCTACCCCCGCTCGTCCCCCGGCGGATGGCAGCTGCTCGGCCGCACGGAAATCCCGTTGTGGGACACGGAAAGACGACCCCCGGCGCTGCTCGCGCCGGGGACCAAGGTGCGGTTCGAGGCGGTGGCGGCGTGAACGAGATCGAGGTGGTGCGGCCAGGGCCGCTGACCACCGTGCAGGACCTGGGCCGGCCCGGGCTGGCCGCGCTGGGCGTGGGCGCTTCGGGCGCGGCCGACCGGCGGTCGGCCTCGCTGGCCAACCGGCTCGTCGGCAACCACGACGGCTCGGCCTGCCTGGAGTCCACGTTCGGCGGGCTGGCGCTGAGGTTCCGCCACCGCAGCCACGTGGCTGTCAGCGGCGCGCCCTGCCCGATCACCCGCGACGGCCGCGGCGAGGCGATGAACTCGCCGTTCACCGTCGGCCCCGGGGAGGAACTCGTGCTCGGCCCGCCTTCGTCGGGTTTGCGCACCTACCTCGCTGTCCGCGGCGGGATCGGCGTGGAACCGACGCTGGATTCCCGTGCCACGGACCTGCTTTCCGGGCTCGGCCCGCCCGCGCTCTCCGCCGGGGATGTGCTGCCCGTGGGCGGCGCGGTCACGGGGCCGCTGCCCGCGGTTTCGGTGGCGCCCGTCGCGGATCCGCCGCGCACCGGGCTTTCCGTCCGTGTCCTGCCGGGGCCGCGCGACGACTGGTTCACGCCCGGCGCGTTGCAGGTGCTGGGAAATTCCCGCTACACGGTGACTTCCGAGAGCAACCGGGTGGGCGTGCGGCTGGACGGGCCGAAGCTGACCTGGGACCGGCAGGAGGAACTGCCGAGCGAAGGCATGGTGATCGGCGCGATCCAGGTGCCGCCGTCCGGGCTGCCGGTGCTGTTCCTCGCCGATCACCCGGTGACCGGTGGCTACCCGGTGATCGCCGTGGTGGTCACCGAGGACCTTCCCGTTGTCGCACAAGCATGTCCGGGCCAGGCGATGACCTTCCGCGTGGTCAAGCGGAGCGCGCGGGCCGCCTGAGGATGCGCTCGCCTGACCGCCCCCTCGGGTCAGGCGAGCGCGCGCAGGTGCGGCAGCAGCGCGCGCAGCGCGCGCCCGCGATGCGAGACGGAATCCTTCTCCGCCGGGGAAAGCTCGGCCGACGACCGCTCCTCACCCTCCGGCCGGAAGATCGGGTCGTAGCCGAAACCGTTGGTACCACGGGCTTCCCGCAGCAGGGTGCCACGCCATTCACCCCGCACGACCTGCTCGTCGCCGCCCGGCACGACGAGCGCCGCGGCACAGACGAACCCGGCGCCCCGGCGCTCGTCCGGGGTGTCGGAGGTCTGCGCCAGCACGAGCTCCAGGTTCGCCTGATCGTCCCCGTGCTTCCCGGCCCAGCGCGCCGAGAGCACGCCGGGCATGCCGTTGAGCGCGTCGACCGAGATGCCGGAATCGTCGGCCACCGAAGGCAAACCCGTTGCCGCGGCGGCATCACGCGCCTTGGCCAGCGCGTTGTCCTCGAAGGTGGCTCCTGTCTCCGGGGCCTCCTCGAACTCGTCGACGTCGGCGAGCCCGAGCACCTCGATCCCGGAGAGTCCCGCGGCCTCGACGATCCGACGTAGTTCGCCGAGCTTCTTGGCGTTGCGGGTGGCCAGCAGCACCTTGGTCACTTCGCGCCCTTCGACTTCTTGCCCTGCTGCGGTTCCGGGAGCTCGCCCGGGTACGGCTCGGCCAGCGCGGCCGTCTGCTTGCGGGTCAGCTCTTCACAGCCGGCGAGCGCCACGTCCAGCATCTGGTCCAAAGTGGACCGGGTGAAGGTGGCGCCCTCGCCGGTGCCCTGCACCTCGATGAGGGTGCCCGCGTCGGTGGCGACCACGTTCAGGTCCACCTCCGCGCGCGAGTCCTCCTCGTAGGGCAGGTCCAGCCGGACCCGGCCGTCGACGACGCCGACGCTGATCGCGGAGACCATGGCGGACAACGGTTTCGGGTCGGCGAGCCGGTTCGCGGCGGCGAGCCAGGTGATCGCGTCGGCGAGTGCCACGTAGCCGCCGGTGATCGCCGCCGTGCGGGTGCCGCCGTCGGCCTGGATCACGTCGCAGTCGAGGTGGACGGTGTTCTCGCCGAGCGCGGAGAGGTCGATGCAGGCGCGCAGCGAACGGCCGATCAGCCTGCTGATCTCGTGCGTGCGCCCGCCTATCCGGCCCTTCACCGACTCGCGGTCACTGCGGTCGTGGGTGGCCGAGGGCAGCATCGCGTACTCGGCGGTCACCCAGCCGAGCCCGGAGCCCACCCGCCAGCGGGGCACCCCTTCGGTGACGCTCGCGGCGCACAGCACCCGGGTCCTGCCGAATTCGATCAGCACGGAGCCCGCGGGCCAGTCCTGGAAACCGCGAGTGATCTTCACTTCGCGGAGCTGGTCGTCGTTCCTGCCATCTTTTCGAGCCACCCGTGCAGACTAGAGCCCCGCTAAGGTGACCGGTCATGCGCGCCGCCTTCGTCACCTTCCTGACCGCACTGCTCTGCCTCGGGCTCGCGCCCGCGGCCAACGCCGTCACCTGCGCGAACACGCTGAGCTGTTCGGCAGCGGACATCAACCGGATGACGATGGGCGAACGGCTGGACTTCGTCCGCGGGCTTTCCGCCGGGCCCGCCGCGGAAATCGCGCCGGGCTACCCACGGCGCTGGGGCAACATCGAGGGGATCATCGAGTTCTTCACCGACCGCGGCATGGGCGCCACGGGCAGCTGGGTGTCCTACGTGGACGCCGGGATCCTCGAGGGCATCGAACGCGGGATCGCCATCGCCTCGGGGCGGAGCACCGACACCTTCGGCAATCCGGGCTCACAGCTTTGGGCGAGTTACCTGCTACGGCTTGGCGCGGGCGAGCTTTCCGGGCGCGCCGCGCACGACCTCGCGTGGAGCCAGGCGGAACAAGCGTCGACAGAGCACGGGGTCGTGCTCGCGGAGCATGTGCACGGGCTTCGGCCGAGCGACGCCGAGGAGCGCTTCTACCAGTTCTCGGACTTCTACCGTTGGATGCTGCGTAGCCGTCCCGCCGTGCTGGACGTCCTCGCGCCGCCGACGCAGGGCGGCAAGCAGCTGACGTTCCTCGACTGGTTCACCGACGTCACCAACGACGTGCCCACGCGCAAGGGTGCCGCGCTCGCCTACGACCTCGGTCAGTTCGACGCCCCGGCCGGCACGGTGGATCTGGTCGCGGTGGCCGCGGCCTACGCCCGGTACCTGTCCGCCGACTACCTCGCCGCCGTGTAATTCAACGCACGTTGACATCGTGTGCCCGGCGAGGATAATTCATCGCAGGGTGAATAAGGGGGTGCGCGATGAAGCGTCTCGCACGGGTCCTCGGGGTGCTGGCGGTCCTGGCTGGCATGGTTTTCACGCTGCGCGACCGCGTCCCGGCGCCCGCGGACATGCTCGCTGCTCTCGACCGCGCGGACCCACGCTGGCTGATCGTCGCCGCCGTCGCCGAGTTCGTCTCCATGGCGATGTTCGCCCGCCAGCAGCGAAGGCTGCTCCTCGCTTTCGGGGTGACGCTCCCCCGCCGCCGCGCGCTGGCGCTTTCCTACAGCCGGTCCGCCATCTCGATCAGCCTGCCCGCCGGCTCGGCCGTGTCCGCCGGGTACGCGCTCCAGCAGTTCCGCGCGGGCGGCGCAAGCCGGGCCGCGGCGACGACGGTGATGGTGCTGTCCGGGCTGCTTTCCTTGCTGGGCCTGGCTTTCCTGTACGCGACGGGTGCGCTCACCGCCACCTGGGACGGGCATCCCGTGCTCACCGCGCTCGGCTTCCTCGCGCTGATGGGCGGAACGGCGTGGTCGATCTTCGCCCTGCACCGGCATCCGGCGCACGAACACGCGATGCCGCGCTCGCGGCTGTTGCGGCCGCTGGTCGAAGCAGTGGACGCGGCGCGCTCGGTGACGCCGGGGCATTGGACGCTGGCACTCGGCGCGGCAGTGCTCAACTGGCTCACCGACCTGGTGTGCCTCGTCGCCGCGGCACGCGGGTTCGGCATCGAGGTGGGTTTGCTCCCACTCGCCACGATCTACCTCACCGTGCAGATCGTGCGGCAGGTCCCGCTGACGCCGGGCGGGATCGGCGTGATCGAGGTGAGCCTGCTGACCGGGCTCGTGTCCGCGGGCGCGGCCGAACCGGCCGGCGCCGCGGCCGTGCTGGCTTACCGGATGCTGTCGTGCTGGCTGATCATCCCGGTCGGTTTGGTGTGCTGGCTGCTGCTGCGCGCCGGGTCAAAGGTCGTACCCGGCACCCTGCTCGACGAGCACGGCCCCGGGGAACTCGGCACGAGCCTCAGCGAGGATGGCGTCACGGTCGCTCCACGGGGCGACGTGCGTGAGCAGGAGCCTGCCGACGCCCGCGCGCCGCGCCAGCGCGCCTGCCTGTTTGCCGGAAAGGTGCACGCCCGGCGGCCTGTCCGGCGCGTCCGTCCAACTCGCTTCGCACAACAGGACGTCAGCGCCACGGGCCAGCTCGTCGAGCGCGGCGCAGGGCCCGGTGTCGCCGGTGTACGCGAGCGTCCGGCCACCGTGGCGCACTCGTAGCCCGAAGGCTTCCGTCGGGTGGTCCACCTGCACGGTGCTCAGCTCGAAGGGCCCGATCTTCGATTGCCCGTGCAGGGAATGGAAGTCGAACACGTCCGACAGATCCGTCTCGGCCAGTTCGGTGTCGTTCGGCGCGTACGCCTTGGCCAGCCGCACCGGCGCGTTGTCCGGACCGTAGACGGGCAGGCGGTGTTCGAGTACGTTGTGCGGCGGCGCGGGGTGATACCGGCGAAGCACTGTGAGCGCACTGAAATCGGCGCAGTGATCCGGATGCAGATGGCTGAGCACGAGCCCGCCGAGCGCGAACGGATCGTGCCGCGCCTGCAGCTGTGCGAAGGTGCCGTTGCCCAGTTCCACGGCGAGCAGGAAGCCTTCGGCCTCGAGCAGGTAGCCCGAGGCGGCGGCGCCCGGGCCCGGAATGCTGCCGGAACAGCCGAGGATCGTCAGTCGCACGTGCGCCACCCTCCCACGTCAGCGGGTCGTCGGCGAAAGCACTCCTGGCGCGAATCCCATGAACCGCTGCGCGAGCCGGGCGAACGGCTCCGGCGAACCTGTCGCGATGAACTCGTGCGCGGGCTCCGTCTCCCGCTCGGCGAGCAGATCGGCCTCGGTGAGCACGCGCACGAGGTCCTTCGCGGTCTCCTCCGCGCTGGACACCAGCGTGACCTCCGGGCCCATCACGATCTGCAGCACGCCGGTGAGCAGCGGATAGTGCGTGCAGCCGAGGACGAGCGTGTCGACCTGCGCGTCCAGCAACGGCTCCAGGTACCCCTGCGCGAGCCCGAGCACCTGACGCCCCGAGGTGATGCCCCGCTCGACGAAGTCCACGAAGCGCGGGCAGGCGACGCTGCTGATCTTCATGTCCTTCGCCGCCGCGAACGCGTCGTCGTAGGCGCGGGACCGGACCGTGCCCTCGGTGCCGATCACGCCGATCCGGCCGCTGTGCGTTGCCGCGACAGCACGGCGTACGGCGGGGAGCACGACTTCGATCACCGGCACGTCGTAGCGCTCGCGCGCGTCCCGCAGGCACGCGGCCGACGCTGTGTTGCAGGCGATGACGAGCGCCTTCACGCCGCCCTCGACCAGATCGTCCAGCGCGGCCAAGGCCAGTTCGCGCGCTCGCGCGATGGGCAGCGGGCCGTACGGGTTGTGCGCCGTGTCGCCGACGTAGCGGAGTTGTTCGTGCGGGAGCTGGTCGAGAATCGCGCGGGCGACCGTCAAGCCCCCGACGCCGGAATCGAACACACCGATCGGGGACTGACTCGAGATCACTCCGCGAGACTACTAGGCGTCTTCTTCGCCTTGGACTTGTCCGCGCGGGACGCGAGCCAGGCGGCGATGATGCCGCCGATCGCGCCGAACAGGTGCGCCTGCCAGGAAATCCCGGATTGGCCCGGCAGCAGCCCCCACAGCGTGCCGCCCCAGATCAGCAGCAGCGCGGCCGCGACCGTGAGCTGCCCGAACGACCTGTTGAAGATGCCGCGCACCAGGAGATACGCCAGCCAGCCGAAGGCCAGCCCGGACGCGCCGATGGTCACCGTGCCCGTTTCGCCCGTCAGCCACACGCCGAGCCCGCTGACCACCCAGATCAGCACGGTGACCGCTATCCAGCGGGTCACCCCGCCCGCCATCGCGAGGAAACCGAACACCAGCACCGGGATCGTGTTCGCGAACAGATGCGCCCAGCCACCGTGCAGCAGCGGCGCCCACACCACGCCGTCGAGCCCGGACAGCGTGCGCGGCACGATGCCCTGCTGGTCCAGCCTGCCGTGCAGCAGCACGTCCACCAGTTCGACCAGGTAGAGCAGCACCGTGAAGCCGACCACGACCAGCCCCGCCGACTTCGGGGCGGCAGGCAGGATCCGCTTCGACTGATCGGCGGGCGCGGGTGGCGTCGGCAGCGTGCTCATACCTCGACGGTACGGCGCCGCGCCCCCGCCGACCTCGGGAAAAAACCCTGAATTCGGGTGCGCGTGGCGGCTAACCTCGGACCGGTGATCGACATCGACGGCTACTTGCTGCGGCTGGGCATCACCGAGCGGGAACCGCCGAGCGCGGAAGCGTTGTGGCGGCTGCACACCGCGCACATCACGCACGTTCCGTACGACTCGCTGGACATCCAGCTCGGCAGGCCGGGGCCGCTGGACCCGGCCGCTTCCGCCGGGCGCGTGGTGCGGGACGGGCGATCCGGCTACTGCTACCACCTCAACGGCGCGTTTTCCGAGCTGCTGAAGGGCCTCGGCTACCGCGTCACCCGGCACAAGGGCGGTTCGAGCATGAGCCCCGGCGAGCCGCCGAACGTGGACGGCGGGCATCTCGCGCTCACCGTCACCGGGCTCGGCGACGACGGGTGGATGGTGGACGCGGGGCTCGGCGACGGGCTGTTCACCCCCGTCCCGCTCGTCGAGGGCACGTACCGGCAGGGGCCGTTTTCGTTCGCACTGCGGCATTCCGCCGTGGCGCCCGGCGGCTGGCAGTTCGTGCACGACGAGCAGGGCAGCTTCCACGCTCTGGATTTCGGGCCCGAGCCGGTGGAGATGGACGTGTTCGCCGAGGAGCACGAGCACCTGTCCCGCTCCCCCGAATCCGGGTTCGTGCGGACCTGCACCGTGCAGCGCCGGGACGCCTGCTCGATCGACCTCCTGCGCTCACTGACACTCACCCGTTTCGACGCGTCGGGCAAGTCGAAAACCTTGCTGGATAAGGAAAAGGACTGGCGCGCCGCGATCGTGGACGTGTTCGGCGTCGAGCCGCACGCCTACCCGGACGAGGACTGGACCAAGCTGTGGAAACTGGCCGCCGCCCAGCATGAGCGTTACCTGGCACGCAAAGCCGGTGGCACGCGGTGAGAGTCCGCTTGCGTGGCGTTGATCTTCCGCTAACGGCGGGGAAACACCGCCGCGGTTCGCTGGAGCGAACCACCACACAGCGGAGGCAACCCGTGGCCAGCATCTACGAGCAGATCGGCGGTCAGGAAGCCCTGATCGTCGTCGTCGACGACTTCTACGTCCGTGTCCTCGCCGATCCCGAACTGGCGGGTTTCTTCAAGGGCACCAGCATGTCCCGGCTCAAGGGCATGCAGGTGGAGTTCTTCACGCAGGCGCTCGGCGGCCCGGCGAACTACAGCGGCCGCTCGATGAAGGAGGTGCACCGCGGGCGCGGCATCGAGCAGCACCACTTCGATCTCGTGGCCAAGCACCTGACCGAAGCGCTGCAGGCGGCCGGGGTGCCACAGGAGATCGTCGACCGGATCATCGGGGCCGTCGCCCCGCTGTCGACTGACATCGTTTCGTCCGCGGCATAGGAAAAAGCCCCCGTTCCGGGTGGAACGGGGGCCTCGTCTCAAGCCCAGAGCTGGCCGTCGAGCCGTTCGGCCGCTTCGTCGATCGTGCCGCTGTACGCGCCCGTCGACAGGTACTTCCAGCCCGCGTCGGCGACGACGAACGCCACGTCCGCCGACTCGCCGCGGGCGGCCGCCTTCTCCGCGACCGCGAGCGCCGCGTGCAGCACCGCCCCGGTCGAAATCCCGGCGAAGATGCCTTCGTGCTCCAGCAGCTCCCTGGTGCGGCGCAACGCGTCGTACGCGCCGACCGAATAGCGGCCGTTGAGCACCTCGGCGTCGTACAACTCGGGCACGAAGCCCTCGTCGAGGTTCCGCAGCCCGTACACCAGCTCGCCGTAGCGGGGCTCGGCGGCGATGATCTGCACGTCCGGCTTCTGCTCGTGCAGGAACCGGCCGACGCCCACCAGCGTGCCGGTGGTGCCGAGCCCGCCGACGAAATGCGTGATCGTGGGCAGGTCCTTGAGCAGCTCCGGCCCGGTGCCGCGGTAGTGGGAATCCGGGTTCGCCGGGTTGCCGTACTGGTAGAGCATCACCCAGTCCGGGTTCTTCTCCGCCAGCTCCTTGGCCCGGCGCACCGCCTCGTTCGAGCCGCCCGCGGCGGGCGAGAACACGATGCGCGCGCCGTACGCCTGCAGCAGTTGCTTGCGCTCTTCCGAGGTGTTCTCCGGCATCACGCAGATCAGGCCGTAGCCCTTGAGCTTCGCGGCCATGGCCAGCGAAATCCCGGTGTTGCCGGAGGTGGGCTCCAGAATGGTGGCGCCGCGGCGCAGCGTGCCGTCACGTTCGGCGGCCTCGATCATCGCCAGCGCGGGCCGGTCCTTGATCGAGCCCGTCGGGTTGCGGTCCTCCAGCTTGGCCCACAGGCGGACGTCGTCCGTCGGGGACAGCCGGGGCAACCCGACCAGCGGGGTGCCGCCGAGCGCGTCGAGCAGCGATTCGTAGCGCGCCATCAGCTCAGCGCGCGCCGCCGGCGACCGCGGGCAGGATGGTCACCGTGTCGCCGTCCTTGACCTCGGCGTCCAGGCCACCCGAGAAGCGCACATCCTCGTCGTTGACGTAGACGTTCACGAACCGGTGCAGCTTCTCTTCCTTGACCAGGCGGGCCTTGAGGCCGCCGTGGCGGGATTCGATGTCGTCGATGACCTCCAGCACCGTCTTGCCGGACGCTTCGACGGACTTCTCGCCGCCGGTGTGCGTACGCAGGATGGTCGGGATCGACACGGTCACGGCCATGCTTGTTTACCTCCGCTTGGTTCCTTCAGTGACAGACGTTCGGGACGGGCGCGTTATTCCGTGCCGCCGGTGATCTCCACGGGCTCCTCGGTGACCACCCCGTCCACGATGCGGTACGAGCGGAACTCGTGCCGCTCGGGGTCGCGGGTGGAAACCAGCACGTAGTGCGCGTCCGGCTCGGAGGCATAGGACACGTCGGTCCGCGACGGGTACGCCTCCGTGGCCGTGTGCGAGTGGTAGATCACGACGGGGACCTCGTCGTTCGCGTCCAGTTCGCGGTACAGCTTGAGCAGGTCACCGGAGTCGAACTCGTAGAAGGTCGGCGACCGGGCCGCGTTGAGCATGGGAATGTACCGCTCGGGCGAGTCTGAGCCCTCGGGTCCGGCGATCACCCCGCACGCCTCGTCCGGGTGGTCCCGGCGGGCATGCGCGACGATCTCGTCCACGAGTTCACGGCGGATCCGAAGCACGCCCGACATCTTACGTTGCGGACACGGGGTGTTCACAGAGTGAGACTCAGCACGCGAGCGCCGCGGTGGCTAGCTGGTCTTGGACGTGCTGCAGCCAGAGCAGCTCGATCTTCGAGTGGACGAGGTAGCCCTCGCGCTCGTAGACAGCGCGCTCCCACAGGCTCCGCCGCCAGCGGTCGCGGAACAGGCTCTGCGCGTGGCCGAAGACGATGAACCAGTCCCGCACCGCGGCCGGGCCGAGGACCACCTCCGGCGCGGGCGGAGCCGCGAGCACGGCCTCGTGTAACCGTCCGGCCAGGTTCGCCAGGCACACGGCGACGTTCTCGGACATGACGAGGTGCGCGCCGCCAGCGGCGGGATGGGCTGGACGTGCTGGCGGGGGCGCGGTCAGCGCGTCAGTCGGACGCGTCTCGTGACTGTGCACACCTCGGGCGCCACGGTCGGCCTCGTTCCGGCCCTCAGCGCCAGCTCGTAAACCTCACGACGGACCACTGCTGTGTCACAGGACCGACGCCTCCGGCCATCGGGCGCAGACCGCGGGGCGGCGTACGCCCCGTGAAGCCGCGGAGAGTTGGTCGTGCGCCGCGCGTAGCCATTGGACGTCCGGCTCCTCCAGGCCGCCGAAGCGGAGCCACCGCCTGCCCGTGCTTTTCGCGCGGCTCAGCACATCCAGCCAGTCCCGCACGTCCTGCGGCGACAAGATCACCTCCGGCGCGCCACTCCAGCCCGCGAGGATCCGGCCCACCGCACCGGACAGCTCCGCGCGGACGGCCGCGTTCTTCTTGTCCCCCAAGGAATCCGGGAACACGGCAAGCAACGAACGCAACCGTTTCGCCACCGGGCCGGACATCACGAGCCGCACCGCTTCGCCCTGGGGGACGGCTTGCAGGAACTCAACCATCGGCCACCACGGTCCACGGCCGTTCGCTTCGCATGCCTCTTGATCTCTGCCGGCCCCGGCAGCGTTACGCCGGGAACGCCTCCGGCCATACGTCCCGATACGCGGGCACGCCTGCCACGGACTCCGCCGACAGCACGCCGTGCACGATCGACCGCGCGAAAACCCGTGCGGCGGCCGAACAAAGCGCGTCCAGTGCCACCACGCGCTGCGCTTCGCCCGCGGGCAGCTCACGTTCTCCCGTCGCCAGCGCGAAAACCGTGTCCCCGTCGAACATCGTGTGCGCCGGACGCACCGCCCGCGCGAGACCGTCCTGCGCCGCGACAGCCAACCGCCGGCACTCCGCCTTGGACAGATCCGCGTCCACCGCCACCACGCCGATCGTGGTGTTCAGCTTCGTCGCCGCGGCCGCCACATCGCCGGGCCGCCCCGGCCAGCGCACCCCGAACTCCCCCGCCACTTCGTGATCCGCCGCGAACGGCAACCCCGTCTCCGCCGACACCGCTTCACCCGAGGCGTTCACCACCGCGAGCCCGCCCACGGTGTACTCGGCCACCTCTTCGCTGGCGGTGCCGACACCGCCCTTGAGCGAACCCACCGTGGCGCCCGCGCCCGCGCCGACACAGCCCTGCGCGACCGACTCGCCCGTGGCCGCTTCGCAAGCGGCGTAACCGAAAGACGCGTCCGGCCGGTTGCCCCATTCGCTACGCGGCAGGTCGAAGATCACCGCCGCGGGCACGATCGGCACGACCTCGTGCGGCTGCGCGCCGATCTGGAATCCGTAGTCCCGCTCGCCGAGCCAGCGCATCACGCCGTCCGCCGCGGCGAGCCCGTAAGCACTTCCCCCGGACAGGCAGATCGCGTTCACCCGCCGCACCAGGTTTTCCGGCTCCAGCAGGTTCGTCTCGCGAGTGCCGGGCGCGCCACCGCGCTGATCGACCGCGCCCGTGGCGCCCGCCGGCGTGAGCACCACGGTCGTGCCGGTCGCCCAGCCGCCGCCGATCCGCTCGTACTGGCCGACGAGCACGCCCGGCACGTCGGTGATCATGCGGTCAGCGCTTCGACCAGGCTTTCCTGCACCCAGGTCAGCCAGTGGTAGACGCCGAGATGCGGCGCGCGGGGATCGTCCTCGGGCAGCTCGTCCGGCATGTCCTCGGTGACGTCGAGCGCCGTGCCGAGCGCCAGCCGCACGTCGTTCAACGCGGACACCCAGGCGTCGGCCTCCTCCAGGGTGAGCCGCACGTTCCCGCCGTCACGCGGCAGCGTCTCCATCACCACGGTCGCCACGCCGACCTTCGCGTCGAGCAGTTCCGGCTCGTGCAGCGAACGCAGCGCCGCCGCCGAGTCGAGGTCTTCGCGGCTCGGGTTGTCCGGGTCGAGCCGGTGATAATCGGGCAGCAGCCGGGAAAGCACCGGGTCGTTCGGCGATTCCGACGGGCCGGTGCGGATCCCGGTCAGCTCGGAGAGCTCGTCCTGCGGCGTCTCCTCCGCACGCGCCTGGAGCATGTCCTCGATCTGGGAGACGAGCCCGCGCAGCACCGCGGCCTCCTGCTGCTCGAACCCCGCGAGCACGCGCTCGCCCTTGCGCGTCCAGGTTTTCACGGTTGCTCCATCGTCGCCCACAGCCCCGCGGCGTGCAGTTTCGTCACGTCGCCCTCGACCTTCTCCTTGGAACCCGAGGTCACGATCGCGCGCCCCTTGTGGTGCACGTCGAGCATCAGCTTCGTGGCGTGGTCCCGGCTGTAGCCGAACAGCTTCTGGAACACGTACGTCACGTAGGACATCAGGTTGACCGGGTCGTTCCAGACGACGGTCTGCCACGGTCTGTCCTGGGCCCCTGCCTCGGCCCCAGCGGGCTCAACCTGCGTCTGCGACGATTCGACAGGCGTGGTCATAGCGACCATGTTGTCACGGAACCGGCACGGGGTGAGCCGGTGGTCGCCGCCGTTCGGGTGACGGCACCCGCCGCAGGACCACTCCAACGCCGTATCGACCACGCGTGACCACCCGCAATGGTGACTCCGGGCCCGGCGGTTAGATTTTGCGCATGGGTTTCGGAGAGACACAGGGCAGCACGGCCCTGCTGACCGACCACTACGAGCTGACGATGCTCGGCAGTGCGCTGGCCGACGGCACCGGTGACCGGCCGTGCGTGTTCGAGGTCTTCGCGCGCCGCCTGCCGGACGGGCGGCGCTACGGCGTCGTCGCGGGCACCGCGCGGGTGCTCGACGCGATCGCGGACTTCCGCTTCACCGACGCCGAGCTCACGCAGCTGGCGGAGACGGCGGTGGTCGACGACGGCACCCTCGCCTGGCTCGCCGACTACGAGTTCTCCGGCGACATCGAGGGTTACCCCGAGGGGGAGCTGTACTTCCCCGGCTCCCCGGTGCTGACCGTGCGCGCGAGCTTCTCCGAAGCCGTCGTGCTGGAGACGCTGGTGCTCTCGATCCTGAACCACGACAGCGCGATCGCCGGTGCCGCGGCGCGCATGTCCGGCGCCGCGCACGGCAGGCCGATCATCGAGATGGGCGGCCGCCGCACGCACGAGTGGGCCGCGGTCGCGGCCGCCCGCGCCGCGTACCTCGCCGGTTTCGCGACCACGTCGAACCTCGAGGCCGGCCGCCGCTACGGCATCCCCACCCGCGGCACCGTCGCGCACGCCTTCATGCTCCTCCACGACAACGAGGAGCAGGCTTTCGCCGCACAGGTGGAAAAAATGGGCACGGACACCACGTTGCTGGTGGACACCTACGACATCACCGGCGGCATCGAGACCGCCGTCCGGGTCGCGGGCCCCGAGCTGGGCGCGATCCGGATCGACTCCGGCGACGTCGGCGTGCTCGCCCGCAAGGCCCGCGAACAGCTGGATTCCCTTGGCGCCAAGGACACTCGCATCGTCGTCTCCGGCGACCTCGACGAACACGCCATCGCCGCGCTGCGCGCCGAGCCGGTGGACGCGTACGGCGTGGGCACCTCGGTGGTCACCGGCTCCGGCGCGCCGACCGCGGGCATGGTCTACAAGCTCGTCGAGGTGGACGGCCGCCCGGTCGCCAAGCGCAGCGAGAACAAGGCTTCGCGCGGTGGCCGCAAAGGCGCGCTGCGCCGCCACAAACCCACGGGCACGGCGATCGAGGAAGTCGTGCACCAGCACGGCGAACAGCCCGTGCTGGGCGAGTACGACCGCGCACTGCAGATCCCGCTGATGACCGGTGGACAACCGGCCGCCGATCTGCCCACCCTGGACGACGGGCGGCGCCGGCTGCGCCAGGGCCTGGTGAGCCTGCCGTGGGAGGGGCTGAAACTGTCCCACGGCGAACCCGCGATCCCGACCGTCTTCACCGAGGAGCGGACATGACCGACGCACTGATCGTGGTGGACGTGCAGAACGACTTCTGCGAGGGCGGTTCGCTCGCGGTGACGGGCGGCGCGCAGGTCGCCGCCGACATCACCGGGCACCTCGCGCGGGGCGGCTACCGGCACGTCGTCGCCACCCGCGACTACCACATCGACCCAGGCGCGCACTTCAGCGAAAACCCGGACTACGTGCGCTCCTGGCCGCGGCACTGCGAAGCGGGCAAGCCGGGCGCGTCCTTCCACCCGGCGCTGGACGTCGGGCCGATCTCGACGGTGTTCTCCAAGGGGCAGTACAGCGACGGCTACTCCGGGTTCGAGGGGCACGCCGAGTCCGGCCAGGAGCTGGCGCCCTGGCTGCGCGCACAGGAGGTGAGCACGATCGACGTCGTCGGCATCGCCACCGACCACTGCGTCCGCGCCACAGCACTCGACGCCGTCAAAGCGGGGTTCAGCGTGCGCGTGCTGCTGGACCTGACGGCGGGCGTCGCGCGGGAGACCGTGGACAAGGCACTCGGCGACCTGCGCGAGGCAGGCGTGGAGCTCACCGGAACCCCGCGGGTCGGCTGATGCGGCCGGCGCTGAAGAAGCAGAACATCCGGTTCCGCGAGCGGCTCGCCGCGGCCAGGGTGATCGCGATGCTGCGCGGGGACGACGCCGAGTTCCTGCCCGATGCGGCGCAGGTGCTCTACGACTGCGGCCTGCGGGTGATCGAGGTTTCGCTGGCAACGCCGGGTTCGCTGGACGCGATCGGCCTGCTGCGGCAGGAACTGGGCCCGGACACCATGGTCGGCGCCGGCGCCGTGCGCACGCTGTCCGATGTGGACAGTTGTGTCTCGGCCGGTGCCGATTTCCTCGCCACGCCGACGGTTTCGGCCGAACTGCTGGACAGGGCGCGGCTCTTCGGGCTGCCCGTGGCGTGCGGGGCGCTGACGCCGACGGAGGTGGATTCGGCCTGGCGCCTCGGCGCGGCGGTGGTGAAGGTGCTCCCGGTGGGCCCGGTCGGCGGAGTGTCGTATGTGCAGGCCGTACACGCGTCGTTGCCCGAGATCCCGCTCGTGCCCGCCTGCGGGATCGAGCTGGACGAGGTGGACTCGTACCTCGGCGCGGGCGCCTTCGCCGTGGGCGCGGGCTGCCAGCTGATCGGCGACGCGCTCAGCGGCGGCAGGCTCGACGAACTGGGCCACCGCGCCTCGCAACTGGCCACGCTCGCCGCGAAGTTCGCCTGAGGCGCGGGGCCCGCGAAGGGCCCCGCGCGCTCGGTCAGCCGCCGTACGGAGCGCAGACGGCGGTGCCGACGAGGATGTCCCCCGACGCCGGGCCGCCCTGCGGGAACAGCTTGATGTGCATGGCGTGCGTGACGAGACTGCCGTCCGCCGGTGTCGGCACGATCAGCTCGTTGAGCACGACCTCGGCCAGCGGCGGCGCGCCGTTCGCGCCGGGGATGGTCACGACGTAGTTCGCCGGGATGTTCTGCGGGACCGTGACGCCGGTGACGGTGCCCAGCTCCATCGAACCGTTGCTGCCGTTGGCCGTGCTGTTGCAGCCGGATTTGAACGTGCGCGCCGTGATCACCGGGCCGCCGAACTGCTTCAGCACCGTGGTCTCGAACCGCTGCCCGGACACCTGCACGCTCACCGTGCCGTCGTCATTGCGCTTGCAGGTGGTGCTGCCCAGCCCGAACTTGGTGGTCGTGCCGACCGTGACCGGGTCGCTGCGGTTCTCGGCCGTCTTGTCCACCTCGCACGGCGCGAGCGGGTCCTGGTGCGCTGTCTGCTGGCCGACCGCGATGTCCACGGCGCCGACCGATCCCGCGCCGCTGCCCGAGATCTGGTCCGCGCTCGCCGTCGCGGGCAAGGCCGCCAGGCACAGCGCCATCGCCGCGACCCCCGTGGACCTCCGCATGTGCCACTCCCTTCAAAATCAGAGCTGTGTTGATCATTGCCGGTCCAATCGGCAGCCACGGCGATCGCGTGGCGTCGATCGGCCGCCGGTTCAGCCGGTTGGCCTGCTTTCGATCGGACCGGCAATATTCCTGCCTCGTCATCGGCCGGGTGATCGTCAAGCTGGAGGCACCTGAGCGGATACCACTCGGTCGAGTGGATCCGGCGGGCCGCCGCGCCGAGGAGGGCGCGGGAGTTGTCAGAGCCGCCCGGTACCGTTGGTCTCCGTGCCGCCCTCCCGTGACCTCCCCGGTGTCAACGAACTCCTCTCCCACGCGGTGGAGGCGCTCGGCGGTGCCGAGCGGCCGGGCCAGGTCGAGATGGCGGAGGCGGTCGGCCGCGCGCTGCGCACCGGCGAGCACCTGGCGGTGCAGGCGGGCACCGGCACCGGGAAGTCGCTGGCGTACCTGGTGCCCGCGATCCGGCACGCGATGGTCAAGAACACCACCGTCGTCGTCTCCACGGCCACCATCGCGCTGCAGCGCCAGCTGGTGGACAGGGATCTGCCGCGGCTGGCGAAGGCGCTGAAGAAGCCGCTCGGCCACACGCCGACGTTCGCCATCCTCAAGGGCCGCCGCAACTACCTGTGCCTGCACCGGCTCGACACCGGCGCCCCGGAGGAGCCGGAGGATCCCGGCCTGTTCGACCCGTTCGCCGTTTCCCGGCTGGGCAAGGAGGTCGGCAGGCTGCGGGAATGGGCCTCCGACACCGAAACCGGGGATCGTGACGAGCTGGTGCCCGGCGTCAGCGAGCAGGCGTGGCGCCAGGTTTCGGTCACCGCGAGGGAATGCCTCGGCGCGTCCCGCTGCCCCATCGGCACGGACTGCTTCGCCGAGCGCGCCCGCGCCGAGGCCGGCAAGGCGGACGTGGTGGTCACCAACCACGCGCTGCTGGCCATCGACGCGCTGCAGGGCTACCAGGTGCTGCCCGAGCACGACCTCGTGATCGTGGACGAGGCGCACGAACTGGTGGACAGGGTCACGTCGGTGGCCACCGGGGAGCTGACCGCGGCGATGGTCGCGATCGCGGTCCGCCGCTGCGGCAAGCTGATCGACGCCGACATCGCCGACCGGTTGCAGGAGGCGAGCGAAGGGCTCGCCATGATCATCGAGGACCTGCCGCCGGGCCGGATGGACAGCCTGCCGAAACCGCTGGCGGGATCGGTCACGGCGATCCGCGACGCCGCGCACGCGTGCATCACCGCGCTGGGTTCGGATCGCAAGGAGGACGTCGAGGAGGCCACGGCCCGCAAGCTCGCCCGTTCGCAGCTGGAGGAAGTGCACGACACGGCGACGAGGCTGCTGGAGGCGTTCGAGGAGGACGCGGCGCATCAGCGCGACGTCGTCTGGCTGAATTCGGACCGCTACGGCATGAGCAACCGCCCGCCCTCGCTGCACGTCGCCCCGCTGTCGGTGGCGGGCCTGCTGCGCGAGCGCGTTTTCGGCAGCACCACCACGGTGCTGACGTCGGCCACCCTCACCCTCGGCGGCGCCTTCGACACGCTGGCGCGGCAATGGGGTCTGCCGCCGGAGCAGGCGAAAGTGGAAAAGGCCGAGGGCACGGCGACGGACAAGGCCCCACCGTCGGATGCCGAGACGCTGAAGTGGACCGGACTCGACGTCGGCTCGCCGTTCGACCACCGGCGCAACGGCATCCTCTACGTGGCCAAACATCTGCCGCCGCCGGGACGCGACGGACTCCAGCCGTCCACATTGGACGAAATCGCGGAGCTGATCGACGCGGCCGGCGGGCGCACGCTCGGCCTGTTCTCGTCCATGCGCGCGGCGAAGCAGGCCACCGAGGAGCTGCGGGACAAGGTCAAGTACCCCATCCTCTGCCAGGGTGAGGACACCACGTCGCTGCTGGTGAGCAAGTTCGCCGACGACGCACGCACGTGCCTGTTCGGCACGTTGTCGCTGTGGCAGGGCGTGGACGTGCCAGGGCCGTCGCTGCAACTGGTGCTGGTGGACCGCATCCCGTTCCCCCGGCCGGACGATCCGGTGTCCTCCGCTCGCCAGCGTGCCGTGGAAGCCCGTGGCGGCAATGGTTTTCTCACCGTCGCGGCCACGCACGCCGCGCTGCTGCTCGCGCAGGGCACGGGGCGGCTGCACCGTTCGGTCGGCGACCGCGGCGTGGTGGCGGTGCTGGACTCGCGGCTCGCGACGGCGCGCTACGGCAGTTTCCTCAAGGCTTCGCTGCCGCCGTTCTGGCCGACCACGGACCCGGAAATCGCGCGTGCCGCGCTGCGCAGGCTGGACGCCGCCGCCCCCGCCTGACGGCTCACAAGAAGCGGCGCTACCGTAAAAGGAACGTAAGAAGAAGGAGCACCGTGTCACAGGACCCGCCACACGCGAAGTCGCGTTCGGTCAGTGTCGACGACATCGGGGTGCGCCGTCAGCTCGCCGACGGGAGCGAGGAGTCGGTCACCTGGGCGGAACTGTCCGCCGTGGTGATCAGAGTGATTCCCGAAGGCCCGTGGAAAGAGGACGTGTTCCTCATGCTCGCCGGCGCGGACGGCAAGGGCACCGCGGTGCCCAGCGGCGACCCGGCCGCGGACGCGCTCATCGAACGGCTGCAGAGCCTGCCCGGTTTCGACAACGACAAGTTCGTCGAGGCCATGACCACCGACGCGGACGAGGCGTATGTGGTCTGGAAGGCCGAAAAAACCTCCACGAACTAGACAACCGCGGGGTCCGGCGAGGCCGGTGCCGGCGTCCAAACAGGACCGAACGCCACCAGGCTGCCGGCGAGCCTCGGCCTGGAGGCGGCACCGGCGCCCGTGGCGGTTTCGCCGCTGGCCACAAGGTTTCCGCACTGGGAGAACCGCGCTTCGCTCGTCAAGTGGGAGCTCGCCGTGCGCATCGACGACAGGTTTTCTCGGTGTTCGGACCGGAGTTGCCCCGGGCTACTCGAACGCCTGCGCACGCCCGCCCACCGCTGGGACCGCTACGACCGGGAACCGATTACCCGGTGGTCCACTCGCGCGACGACGCTGGTCGGCGACGCCTGCCACCCGATACTGCCGTTCCTGGCCCACGGCGCCGCGCAGGCGATCGAAAACGCGGCCGCCCTCGCGAAGTCCTTGTCGGGCAACAACCCCGCGACCAGCCTGGCCAACTCGCCCATCGTGTGTTGGCCCCTCCCGTCCGCGAGTTGGCCCCTCCCGTCGGCGTGTTGGCCCGTCCCGCGCGCGAGTTGGCCCGTGCCGTCCGCGAGTGTCTGTCGGCTCGCGCGGTTGGCGTGTTGGCCACCGACGGCGGCCAACACGCCAACCGGAGCGGCCAACACGCCAACGGGAACGGCCAACACATCGACGGGAAGGGCAAAGACGGGCGTCAAGCGCGTCCGGGGAATTCCTCCAGGACGGGGATGCCCTTCTTCAGCGTGCGGCTCACCGTGCAGAGGCGTTCGATCGCGCGGTCGACGGCCGTGGCGAGGGCTTCGCGGTCTTCCTGGGGCAGGTCGCCGAGGTCGACGTCGAACTTGACGTGCACCGCGTCCAGTTCCGAGGCGCCTTCCCGCCGGTCCGCGGAAACGTCCACCCGGAACCGGGAATCCTCACCGACGCGGCGCGTGATCAGTTGCTCGGCCGTCACCGCGTTGCACCCCGCGGCCGCGATCTGCAGCAACTCGGCGGGCGAGAACGCGCCCTCCGCGCCCTTGCGCCCGATCTTGACCTCGGCACCCCGCTCGTTGCGCCCGACGAACTCGTGCTCGCCGACGCGCTGCACATCCAATCCCATGCCGGTGGAACCGCCGCGGGACCGCCGTTGTTCCGCTATCCCGGGTAGTGGGCGAGCACCGTCACGGTGCCGGGATCGACCTCCGTGAAACCCGCGTCGCGCACCGCGACCACCCGGCGTTCCCGCCACGCGCCCTCCGGATCTTCGCCCGGGTGCAGCGCCTTCCACTGCGCCACCGTGGGCGTGCGGACGGAGCACCTGTACCCGTGTTCGCCCCACGCGGCCAGTTCCGCGTCGCCCAGCAGCGAAGCGAGGATCATCGTGCCGTGGCCGACCTGGGCGGCCGCTTTGCCCACGGTCATCGAGACCTCCGGGTTCAGCCACAGCACCGGCAGCTCCGGCGACGCCGCGGGCGGCTCGTCGGGCGGGAGGTCGCTGCCCTGGATCTGCAGCCGCGCGATCTCCTTCGGCACGTCCACCACCCGGCCCGGCACCAGCGCCCGCGCCTCGGCGCCCTCGACGCTCACGGTCACGCCCGGAAACTCTTGCGCCACTTGCCAATGCAGTCCACGCGCCCGGCGCGAGACCTTGCGGATGTGCCCGGACACCCACTCCCGCACAGGCTCGTGCCACTCCCCGCCCGGCTGGGCGCGCTCGTCGAGGCACACCGCCAGCGCGGCGCTCGCCGCTGCCTCGAGCAACGGCGTGCGGCCTGGCGGCGTGGACTTCTCCATGCGCAGGATCACCGGCATCGCCCGGACTTCTTCCGGCGACGCCTCGGGCAACGCGGTTTCCTTGGCGGGCAAGCCAAGCCAGTACGCGTAACGCGCCGCGAGCGGTTCGAGGAGACTCATGGCCGCGACAGTTCGAGCCCGTCGGCCGCGTCCGCGGCTTCGACCTCCGCACGGGTCACGCCGAGGACGAACAGCACCGCGTCCAGGTACGGGAACGACAGCGCCGTGTCCGCCACCTCGCGCAGCGCCGGCTTGGCGTTGAACGCCACGCCCATCCCGGCCGCGTGCAGCATGTCGATGTCGTTCGCGCCGTCGCCGACCGCCACGCACTGGGCCAGCGGGATGCCGTACTCCCCGGCGAACCGGCGCAGCGCCACGGCTTTGCCCTCGCGGTCGATGATGTCGCCGACCACGCGCCCGGTGAGTTTGCCGTCCACGACCTCCAGCTCGTTGGCCGCCGCGAAGTCCAGCCCGAGGTCGTCCACGATCTGGTCGATGATCCGGCGGAAGCCCCCGGACACGACCCCGCAGCGATAGCCGAGCCGCTTCAGCGTGCGCACCGTGGTGCGGGCGCCCGGGGTCAGCAGGATCGTCCCGGCCACCTCGTCCAGCACCGATTCGGGCAGCCCCGCGAGCAGGCCGACGCGCCGCTCCAGCGACTCGGTGAAGTTCAGCTCGCCGCGCATCGCGGCATCCGTGATCTCGCGGACCTGCGGCTCCACCCCGGCGTACGCGGCGAGCATCTCGATGACCTCGCCCTGGATGAGCGTCGAGTCCACGTCGAACACGATGAGCCGCTTGGCGCGCCGCGCCAGCCCGGCCCGCTCGATCGCGATGTCGAGCCCGCCCTGCGAGGCGACGTCGGCCAGCACCGAGCGCAGTTCGGCGTCCGCGTGCTCGGTGTCGTCGGGCACCGAGATGTGCACCTCGAGGCCCGTGACCGGGTAGTCGGCGATGCGGCGGATGGCGTCGATGTTGGCGCCCAGCGCGGCCAGCCGCCGCGCCACGTCGGTGAAGGCGCGGGCCGTCAGCGGGCGGCCCAGGATGACGGCGACGTGCGAGGAACCCTGGCGCGCGGGCGCGAACGGGTCCTCCCCGATCTCGTCGCCGATGCGCACGTCGACCCGCATGTCCACGGTCGCCATCGCCTGCTCGACGGCCTCCTGCACGCCCTCGGGGTCGTCCGCGACGCCGACCAGCACACCCAGCGTCAGCTGCCCGCGGATGACGACCTGCTCGACGTCCAGCATCTCCACGCCGTGCCGGGTCAGCGCGGCGAACAGCACGGAGGTGACCCCCGGCTTGTCCGGCCCCGTCGTCGTGATCAAAACCGGCGTCAGCTCGCTCAAGGCTGCCTTCCTCATCTACCCGAACAAAAACGTGGAGCCAGGCGTTTTGCCCGGCTCCACGTTCTCATGTCCTGCGGCCCCGGTGGACGCGTGTTCCGTCACGTCGGCCGAGGGCCCGCGGTCACTGCTCGCCCGCGTTGTCCTTGTCGTGGTCACCCGGGACGACCGCCTCGGTGAGCCCCTGCGAGCCCGCTTTCGGCTGGGCCGCGTGCACCCTCGGCTTGCCGGTGAACCCGATCTCGCCCTCGGCGTGCAGCCGCTCGACCATGTGCGGGTAGTGCAGTTCGAACGCCGGGCGCTCGGAACGGATCCGGGGCAGCTCGGTGAAGTTGTGCCGCGGCGGCGGGCACGAGGTGGCCCACTCCAGCGAGTTGCCGTAGCCCCACGGGTCGTCCACCGTGACGAGCTCGCCGTAGCGGTAGCTCTTGAACACGTTGTAGATGAACGGCAGCGTGGAGGCGCCCAGGATGTACGCGCCGATGGTGGAGATCGTGTTCAGCGTGGTGAACCCGTCGGTGGCCAGGTAGTCCGCGTACCGGCGGGGCATGCCCTCGGCACCGAGCCAGTGCTGCACCAGGAACGTGGTGTGGAAGCCGATGAACGTGGTCCAGAAGTGGAGCTTGCCCAGCTTCTCGTCCATCATCCGGCCGGTGATCTTGGGGAACCAGAAGTAGATCCCGGCGAAGGTGGCGAACACGATCGTGCCGTAGAGCACGTAGTGGAAGTGCGCCACCACGAAGTAGCTGTCCGACACGTGGAAGTCGATCGCGGGCGCGGCCAGCAGGATGCCGGTCAGCCCGCCGAAGAGGAACGTGACGAGGAAGCCGATCGAGAAGATCATCGGCGTCTCGAAGGTCAGGTGCCCCTTCCACATGGTGCCGATCCAGTTGAAGAACTTGACGCCGGTGGGCACCGCGATCAGGAAGGTCATGAACGAGAAGAACGGCAGCAGCACGGCGCCGGTGGCGTACATGTGGTGCGCCCACACCGCGACCGACAGCGCCGCGATCGACAGCGTCGCCCAGACCAGGCCCTTGTAGCCGAAGACCGGTTTGCGGGAGAACACCGGGAAGATCTCGGAGACGATGCCGAAGAACGGCAGCGCCACGATGTACACCTCGGGGTGGCCGAAGAACCAGAACAGGTGCTGCCACAGGATCACGCCGCCGTTGGCGGGGTCGAACACGTGCGCGCCGATGTGCCGGTCGGCCATCAGGCCCAGCAGCGCGGCGGTCAGGATCGGGAACGCGAGCAGCACCAGGATCGAGGTGATCAGGATGTTCCAGGTGAAGATCGGCATCCGGTACATGGTCATGCCGGGCGCGCGGAGGCAGACGATGGTGGTGACCATGTTGACCGCGCCGAGGATGGTGCCGAGACCGGAGACCGCGAGGCCGGCGATCCACATGTCCGCGCCGACGCCCGGCGAGTGGATGGCGTCCGAGAGCGGGGTGTAGGCGAACCAGCCGAAGTCGGCGGCGCCGCCCGGGGTCAGGAAGCCCGAGACCACGATGATCCCGCCGAACAGGTACAGCCAGTAGGAGAAGGCGTTCAGCCGCGGGAAGGCCACGTCCGGCGAGCCGATCTGCAGCGGCATCACGAAGTTCGCGAACCCGAAGAGGATCGGGGTGGCGTAGAGCAGCAGCATGATCGTGCCGTGCATGGTGAACAGCTGGTTGTACTGCTCCTGGGACAGGAACTGCTGCCCTGGGCGCGCCAGCTCGGTGCGGATCAGCATCGCCATCGCGCCGCCGACCATGAAGAAGGCGAACGACGTGACCAGGTACATGATGCCGATCTGCTTGTGGTCCGTCGTGCGGAACAACCGCAGCAGGAACGAACCCTTGGCCGCGTCCGGCGCCGGATACGGCCGCGTGACGATCGGCTGCGGGGCTACGGCTGTCACTCCTGCCTCCAAGGACTTCAAACCTCGATGTTGGTCAACGGCCACCTCGGTGGCCGATCGGATCGTATCCCCCGCCTCCGGGGGCGGTGCGCACCGGCTGGGAAGATCACGCGATGGTTGACGGCCACGTCACCGCCGCGCTCGCCGCCGCGACCGAGGTCGCGCGCCGCCGCGGACTGCCGTGCGGGGCGCCGGAAATCCTCGCCGCGCGGTCGAACGTGCTGGTGAAACTGGGTCCGGCGGTCGCGCGGGTACCGGCGACAACGCTGTTCTCGCGGCCCGATCCCACCGCGTGGATGGCCCGTGACGTGGCGGTCTCCGCTTTCCTCGCGGAGCGGGACGCACCGGTCATTCCACCGCTGGAAGACCCGGGACCGCACTTCGCGAACGGGCTTCCGGTGACACTGTGGCGTTTCACACGTCACGATCCCGCGCACCGGTTCGAACCCGCCGAAACGGGCGCGCTGCTGGGAGAACTGCACCACGCGTTGCGCGATTTTCCCGGCGAAGCAGGAGAAGGGCCCGTCGCCGAGCTGCGCCGGATAGCCGCCTTCGCCGGGGATTCCCGCGTGTCCGGCGAAGCGGAGCGAGTCATCGCTTCGCTTCGCCGGACACGCCGGCGCAGGCACTGCACGGGGACGCGCACGCGTCGAACCTGCTGATGACCCCGGACGGACCCCGCTGGCTCGATTTCGAGGACACCTGGCACGGGCCGGTCGCCTGGGACGTGGCGTGCCTGGCGATGCGCTCGCCCGAGTCGCTCCGCGGCTATCCGGACCCGCCCGACGAGGACCTGCTGGCCGCGTATTCGCGGCTGCGCCGGTTGTTCGCGGCGTGCTGGCAGTTCGTGGTCGCCCGGCGTTTCCCCGAGCGGCTCGCCGGTGCGCGCGAAGCGGTGGACGAGTACTTCCGGCTCAGCTGAAGCGGCGCAGGATCGCGTCGCTGACGCCGTCCGGATCTTCGAGCGGCGTCAGGTGGCCGACTCCGGGAAGCACGGCCAGCTCGGCGCCGGGCAGTGCCTCGGCCATCGCCTTGGCCTGCTCCGGCGGGGTGAGTTTGTCCTGCTCGCCGACCACGACCAGCGCCGGCACGTCGGCTTTCGCCAGTACATCAAGGGAATCCGGGCGGACGGCCATCGCGCGGGCGGCCCACGCGACGCCGGCGGGCGGCTGCGAGTCGATGATCTCGCGCACCGTTTCCACCACGTCGGGCGTGGCGTTCTCGGCGAGCAGGTTCGGCAGCATCGATTCGGCGAGCCAGCCCGTGACGCCCTCCGACTCGGCCCGTTCGGCGATCTTGCGGCGGTTGGCGGCCGCCTCGGGCGCGTCCGCGCTCGCCTTCGTGTCGATCAGCACGAGTCCGCCGACGCGTTCGGGCGCCGCGCGCAGCACGGCCATGGCCAGGTAGCCGCCCATCGAGCAGCCGCCGAGCACCACCTTCTCCAGCTCGAGCTTGTCGAGCAGGGCGAGCACGTCGCGGGCGGCGTCGGCAAGGTCCGGCTCACGCCCTGTCTCCGGCAACGGCGACCGGCCGAGGCCGCGCTGGTCGGGGGTGATCAGCCGGAGCCGCGCCGACAGCGGATCCCGTACGCGCTGCCACATCCGGGCGTCGGCGGGGAAGGCGTGCAGCAGGAGCAGGGGAAGATCGGCCATGTGCCTCATTGTGTCGGACGGGCCGCGCTAGCGTCTTCCCCTGTGACGAGCGGATTCACCGAGCTGCGGACCTGCAGGCTGCTGCTGCGCCCACTGACGGCGGCCGACCGCGAGACGGTCGTGGAGATCCAGACCGATCCGCGCGCGAACGTCCACAACGTGGAGCCGCCCGGCCGGGCCGAGACCGAGGAGAAGTTCGAGTCCTGGCTGGCGGACTGGGCCGAGCTCGGAATCTGCTACGTGGCGGTGATCGAGCTGGAGACCGGCTGGTTCGCCGGGGTCGGCGGGCTGCAGCTGCGCGAGTTCGGCGCGGAGAAGGTGCTCAACCTCTACTACCGCTTCCGGCCGGAGGCGTGGGGCCAGGGCTACGCCACGGAGATGTCCCGCGCGGTGATCGCGTGGGCGGACGAGCATCTGCCGCAGTACCCGGTGCAGATCAGCGTCTACCTCAGGAACGAACCCTCGCTGCGGGTCGCGCGGCGGCTGGGTTTCTCGACGTACTCGGAGTCGTTCTACGCGGGCATGCTGACCAGGCACTTCCGGCGGGACTAGAAACGGCGGCGGGTGGGGCCACGCCGTGCGCGGGCCTGCCAGCAGGCGCGGTGCCAATGCCGCCGGTCGGCGACGGAGCCCGTTTCGTCGGCGGGCCACGCCACCACGTGCGGGATGCCGACCGCGATCTCGTGGTCACAGCCGGGGCAGCGGTAGATCTTGGTCGCCTGTGAGCCGGGAACGCTGCGCACGAGCCATTCCCCGTCGGCCCCGGACTCCGCACGCGCCCAGCCCGCAGCCGCCCCGAGATCGGTGTTCTCGGGGCGGCCGCGGTGTGGACGGTTTCTGCGGGGCACGACCCGCAGGTTAGCGGGTGCGCTTGAAGGTCAGCGCGACGGCGAAGGCACAGGCCGCGATCACCGCCGCCGCGACGAAGGCGTGCGTCATGCCCGTGACCAGCACTTCCTGCGGCGAGCCTGCCACTCCCCGCGTCGCCGAACCGAACACGGTGACGAGGATCGCGAGCCCGAGCGTGGCGCCGGTCTGCTGCATCGTCTGCAGCACGCCGCCCGCCGCGCCCGCGTCCTCCGGAGGGACGCTGCCCATGATGATCACGTTGAGCGGGGCGAAGGCGAGCCCCATCCCGATTCCCATCAGCACCATCGGCACGAGCACCAGCGGGAAGTAGCCGGATCCCGTCGTCAGCTGGGTCAGCACCAGCACCCCGGCGATCATGGACAGCGTGCCGGCCAGCGCGGTCGGCTTCGGCCCGAAGCGCGGCAGCAGCCGCGGGATGAACCGGCTGAGCGTGAACACCAGCAGCGCCATCGGCAGGAACGCGAACCCGGTCTGCAGCGCGGTGAATCCGCGCACGTCCTGCAGGTACTGGGTCAGGAAGAAGAACATCGACATCCCGGCCATCGGCCCGAGGAAGAAGTTCACGTAGGCGGTGGCGCGGTTGCGGTCCTTGAACAACCGCAGTGGCATCAGCGGTTGCGGGGCGCGGACCTCGATCACCACGAACGCGGCGAGCAGCACGAGTCCGACAGCGAGCGAGACGAGCGTGGTCGTGGTGCCCCAGCCCTCGGACGCGGCGCTGATGAACCCGTAGACGATCGCGGCGACGCCACCGGTGGCGGTGATCGCGCCCGGCAGGTCGAGCCCGGCCCGCCGCCGCGGCGGATCGGCCAGGTGCCGCAGGCCGAGCACCACGGCGAACAGGCCGAACGGGACGTTGATGAACAGCGCCCAGCGCCAGGACAGCCATTCGGTCAGCAGCCCGCCGAGGAGGAGCCCCACGGCGAGCCCGGCGTTGGACATCCCGGAGAACAGGGCGAGCGCGCGCATCCGTTCGCGCGCTTCGGTGAAGGTGGTGGCGATCAGCGCGAGCGTGCTCGGGCCCGCGGCGGCCGCGCCGAGGCCCTGCACGATCCGCGCGACGAGCAGCCACGTCGCCGAGTCGGCGAGGCCGCCGGCCAGCGAGGCGAGGGTGAACAGGGTGATCCCGGCGAGGAACGTCCGGCGCCTGCCGAAGTAGTCCCCCATGCGGCCGCCGAGCAGCAGCAGCCCGCCGAACACGAGCGTGTAGGCGTTGAGCACCCACGACAGGCCGGTCTGGCTGAAGTGGAGGTCGGCCTGGATGCGCGGCAGCGCCACGTTCATGACCGTCGCGTCCAGGATGATCATGAGCTGGCAGGTCAGCAGGACCGCCAGGACTATCCCGGTCCGCCGCGGCCGGGTCCGGCCACCGCTGAGCACCGGGGTGTGTGCGGACAGCGTTCTTTCGGACAAGAAAGCTCCATTGGGGTGCGCGAAAGTAAGCGGACAGACTCTCCGCTTCTACTGGAGCTATCATATGGAGAAAGTCTCCGCTTGCGCAAGCGTATCCGGAGAATCCGTCCGCTTCCACCGGGAGGGCACGTGGGAACCTCGGCATCGCGGCCGATGCGCGCGGACGCGCGACGCAACTACGAGCGGCTCCTCGCCACCGCGCGCGAGGTGTTCGCCGAGCAGGGCCCCGAAGCCCCGATGGACGACATCGCCCGTCGCGCGTGCGTCGGGCCCGGGACGCTGTACCGCCACTTCCCCTGCCGCGAGACGCTGATCGAAGCCGTCTACCGGGACGACATCCAGCAGCTGTGCGATCTCGCCGGCGAACTGCGCGAGTCGCACGAGCCGCTCGGCGCGCTCTTGGAGTGGATGCGGGCGCAGCTGAAGTTCGCGCTCGCGAAACGCGGGCTGGCGGCCACTCTCAAGGCCGCGATGGACAAGGACGCCGAAACCTTCAAGCTGTGCCGGGTCCAGCTCTGGGAGGCCGCCGACGCGCTGGTCCGACCCGCGCAGGAGGCCGGGCTCGTCCGCGCCGACATCGAAGCGCCGGATCTCCTGCGGATGGGCCACGGGGTCGCCGTCGCTTCCGACGGCAATCCCGAGGCCGCCGAGCGCATGCTCAAGGTGATGCTGGACGGCTTACGGGTGGCTGCCTGAAGTACTCCCCCGGCGTCACCCCGACAGCACGGCGGAAGGCGGCGACGAACGCGCTCGGCGACGAATAACCCGCCCGGCGCGCGACGCCGTCCAGCGGCATTCCCGTTGCCAGCCAAGGAAGACAGGCCCGAAGCCTGGCCTGCGTGCGCCAGCGCCCGAACGACATTCCGCACTGCGCGAGGAAGATCCGCGCCAGTGTCCGCGCGCTCGCCCCGACCTCACCGCCGAATTCCGCCAGCCCGCGCCGGTCCGCCGGATCCCGCAGCACGGCCTCGGCCACCCGGAGCGCACGCGGATCCTCCGGCATCGGCACGATGATCGGCACCGCGTCCATCGGCTCCAGCAGATCGAAGACCACCTGCTCGGCGCGGTCCCGCGCTTCGGCGTCCAGGCCGGGTTTGATCAGGTGCCCCAAGAGCTCGCGCAGCACCGGCCGGACCGGGATCAACCGCGGCTCGGGCCAGCTCACCGGGCAGCGCTCCGGATCGGCGTAGATGCCCATCAGCCGGATCCGGCCGGACGCGCCGGTGCGATGCCAGGTGCGGCCCGGCAGCCAGAGCGCCCTCGTCGGCGGCAGCACCCAGTGCGCGCTGCCGACCTCGACCGTGACCACCCCGCGCGGCGCCCACACCAGCTGATGCTCGGCATGGCTGTGCCACGGGAACCACGTTCCCGCCGGGAGGTCCATGTTCCCGAGCAGCACGCTCTGTCCGTCCTGCGACATCGGTTGGCAGCCTATCGTGGTCCGGCCACCCTAGATTCGGTTCATGCCGATGAATTTCCTCCACCGCAAGCTGTGCGCCTCGAAGGCGTGGGCCGACGGCGTCGCCGAGAGCCTGCCGCGCAGCCTCGACGGCTTCGACCTCGGTGACGACGTGCTGGAAGTCGGCCCGGGCTTCGGCGCCACCACCAGCGTGCTCGCCGAGGGCGGGCATTCGCTCACCGCACTGGAGGTCGACGAGGCCTCGGCCGAGCTGCTCGAGCAGAAGTTCCGCGGGCGCGCGGAGATCGTGCACGGCGACGGCGCCGCGATGCCCTTCGAGGACGGGCGGTTCTCCGCCGTCGTGTGCTTCACGATGATGCATCACGTGCCCACGAAAGCCTTGCAGGACACCATCTTCGCCGAGGCACACCGGGTGCTGCGGCCTGGCGGGCTGCTTCGCGGTACCGACAGCCAGCTCAGTCTTGGGTTCCGGCTGCTGCACGTCGGCGACATCATGAACGTGCTGGATCACTCGACGCTCCCCGACAGGCTGGCCCGCGCCGGGTTCCGCGACGTGCACGTCTCCCGCGAGCCGGGGCGGGTCATCGAGTTCTCCGCCCGGAAGTGATCACCGGGTGGCGAGCGCCAGCGGCACGAGCTGTTCGGCGGTGGTCAGCGAGCCGTGCTGGCCGATCAGCGACGACTCGATCGGCTCGGCCGTGCGCCGCAACATCCCGAAGTTGCCTTTGGCCGCCGCCACGATGTCGCCGATCCGGGGCCGTACGCGGTCACTGACGCGCGGGCCGAACCAGCCAGCCTCGACGGCCTCCTCGCGCTCGGCCACCCACGCGTTCGGGCCGAGCTTTTCCCGCCAGGCGGCCAAAACCGCGGCCTCGGCGCCCGGCTCCGCGTACACGTGCCGCGCCCGCGCCTCGCCCGCCAGCGCGCGCACGCCGTCGGCCAGCTCCGGCACGGCGTCCAGATCCAGCGAAGTCTCGTCGAGCGCCACCATCCCGTGATCGGCCACCACCGCGAGCATCCCGCCGTCGGGCAGACTCTCCACAATGGACTCGACCAGCCGGTCCACCTGCCGCAGCTGCAGGCACCAGGCGGACGAACCCGGCCCGTACAGATGGCCCATCGTGTCCAGCTGGCTGTGGTAGGCGTAGCAGAAACCGGTGCCCTTCCCCAGTTCCGCGATCACCGCCGCGGCGAGGTCGCCGAGCGCGTGCACGCCGACGTAGCGGCCGCCGCGCTGCACGGCCCTCGTCAACGCCGAGTTCGCGAACTGGGCGTCGGACACCACGCAGGCGTCGATGCCGGACTCGACGGCGCGGCTGAACGTGGTGTCCAGCGGCTGCACCTGCTCCGGCGGCAACCTCTCCCCCAGGTCCGGCCCGCCCGGATGCCCGCACCAGCGAAGCGCGTTGAGCACCCCGACGCCGGGGACTTCGAAGGTGTAGCCGGCCATCCCGTGTTCGCCGGACGCGAGCCCGGTGCCGATCGCGGCCAGCCCGGCCGCCGTCGTGGCCGGATAGCCGACCTGCAACTCCCTCGCGGCGAGCGACGCGAGCACCGGGGCGTGCGCGGCGTGCTCGCGCAGCAGCTCCCAGCCGAGCCCGTCGACGAGGAGGACACAAGCGCTGGAAACGGGCGCGAGCCCCAGAGTGTCGGAAAACCCGCGCGCACCGAGGACGGCGAGTACCGAGGGCACCACCTCGGCCAGATGCGGCCGGACTTGCAGCTTGGGCAGATCCACGACCCCAGCTTGACAGGGACACTCCCGCCTTCGCACTTCCTGGGGCGATAATGGGCGCATGCCGACTTATGCCTACCGCTGCCGCGAATGCACCGGCACCTTCGAGGTGAACCGCCCGATGAGCGAGTCCGGCGCGCCCGCGACCTGCCCGGACGGCCACGAGGACACGGTCAAGCTCCTCACCACGGTCTCGCTCACCGGCTCCGCGTCCGCGTCGATGCCCGCGTCGATGCCCTCGGGCGGTGGCTGCTGCGGCGGCGCCTGCGGCTGCGGCTAGTTCGTGTAGTCCTTGAAGCCCTTGCCCGTTTTCCGCCCGAGGCGTCCCGCCGTCACGAGGTGCTCCAGCAGCGGCGCGGGCGCGAAGCCCTCTTCGCGGAATTCGTTGTACAGGGTCCGCTCGATGGCCAGCGAGACGTCCAGGCCGACCACGTCCAGCAGTTCGAACGGCCCCATCGGCAGCCCGCAGCCCACCTTCATCGCGGTGTCGATGTCGGCCGCGTCGGCGTAGTGCCCTTCGAGCATCTTCACCGCGTCGTTGAGGTACGGGAAAAGCAGCGCGTTCACGATGAACCCGGCCCGGTCGCCGCAGTGCACCGGATGCTTCCCGATCAACTCGCACAGCTGGTGCGCGGTCGCCACCACGTCCGGCGCGGTGGCAATCGTGTGCACCACCTCGACCAGTTTCATCACCGGCGCGGGGTTGAAGAAGTGCAAGCCGACCACGTCGGCCGGGCGCCCGGTGGCGGCGGCGCATTCGATCACCGGCAGCGAGGACGTGGTGGTCGCCAGGATCGCGCCCGGCCGCGCCACGGCGTCGAGCGCCGCGAACACCTCCTGCTTCACGGCCAGTTCCTCGGCGACGGCCTCCACCACGAGGTCCACTTCGGACAGTTCGGCGAACTCGGTGACCGGCGTGATCCTGGCGAGCACGGCCGCGGCGTCGGACTCGGACAGCTTGCCCTTGCGCACCGCGCGACCGACCGATTTGGCCACCTTCGCCACCGCGGCTTCGGCCTTTTCCGCCGTGCGGGCACGCAGAACGACGTCGTGCCCGCGTTTGGCGAACACTTCCACGATGCCGGTGGCCATCGTGCCGGTGCCGACCACACCCACCTTGCGGACCTCGCGAACCGGAGTGTCCACTATGGAGGAACCCGTCGCGGAATCGGTCACCACCGGGGAATCCGGCGCGTCGTAGGTGTAGAACCCGCGCCCGCTCTTCCGCCCCAGCAGCCCGGCGGTGATCATCTGCTTGAGCAGCGGCGCCGGCGCGTGCAGCCGGTTCCGCGACTGGTGGTACATCGAATCGAGGATCTCGTACGCGGTGTCCAGCCCGATCAGGTCCAGCAAAGCCAGCGGCCCCATCGGGTACCCGCAGCCGTAGCGCATCGCGGCGTCGAGGTCCTCGCGGGTGGCGTACCGCTGCTCGAACATCCGCACCGCGTGGTTGAGGTAGCCGAACAACAGCGCGTTCGCGATGAACCCCGCGCGGTCCCCGATCACCACCGGTGTCTTACCCAGCCGCTCGGCGAACGCGACCACGCCGGCCACCACGTCCGGCTCGGTGACCACGGTGCGCACGACCTCGACGAAACCGAGCACCGGCGCCGGGTTGAAGAAGTGCAGCCCGACCACCTTGCCCGGCCGCGCCGTGTGCACCCCGATTTCGGTGACCGACAACGAGGACGTGTTGGACGCGAACACCGCCTCCGGTTTGACGATCTTGTCCAGCTGCGCGAAGACCTCGGCCTTGAGCTCCAGGCTTTCCGGCACCGCCTCGATCACCAGATCGACCTCGGCCAGATCGGCCAGCGCCGTGCCGTAGCTGATACGGCCGAGCAGTTCCGCGCGGCCCGCTTCGTCGAGCTTCCCGCCGGACAGGGCGCGCGCGGTGGAATGCTCGATGTGCCCGCGCCCGCGCGCGATGCCCGCCGAATCGATCTCGACCCCGACGACGTCGAGCCCGCTGCGCGCGAGGACCTCCGCGATTCCCGAGCCCATCGTGCCGAGCCCGACCACTCCGACCTTGGTGATTCCGCTCGTCATGGCTCCGGCCCTCCGATGGTTACCCGGCGGTAATGTCCACCGATAGTGCCACGAGTACGGGCGGGAGGCACGACGGAATCGAGTCAGCCCGGGGGCAGCTTGCCGAAAGCCACGTTCGCGACCGCGCGCACCGGCCCGCACGGATCCGCGATCCCGTTGCGCACGATGAGGTACACCTCGGCCAGCTCGTACTCCCCGTTCTTGCCCGCCGGGTAGGGCCGGATCGCTGTCGTGGCAAGGCAAGTCGTGCTGCCGGCCTCGACCGCCGTCGTGTGGTTGCCGAGCTGTTCCGTCGGGCCGGCGGGCCGCGGCCCGATCTCCAGCAGCACCGTGAGCACGTTCCGGTTGACGTGGTCCTGCCAGCGGCAGCGGTGTTTCGTGGGGATCTTGGGCGTCTTCTCCGCCGCCCCGATCTGCGCCACGACGTCGGGGTCACCGGCCAGCGAGCAGGCGTCCACCTCCCCCACCGAATTCGCGCCGAACGTCAGATGCCCGACCTTCTTCGCCTCGATCTTCCCGACCAGCCCGTCGAGCACCGCCTCGTCGGTGTCGCAGATCGCGCTCTCCACGCCGGGCGAGGGGTCGTCGGCCAGATTGTCGACGTAGATCTCGATGCTGACGCCGTCCGTGAACCGGAGGTAGGAGATGCAGCTGTAGTAGTCGTTGTAGGCGTTCTTCGACGCCGTCAGCCCGCGATCGAGCTTCTTGCTCGTGTCCGGCACACGGCTGCTGTCGGACCCGCCGCTTTCGAGGAATCCCAGTCCCACGGCCACTTTCTGGCCCGAAATCTGTGCCTCGACCTCGCACGAGCTCAGCGAAGGCGAGGTCTTGCCGACGCCGGTGGCCCCGGATTTCCCGATCCCGTCGAGATCCAGCAGGGTGCAGTAGTCGACGGAGTTCACGTCACCGAACGCGCGCTGGGAGGTCAACGGCGCGGTCTCGTCCAGGTAGCGCTGGACGTCCGCGGTGTCGACGGAGGCGGCTCCGGTCACCACATTTGTGCAGCCGGTCAGCAGCAGAGCCACCGCGGCCACCCAGTATCGGGCCATTTTCTTTTGTCCTTCGGGTCCGGTTGCGCTTTCAGACGTGCCGGGCCGGTGCGCCGTTCCCCTCAGGTCGCGGGCAGCCGTGGCCAGGCGACCCCGGCCAGCGCCCGTGCCACGCCGCACGCGTCCTTCGGCGGTTCGCCCACGGTGACGTAGAGGTTCGCCACCTCGACCTGCCCGTCGTACGGCGCGACCGAGCCGGTGGCCAGGCAATCGCGGCCGGCATCGTCGAGCTGGGCGATGTCGGTGGCGTGCCCGCCGATCTGCTCGGCCGTCGAGCCCGTCCCGTCGCTCACGTCGAGCATCAGATCCAGCTGGTTGCCCTGGGCGTCCTGCCAGCGGCAGCGGTGTTTCGCCGGAAAAGCCGACTGCCGCAAGGATCCGCCGAGCTGGGCGTTGACCTCGGCGACGTCCAGCAGCGTGCACGCGTCGACAGTGCCGAGCGAGCCGGGCGCGAACTGGAAATGCCCGGCCTGGTTCGCCGAAAGCTTCGCGACGGCTCCGTCCAGCACCGCGCCGTTGATCGCGCACAGACTCGGCCCGGCGCTGGTCGACGGGTAGGTGGACTCGTTCGTCACGTACACCTGGAGGCTCACGCCGTCCGGGAAGGCGAGGTAGTAGGTACAGCTCTTGTTGTCGTTGCGCGTCGAACGCTGCGCGACGAGACCGCGCGACAGCGCCTTGGCCGGATCCGCGACCCTCTCTTGCGAGCCGCCCTGCGAGCTCAGGTACCCCAGGCCGAGCACGATGTCCTGGCCGTAGACCTTGCCGCTCACCTGGCAGTAGTTGAAGTTCCGCGCGGGCTCGCTCAGCCCGTTGCCGCCCGCGGCCTTGACCCGGTCGAGATCGAGGAGACTGCAGTAGTCGACCGTGCTCACGTCACCGAACGCAGCCTGCGACGTGAGCGGGGTCCGCTGCAACTGGTACTGCTGGACCTCCTGGGTGTTCACCGACGCCGTCCCGGAAACCGTGCCGGCACAACCGGTCAGCAGCAGGGCCACCGCGGCCACCCACAAACGACGCATGTCGATCTAGACGTCACCGGGCTCGTCGAAGTTCCGCGCCACCAGATCCCGCACCGTCGCCAGCGCCTGGCCCGCCTGCTGCCCGCGAGCCCTGATCTCGATCCGGTCGCCCTTGCGGGCGCCCAGCGACATCAGCGCCAGCACGCTGTGCGCGTCCGCCTCCTGTTCGCCGAGCACCACGCTGACGTCCGCCTGGATCCCGGCGAGGCTCCGCGCGAGCAGGGCCGCGGGCCGGGCGTGCAGGCCGACATCGTTGTGCAGCACCACTTCGATGGTGTCCACGTCGGCGCCGCCGGTGGCGGCCGGCGCCTCCAGATCCGGCGCGCCCGCGGCCGCCGCGGCGGCGAGCACCGCGGCACGATCGGCCCCGCCTTGCGCGGCGACGGACGCGGCGACGGTGCCCTCGACGAACGGCGCGTCGGCCACCACCGCCGCTTCGGGGTCGGCGAGCGACTCCACCGCCAGCTCCGCCGTCATCTGCGCGCTGCCGAGGTCGTAGAGCAGCACCACGCCGGCGCCCGAGTCGGCGCGCTGGACGGCGGCGACGACCAGGTCGAAGTCCGTGCCGATCCCGCCGTCCTCGATGCCGCCCGCCGGGACGATCGTGACGTCCGGCGCCATCTGCGTGGCCACCTCGGCGAGCCCTTCGGCCAGCTTCGCGCTGTGGGACACCAGCACGATCCCGACGCTCATCGCGCCGCCTTCGCCAGCGTGGCCAGCAGCAGGCTGGTCGAGCGGGCTCCGGGATCGAGGTGCCCCGCGCTGCGCTCACCGAGATACGACGCCCTGCCCTTGCGCGCCACCATGTCCATTGTGGACTGATAGCCGCCTGCCGCCGCGTCGGCCGCCGCCGTCAGCACCGCCGCGAGGTCCGCCCCCTCCGTGCCCGCCGCCTGCTCGGCAGCGGCGACGGCGGGGAGCAGCGCGTCGACCATCGTCTTGTCGCCCGCGACGGCCTTTCCGCGCGCCTGCACACCTTCCAGGCCCGCGCGCAGTGCGGCGACGGCCGCGTCGACGTCCACTTCGGACTTGTCACCGAGCGACGTGGCCGCGCGGAGGAAAGCCGTGCCGTACAAGGGACCCGCGGCGCCGCCGACCTTCGAGATCAGCGTGGTGGCCACCAGTTTCAGCACGGCGCCGGGCGTCTCCGGCGTCTTGGCGTCCAACGCGGCGACGACGGCCGTGAAACCCCGGTTGAGGTTCTCGCCGTGGTCGCCGTCGCCGATGGCCCGGTCCAGTTCGATCAGCTCGGCCCGGTGCTCGGCGACCACGACCGCCACGGCCCGCAGCGCATCCGCGACCCCGCTCGCGGTGCATCCCATCTCAAATCCTCCAGCGCAGTGCGGCGGTGCTGACCGGAGCGTCCCACAGTTCGGTCAGCTCTTCGTCCACTTTGAGCAGGCTAATACTGATCCCCTGCATCTCCAGGCTCGTGATGTACGGGCCGACGAGTCTGCGTTCCACCGTGATCCCGCGGTCCACCAGCAGTTTCTCGGCGATTCCGTGCGCGAGGTACAGCTCGACCAGCGGCGTGCCGCCCATCGAATTGGTGAACAGCAGGACGCGGTCGCCGTCGGCGAACGGCAGGTCCTCGACGACGGCGTTGACCATCCGCTCGACCAGCGCGTCGGCGGGCTCGGCCTTGAGACGCTCGCGGCCGGGCTCGCCGTGGATGCCGATGCCGAACTCGATCTCGTCGTCCGCGAGGTCGAAACTCGGCTCGCCGACGTGCGGGACGGTCGGCGCGGTGAGCGCGACGCCGATCGAGCGCACCTGGCCGATCACCTTGCGCGCCAAGGCTTCCACCGCGTCCAGCGAGTCACCGCGCTCGGCCGCGGCGCCGGTGATCTTCTCCAGGAGCACCGTGCCACCGACCCCGCGACGGCCCGCCGTGAACGTCGAATCCGCCACCGCCACGTCGTCGTCGATGACCACGCTGCGCACGTCGAGCCCCTCGGCCGCGGCGAGCTCGGCCGCCGTCTCGAAGTTCAGCACGTCGCCGGTGTAGTTCTTCACGATCAGCAGCGCGCCCGCGTCGCCCGTGGTGGCGGAGACGGCGGCCTGCACCGCGTCCGGCGTCGGGGAGGTGAAGACCGCCCCGGGCACCGCGGCGTCCAACATGCCCACGCCGACGAACCCACCGTGCAACGGCTCGTGTCCGGACCCACCACCCGAGACGACGGCGACCTTGCCCGCCACGGGGGCGTCGGCGCGGACGACCACGTCCGGTTCGTACTGGACACGCAGCAGTTCGGGATGCGCGAGTGCCAGTCCGCGCAGTGACTCGGTGACGACGTTCGCCGGATCGTTGATGATCTTTTTCATGCCAAGCCTCCGCCTCCATTGGCTGGTGCTGCCCTGACCTTCCTACCGTCGATCAAGGCGAGACACCAGCTAAGGCGTGGGCAGTTTCGGCAACGCGGCCTTGACCACCGTGACCGCCTTGCCGCAGGCGTCGTCCGCGCCGGTCTCGTCGTTGTAGTTCTCGTACTGGAAGGACACGACCTCGGCCTGGTCGTCCTGCGTCGGCCGGTGCACCCATTTCACCGTGCACCGCGTGCCGGCGTAGGTTTCCTTCTTCTGGAAAGCGGTTTTCCCGTTTCCGAGGTCCACCTGCTGGCCGTCGTCCTCCGCCGTCGGCGCGTAGGTGTCGCGGTAGTCGAAGTACGCGGTCGCCGAGCCGCCGTCCCAGGTGCAGCCGTGCAGGCCATAGGCCGAGGGCTTCGAGCCCTTCCCGAGGGTGGAGGTGATGGTGGCGTCGTCGACGAGCGTGCAGAAGTCGACGGCCAGCAGCGTGCCCTTCGGCTGGTTCAGCCGGGCCGGGTTGTTGTGCATACGCTGCAACACTTTCTGCAACGCCGTCTGCCCGGCGTTGCAGGAGTTCCCGCCGTCGTAGTCGGTCTGCACGCTGATGCCGAGCCCGGGGTTCCGGCTCGTGTACACGGAAACGAGGCACGAGGTGTCGTCGAGCTTGTCCACTTGCAGCGGCAGGCCTTCAAGGGTGCCCTGGGTGTCGGCGGAGCTGGTGAGCAGATCGCCCAGGGTCAGCGCCAGCCGGAGCTGTTTGCCGCCCGCGTCGGTGAGCTGGTCGTGACACTCGCCCAGATCGTCGGAGTAGCGCGCGTCCTCGTCCTCCGTGCCGAGCGAAGCCATGCTCGCGGGATCCATCAGCGCGCACGGGTCGACGAGGCGCTGCACGTCGAGCGTGACGGCCGGGTCGTCGATCGGGCCGTCGGTCGGCGCGGCCGACGCGGTCACCGTGGTGCGCGGGAAGTTCTGCCGCGCCAGGTCCGGCCCGCACGCGGTGGTCAGCGAAACGGCCAGCAGGAGCGCGAAAAACCGGCGAGGCCGGGCGGAAGGAGCGGGCGATGGCACGCCTGCACCGTATCCGCACCGGCCTCGCCGGGTACGCCGAACCTGGTTATTCGGCCGCGGGCGGCTCTTCGGCCGGGGTCTCCGGCACCCGGATCGGCCGCAGCACCGCCCACAGCACGAACAGCGCCGTGAAGATCAGCAGACCGATACCCGCCCACAGGTTGATGTTCAGGCCACCCGACTTCGCCCGTTCGGCTTCGTCGGTGAACGCCGCGCCCATGATCGTGAGCACGAGGCCGTACACGCCGGTCAGCAGGGAGATGATCAGCCGGATGTCGAACGCGCCCGCTTTGCGCGCCCGCGTGGTTGATGGGGTTGCCATGGCTGTCCTCCTCCTAGAAGGCGATGTTCAGCAGGATGGTGATGACCAGCGCGATACCGGCCAGCAGCACGGGCTTGCGGTACCAGCCCGCGTCGTCGCCGGTGGTCTCGTGCTTGAGGGTGTCCCGCGGGGTGAGCGAGTACACCAGCCCCACCAGTTCCGCCTCCGGCTTGGCCGGCGTGAACATGGTGACCACGACACTGACCACGATGTCGACCACGAAGGCCGCGATCGCCGCGACGAAGCTCGTGCCCTGACCCGGCAGGTCGATCGTGCCGGTCTCGCTGAGCACGAAGATCACGATGGCGGCCGCGGTACCCGTCACCAGGCCCGTCCAGCCGGCCGACTTCGACATCCGCTTCCAGAACATCCCGAGGATGAACGTGGCGAACAGCGGCGCGTTGAAGAAGGAGAACAGCGTCTGCAGGTAGTCCATCAGGTTCGAGTAGCTCGAAGCGATGGCCGCGGTGCCGATCGCCAGCAGCGTCGCGATCACGGTGACGACCCGGCCGGTCGAGAGGTAGTACGAGTCGGGCCGGTTCTTCTTGATGTAGGTCTGGAAGATGTCGTAGGTGAACACCGTGTTGAACGAGCTCAGGTTCGCCGCCATGCCCGCCATGAACGAGGCGAGCAGGCCGGCGATCGCGACGCCGAGGATGCCGTTCGGCAGCACGTCCCGCATGAGCAGCAGCAGCGCGTTGTTGAACGTGGCGCCGCTGGGCGCGGCGTTGCCGTCCAGCAGTGCCTGCTTGTTCTCGCCCATCAGCTCGGTGACGCTGACCGCGGCGATCATGCCAGGGATGATCACCACGAACGGGATGAACATCTTCGGGAACGCGCCGATGATCGGCGTGCGGCGGGCGGCCGACATGCTCTTCGACGCCATCGCGCGCTGGACCTCGACGAAGTTCGTGGTCCAGTAACCGAACGAGAGCACGAAGCCGAGGCCGAACACCAGGCCCAGCACGGACAGGAAGTTGCTGCCGAAACCGGTGAGCTGGTTACCCGGCCAGGAGTGCAGCTGCGCGGTGCCGCCGGGGCTGTTGGTCACCTTGTCGACGAGGCCGCTCCAGCCGCCGACCTTGTACAGCCCGGCGATGGTGAGCGGGATCAGCGCGGCGAGGATGACGAAGAACTGCAGCACCTCGTTGTAGATGGCGGCCGAAAGCCCGCCGAGCGCGGTGTACACGAGCACGATCACCGCGGCGACGATGATCGAGACCCAGATGCTCCAGCCGAGCAGCAGGTTCACGACACTGGCCAGCAGGTACAGGTTCGCGCCCGCGATCAGGATCTGCGCCAGCGCGAAGCTGGCGCCGTTGACCCAGTGCGCCGTCGGCCCGAAGCGGCGCAGCATGAACTCCGGCACGCTGCGGACCTTGGAACCGTAGTAGAACGGCATCATCACGACGCCGAGGAACAGCATCGCCGGGACGGCGCCGATCCAGAAGTAGTGCGCGGTCGGCAGACCGTATTCCGCACCGTTGGCCGACATGCCCATGACCTCGATCGCGCCGAGGTTCGCGGAGATGAAGGCGAGGCCGGTCACCCACGCGGGCAGAGAGCGCCCGGAGAGGAAGAAGTCGAGGCTGGTCGAAATCTGCTTCCGGGCCAGGTAGCCGATGCCGAGCACCAGCACGAAATAGAACGCGAGCAACACGTAGTCGATCGCGCTCGCATCAAGTCGCAGGTTCGCTGCGGCTAGGACATGCACCGGTGCACCTCCACGAGTCAACACCATTCAACAAGAAACACCAGGATCAAGCTGACGAGCGCACATTACTACCTGGTATCCCCCGTGTGAATCTCAGCCGGGGCGACTTGTCCATGTTGAGATGAACTTGGCCAAGAGCCAACCGCGCCGCGACACGGTCGGCAACTCGAATCGCGTCCGTTCACCTGCCGGCGGGTTCTTCACACGGGACCAGGGTTCGCACACACCTAGGACCGGGCTCCCGGCTCGCGCGTGACAAAGCCCCGCCGCGCCAAAAACCCCTGCCCACCTGAGCAAACGGTGCGGGCAGGCGTTACCCGTCGAGGCCCGCGCGAGCCTCGACGACGACCGTCAGAGGTGGGTCGGCACGGGCTTCGGGCCGGCTTTCCCGGCCGGCCGGGGCGGACAATTCTTCACAGGTTGCGTTCGCAACTTTCTTCCCGGCCGTGAGGCATTTACCGGTGGAATTGTCACCTTGCAGATCGGTAACGACATCCGGGCTCGGAGTCTGTGCGGTTGTGTGCCGGTACCGGAGCGCACCAAACCGATCACGGACCGTGTGTCCACACCGGACCGCCGAGTGACGCCGGGGGCGCCGGAGAGGCGGGGCGCCGGAGAGGCAGGGCGCCGGAGAGGCAGGGCGCCGGAGAGGCAGGGCGCCGGAGAGGCAGGGCGCCGGAGAGGCAGGGCGCCGGAGAGGCAGGGCGCCGGAGAGGCAGGGCGCCGGAGAGGCAGGGCGCCGTTGGCACCGGAGAGGCGGGGCGCCGTTGGCGCCGGAGACGCGCGGCGCCGGAGGGCCGGAGAGCCGGAACGCTGGGGCGCTGGGGCGCTGGGGCGCTGGAGAGCTGGCGCCGAGCGATGCCGGGGCGCGGGTGCACCGGAAAGCTGGAACGCCGGGCGATGCCGGGGGCCGAGGCACTGGAAAGCCGGAGCATGGGGGCCACCCGGAGAGCCGGAAAGCCGGGGCACCGAAACGCCAGGGCAACGGAGAGCCGCGGCGCCGGAACGCCCAGCCACACCGGGCCGCCGAGGAGCCGCGCCACCTGAGAGCCGCGCCGCCGGAAAAGCCGGGCCACCCGAGAACCCGGCCGCCGAGGAACCGAGCCACCGGAGAGCCGGAACGCCGGAGAGCCGAGGAGCCGAGCGACGCCCGGCCACCGGAGTGCGCTCCTCAGAAGAGGCGGAACTCGTCGGATTCGGTGCCGCGGAGCTTGTCATAGTCCAAGGTGAGGCAGCGGATCCCGCGGTCCTCGGCCAGCGTCCTGGCCTGCGGCTTGATCAACTGCGCCGCATAGACCCCTTGCACCGGGGCGAGCAGCGGGTCGCGGTTGAGCAGTTCCAGGTACCGGGTCAGCTGCTCGACCCCGTCGATCTCGCCGCGGCGCTTGATCTCCACGGCCACCGTGCCGCCGTCGGCATCCCGGCAGAGGATGTCGACCGGGCCGATGGCCGTCATGTACTCACGCCGGATCAGGCTGTAGCCCTCGCCGAGTGTGGTGATGTGCTCGGCGAGCAGCTCCTGCAGGTGCGCCTCCACGCCGTCCTTGACCAGGCCGGGCTCGGCGCCGAGCTCGTGCTTCAGCTCCTCGAGGCGTTCCTCGATGCTGATCACGAGCTTCTCGCCTGCCTTGTTCTGCACCGTCCAGATGTCGCCGTCCTCGATGAGCCAGCAGGGCGGGCTCATCCAGTTGAGCGGCTTGTAGGCGCGGTCGTCGGAGTGGATGGACACCGATCCGTCGGCCTTGATGAGCAGCAGCCTGGTGGCCATCGGCAGATGGGCGGTCAGGCGGCCGGCGTAGTCGACCTGGCAGCGAGCGATCACGAGACGCACCCAGCGAGGGTAGAAGATGCTTCGGCACACTGTCGGAGTGGATCCCATTCGACAGCTGAGCTCCCGCGAGGTGTACCGGAACAGCTGGATGACCGTGCGCGAGGACGGCATCCGGCGGCCCGACGGCACCGACGGCATCTACGGAGTCGTCGACAAGCCCGACTACGCGCTCGTGATCCCCCTCGACGGCGATCGCCTGCACCTCGTCGAGCAGTACCGCTACCCGCTGGGGCTGCGCCGCTGGGAGTTCCCGCAGGGCACCGCGCCCGGCCTCGCCGACATGGACGCCACCGAGCTGGCTGCCAGGGAGCTGCGCGAGGAGACCGGCCTCGTCGCCGGCCGGATGACCGACCTCGGCCTGCTCGACGTGGCGCCCGGGATGTCCAGCCAGCGCGGCCGCGTCTTCCTCGCCACCGAACTCACCGCGGGCCCGCACGAGCGCGAGCACGAGGAACAGGACATGCGCACCGGCTGGTTCTCCCGGACCGAGTTCGAGAAGCTGATCACCCGCGCCGAGATCACCGACGCGCAGTCGATCGCCGCCTACACGCTCCTGCTCCTGCACGAACGCTGAGTTCCGCCGCACCGCCGCCGAGCCCAGCCGTCCACTGTGGACGGCCCCAAGATCACCCGGGCGCCACCCAGAACCGAACGAGAACCCTCACCCAGGCCACTCCGGTTTCCGTTTCTCCAGGAACGCGGCCATCCCCTCCTTCGCATCCGCTGTCTGCGACGCGGCCGCCATCACCTCGAGCGCGATGGCGTAGGCGTCGGCCTCCGGGCGGTCCAGCTGGGCATACAACGTCACCTTCCCGAGCCCCTTGCTCGCCCGGCTACCGCGCGTCGCCCTGCCGAGCAGCTCGGCGACCGCCTCGTCGAGCTGCTCGTCCGGCACCACGCGGTTGACCAGACCCCATTCGAGCGCCGTCGCCGCGTCGATCGGGTCGCCCGTCAATGCCAGTTCCATCAGCCGTTTCCGGCCGACCGCCCTGGCGACCGGCACCGCCGGGGTGTGGCAGAACCAGCCGCCTTTGCCGCCGGGCAGCGCGAACCCGGCCGACTCCGCCGCCACCGCCAGATCGCAGGACGCGACGAGCTGGCAGCCGGCGGCCGTCGCGAGCCCGTGCACCCGCGCGATGACCACCTGTGGCACGGACTGGACGAGCTTCATCAGTTCCGTGCACACCTGGAGCAGCTCGCGGGTGCCCGCCAAATCGCGCCCGGCCACGTCGCCGAAGTCGTGCCCCGCCGAGAAAACCGGCCCGGCCCCGGCGAGCACGATGCCCGTCGCGTCCGACTGTCCCGCCTCGCGGAAGGCCGCCACCAGCTCGCGCAGGTGCTCCTCGGACAGGGAGTTGCGCCGTGCGGCGCGGTTCATCGTGATCGTGACGGTGTCGCCGTCGCGTTTGACCAGGATGTGTTCGTACTCGGTCATACCCCGACGCTACGTCCTCGCGGCGGAGTTGTGGAAGCCGAAGATCCGCCGCTCCCTTGCGGTCACCTTTTCCATTACCGCTTCGCGACGGGGTGTGCTAGTGGCTGCGCGGTACGCGGGAAGTTCGAACAACTCCGTGCTGTCGATCTCGTGGAAAGCGAGCAGATCCGGGCCGCTGCCTTGCTTTCTGCGATACCGCCTCGTCCGCCGCCAGCCCGGGATCGCGTGCAGGAGTGGAACGTGTTCCTCCCGGTACCAGGCGTTCAGGCCGGGTTCGTCGGTGGTCGAAAGCGCCACTGACACGATCACGAATGGACCGTTCGTGCGCTCCCCCGCGTCGTCGGTCTGTTCGTACACCCGCCGGTCCAGCACGTCGAGCCGTTCCACGACCAACTGTTCGCGCGGGCTTCGACGCCGCGCTCGCGCGTACTCCGGTCCCTCAAGCGCGGCGAGGTCCAGCTCGTACCAGGCGAGCCAGCCCGGCCGGAGCCCGTCGAGTGCGCGGTACCGGTACCCCGTCCGGATCCCGGGCACCGCCAGCCGCGCGGGGGCGTGCTCGTTGTCGTACCAGTCGTGGAACTCGGCTTCGGGCACCCGGCCGGGCTCGGCCAAGACGAACAGGAGTCCTTCGGTCATCGGGTACGGTTCCCATCGAGAGAGGAGGGGTGGTGTCGAGAGAGGACCCCGACGTCATCGACTCGGTCGAGAAGGCTTTCCGGCTGCTGCAAAGCTTCTCCGCCGAGCGCCCGGCGATGACGGTGAGCGAGGCGGCCACGGCCACCGGCCTCACCCGCGCCACCGCACGCCGGATCCTGCTGACGCTGGAGCGCCTCGGTTTCGCCGACAGCGACGGCCGCCAGTTCCGGCTCACCGCGGGCGTACTCCGGCTCGGCTACGGCTACCTCGCCGCGCTGCCCTTCTGGGAGCACGCCCAGCCGCACATGCGCGCGCTCTCCGACGAGCTCCGCGAAGCCAGTTCGATGGCCACTTTGGACGGTGGCGAAATCGTGTACGTGGCCCGCGTTCCGGCGTCCCGCTCGATGACGATCACTCTCAACGTCGGTTCGCGCCTGCCCGCGTACCCCACTTCGATGGGCCGCGTACTGCTCGCCGCGCTTCCCGCGGCCGAGCTGGACTCCTATTTGGACAGAGCGGAACTGGCCCCGCTCACCGCGCACACCATCACCGACCCCGCCGAGCTTCGCGCCGAGCTGAACCGGGTGCGGGAACAGGGCTTCGCCGTGGTGGACGGCGAGCGCGAGGAGGGCGTGCGCTCCGCCGCCGCGCCGGTGCGCGGTTCCACCGGACGCGTGCTCGCCGCGCTCAACGTCTCGGCCAACGCGGGCCGCGTGACGCTCGAAGAGCTGCGGACCCGCTTCGTGCCGCGCCTGCGCGAAACGGCCGACGCGATCACGAAGGACATCGCGGGCTTGCACTAGAAGCCGAAGCACTCGGCCGGATTGGTGACCAGCAACCGTTCCCGCGCTTCGGCGGTCGGGGCGATCTCGGCCAGCAGATCCACCAGATCCCCGTCGTTGGGCACGAATCCGTGCGTGTTCGGATGCGGGAAGTCCGTGCCCCACACCACCCGATCGGGCGCGTGCGTGGCCAGTTTCCTTGCCAGCGCGGCGGAATCGGCCATCGACGGCGGCCGCGTCGCGAGTCGGTCCGCGCCGCTGAGCTTGATCCACACCGACCCCGTGTCCAGCAGCCGCAGCAAGGCATGGACCGGCGCGCTGTCCAAACCCGCGCGCAGATCCGGCCTGCCCATGTGGTCGATCACGACGGTCACCGGCAGCGAACGCACCAGCTCCTCGTGCTCGGCCGCGCCGTCACCGGCCACGTGCAGGGCCAGATGCCAGTCGTACGGCCGGATCTTGGCCACGATCGCCTGGATGGTCTCCATCGACGGCGCCGGCCCGAGGTGCGGGGTGAAATGCAGCCGCGCGCCGCGCACACCGGCCTCGTGCAGCCGCGCCACCTCCGCGTCCGGCGTGTCCGGCTTGATCAGCGCGACGCCGCGGTACCTGCCCGGGAACCGGCCGAGCGCGTCGTAGAGCGCCGCGTGGTCCGTGGTGTGCACGGCGGACTGCACGATCACCGCCCGCTCGAGCCCGAGGATTCCGTGCAGGCGCTGGAGATCCGCCAGCGGCGCCTCCGGCGGGGTGTACGTCCTGTCCGGCGCGTAAGGGAATTCCGCCGTCGGGCCGAAGATGTGGCAGTGCGCGTCGCAGCTGCCCGGCGGCAGGACGAGCGCGGGCGTCTTCGTGTTCGGGTCTGGGCCCGGGTTGCCGGGTTCGGTCATCAATCGCACCTCGCCGTCATACCACCGTCCACCACGATCTCCGTACCGGTGACGAACCGGGCCTCGTCGGAGGCGAGGAACAACGCCGCGTACGCGGTGTCGCGCCCGTCGCCCATGAACCCCAGCGGAATCCGCGCCTGCCGCTTCGCCAGGAGCGCCGCCACGTCGCCGCCTTCGCGCTGCCCGGCGAGCCGCGCCTCCACCATCGGTGTGTGCAACTGCCCTGGCACCACCGTGTTCACGCGGATCCCGTCCGGCGCGTGCTGCACGGCGATCACCTTGGACAACTGGATGACGCCCGCCTTCGCCGACGCGTAGCCGACTTGCGGCGAGCCGGTGAACCGCGTACCTGACGTGGACGCCGTGTTCACGATCGCGCCGGAACCCTGCTCGCGCATGACCGGGATGACGTGTTTGCAGGTCAGGTAGACGCTGCTCAGGTTGTAGTCGAGCTGCGCGTGCCAGTCCTGCTCACTCAGCTCGACCGGCCCGCCGGGGCGCGAACCGCCGACGTTGTTGACCAGGATGTCCACCCTGCCGAACTCCGCGCGGCAGGCCGCGACCATCGCCTCGACCGCCGCGCTGTCGGTGACGTCGCAGGTGTGGGTGCGCACCGTGCCGCCCTCGTCCTCGATCATCCGCACGGTTTCCGTCAGCGCCGCCGCGTCGCGGTCCACCGCGAAAACGTTTGCGCCCTCGCGCGCGAACAGCACCGCGGCCGCGCGACCATTGCCCCACCCCGGCCCGACACTGCCCGCGCCGGTGATGATCGCGACCTTCCCTTCGAGCCTCACTCCTTGCCGACCTCCAAAGCGACCAGGAACCGGGACACCATGTTGTAGGCGCCGACCGTCACGGTCAGCTCGACCACCTGCTGCTCGTCGAAATGCTCGCCCAGCGCCCCGAACAGCTCGTCGCCGACCGCGATTTCCCTGGTCATGGCGTCGGTGTAGGCCACAGTCGCGCGCTGGCGGGCATCGAGCGCCCCGGTGTCGCCGCCGACGCGCAGCGCGGCGAGCTGGTCCGTGGTCATGCCTTCTTCCTTCGCGACCGGCTCGTGCGCGGACCATTCGTACTCGGCCCCGTTGAGCTCGGCGACCCGCAGGATCGCCAGTTCGCGGATGTCGCCCGGCAACGTCGAATTCCCCCTGATGGCGCCGAGCAGGTTGTTCCACCCGTCGGCGAACGGCGGGCTGTGCAACAGCATGCCGTCCAGCGCGGTCAGCCTGCCGCCGCGGCGCGCGCGGATCCGGTCGGCCACCTCGCTGCCCTCGACCACGTAGTCGAGCCTTGCCATACCACTCTCCCTGTTCAGCTGACCGGGACGCTTTCCGTTGTCCCGGCTGGTTTTTCACCGGCCAGCACACGCCTGGCCCGGTCGAGGTCGAAGACGCCTTCCCAGCGGGAGACGACGATGCTGCCGAGCATCTGCCCGCACAGGCTGACGAGGCCGCGCATGGTGGAGAGGAACCGGTCCACGCCGAGCACGAGCATGATCCCGGCGACCGGCACCACGCCGGTGGTGGACAGGGTCGCGGCGAGGATGACGAACCCGGCGCCGGCCACCCCGGCCGAGCCCTTCGAGGTCACCATGAAGACCGCGAGCAGCCCGATCTGTTGCCACAGCGAGAGATTCACGTCGAAGGCCTGCGCGATGTAGAGCGACGCGAAGCCGAGGTACAGGCACACGCCGTCGCCGTTGAAGGCGTAACCGGACGGCACGACGAGGCCGACGATCTTCTTGGGGCAGCCGAGGTACTCGAGCTTGCGCATCAGCTGCGGCATCACGGCTTCGTAGTTGGCCGTGCCGAGCGTGATCAGCAGCTCGTCCTTGAAGTACCGGTACAGCTTCAGCACGCGGATCCCGCACAACCGCGCGACCACTCCGAAAACGACCACGCAGAAGACGATCCCGGTGGCCCAGAACAGCACCACGATCCCGCCGAGACTGGCCAAAGTGGACGCACCGAACTTGCCGGTGGTGTAGGCCATCGCGCCGAAAGCGCCCAGCGGGGCCAGGTACATGATGAGCTTGACGATGCCGAACAGCACGTCGCTGATCCGCTCGATCCCGCGCACGACCGGCGCGCCGCGTTCGCCCAGCGCCTTGACGGCGATGGCGAACAGCACGGCGACCAGCAGCACCTGCAGCACATTTCCTTCGGTGAAGGAGCTGACCACCGTCTTCGGGATGATGTTGACGAGGAAGTCGTACCAGTGCTGGGATTCGCCGGTCTGCACGTACTGCTGCGCGGTGCCGGAGAGTTTCAGCGAACCCGGGTCCGCGTGGATGCCGCCGCCGGGGCGGAAGAGGTCCATCACGATCAGCCCGATGATCAGCGCGACGGTCGTGAGGACTTCGAAGTAGACCAGCGCCTTGACTCCGACGCGGCCGACGCTGGTCAGCTCCCCGGCCGACGCGATGCCCGTGACGATCGTGCAGAACACGACCGGCGCGATGAGCATCTGGATCAGCGAGATGAACCCGGTACCGATGGGCTGCAGCGCGGCGCCGACGCCGGGCGCGACGAACCCGAGCGCCGCTCCCAGCACGATCGCCACCAGCACGGTGACGTAGAGCTTCGTGGTGAACGCGCTCCGCAGGACTGATCCGGCCGACATCATCGTCTCCGTTTGTTCGACTGACGCACATATGCACGACTGACGAACACACTGTGCCGCGCGAACCCGCGAAGGTCAAGAGGTCTCGGGCTACGACGCGGTGATGGCGATGAGGGCCGCAGCGAAGGGCGCGGGGTCGAGGTCCCCGCGCACGGCGAGCTGCTGGGTGTAGCCGTGACAAAGGGCGACGAATGTCTCAGCGACCCGCGCCGCCTCCGCGGGCGCGTGGCGCGGCAGGAGCGCGACGACCGCCTGGCGCAGGTCCTCGAGTTGGCGCTGGACAAGAGCGGCGAGGGCCGGAGAGACGGCGGCCTCGGCGTAGATCTGCGCGACCAGCCGGGCGTGATCCTCCTCGCGCGCCATGGTGCGGATGTGCTCGAGGAACTCCTTGATCGACGCGGCCGTCAGCTCGGCGGGCAACGCCTGGGTTCCCTGCTCGCAGATGGCGGCGACGATCTCGTCCTTGCTCGTGAAATAGCGGTAGATCGCCCCGACCGACAGCCCGGAGGCCGCTACGAGATCGGTCATGGACGTCCGCGCGAAGCCGTGCGTGGCGAAGCGGGCGCGGGCGGCGTCGATGATCTGCTGACGGCGGGCGTCGAGGTGGGCCTGGCTCACTCTAGGCATAAAGAACGACCATTCGTTTTACGTGGTAACGTCACGACCGTACCCCACGCCCACCTCTTCAGGGAGATTCCTGTGCGCTACCAAGCCTTCGGCAGAAACAGCGGGCTACGGGTCTCGGAGTACGTGCTGGGCACGGCCAACTTCGGCTCGGCCGCGGCGGGCGTCGACGGCGCGAAAGCGATCTTCGAGGCGTTCGTGACGGCGGGCGGGACCACTTTCGACGTCTCGAACATCTACCAGGACGGCGAGGCCGAGACCCTCCTCGGCGAATTCCTCGGCCGCGACCGCGACGACTACGTGGTGATCACCAAGTACACCGGGAGCAGGAGCGCCAAGATCCCTCCCGGCACCACGGGGAACAGCCGCAAGACCATGATCCGCTCCCTGGAGGAGAGCCTGCGGCGGTTGCGGACCGACTACGTCGACGTGTTCATGCCCCATCTCCCCGACGGCGTGACCCCGATGCCGGAGATCCTGGCCGGGCTCGAAGATCTGATCCGGGCGGGCAAGATCCGTTACGGCGCACTGTCGAACTTTCCGGCCTGGCGGGTCGCAGGCGCCGCTGTCCGGTCGGAGCTGAGCGGGCGGGCGTCGCTGGTCGGCATCCAGACCGAGTACAGCCTGGCCGAGCGCTCCGCGGAACGGGAGATCATCCCGATGGCGGCGGCTCACGGGCTGGGCGTGGTTCTCTATTCGCCGCTGGCGGGTGGCCTGCTGACCGGGAAATACCGCCGTGGCGAACAGGGGCGGCTCAGCGCGCGAGCCGGGGTTGTCGGTGAGGGCGCTGAAGCGGTACTCGACGCTGTTGTCGCTGTCGCGGATGAGCTGGGGACGGGGCCGGTCCAGGTCGCGCTGGCGTGGCTGCGCGAGCGCGCCGCACGGGCGGCGACCTCGATGATCCCCATCGTGGGGCCTCGCACCCCGGGCCATTTGGAGGGATATCTCGAAGCCCTCGACGTCGAACTCGAGCCACGCCACTACGAACGGCTGGACGTAGTCAGCGCGATCCGGCCGGGCGCTCCACACGAGAGCGTGGCGGCCGCACTGGCCCACGGCGTCGATGGCGACCACAGCCTGCTCGACGACGTACCCGTCCCTGTGATCTGACCATCGCCCCTTGTCGCCTGGAGTACCTGTGCCCACAGCCAAAATCGCCGCGATCAACCTCGACTGCGCCGACCCGATCGCACTGGCCCGCTTCTGGGCCGCCATCCTCGGCGGCGAGACGGTGGTCGAGACGCCCGGCTTCTGCGCGGTCAACGCCGGAACGCTCCACCTCGGCGCGATCCGTGCCGAGGACCATCGGCCGCCGACCTGGCCAGCGCGGGACCGGCCGCAGCAGATCCACCTTGATCTCACCGTCGAGGACCTCGACACCGCCGAGCAGGAGGCGATCCGGCTCGGCGCCACCAAGGAAGACCACCAGCCCAGCCCGGAACGCTCCCGCGTCCTCCGCGATCCGGCTGGGCACCCGTTCTGCCTTCGAGCCTGACCTCAGCGGCCGAGCAGTTCCTCGAACGACGGGACCGACGCGTAGTCGTCCACGGGGCCGGCACGGTGGGAGCCGAGGATTTTCGCCGCCAGCTCGCCGCCCGCGCGCTCGATCCGGCCTGGCAGCGAATCCTCGCCACTGGCCCAGTCGTCGGTCGCCGCGAAGACGCCCGTCGTGACGACATCGGCGTGCAGGTAGGTGAAAACCGGCCGCAGGTTGTAGTCCAGCGCCAGCGAATGCCGCGCCGTCCCGCCCGTGGCACCGAGCAGCACCGGCATCCCGGTCAGCGCCTCGTTGTCCAGTACGTCCACAAAGGACTTGAACAGGCCCGAGTACGACGTGGTGAACACCGGGGTCACGGCGATCAGCCCGCTCGCGCTCGTCACGGCGTCGAACACCGCGGGCATCTTCCCTGCCGGGAAGCCGGTCAGCATGGTGTTCACGACGTCGTGCGCGATGTCGCGCAGTTCGATGGTCTCGGTCTTCACCGTTGCCCCTCCGGCCTCCAGCGCGGAGACCGCGGCGCCGGTGAGCCGGTCGGCGAGCAGGCGGGTCGACGAGGGCTGGTTCAGCCCCGCCGACAGCGCCACGATGGTGAACTCACTCATGATTTCTCCAGTCAGGAAGCGACGGCTTCGCTCTGCTTGGCGGCGACGCGCTCGGCGTGCGAAGGCGGGTTCGACGGCACGTGCTCGGGCCGGTGCGACTCCATTTCCTTGCGCAGCACCGGAACCACCTCTTCGGCCAGCAGGTCGATCTGCTCCAGCACGGTCTTCAGCGGCAGGCCGGCGTGGTCGATCAGGAACAGCTGACGCTGGTAGTCCCCGACGTCCTCGCGCATCGCCGCGTAGCGCTCGATCACCTGCTGCGGGCTGCCCACCGTCAGCGGCGTGCTGGCGGTGAAGTCCTCCATCGACGGGCCGTGGCCGTATACCGGTGCGTTGTCGAAGTACGGCCGGAACTCGTCCCAGGCGTCCTGCGAGTTCTTGCGCATGAACGCCTGCCCGCCGAGCCCGACGAGGGCCTGGTCGGCCTTGCCGTGTCCGTAGTGCTCGAACCGCTGCCGGTAGAAGTCGACCATCTGCTTCGTGTGCGACATCGGCCAGAAGATGTTGTTGTGGAAGAACCCGTCGCCGTAGTAGGCGGCCTGCTCGGCGATCTCCGGGCTGCGGATCGAGCCGTGCCACACGAACGGCGGCACCCCGTCGAGCGGACGCGGCGTCGAGGTGAAGCCGTGCAGCGGCGTGCGGAACTTGCCCTCCCAGTCGACCACGTCCTCTTCCCAGAGGCGGCGCAGCAGGGCGTAGTTCTCGATCGCGAGCGGGATCCCCTGGCGGATGTCCTGCCCGAACCACGGGTAGACGGGGCCGGTGTTGCCGCGTCCCATCATCAGGTCCATCCGGCCGTTCGAGATCACCTGCAGCATCGCGTAGTCCTCGGCGATCTTCACCGGGTCGTTGGTGGTGATCAGCGTGGTGGACGTGGACAGCACGATGTTCTTCGTCGTGCCTGCCAGGTAGCCGAGCATCGTCGTCGGCGAGGAGGCCACGAACGGCGGGTTGTGGTGCTCACCGGTGGCGAACACGTCGAGCCCGGCTTCGTCCGCGTGCTGGGCGATCTTGAGCATCGAGCGCACGCGTTCGGTGTCGTCCGGGGTCCGCCCGGTGGTCGGATCCGTGGTGACGTCGCTGACGGTGAAGATTCCGAACTGCATGGCCCCTCCTGGTCGGTTGCGGTACTACCCGGCTTAACGTCTCGCGCGGAAGAATATTTCCCGCGAGACATCCGTGGCTAGTGGTGATGACGCTCGTAGTGACGTGCGACACGGGCACGGTTGCCGCAGCCGGCGCAGCACCACTCGCGGCGTGGGTGCTGTTTGACGAAATACCGCACGCAGTTCGGCGCGAGACAGGCCCGGAGCGCGGAGCGCTGCTCTCCGGTGAACAACTCCACAGCGCCCTCCGCCAGCAAGGACAACAGCAGTTCGCCCGGGCGCCCGGCGGAGCGCGGTTCACGGGCCGCGGGCCAGCGGAGCGACGACCACTGCGGGGCCAGCGCACAGCACCGGTTCACCACGTCGGCCGCCGCGTCCGGATCACCCTCCGACGCCCGGCCGGTCACGTCCGCGGCCAGCACGCGCAGGGCATCTCGCAACTCACGCAACTCGTCGAGCCGCAGGCCACGCGGCGTCGGCAACCACTCGCGTACGACCTCCGGCCAGGCGTCGACTCCGCGCAGCCAGGCAAGGGCTTCCTCGCGCGTCGCGAGCGCATCGTGCCCCGCCCGCACCGTGTTCATCAGCTCGACCGGCAACGGTTCCATCCGACCAACCTAATGGATAGAGCTACCTTCAACCATTTGACTCGGCGGACAGGGCGAGGCACAGTTCAAGCATGGGGTTCCACGAAGGCGAGCTGGCCGTACAGCAGCGCGCAAGGGTCCGGACCGAGGCCGGGCGCCTTTCGCGCATGCTCGCGCCGGCCGACCTGAGCGGCGGCATCGGGCGTTTCCTCGGCGGGCGCACCTTCGCGGCGATCACCGCACGCGATCGCGAGGGACGGCTGTGGGTCACCTCGCTGAGTGGCCCGCCCGGATTTCTCGAACCGGTCGGCGAGCGGACGCTGCGGATTCACGCGTCACCCCCAGCGCCGTTGGAGGAGATCGCTCCCGGCCAACCCGTGGGGCTGCTCGTGATCGAGTTCGCCAAGCGACGTCGGGTCCGCGTCAACGGGACGCTCACCGCCGTCGGCGCCGACCTGACCGTCGAAGCCGAGCAGGCCTACGGAAACTGCCCGCAGTACATCCACGAGCACACTCCACAACCATTGCCTGCCAAGGAAACCTCCCGCGGAACCGCGCTCGGCGAACAAGACGTCGCGCTGATCCGCCGGGCGGACACCTTCATCCTCGGCACCACCCACCCCGAACAGGGGAACGACGCGTCCCACCGCGGCGGCCCGGCCGGGTTCGTGTACGTCGAGGACGAGCACACGCTGTGGTGGGGCGACTATCCCGGCAACAACATGTTCAACAGCCTCGGCAACATCGCCGTCGACCCGACGACCGCCTTGCTGTTCCTCGATTTCGAGACCGGCGACGCCCTGCACGTGTCAGGAAAGGCCGCGCTCGAATGGACGGAGCACGGCCGCTTGGTCCGTTTCAGCGTCGAAGCCGTGGCGCGCTAGCGACGCCGTGAGCCGCCACGGACGATCGGCCGCACATCGGCCGGATGCGGCAGCTCGATCGGCTCCGTGACCGCCTCGGAACCCGTTGGCGCGCGTAGTTCACCGATCCCCCGGCGATGAAGTTTCTGCCACGGCAGCCGTACGCCTGCCACCGCCGTGACGACGGATTGCAGCACGACGAGGTACATCAGCTGCCGGTAGACGAACTGCTGCAGCGGCAACGCCAGCAGCGGCAGCACCGGCTCCCGGTCCAGCCGGAACGCGACGAACCCCGGAATGAGCTGCAGCAGCTGGAAAACCACCCAGTAGCCGAGCAGCATCGCGGACTGCCCGGTGAGCAACCCGAACAGCACCGCCAGGTCCACGAACGGCGCCAGCACCGGCAGGAACACCTGGAACAACAACAGGTATGGGAGCCCTCGGCGGCCGAGTCGCCCGCCCTGCCCCGGTTCCAGCACCGACCGGCGGTGCTTCCACGCCGCCTGCAAGGTCCCGTAGCACCAGCGGTACCGCTGGTGCCACAACTGCCCGAGCGTGGCAGGCGCCTCGGTCCACGCGATCGCCCGCGGCTGGTACAGCACACGCCACCCGTCGCGTTGCAGCGCCATCGTCAGGTCGGTGTCCTCGGCGAGGGTGTCCACCGGGACACCACCGCACCGCAGCACCGCCGACCGGCGGAACGCGCCGACCGCGCCGGGCACCGTCGGCATGCACTCGAACACGTCGTACATGCGGCGGTCCAGGTTGAAGCCGATCACGTACTCGATGTGCTGCCACAGGCCCAGCAATCCACCGCGGTTGGCGACCTTGGCGTTGCCGGACACCGCACCCACGCGCTCGTCCACGAAGGGCCTGATCAGCGTGCGCACCGCCCGTTCGTCCAGCACCGTGTCCCCGTCGACGAGCACGACCAGCTCGGTGCGGGCCGCGGCGAGCCCGGTGTTCAGCGCGGCCGCCTTGCCCGCGTTGCGTTGCCGGATCAGGCGGACCTGCGCGGACCCGAGCCCGGACACGACGCCGGCCGTGCCATCCGTCGAACCGTCGTCGACGACGATCACCTCGACCTGGTGCGTCGACGCCAGCACCGACCGGATGGTCGCCTCGATCCCGGCCTCCTCGTTGTACGCGGGCACGATCACGGTCACCGGAGCACGTCCCGGCCCGCGCTCGCGCGGCGCCCGGCGCAGGTGCACCAAACTCGCGACGAGCACCAGGAACGCCCGCGCGAACGCCAGCACGCCGGCCGCGATCATCAGCACGGTCAGCAGGTCCTCGGCGAAACCGCCCAGGTGGACGGCGAACACGAAGAGCAGGCCGGCGAGCTTCGCCCGCAGATCCGCCGGGGTGTCCGCGGAGGTCATCCCAGCCGACCGGCTCACCGTGTCGAACGTCCAGCCCTCGGCCCGAAGCTGGGGAATCAGCCGTTCCAGCGCGGCGACGGTCTGCGAACGATCCCCGCCCGCATCGTGGAAAAGCACCACCGCGCCCCGGTTGTCCCTGGGCGTCGCGTTCGCGACGATCCGGTCCGCACCCGGCTGCCGCCAGTCCCCGGAGTCGAGATCGGACAGCACGACGATCTTGCCCTCGGCGCCGATGCGCCGGATCGCCTGCCACTCGGCGTCGTCGACGCTCGACGGTGTCGCCGCGTAGGGCGGCCGGACCAGTGACGGGACCACCCCGGCCGCGTCGGCGAGCGCGAGGTCGGTGGCCTGCAGCTCGAGGTTCTGCCGCAACGCGCTCGCGTCCCGCAGGTCGGTGTGACTCGCGGTGTGGTTGCCGATCTCGTGCCCTGCCGCGAGCACCTGCCGCACAAGCTCGGGGTGTTGCGCGGCCCGCGCCCCGGTCTCGAAGAACGTGGCGTGCACCTGATACCGCGCGAGCACGGCCAGCACCGCGGGCGTCCATTCCGGGTCGGGGCCGTCGTCGAAGGTGAGCGCGATCGTCCTTTCCCCGGGCCGCGACGAGACGGGCTCAGCGCCGTGCGCGTCGACCAGCGAACCGCCGGCGCGCACCGTGGTGGGCACATCCGTGGCGGTTCCCGGCGCGGCCGTCTCGTCCCCGTTGAATTCCCCGAGGAAAACGGCGTTCAGTGCGAGCAGGAACGCCGCGAAAGCGAGGATCGAACACAACAGCAGCCAATGCGCCTTGGGCGGGGCGACTTTGCGGTGCTTCATCAGGGATGACGCCCCGTGGACGCCTTGCCCGGTGGCACCGCCGGCGCGTGCGTGTTGCGGCTCTCGGAACTCGCGGTGCCGGCGGGGGCACTCGCCGCGGCCGGTGCCGGGGTCACGACGACACTGGATTCATCGTGTGGCGCGGGCGTTGCCCTTTCCGTTGTCACGGCTGAAGTGGACGCACTCCTGGTCGTCGGGGCGGCAGCCGTCGACGAGGCCTTTGGTGGTGCTTCCGGCGCGCGGACGGCGGGCAACGGCAACAGCGCCGACGACGGAATGGGCGCGCCGAACAAAGCGGCCACGAGCGCGACGACGTACACACCGACCACTGCGCAGACGCCGATGGCGAACCGCCGGAACAGTTTCCGGCGCCGTCCCGAAGGGTCGTCGAAAACGGGGCTCACCGATCCCGGTTCCACGGTGTCGGCATCGTCGAGATCGGTGTGGCTCATCATCCTCCCAATCCGGGGGGACAGCCTAAGCGACGAACAGTGGATCAGGAACAGCGCATTCCAGGTCGGAAATTCCGCAACCGAATTCCGAATTCGTCGGTTTCCGCCAACAGCTCGCTAGTGTTTCGTGACCCTGTCCGGTTTACGTTGCCGTGTTTGCCCCTGCGGTCGGTGAGTTTGCCCGCTGCGTCACTGATTTTGCCGGTCCGGTCGCTGAGTTTGCCCACGGCGGCAGCGGTCGGCCAACTCGGCCACGCCCCGAGCCAACTCGGCGACGCCAGGGGCCAACTCGGCGCCCTGGCGGGCAAACACACCCGCGCGTCAAGACCACAAGATCACGAGACACTAGTGATGGGGCGCACGCCCGGTAGGCCGCTCGGCGAGGATTTTCATGCTCTGCGGCCCCTCGATGAGCAGCACGGTGGGAACCAGGTCGCCGCTGGTGTCGGGCGAAGTGCGCACCCAGTCCTCGATTTCGCCCACCCAGCCGGAATCGGCACCGGCCACGTAAATGTGGTCCGGGCTGATCAGCCCCACGATCACCTTTTCCGAGCCGACGCGCGCGGCGGTGTTCTCGTAGAAGTCGTCCAGCATGATCGCGGACCCGGCGCACAGGTTGCCGTCGCCGCGCTCCAGCGCGACGAGGTTTCCCTTCTTCTCATCGGGATGCACCTTGAAGACGAGCCCGCGCTTGAGGTTGTCGCAGGCTTCGCCGACCAGCTCCAGGAGTTCGTCCTCGCTCATCTGCTCGAACCTGGCGCGCAGCAAGTGGGACATGCCGACCCGGCCGCCGGCACCGACGGTCGTCTTGGCGAACCCCAGGTACAGCCGGCCCGACACCAGCGGCAGGGAGGCGTAGAGCTTCAACGGGCCGTCGTAGGTGTGGAGAATCGGCAGCCATTCCCCGTCTTGCTCGGCCTCGACGGCTGTGTCCGCGCTGCGCTGCAACACGTCGCGCGCGGAATCGAAGGCTTCGTCCCGGGCAGTACCCTCGGGCCGCGTGAACTGATGGGTGTGCTCGGCGTGCGGGAACATCCCGGCCAGGAAGACCCGGTCCATCCGCGAGGGCTGCCAGGTGCTGTGCACCCTGGTGATGTCGGAGGCCTGGATCTCCCGCCCTTCCTGAGCCAGCCGCCACGCCTGCCGGACGGCGTCGTCGGCACCGGGAAGCGTTTCGGCGCGAAGCAGATCGTCGTCGCTGCCGTTCACCTGGAAGGTGACGACATTCTTGTCCACAGCCATGTCCACAGCGCGGTGACGTTACGCGAACCCGCTCTCCTCAGGCCGATACGCGCGGCGGCACGGACTTCCTGTTCGGCACCGCCGGTACGGAGCCGGTACGGCCTACGCCCTGTCCAGCACGGCGTGCAGGAACGACCGGGTGCGCTCGTGGTCCGGGTCGGTGAACAGCTTTTCCGGCGGCGCCTGCTCGACGATCTGCCCCTGGTCGAACATCATCACCCGGTCCGAGACGTCACGCGCGAACTGCATTTCGTGCGTCACGCACAGGAAAGTGATGTCCGTGGTGGAGGCGATCTCCTTCAGCACCCGGAGCACCCCGGCCACCAGCTCCGGGTCGAGCGCGGAGGTCACCTCGTCCAGCAGCAGCACCTCCGGCCGCATCGCCAGCGCCCGCGCGATCGCCACCCGCTGCTGCTGCCCGCCGGAGAGCTGGCTGGGGTGCGCCTTCGTCTTGTCGCTCAACCCCACCATGTCCAGCAGGTCCACCGCGCGCGCCTCGGCCTCCCCTTTGGACAGTCCGAGCGCGCGGATCGGCGCCTCCGTCACGTTCTGCAGCACGTTCATGTTGGGGAACAGGTTGAACTGCTGGAAGACCATGCCGATCCGCTTGCGCATCTTCCGCAGGTGCTTCTCGTCCGCGACACCCTTTTCCGTATGCGTCAGGCATTCCCCGTCGACGTAGATGCGGCCGCCGTCCACGCGTTCCAGCGTCATCAGCAGCCGCAGGATCGTCGTCTTGCCCGAACCGCTCGGCCCGATCAGCGTGACGAACTCGCCGGGAGCCACCGTCAGATCCAGCTCGCGCAGCACCACATGGTCGCCGAACTTCTTCACGACGCCGTCGAAGGCGATCATCTCAGAGCGTTCCGACACGGCGTTCCAACCTTCTCACGAGAATCGACGCGGGATAACTGATCAGCAGGAACATGATGCCGGCCAGGGTGTACGGCTCGATCACCCGGAACGTCTCGGCGCCCTGCTCCTTGGCGCGGTTGAGCACGTCCAGCACACCGATCGCCAGCAGCAGCGGGGTTTCCTTGAACATGGAGATCATGTAGTTGCCCAGCGCGGGCAGCACCCTGGGCACCGCCTGCGGCAGGATGATCCCGGTCCACACCCGCGTGCGCGGCAGGCTCAGGGCCGTCGCGGCCTCCCACTGTCCTTTCGGGACGGCATCGATCCCGGCCCGGTACACCTCGGAAGTGTAAGTGGCGTAATGGATGCCGAGCGCGATCACGCCGGTGAGGAACGCCGAGGGCTGGATCCCGAGCGCGGGCCAGAGCAGGTAGAAGATCACGAAGACCTGGATCAGCAGCGGGGTGCTGCGCACCAGTTCGATGAACAGGTACACCACCTGCGAGAGCACCGGGATCCGCGAGCGGCGCAGCAGCGCGAGCACCAGGCCCAGCACGTACGCCACCACCGAACCCAGCACGGTCAGCTCCACCGTGACGAGCAAACCCTCCAGCAGCAAGGGAATCGAGTCGGCGGCGTTCTGCCAGTCCCAATCCATCACGACACCTCCGACGTCCGTGGCATCCGGGTGCGCCACTTGCGCCGCGGCGCGGGAGCGCGGCCGAGCCGCCGGGCGGCGAGGCGTTCGAGCGTGCGCATGACCACCGTGATGATCACCGCGAGCACCAGGTAGCAGACGAGCTCCACGCCGTAGATGAACACCAGGTCGCTGCCGAACACCGGCCGCAGCAGCTCGCCCTTCTCGGTGATCTCACCGGCGGAGATGAAGTACAGCAGCGCCGTGCTCTTCAGCAGCTGGATGAACAGGTTGTTGAACGGCGGGTACATCTCGACCAGCGCCTGCGGCAGCAGCACCCGGAACATCCGCTGCGCCGGGGAAAGCGAGAGCGCGAGCGCGCCCTCCCGCTGCGCGCGCGGCACGGACTGCACCGCGCCGCGCACCACCTCGGCGCCGTACGCCCCGTGGTTGAGGCCCAGCACCAGAATCCCGGCGAACAGCGGGATGAGCTTCAGCCCCACCAGCGCGGGAAGCACGAAGTAGAGCCAGAACAGCTGCACCACTTCGGAGGTACCCCGGAAACCCTCGACGTAGACCCGGCTGACGAACCGCACCGTCCGCGAATGGGAGAGCATCGCCAGCCCCGCCACGAACGACAGCACGATGGTCAGCAGGATCCCGCCGAGCGTCGCCGAGATCGTCGCGCCCAGTCCACTGAGGATGGACGAAAGGATCGTGGAATGAGCGTCCGACATGTCGCCCCGATCAGGCGGCACACAACTTGTCGGTGGTCACGTCCGCGGCAGGCAGGTTGCTCTCACCGAACCCGAACTTCTGCACGATCTGCAACCATTGCCCGTTGCCGTGCAAGGTTTTCAGCTGCTGGTTGAAGGCGTCCCGCAGCGAGGTGTCGTCCTTGCGGAAGACGAACCCGCCCGCCGAGACCACCGGCTGGCCGTTCTCGGTCGGGGTGAAGCCCGGGGTCACCTCGACGCCTGCGTCCGCGTTCTGCTGCGCCAGGTACTTCAGCGAAATGTCGGTCAGCGCGGCGCAGTAGACCCGGCCGGTGGTGACCGCGCGCAGCATGTTGTCCTGGGTGTCGAGGGTTTCGATCTGGTCCTCGGCGACCCCGGCGCCGGTCGCGTAGCCCTTCTCCACCGCGGCGGAGAGCACCGCGACCTTGAGCTTCTTCGACGCCACGTCCTGGAAGTTCTTGGCGCCCTGCGGATTTCCCTTCGGCACCAGCAAAGCCGTGAGCGCCGAGTAGTCCGGGTCGGAGAACAGCGCGGCCTTGCAGCGCGTCGCGGTGATGTTCATGCCCGCGGCGACCACGTCGAACTGCTTGGCGTTGAGCGCCGGGATGAGCTGGTCGAACGGCACGACACTGGCCTGCACGCCGTCGATGCCCAGCGCCTTGAACACCGCGCGCGCCACTTCGGGCGCTTCACCGGTGGTGTTCCCGGAAGAATCCGCGAACCCGTAAGGCGCCTCGTTCGCGATTCCGATCTTGATCGTCTTGGCGTTCTTGGCCGCCGTGAGCGTGTCACCGCTACTGGTGCTCTGACACGCCGCCAGCAGCGTGGGCCCGCCGATCGCGATCGCCCCCACCGCCGCCGAACGCCTGAAGAAATCCCGCCGCGACCACTGACCCTGTGCCATTGCAGCACCCCGTTCCGCTCGGTTTGCTTACCGAACGTAGGCGCCGCCACCCGGACGGGTCAAAAGGCGTTACCGGAAAGAGATCGACAGCGCGTAGGGCTTGTTCGCACTAAAAGTAATCATTCCTGGGCCAGCCCCTGGGTTTCCCGGATGACCGTGACAATTTCATCCATGATCTCGGTCAGTTCGTAATCTTTTGGCGTGAAGACCCGCGCGACGCCACGATCCGTCAGCACCTTGGCGTCGTCGGGCGGGATGATCCCGCCGACGATCACCGGGATGTCCCCGGCGCCCGCCGCGCGCAGCCTGTCCACCACCTCCGGCACCACTTCCAGATGCGAGCCGGACAGCACGGACAGCCCGACCACGTGCACGCCCTCCTGCACCGCGGCCGCCGCGATCTGGTCCGGGGTCAGCCGGATGCCCTGGTAGACCACCTCGAACCCGACGTCGCGGGCCCGCACCGCCACCTGTTCGGCACCGTTGGAATGCCCGTCAAGGCCCGGTTTCCCGACCAGGATGCGCAACCGCTCGCCGAGCTCCTGACCGGCCGCGCGCACCCGGTCGCGGACCCGGGAAAGCTCCGCGGCCTCGCCGCCCATCGAGGCGGCCGAAACACCGGTGGGCGCCCGGTACTCGCCGAAGGTGTCCCGCAACGCCTGCGACCACTCCCCCGTGGTGACGCCCGCGCGGGCGCATTTCAGCGTTGCCTCGAACAGGTTTTCCGTGGTCTTGGCGACCTCGCGCAGCTCGGCCAGCGACGCCTCCACGGCCGCGTTGTCGCGCTGCTGCCGCCACTCTTCAAGCGCCGCAACGGCTTCCTTCTCCACCGCCGCGTCGACCGTCTCGATCGCCTTGGCGCCTTCGGCCTGCAGCGGGCTGGGCTCGGTGGTCTCGAACTTGTTGACCCCGACGATGACCCGCTCGCCGGACTCCACCCCGCGCCGGTATTCCGCGAGCGAGGAGACCAGCTGTGACTTCATGTAACCGCTTTCCACCGCGGCCACCGCGCCACCCAGCTCCTGCACCCGCGCGATCTCCTCGCGCGCCCCTTCGGCGATTTCGTCCACTTTGGACTCGATCACGTGCGAGCCCGCGAAGATGTCCTCGTACTCCAGCAGATCGGTCTCGAACGCCAGCACCTGCTGCATCCGCAACGCCCACTGCTGATCCCACGGCCGCGGCAGGCCAAGGGCTTCGTTCCACGCCGGCAACTGGATCGCGCGGGCGCGCGCGTCCCGCGAAAGCGAGACGGCGAGCATTTCCAGCACGATGCGTTGGACATTGTTCTCTGGCTGCGCCTCCGTCAGGCCGAGTGAGTTGACCTGAACCCCGTAACGCAGCCGGCGCGCCTTCGGGTTCTCCACGCCGTAACGCTCGCGCGTGATCTCGTCCCACAGCTTCGTGAACGCGCGCATTTTGCACAGCTCTTCGACGAACCGCACCCCGGCGTTGACGAAGAACGAGATCCGGCCGACGACCTTGCCCATGTCGGCCAGCTCGATCTGGCCCGAGTCGCGGATGGCGTCCAGCACCGCGATGGCCGTGGACAACGCGTACGCGACCTCCTGCGTCGGCGTCGCGCCCGCCTCCTGCAGGTGGTAGCTGCAGATGTTGATCGGGTTCCACTTCGGCACGTGGTGCACCGTCCAGGCGATCACGTCGGTGATCAGCCGGAGGCTCGGCGCCGGCGGGAAGATGTACGTCCCGCGGGAGAGGTACTCCTTGATGATGTCGTTCTGCGTGGTGCCGGTGAGCTTCGCGAGCACCTCGTCCACGTCGCGGCCCTGCTCGCGCGCCTGCTCCTCGGCGACGGTGACGTACAGCGCCAGCAACCACATGGCGGGCGCGTTGATCGTCATCGAGGTGTTGGCCTCGGCCAGCGGGATGCCGTCGAAGAGACGGCGCATGTCGCCGATGTGCGCGATCGGCACGCCCACCTTGCCCACCTCGCCCTTGGCCAGCGGGTGGTCGGCGTCGTAGCCGGTCTGGGTCGGCAGGTCGAAGGCGACCGACAGGCCGGTCTGCCCCTTCGCGAGGTTGCGGCGGTAGAGCTCGTTCGACGCCGCGGCGGAGGAATGCCCGGCGTAGGTGCGCATGACCCAGGGGCGGTCCCGCTCGCGATCCGTGGGGTAGGGCACGGTGCACCTCCATGTGTATCGAGCCCTTAGCGTACTTGCCGGTAACTTGGTCCGCAGCAGCGGAGAAATCACACGACTCCGGCGAGCTCCACCGGTACGCTCGACAGGCGTGACTTGGAGTTCTTACGGCACCTACCTGGTTTTTGTCGTGCTGGTCGTGCTGGCACCCGGGCCCGACACCGCGGTCACCCTGAAGAACACGCTTTCCGGCGGGTTCCGCGGCGGGCTGATGGCGATCTCCGGCATCTTCGTCGGGAACATGCTGCAGGGCACGGCGGTGGCGCTCGGGCTCGGCGCGCTCATCACGAAGTCCCAGCCGGTGTTCCTGACGCTGCGCTGGGCCGGCGTCGTGTACCTGTGCTACCTCGGCGTGCAGGCGTTGCGCAGCGCGATGCGGGGTGACTACGACGCGCTCGACACGAAAGGCTCCCGGGCGAGCAGCTTCCGGCGCTGGCGTGAAGGCTTCCTCTCGAACGTCACCAACCCGAAGGTGATCGCGCTGTTCCTGTCCGTGCTGCCGCTGTTCCTCGTGCCGGGGCAGACGAACACGTGGGACGCGCTGCTGCTCGCGTACACCGTCGGCGTGCTGGGCGCGGCCTGGCTGCTCGTGCTGTTGTTCCTGGCGCACCGGGTGCGGGGCTGGCTACAGCGCCGGAAGGTGCGCCGCACGCTGGACGGCGTCACCGGCGGCGCGCTGATCGGCTTCGGGATCGCACTGGCGACGGAGGGTTAGAGCAGCCCGGCGAAGTCGACCGACAGCGCGAAGGGATCGGTCACCGTCATCTCGGCGGTGTGCACGCCGGCCGAGGAATACGTCCCGGTGGTCGGGTCGAGGCGGTAGCGGAACATCGTCAGCCCGGCCGTCGTGTCGTCCGCGTTCTCCAGCCGCCAGAAGTGCTTGATCCCGGCGCGGGCGTACTCGGCGGGCTTGTCGATCTGGTCCGCTGTCACCGAACCCGGCGACATCACCTCCACGACGAGCAGGCAGTGGTCGGGGCGGAGGATTTCGTCGGCGTCGAGCGAGGCGTCGTAGACCACGAGATCCGGGCGGCGGTTCAGGAGCGGGACATCACGGAGCCGGAGATCGACATCGAACTCGACCGCGACATCAGGCTCGCAGGCCTGCTCCAGAACGTACGAAAACCGCCGGATTAGTTTCTGGTGCGGACGGCGAGGCGCCGGGTTCACGACAATCGCTCCATCAACGATCTCGATGTTCCGGCACAGTTCCTCCGGCAACACCTCGTACTCGGCTGCGGACAGCCCTTCGGGTGGGAGGACCATCCAGTCGGGCAGCACCGTCATCAGAACCCCAAACCTCGAGATCGTTCCCAGAGCATACCTTCCCTGGCCTGGGTCCCGGAGGTGAAAGGGGTGGCGGTCCGCCGCGGTCAGGCGCGCTCCGGCTCCCCCGTCACGCGCTCGATCCGCGCGCCGAGCCGGTTCAGGTTCTCCACGAAATGCGGATAACCGCGGTCGATGTGGAAGACGTCCCAGATCTCGGTGACCCCGTCCGCGCACAACCCCGCCAGCACGAGCCCCGCGCCCGCCCGGATGTCCGACGCCCACACCGGCGCGCTCGACAGCGTAGGCACTCCGCGCACCACCGCGTGATGCCCGTCCGTGCGCGCGTCGGCGCCGAGGCGGACCATCTCTTCGATGAACCGGAACCGCGCCTCGTAGACGTTTTCGGTGATCATCGACGTGCCCTCGGACACCGAGGACAGCGCCACGGCGAACGGCTGCAGATCCGTGGCGAACCCGGGGTACGGCAGCGTCACGAAGTCCACCGCCTTCGGCCGGTCCTCCTGCACGACCCGGAAACCCTTGTCGTCCAAGGAAGTCACCTCGGCACCGGCCAGCCGGAGCTTGTCCAGCACCAGATCGAGGTGATGCGGGTTGACCCCGTTCACCGTGACGTCGCCGCGGGTCATCGCCGCCGCGAACGCCCACGTGGCACCGACGATCCGGTCGCCGATCACGCGATGTTCGGTGGGGTGCAAGGATTCCACGCCGTGCACGGTCAGCGTCGACGTGCCGGCGCCCTCGATCTTCGCGCCCATTTCGATGAGCATCGTGCAGATGTCGGCGATCTCGGGCTCGCGCGCGGCGTTGTCGATCACCGTGGTGCCGTCGGCGAGCACGGCGGCCATCAGGATGTTCTCCGTCGCGCCGACGCTCGGGAAGTCCAGCCAGATCTGCGCGCCGACGAGCTCGTCCGCCTTGGCCACCACGCAGCCGTGCTCGATGGTGCTCGTCGCGCCGAGCGCGCGCAGGCCGTTCTGGTGCATGTCCAGCGGCCGCGAACCGATCGCGTCGCCACCGGGCAGCGCCACCACGGCGCGCTTCAGCCTGCCGACGAGCGGGCCGAGCACGCACACCGACGCCCGCAGCTTGCCCATCGCGGGTGAGTCCGCGCGGTGCGACAGCTCGGACGGAGTGGTGATGTGGACGGTGTCGTCCTTCAGGTCCACCTCGCAGCCGACACTGCGCAGCACGTCGGCCATCAGCGGGACATCGAGGATCTGCGGGCAGTTGGTGACGGTCGTCGTGCCCTCGGCGAGCAGCGCCGCCGCCATCAGCTTGAGGACGCTGTTCTTGGCGCCGACGACCTCGACCTCACCGGTCAGCCGGGCGCCACCATGCACGTCGAAGTGCTCGCTCATGGCCGCCATCATGCCTTCCGGGGTGCCTGCCCGATCGGTGGGGCAGGCGATAAGGAAGGGCGGGCCCAATCCGGCGAAAGTGTGAAACACTACGCGCTCTCGGAGCGATACCTGCCTGCCGGATAACCCTCTTGGGGGAGCATTGAGCGAAATCGTGGCCCGTTCGTCGGTACCTCAGCTACCGGCCGTGCACCGCACGGAGGTCGATGGGATTCCGGCGTTCTGGAACACCCAGCCGGGCAGGCTTTCCGCGAGCCTGATCTTCGGTGTCGGCACGGCACACGAGACATTCCTCGAAACCGGTGTCACGCACCTCGTCGAGCATCTCGCGATGCATCCGCTGCGCACCAGCCGTTACGACAACGGTTCCGCCACCGAAATGCTGCACACCAGTTTCGAAGTGACCAGTGGCGCCGCGACCGTTTCCGATCACCTGCGCCGCATCTGCACCTCCCTGTCGCAGCTCGACACCGGCCCGCTCGTGACCGAACGCGGGGCGCTCGTCGCCGAAGAACGCGCGAGCGACGGCCTCGGCGTGACCACCTGGCTGCCCTCGTCGATCTGGTTCGGCAACCAGTCCTTCGGCCTCGCCGGGAACGTGCAGGTGGCGCCCGTCCGCGCGACCGCCGAACAGATCCGCGCCTGGGGCGCGCGCTGGTTCCACCGAGGCAACGCGGCGCTGGTGCTTTCCGGGCCACCGCCCGCCGACCTCTGGCTGCCGCTGCCCGAGGGACCCCCGCGGCAACCCCCGTCGTTCGGCCCGTTCGAGCTGCCCACCCCGGCGCAGACGGTGATCCCGAACGGCGTGGTCGCGTGCGCGCTCGTCGGCTGGACGGCCGAAATGGCTTGCGCGGTCGGCGTTCTCATCTCCCGCTTGACCGATCGCTTGCGGCAGCTGGACGGACTCGACTGCGAGATCGGTTTCGACCAGCAGCGCATCGACGAACACCGGACAGTGCTGGGTTTCGGCGCCGACGTACCCGACAAGCACGCGGGCAAGGTCGTCGAAGCGATCCGGGCCGAACTCCACGGGCTCGGCGAAAACGGCCCCACACCACAGGAACTGGCTGCCGATCGCGAAGGACTGGCCGTGCAGCTGGGCGAAGGCGAATTCGCCCAGTACTGCGCGTTCGACGAAGCACTCAGCGCGCTCACCGGCTGGACTTCCGCCGCCAAGCACCAGAACCAGATCCTCGACGGGCTCGACGCGAGTGAAGTTGCCGCCGCGGCAAGGGAATTGGCCGGGAAACTCGTACTGTGCGCGCCGCTCGGCCACGTACCGGAGGACCTGCCGGAACTGCCCGGCAGCCCCCTGCCCCCGACGTCCGGGCGCGAGCTGAAGCGGGCGCTCATCGGTTCGACCGTGCCGCGCGGGTTCCGGATCGTCGTCGGTGACGAAGGCGTTTCGGCGTTCTACGGCAACAGCACCGTCCCGGTCGCGGTCGTGCGCTACGACGACGCGGCTGGCGTCGGGATCGAGCACACGGACGGGCGGCTGCCGATCCTGCACCTGTTCGGCAGGCACGGCGGGCTCATCACCGTGCGCCCCGGCGACTGGCGCGGCGGCCGCGATCTGGTGCGGGAACTACGTGCCCGCTTCGATCCCGCGGTGTGTTTCGACGCTCCGGACGCCATGCGGCAGTTCGAGCAGTCCTAGTATCAACCAATGGCCGTAAGGATCAACCGCGTCTACACCAAGGTCGGCGACACCGGCACCACAGCACTCGGCGATGGCTCCAGGGTGCCGAAAACCGACCCGAGACTCGGCGCGTACGCCGACGTGGACGAGGCGAACTCGGTCATCGGGCTGGCGCTCGCGGTCGGCGGGCTGGACGAGGAGATCGGCGCCGTACTGCGCCGCGTCCAGAACGACCTCTTCGACGTCGGAGCGGACCTGTGCGCGCCTGTCGTGCCGGACCCGCCCTATCCCCCGCTGCGCATCACCGAGGCCTACATCGAGCGCCTCGAAGGCTGGTGCGACCAGTTCAACGAGCGCCTGCCCAAGCTGACGAGCTTCATCCTGCCCGGCGGTACCCCGGGCGCGGCGTTCCTGCACCAGGCCCGCACGGTCTCCCGCCGCGCCGAGCGCAGCGGCTGGGCGCTGGTGGAGGCCGACGCCGAGCGCACCAACGCGCTCGCGGTGAAGTACCTGAACCGGCTCTCGGACCTGCTGTTCATCCTCGCGCGCCTGGCCAACCCGGACGGCGACGTGCTCTGGCAACCCGGCGGCCCCGAGGCCTAGAGACGACGAAGGGGACCTCGATCCCGAGGTCCCCTGGCAAGTACTCAGCTGGCGCGTGGCAGCCGGCGTCCCGGTGGCGCCGACTCCAGCCAGGACAGGAAGCCCGTCAAAGCACCAGGCCCCATCGCTATCTCGATCGGCTCCCGGCCTTCGGACTCACATCTCAGCACGGTCGCGTCCGCGGGCACCGCGTACGCCTCCGTGCCCGCGGGGTCACGCCGGTCGGCGATCATCAGGCTTTCCCGCTCGAAGACGCGATCCGGGCCGATCCCGAGGCTCCACACGCGGTACCAGGCGAACACCTCGCCCTCGTACCGCCCGATGCCCAGATGCCAGCCCGCTCGCGTGTTGTCCGGCTTCCAGCGCAACGCGACGCTCACACCGCCGTTGCGGCGCATCCGCACCCAGCGCAGGCCGTACCAGACCGCGATGACCGCGAGCACGAGCAGGAGAACCAGGACAACCACGGCGATCTCCACGGCCGGCTCCCTGCTCGTCGCCCGGTCAGACCGACTGACCGGCCGCCCGCAGGCGAGCGGCTGCTCTCGCCCGTTCGGCCTCGTCCTCGCCGCCGAGCGCGGCCTTCGCCTCTTCGACGTCGATCTCGTCGGCCAGCTCCGCGGACTCGGCGAGCACGCTGACCCGCTCGTTCGTCACGGAGAGGAACCCGCCGTGTACGGCCGCGCAGAACGCGTCGCCGTCGGTGGTGATCACCTTGACGATGCCGCCCTCGACCAGCTGCCCCAGCACAGGCTCGTGACCGGGCATGATGCCGATCTCGCCCTCGGTGGTCTGGGCGACCACGAACGTGGCCTGACCGGACCAGAGGCGGCGCTCCACGGCGACAAGCTCGACGGAAATCTCAGCCACGTAGCTCTCCCATCACCTCGGGGCGTCTCCCGAGTCTACTGCGTCGTCGATACCAATCCGATCGACAGTCACGGCTTTCAACCGAACGCAGGTCGGCCGCCGGTTGAGCGGGCTTGGCCTTCTTTTCGATCGGATTGGTATGGCCCGTACTCCAGTTACCGAAAACGGCGGGCGGAAGTCCACAGTGGACACCCGTCCCGCCGTCCTCGCCAACGTCACTTCTTGGTGATCTCGTTGTACTTCTTCTCGAGGTCGTCCAGACCACCGATACCCAGGAACGCCTGCTCCGGGTAGTGGTCGAACTCGCCCTTGGCGATCTTGTCGAACGCGTCGACCGTCTCCGAGACCGGCACCGTCGACCCCGGCTGGCCGGTGAACTGCTCGGCCACCAGCATGTTCTGCGAGAGGAAACGCTCGATACGGCGGGCCCGCTGCACCGTCAGCTTGTCCTCTTCGGACAGCTCGTCCATGCCGAGGATCGCGATGATGTCCTGCAGCTCCTTGTACTTCTGCAGGATCCGGATGACCTCCGAGGCCACGCGGTAGTGCTCCTCGCCGACGACCGCCGGGTCGAGGATCGTCGAGGTGGACGCGAGCGGGTCCACCGCGGGGAAGATGCCCTTCTGGAACACCGACCGGGAAAGCTCCGTGGTGGCGTCCAGGTGGGCGAACGTGGTGGCCGGGGCCGGGTCGGTGTAGTCGTCCGCCGGCACGTAGATCGCCTGCATCGAGGTGATCGAACGGCCCTTGGTCGAGGTGATCCGCTCCTGCAGCTCACCCATCTCGTCGGCCAGCGTCGGCTGGTAACCCACGGCCGAAGGCATCCGGCCCAGCAGGGTCGAGACCTCGGAACCGGCCTGGGTGAACCGGAAGATGTTGTCGATGAACAGCAGCACGTCCTGGTTCTGCACGTCGCGGAAGTACTCCGCCATCGTCAGCGCGGACAGCGCGACCCGCATACGGGTGCCCGGCGGCTCGTCCATCTGGCCGAACACGAGCGCGGTGTCGTTGATGACGCCGTCCTCGCTCATTTCCAGGAACAGGTCCGTGCCCTCACGGGTGCGCTCGCCGACACCGGCGAACACCGAGGTGCCACCGAAGTTCTTGGCGACACGGGTGATCATCTCCTTGATCAGCACCGTCTTGCCGACGCCGGCACCGCCGAACAGGCCGATCTTGCCACCCTGCACGTACGGGGTCAGCAGGTCGATGACCTTGAGACCGGTCTCCAGCACCTCGGTCTTGCCCTCGAGCTGGTCGAAGGCCGGGGGCTTGCGGTGGATGCCCCAGTGCTCGAGGTCCTTGCCGTAGCCGGGCTCGTCGAGGCAGTCGCCGAGCGCGTTGTAGACGTGCCCCTTGACCTTGTCGCCCACCGGGACCGAGATCGGCGCGCCGGTGTCGCGCACCTCGGCGCCGCGGACGAGACCGTCCTGCGGGGCGAGGGAGATCGTGCGGACCAGGTTGTCGCCGAGGTGCTGGGCGACCTCCAGCGTCACGGTCTTGCGCAGCTCGGCGAACTCGATGTCGACCTTGAGCGCGTTGTAGAGGTCGGGCACCGCGCCACGCGGGAACTCGACGTCGACGACGGGACCGGTTACGGAGACGATCCGCCCCTTGGTCTGCGTTTCAGTGGTGGTCATCTACTCATCACTTCCTACAGCGGCGAGCGCATCGGCCCCACCGACGATTTCGCTGATCTCCTGCGTGATCTGGGCCTGCCGCGCCTGGTTGGCCAGGCGGGTGTAGGTGTTGACCAGATCGTTGGCGTTGTCCGAGGCCGCTTTCATGGCCGTCCGCCGGGCGGCCAGCTCGGACGCGGCCGATTCCAGCAGCGCCGAGAAGATCCGCGTGTTGATGTACTTCGGCAGCAGGGCCGTCAGCAGCCGGTCCGCGCTGGGCTCGAACTCGTAGGCGGGGGTGATGTCGCCCGGCTTGGGCTCCGCACCCTCCTCGCTGTACTCGACCTCGAGCGGAGCGATCCGCTTGGCGGCCGGGGTCTGCGTGAGCATGGACTTGAACTCGGTGTACACGATGTGCACCTCGTCCACGCCCTCGATCCCGTCCGCGCCAGGCCCTTCGGCCGTGTCGTCCTGCCCGGCGAGGAACGCCTTGGTCAGCGTGTCCCCGGCCGTGGCCGCGTTCTCGTAGTGCGGCTGGTCGGAGAAGCCCGTCCAGCTGTCCACGATCTCGCGGCCGCGGAACCGGTAGTAGTTCACGCCCTTGCCGCCGATGACGTAGACCAAGGGCTGCTTGCCCTGCTCGCGGAGCAGGGAGAGCAGTTCCTCGGTGGCCCGCAGCACGTTGGTGTTGTAACCACCGCACAGGCCCTTGTCACTGGTGACCACCAGCACCGCCGCGCGCTTCGGGTTTTCCCGCTCGACGAGGAACGGGTCGTCCAGGCTCGCCGCCGCGCCCGCCAGCGCGGAGAGCACCTTGGTGATCTCCCCCGAGTACGGCCGGGATGCCTCGACCCGCGCCTGCGCGCGGCCGATGCGCGAGGTGGCGATGAGCTCCATCGCCTTGGTGATCTTTCCGATCGATTTCGTCGCCCGGATCTTGGCCCGGAGCTCGCGAAGCTGCGCCATGGTTATCCGGTCAGTTCTTCGGGGCGGGCTTGTTGACCTTCACGGTCTCCTGCCCGACCTTGTCGGCGTCCATCGCCTCGGCTTCGGCCTCGTTGGTCAGGGTCTGACCGCCGGAGGTGGTGAAGCCCCGCTTGAACTCGTTCGTGGCCGAGACGACCCGCTCGGCGAGCTCGTCGCCCCACTGCCCCTTGTCGCGGATCTCGGCGAGGATGTCGTCGTGCTTGTGGCGCAGGTTCTCCAGCAGCTCGTGGTTGAACCGGGCCACGTCCTCCACCGGCACGTCGTCGAAGTGCCCGTTGGTGCCGAGGTACACGGTGACGACCTGCTGCTCGACCGGGACCGGCGAGTACTGCGGCTGCTTGAGCACCTCGTACAGGCGGACACCGCGGTCCAGCTGGGCGCGCGAGGTCGGGTCGAGGTCGGAGGCGAAGGCCGCGAAGGCCTGCAGCTCCTGGTACTGCGACAGGTCGATCCGCAGCGAACCCGAGACCTTCTTCATCGCCTTGATCTGCGCGTCACCACCGACACGGGACACCGAGGTGGTCACGTCGACCGCCGGGCGCTGCCCCGAGTTGAACAGGTCCGACTGGAAGAAGCACTGCCCGTCGGTGATGGAGATGACGTTGGTGGGGATGTAGGCCGAGATGTCGTTGGCCTTGGTCTCGATGACCGGGAGACCGGTCAGGGAGCCGGCGCCCAGCTCGTCCGACAGCTTCGCGCACCGCTCGAGGAGCCGGGAGTGCAAGTAGAAGACGTCGCCGGGGAAGGCTTCGCGGCCCGGCGGGCGGCGCAGCAGCAGCGAGATCGCGCGGTAGGCGTCGGCCTGCTTCGACAGGTCGTCGAACACGATCAGGACGTGCTTGCCCTGGTACATCCAGTGCTGGCCGAGCGCCGAACCGGTGTACGGGGCCAGCCACTTGAAGCCGGCGGAGTCCGAAGCCGGTGCCGCGACGATCGTGGTGTACTCCAGCGCGCCCGCGTCCTCCAGCGACTTGCGCACACCGGCGATCGTGGAGCCCTTCTGGCCGACCGCGACGTAGATGCAGCGGACCTGCTTGGCCGGGTCGCCGCTCTCCCAGTTGGCCTTCTGGTTGATGATCGTGTCGACGCAGACCGCGGTCTTGCCGGTCTTGCGGTCACCGATGATCAGCTGGCGCTGGCCGCGGCCGATCGGCGTCATCGCGTCGATGGCGGTGATCCCGGTCTGCAGCGGCTCGGACACCGGCTGCCGCTCGACCACCGAAGCGGCCTGCAGCTCCAGCGCCCGGCGCTCGTCCGACTCGATGTCACCGAGGCCGTCGATCGGGGTGCCGAGGGGGTCGATGACCCGGCCGAGGAACTTCTCGCCGACCGGGATGGACAGGATCTGCCCGGTCCGCTTGACCTCCTGGCCCTCTTCGATCTTCTCGTAGTTACCCAGGATCACGACGCCGATCTGGCGCGGCTCCAGGTTCTGCGCGACGCCGAGGATGCCGCCGGGGAACTCCAGCAGCTCGTTCGCCATCGTGGAGGGCAGGCCCTCCACGTGGGCGACGCCGTCACCGGTGTCCACGACGGTGCCGACCTCTTCCCGGCTCACGTCGGGTGAGTAACTCGAGACGTAGTTCTCGATCGCGCTACGGATCTCGTCCGAGGAGATCGTCAGCTCCGCCATGTCGTTCCCGCTCTCGCTTCGTTCTTGCCAGTGTTCAAAGTCTTGTGGTTCACGCCAGCTGCCTGCGCAGCGCCGCGATCCGGCCGGCGGCACTGCCGTCGATGACCTCGTCACCGACACGGACGACCAGCCCGCCGCCGAGGCGGGGGTCGATCTCCACGTGCAGCGCGATCGGCCTGCCGTAGATGCCGTGCAACTTCTCGGCCAGCTGCTCCTGCTGCGGCTGCGACAGCGCGTTCGCGCTGGTCACGTAGGCCACGGAGCGCTGACGACGCTCCGCCGTCAGCTTGACCAGCCGGTCGAGCCCGAAGCCGACGCCACGGCCGACCTGCCGGGTGACCACCTGCTCGACGAGGGCCAGCGTCACGTCGCCGACCTTGCCCGCGAACAGGTTCCGCACCAGCTTTCGCTTGGCTTCGGCGGGCGCCGCCTGATCCGACAGCGCCTGGTCCAGCTCCGGCTCCCCCACCACGATACGGGCGATCCGGAACAATTCGTCCTCTACCATGTCCAGGTTCCCGGCCTTTTCCGCACTGGTCAACAGTGCCGACCGGCCCAGCGCCTCGAGCCCGTCCACGAGCTCGCGCGGGCTGGACCAGCGCAGGGCGACCGCGCGCTTGAGCACCCGAAGCGCGGATGCCGACACCTTGCCGTCGAACAGCGAGGTGACCAGGCGTTCACGAGCGTCCGGGTCGCTCGACCCGTCGCCCAGCGCCCGGCGCAGCCCGATCTCCCCGCTCAGCAGGGTGACCACGGACAGCAGCTCGGTGCCGATCGCGGCCGGGTCGGCCCCGGCCCCGCCGAGCACCTCGTCGAGCGTGGACTCGGCGGTGGCGAGCGCCTCGCGGCTGGCGGCGTGCAGTGTCGTCGCGGTTGTCATCCGGCCTTCTACTTCCCTGCTCCGTTACCGGTCCCGAGCTCGGCGAGGAAACGGTCGACCGTGCCACGGCGGCGGGTCTCGTCCTCCAGGGACTCCCCGACGATCCGGCTGGCCAGCTCGACCGAGTTGCGGCCCAGCTCGTTGCGCAGCTCGGCGACGATCTGCGCCTTCTGCGCCTGCAGCGCGGCGTGGCCCTGCGCGATGATGCGCGCGGCCTCGTCCTGCGCCTCGGCGCGCAGCTCCTCCTTGATCCGCTCGGCTTCGAGCCGTGCGTCATCGCGGATCTTGGCCGCCTCGGTGTAGGCGTCGGCGAGCTGCGCCTTGTACTTGGCGTACGCCTCTTCGGCCTCGGCCTGTGCCTTCTCGGCCTTCTCGATGCCGCCCTCGATCTTGGCGGTCCGCTCCTCGTAGAGCTTCTCGAACCGCGGCACCGCGTACTTCTTCAGCAGCCACAGCAGGATCAGGAAGGCGACCAGGCCGAGGATGACCTCGCCCCAGTCGGGCAGCACCGGGTTCGGTGTGTCCTCCGCGGCGAGCAGGATCTGCGTTTTCACAACGACTCCTTCAGCGTTGAGCGGTTAACTCAGGCAGCGGAGGCGATGAAGTAGATGACCAGACCCAGCAGCGCGAGCACCTCGGTAAGCACGAACGTGGTCCACGCGATACCCATCAGCTTGCCCTGCGCCTCCGGCTGCCGGGCGGTGCCGTTGATGACCGCGGCCCAGATCAGACCCACACCGATACCGGGGCCGATGGCGCCGAGGCCGTAACCGATGGCAGCGAGGCCCGGGTTGAGGTTCACCGCGGATTCGGCCGCCTGCGCAAGAACGATGTTGCTCACTTGGTATATCCCTTTCCAGTCGGTCCGCGTACTCCGCGGATCGGGGGCTTGCGGTTGTGGTGGTCTTCTATCAGTGCTCTTCGGCCAGTGCCGCGCCGATGTAGTTCGCCGAGAGGATGGCGAACACGTAGGCCTGGATGACCTGGATCAGCGCCTCGACGCCCGTCATCAGCAGCGCGAAGAGGAACGACACGACCGAAACCGGCTTGAACACGCCGCTCGCGTGCAGCAGCAGGAACTCACCGGCCACGGTGAACACCATGAGGATGAGGTGTCCGGCGAACATGGCGGCGAAAACCCGGATCGCGAGCGTGATCGGGTTCATGATGAACTTCTGGATGAACTCGATCGGCGTCAGCAGCAGGTAGACCGCCTTGGGCGCGCCCGGCGGGAAAAGCTGGTGCTTGAGGTAGCCGCCGACGCCGTGGCGCTTCATCCCCACGAAGTGGTACACGGGGTAGACCACCAGCACCGAGAGCGCGACCGGGAAACCGATGTGCGCCATCGTCGGGAACTGGAGGAACGGGATGATCCCGAACAGGTTGTTCACCAGTATGAAGGTGAACAGCGACAGGACCAGCGGGATGAAGGGTTTGAAGTCCTTCGAACCGATCTGCTCGCGCGCGATGTTGTTGCGCCCGAAGTCGTAGACGGACTCGGCGGCGAACTGCCACCTGCCCGGCACGATGCTCAGCTTGCGCGAGCTGATCAGGAAGAACGCGGCGACGATGATGACCGACAAGACGACCAGGATCATCGGCTTGGTGACAAAGCCGAAGATCGGCGGCAGGTCGAAATCTGCGGCGCCAGGGGGCGTGAAAGTGTCACCCTCGGCTACTAGCAGCGCGCCCAACTGGGCTCCTTCCGGTTCTCCCGGCCGGCGTTCACTCCGCCGGGGGAATCGTCACGATCTGGACTTAACGTACCCGATACGTTTCGGGCAGTTGGAAGCGGCTCCCCAGGGTGAACCAGGGGTGAACACTCAGCCACGGGGAAATTCGGCGTTAGATCTCCGAGAACGGTCCGGCCGACCACTGCCCCGTGGCTCCTCGTCTCGATCGCCACAGTGCTGGTCGGGGTTCCGCCATCGGGAGCGCGGCCGATATTCCGCCTCCACATCGCGGACGATACCAGCCGGTTTTTCGACACCGTACGGCCGTACTCCTTAACCGGTTCCGGTATCGATGCCCCCTAGTCCGCGGAGGGAATGATGGTCGGGATCTTGGTCTTCTTGAAGGCCGTGAACTCCGCCGCGGCCCACACGAGAATGACCGCCAGCATCGTCAGCGCAAGCGCTTTCGGGTGGAAGAAGTGCACGCCACGCAACAACATCATCACGCCGAGCAACACGAGGACCTTGAAGATGTAGCCGCCGAGCGCGACGGCCATGACGGCCATCGGCTCCATCGCGGAGGTCTTGCGCATCATCCACAGCGTGGCCAGCGATGAGGCGAACGCCACGATGCCGCCGGCGATCGCGCCCAGCAGCCCGGGCACGCCGACCCAGAACCACGAAACGACCGCGCCGACGACGACCGTCGCGACTCCCGGCCACAGCGCGAACCGGAACATGGCGTCGGCCAGCCGCAGCACGGACTGGGCGTGGGGGTTTTCGGTCTGCTCGGTCATGCGGCCTCCTTGTCGGACACGGCGAGCCGCGGCAGCGTTTCCGCGTCGGCAGGCATGGTGCTCGATTGTTCGGACCTGCAAGCAGTCCTCACGACACTCCCTGCTGGTTCCTCGACCTCAGTCTAGGGATGACCGAAACGAGAGCCGCGAGCACCAGTCCGAGCCCGATCACCCAGAGCACCGCCGCCGTATCGAACAGCGTGAGTGAAACGGCGCCGAAACCGAGCAGCCCGGCCCACAGATAAATGAGCAGCACGGCCCGCCGCTGCGAATGCCCGATCTCCAGCAACCGGTGGTGCAGGTGCATCTTGTCCGCCGCGAACGGGCTCTCGCCGCGGCGGGTGCGGCGGATGACCGCCATCACGAGGTCCAGCATCGGGAGGAACAGCACCGCGACGACGACCAGCAGCGGGGACAGCAGCGCCAGCGCGTCCGAACCGCCGAAGCGGACGTAGGAGATCTTGCCCGAGGCGGAGGTGGTGGCCCCGGCCAGCATCAGGCCGATCAGCATCGACCCGGAGTCGCCCATGAAGATCTTCGCGGGCTGGAAGTTGTGCGGCAGGAAGCCGAGACAGGCCCCGGCGAGCGTCGCGGCGATCAGCGCGGGCGGGTACGCGCCGACGTCGCCGCCGGAGGAGTTGAGCAGGCCGAGGGAGAACGCGCACGTGGCGGCCGCGGCGATGAAGCCCAGCCCGGCCGCGAGCCCGTCCAGCCCGTCGACGAAGTTCATCCCGTTGACCAGCAGCACCACCAGCAGCACCACGAGCAGGCTGCCCTGGTTGCTGTCCAGGATGACGACCGAGCCGAGCGCGTCCCCGTTACCGCTCCACGGCACCCAGAACACGTTCCACTGCACGCCGAAGATCACCAGCAGCCCCGCGCACAGCACCTGGCCGGCGAGCTTGGTCCACGCGTCGATCTCGAACCGGTCGTCGACCGCGCCGATGAGCACGATCACCAAACCGCCGATGAGCACGCCGACCGGGTCGAGCGAGTACTCGAACGCGCGGCGCAGCACGGGCAGCTGGTGCGCCATCGCCATCCCGCCCGCGACGCCGAGGTACATCGCGATGCCGCCCATCCGCGGGATCGGGATGACGTGCACGTCGCGGGCACGGGGGTTGGCGATCGCGCCCGCGCGGATGGCGAAGCGCCGCACGAGACCGGTGAGCAGGTAGGTCAGGGTCGCCGAGATGAGCCCGACGAGGATGTACTCCCTGATCGGGAGACCGGCAGTCGTGATCGGAGTCATCAGGAAGGGGCTGTCACCGGTACGCCGAGTACTTCGGAGATCTCCCCCGCGCTGACCGCGCCTTCGCGCAACAGCACGGGTTCGCTCGCCGTGAGGTCCACGATGCTGGAGGGCCGCGCGTTCTCGATCGGACCGCCGTCGAGGTACACCGACACGGACTCGCCGAGCTGCTCCTGCGCGTCCCGCGCGTTGGCCGCCGGCGGTTTCCCGGAGACGTTCGCGCTGGAGACGGCCATCGGGCCGACCTCGCGCAGCAGCTCCAGCGCCACCGGGTGCAGCGGCATCCGCAGCATCACGGTGCCGCGCGTGGTGCCGAGATCCCACTGGAGGCTCGGCGCGTGCGGCAGCACGATGGACAGGTCGCCCGGCCAGAAGGCTTCGATCAGGGCTCTCGCCTGCGGCGGTGTCCCGAGCACCAGACCGTCCACTGTGGACCAGGAACCGACGAGGACGCCGACCGGCATGTCCGGGCCGCGGTTCTTCGCGCGCAGCAGCGCGCGCACCGCCCCGGCGTCGAACGCGTCCGCGCCGATGCCGTACACCGTGTCGGTCGGCAACACGACCAGGCGGCTGGAACGCACCGCTCCGGCGGCCGCCGCCAGCCCGTCCGCCCGCGAATCCGGGCGGCTGCAGTCGTACACCGCACTCATGCCCGCGAGCTTATCGCCGACGCCGCCCGGCGTTTCGGCGCCCTATGTGCCCTCCCGGACACGGCGCGAAGCAAGGGACGAAACGGCTTTCCCCTTGCGATCAGGTCCGGCGCGCGGTGACGAACCGGGGACGCCCTGCCAGGTCCTTGTGGTCGCGGACGTCGGTCAGCACCTTGCGCGACGCGACGACCGCGGGCGCGGCGGCGCCGTGGGAATCGTCGTGCTCGATCGCCATCCCGCCGCCCGGCTTGAGCAACCGCGCCGCCGTGGCCACCGCCTGGCGGATGACGGCGAGGCCCGCCTCGGCGGCGAACACCGCCTGCGCCGGGTCGTAGTCGATCACCTCGGGCGGCAGCTCCCCGCCCGGCGGGACGTACGGCGGGTTGCAGACGACCAGATCCACCAAGCCATCCAGCTCGGCGAAGATCGTGCCGTCGCCGACGTCACCGGAGTACAGCCTGATCGGTGTGTCCCCCGCCGCGGCGCGGGCGTCGGCGTTGTGCCGGGCCCACGCCAGCGCGTTCGCGTCGATGTCCACGGCGTAGACCACCGCGTCCGGCACCGCGTGCGCGATGGCCAGCGCGAGCGCGCCCGAGCCGGTGCACAGGTCCACGACCACCGGGTACTCGCGGCCCTTGAGCAGCTGAACGCCCCATTCGAGGAGCAGTTCCGTCTCCGGGCGCGGGATGAACACGCCGGGCCCGACGTTCACGGTGATGTCGCCGAGCGCGGCCCAGCCCGTCAGATGCTGGAGCGGAACGCGTTTCGCGCGCTGGGACACGAGCTGCCCGATGGCCTCGACCACCGGCGGGTCGACGAGCGGGATCAGCGGCAGCCTGCCGCGCTCCACGCCCAGTACATGGGCGGCAAGCAGCTCGGCGTCGGTCCTTGGCGACGCGACGCCGGCTTCGTCCAGGATCCTGGTCGCCTCGAGGATGGCCAGGCGCAAGGGTTGCCGCTTCACTCTGCTAACTCTGGCACAGGGGCCATTACATCGTGGGGACGTATGCCGCAACCGCACCGCGAGTCTCCTTTGGACGCACTCGCGCCGCGGGTTTTTCCCGCGAACCGGACACGCGCGGCCAACACACCAACGGGAGCGGCAAACACGCCGACGGGAAGGGCAAATTCGCCGACGGGAGCGGCAAACACGGATTCGGTCAGCTGGCACCGGCCTCGGCGAGCCGTTCCTCGCGGTCGGCGTTGACGAGCGCGTCGAGCACCCCGTCGAGGTCGCCGTCGAGGACCTGGTCGAGGTTGTAGGCCTTGTAGTTCACCCGGTGGTCGGAGATCCGGTTCTCCGGGAAGTTGTAGGTGCGCACCCGCTCGGACCTGTCCACGGTGCGGACCTGCGAACGACGGGCGTCGGCGGCCTTGCTCGCCGCCTCTTCCTCCGCCATCGCCTGCAACCGCGCCTGCAGCACCTGGATCGCGCGGGCACGGTTCTGGATCTGCGACTTCTCGTTCTGGCAGGACACCACGATCCCCGTGGGCAGGTGCGTGATGCGCACCGCCGAGTCGGTGGTGTTCACGCTCTGCCCGCCTGGACCGGACGACCGGAACACGTCGATGCGCAGGTCGTTCGGGTCGATCTCGACCTCGACCTCCTCCGGCTCGGGATAGATCAGCACGCCCGCGGCGGAGGTGTGGATACGGCCCTGCGACTCCGTGGCGGGCACGCGCTGCACGCGGTGCACACCGCCCTCGAACTTGAGCCGGGCCCACACGCCTTCGGGGTCGCTGCTCTTGCTCTTCACCGACACCGTGACGTCCTTGTAGCCGCCAAGGTCCGAATCGACCGAGTCGAGCACTTCGGCCTTCCAGCCGTGCCGCTCGGCGTAACGCAGGTACATGCGCAGGAGGTCACCGGCGAACAGCGCCGACTCCTCGCCGCCCTCCCCCGACTTGATTTCCATCACGACGTCCGAGCCGTCGTACGGGTCGCGCGGGAGCAGCAGTTCGGTGAGCTTGGCCTCGAGCGCGGGGATGCGGGCACCGATTTCCTGTGCCTCGGCGGCGAAAGCCGCGTCCTCGTGCGCGAGTTCCTGTGCCGCGGCAAGGTCTTCGCGGGCTGAGTCGAGCTCACCGATCGCCTTCACCACCGGGGTCAGCTCGGCGTACCGCCGGCCGAGTTTGCGCGCGCGGCCCTGATCGGCGTGCACCGCCGGGTCCGCGAGCTGGCGCTCCAGCCCGGCGTACTCGTCGAGCAGTCCGTGCAGTGACGACGAATCCACCCTGTTGCTCCCGTTTCGAGAAAACCTGGACACACTGTCGTTGATTGCCAATCCGACGGCAGCCACGGCGGAACGGGTTCCTGCGAGCAGGTCGGCCGCAGCCCGTATCCGCCTGCTTTCGGCCGGACCGGCAAAAAAAGCGGCGCCCGCTCCCCGGGTGGGATGCGGGCGCCGTCGAGCAAGCTACTTGGCGTCGGCCTTCTTCTGCCGCTTGCCGTAGCGCGCCTCGAAGCGCGCGACCCGGCCACCGGTGTCCAGGATCTTCTGCTTGCCCGTGTAGAACGGGTGGCAGTTGGAGCAGATCTCCACGTGGATCTGGCCGTCGGCCTTGGTGCTGTGCGTGGTGAAAGTGTTGCCGCAACCACAGGTGACCGTGGTCTCGACGTACTCGGGGTGAATACCGCTCTTCATGGGGTCCTCTCTCTTGGCCGCCGGGTCCTCGTCTGAGGTGAACCGGAGCCGGACTTCAGCGGATCGATTCTGCCAGATCGACTGACACTCGCGACAACGCACCCCGGCCACCGGGTATTCCGGGGCCGGGGTACCTGCCGGTGGGGGTCCGGGGCGTGCCCCCGGCCGGGGTCTGGGGGTTGGACCCCCAGAAAACACCTGGCGTCGGGGCTGCGGCGAAGCGCCCTGCGCGAGCAGGGCGCAGCCGCATCCGCACGTCAGTCTTCCTCTTGGCCCAACGTCGTCTTCGACATCTGCATGAGGAATTCGATGTTGGTCTTCGTCTTGCGGAGCCGGGACAGCAGCAGGTCGATCGCCTGCTGGGAGTCCAGCGCCGAGAGGACGCGGTGCAGCCGGTGGTGGATCGCCAGCTCGTCCGGCGAGAGCAGCAGCTCTTCCTTACGGGTGCCGGAGGGGTTGATGTCCACGGCCGGGAACACCCGGCGCTCGGCGATCTTGCGGTCCAGCTTGAGCTCCGCGTTACCGGTGCCCTTGAACTCCTCGAAGATCACCGTGTCACCGGTGGACCCGGTCTCCACCATCGCCGTGGCGAAGATGGTCAGCGAGCCGCCGTTCTCGATGTTGCGTGCCGCGCCGAGGAAACGCTTCGGCGGGAACAGCGCCGTCGAGTCGACACCACCGGAGAGGATCCGGCCGGACGCCGGGGCCGCGAGGTTGTACGCGCGGCCGAGGCGGGTGATCGAGTCGAGCAGGACCACCACGTCCATGCCCATCTCCACGAGCCGCTTGGCCCGCTCGATGGACAGTTCGGCGACCGAGGTGTGGTCCGACGGCGGGCGGTCGAAGGTGGAGGCGATGACCTCGCCCTTCACCGACCGCTGCATGTCGGTGACCTCTTCCGGCCGCTCGTCCACGAGCACGACCATCAGGTGGCACTCGGGGTTGTTCGTGGTGATCGCGTTCGCGACGTCCTGCATGATCGTGGTCTTACCGGCCTTGGGCGGCGACACGATCAGCGCGCGCTGCCCCTTGCCGACCGGCATCACCAGGTCGATCACGCGGGTGGTCAGCTTGTGGGACTCGGTCTCCAGGCGGAGCCGCTCGTTGGGGTAGAGCGGGGTCAGCTTGGTGAACTCGGGCCGCTTCTTCGCCGCGTCCGGCTCGAGGCCGTTGATCGTGTCCACCCGCACCAGCGGGTTGAACTTCTGCCGCTGCTGCTCGCCTTCGCGCGGCTGCTTGACGACGCCGGTGATGGCGTCCCCGCGCCGAAGGTTGTACTTGCGCACCAGCGACAGCGAGACGTACACGTCGTTCGGCCCGGCGAGGTAGCCCGAGGTGCGGACGAACGCGTAGTTGTCCAGCACGTCGAGGATGCCGGCGACCGGGAGCAGGACGTCGTCCTCGCGGATCTCGGTGTCGGTGCCGCCACCGCCACCCTCGCCGCGGCCACCGCGACGGCGGCGGTCCCGGAACCGGCGGCCGCGACGGCCGCCCTCGTCGTCGTCATCGTTGTTGTTGCGGGGGTTGTTGTTCCCGCCGTTGTTGCGCTGCTGGTTCTGCGACTGGTTGCCGCCGCCCTGCTGGCGCCGCCCTTCACGCTGCTCGCCACCGTCACGCTGGCCACCGTCACGACCGCCGTCGCGCTGGCCGCCCTCACGCTGCTGGCCGCTCTCGCGCTGGCCACCGTCACGCTGCTGCTGGCCCTGCTGCTGGCCGCCGTCCGGGCTGCCCGCGGAACGGCTGGAGCTGCGGCGACGACGGCTGCCCCCTTCACGGCGACCTCCCTCTTCACCACCCTGCGGCGTGTCTTCGGCCTGGCGCTCGGCCGTCTCGGCCTGCGGCGCCTTTTCGGCCGGGCGCGCGGCCGGCTGCTCGGCAGGCTTCTCCACGGCCTTCTCCCGCTTCTCGGCGGGCGCGGCGGCCTTCTTCTCCGGCGCCGGAGCGACGCCGTCGAACGGGAGCGTGTCGCCGGACGGTGCCGCCGCGCGCTTGCGGGGGCTCTTGCCCTGACGCTCGCGGATCGCGGCGATCAGATCGCCCTTGCGCATGCCCTTGGTGTCCCCGACGCCCAGTTCCGCCGCGAGTTCCCGCAGGTCAGCGATCACCATGCCGGACAGGCCGCCACTGCGGCGCTTGGCGGTGGTGCCGTTCGACTGGGTCGCCGACTCCGCGACCGGAGCGGCCTGGGCATCCAGGTCACCGCTCAAAAGATCGGTGTTGCTCACACATGTCCTTCCTGACCGATCCACGCCTCCAGGTGGATCAGCGGACTACCGCCCGCGTCTGATCGCGCAGCGGTGTTTCGTACCTCCGGATGCGGCTTTTCCGGCTTGACACCGCAGGTCACAGCGGCGGAGCCGCCACACGGAGGGTTGCATGCCCCACGCGGGACACACTGAATTCGCCACCGCGGCTACCGGAAACCCGCCTGAGGTCAATCCCTAGCACCAAATCTCTGCGGAATTATCGGCCCAAACGATAGATGCGATCCGGGAAACCCCCCGGAACCGACACCAGGTGCGGAAAACGCACGGTGATCGAACGCCCCCGAGGGTAGACCGACCGGGGTGCGGGTGCAACAACCACCCCCGGAGTGGCGCGAATCAGCCGCATCCTCGCTATCCCGCCGTGACCTGGACTCCTGCCAGGTCGACCGGCAGTTCCATGACCTCGAAACCGGAAACGTCCACGGCCGCCGGGATTATTCCGTCCGTGGTCAGTGCCAGCACCGTCGGACCGGCGCCGGAGACGGTGGCGGCGACCCCCGCCGCCCGCAGGTCCGCGATCAGCCGGGTGGTGTCCGGGTACGCCGGCGCCCGGTAGTGCTGGTGCAGCTTGTCTTCCGTGGCCGCGAGCAGCAGGCTCGGATCGCTGGTCAGGGCGTGCACGGCGAGCGCGGCGCGCCCCGCGGTAAAGGCCGCGTCGTGGTGCGGCACCTCGGCGGGCAGCAGGCCGCGCGTGGTCGCCGTCGCGGAACGCAGTTCGGGCACCGCGACCACCGGCCGCAGGCTCTCGTGCGTGGTGAGCCGCCGGGCGTGGAACTCGCCTCCGTCGCACCACGCGATCACGAGGCCGCCGAACAGCGAAGCCGCCGCGTTGTCGGCGTGTCCCTCGAACTCGGCGGCGAGCTGCACGGCGCCGTTGTCCCTTGGCCTGCCCGCGATCGCGTAGCCCGCGGCGACGCCGGAGACCACCGCGGCGGCCGAGGAACCGAGGCCCCGCGCGTGCGGAATCGCGTTGCTGCAGCGCAGATGCAGGCCGGGAAGGTGCACGCCGAGGCGTTCGCAGGTGCGGCGGATCGCGCGCACCACGAGGTGCGTCTCGTCCGTCGGCACGTCGGCGACCCCGCCCGCGCCATTGTCGAGCACCTCGACCTTCAGCCCCGACTCGATGACCTGCACCTCGACGACGTCGTACAACCCCAGCGCGAGGCCCAGCGCGTCGAAGCCGGGGCCGAGGTTCGCCGAAGACGCCGGCACGGTCACCTTGAACGAGGTCACGACAGCTCCAGCGCCGCCGCCACGGCCCGCGGATCCACCGCGAGCGGCTCGACCTCGACGTTGCCCTCCAGTGCCGTCGCGGGGTCCTTCAGCCCGTGCCCGGTCACCGTGCAGACCACAGTGGACCCCTTGGGGATCCGCCCGTCCGCGGCGGTGATCAGCAGCCCGGCGACGCTCGTGGCCGACGCGGGCTCGACGAACACGCCTTCCTTGCTGGCCAAAAGCCGGTACGCGGCAAGGATCTGCTCGTCGGTGGCCTTGTCGAAGAGCCCGCCCGAGGAGTCGCGCGCCTTGACCGCGGCCTGCCACGACGCGGGGCTGCCGATGCGGATCGCGGTGGCGATCGTGTCCGGGTCCTTCACCGGCTCGCCGAGGACCAGCGGAGCGGCGCCCGCGGCCTGGAAGCCGAACATCCGCGGTGTGGTTTCGACCACACGGTCGGCCGCGTATTCGCTGTAGCCGGCCCAGTAAGCGGTGATGTTGCCCGCGTTCCCGACCGGGAGGCAGTGGATGTCGGGCGCCTTGCCCAGCACGTCGCAGATCTCGAAGGCGGCGGTCTTCTGCCCCGCGATCCGTACCGGGTTCACCGAGTTGACCAGTGTCACCGGATGGTCGATCGCGGTCTTGCGGGCCAGTTCGAGGCAGTCGTCGAAGTTGCCCTCGACCTGGAGGATGCGCGCGCCGTGCAGGACGGCCTGGGCGAGCTTGCCCATCGCGATCTTTCCTTGCGGGACAAGGACGGCGCAGGTGAGCCCGGCGCGTGCGGCGTACGCGGCGGCCGAGGCGGAGGTGTTGCCCGTGGAGGCGCAGATGACCGCCTGCAGCCCGCTCGCGAGCGCGTGCGTGATCGCCACCGTCATCCCGCGGTCCTTGAAGGATCCCGTCGGGTTCGCGCCCTCGACCTTGAGGTAGACGGTGCTGCCCGTCAGCTCGGACAGGTGCGGGGCCGGCATCAGCGGGGTGTTGCCCTCGCCGAGCGTGATGACCTTCGCGCCGGCCGGGACTGGCACCCGGTCGGCATAGGCCTCGATGATTCCCGGCCAACCAGGCGTAGCCATGTTTTCAGTCCTCGCCTTCCACACGCATCACGCTGACGACTTCGTGTACTACGTCCATTTTCCCGATCGCGGTCACCGTGGCGTCCAGGGCCGCGTCCGGTGCGAGGTGCGTCACGATGACCAGGCTCGCGGTGGACAGCTTGTCCCGCTGGCGCACGGCCGCGATGCTCACGCCGTTTTCCGCGAACTCCTGCGCCACCTGGGCCAGCACACCCGGTTTGTCGGCCACGTCGAGGCTGATGTGGTAGCGCGTCGGGGTGTGGCCCATCGGCCGCACCGGCAAAGCGGCGTGCGCGGACTCGCGCGGGCCGCGGCCGCCGGCCACGAGATTCCGCGCCACGGCGACGAGATCGCCGAGCACCGCGCTCGCCGTCGGCGCGCCACCGGCGCCCTGGCCGTAGAACATCAGCTCGCCCGCGGCGTCGGCCTCGACGAACACCGCGTTGAACGCGCCGCCGACCCCGGCCAGCGGGTGGCTGCGCGGCAGCATCACCGGGTGCACCCGCGCGGACACCGATTCGGTGCCGTCGTCGGCCGTGACCCGTTCGCAGATCGAGAGCAGCTTTACGGTGCGCCCCAAGGCTTTCGCGGCCGCGATGTCCGACGCGCCGACCGACGAGATGCCCTCGCGGTGCACGTCCGACGCGGTCACGCGGCTGTGGAACGCGAGCGACGCGAGGATCGCCGCCTTGGACGCCGCGTCGTACCCGTCGACGTCGGCCGTCGGGTCCGCCTCCGCGTACCCGAGCCGGCTCGCCTCGTCGAGGGTCTCGGCGTAGCCCGCGCCCGTTGAGTCCATTGCGGACAGAATGAAGTTGGTGGTGCCGTTGACGATCCCCATCACCTTGGTGATCCGGTCACCGGCGAGCGACTCGCGGATCGGGCGCAGCAACGGGATCGCGCCGGCCACCGCGGCCTCGTAGTACAGGTCCGCGCCCGCCGAGTCGGCGGCTTCGGACAGTTCGGCGGAGTACTCGGCGAGCAGCGCCTTGTTCGCCGTGACGACCGACTTTCCCTTGCGCAGCGCGGTGAGCAGCCAGCTGCGGACGGGCTCGATGCCCCCGATCAGCTCCACCACGACGTCCACATCGGACTCCACCAGCGCGGCGGCGTCGGCGGTCAGCAGGTGCTGCGGGAGCTCGGGGTGCTTGTCGGGGCGGCGCACCGCGATCCCGGCGAGTTCGATCGGCGCGCCGGCGCGGGCGGCGAGCTCGCCGGCCTGGTCGGTGAGCAGGCGGACCACCTCGGTCCCCACCGTGCCGCAGCCCAGCAGGGCGACGCGCACCGGCTTGCCGTCCGATGTAGACAGTGAGCTCACGACACCTCCAGATGCAGCATGTCCTCGACGGTCTCGCGGCGCAGCAGCAGCCGTGCGCTGCCGTTGCGGACCGCGACGACCGCGGGACGCGGCTGCCGGTTGTAGTTGCTGGCCATCGAGTAGCAGTACGCGCCGGTGGCGGCGAGCGCGAGCAGGTCGCCGGGCGCGAGGGTTTCGGGCAGCCAGCAGTCCCGGACCACGATGTCGCCGGACTCGCAGTGCTTGCCGACCACGCGGGAGAGCGCGGCGCCGACCGAGCCGCTGCCGTCGTCGGCGGAGCGGGAGACCAGCCGGCAGTCGTAGAGCGCGTCGTAGAGCGCGGTGCGGATGTTGTCGCTCATCCCGCCGTCGATGCTGACGTAGCGGCGGGATTCGTTGTCCCCCAAGGAAACGTCCTTGATGGTGCCCACCTCGTACAGCGTCACCGTGCCCGGGCCCGCGATCGCGCGGCCCGGCTCGCCGGCTATCCGCGGCACCGGCAGCCCGGCGAACTCGCACTCCTTGCGCACGATCTCGCGGATCTGCGTGACCAGCTGCGCGGGCGGCGGCGGGTTGTCCTTGTCGGTGTACGCGATGCCGAACCCGCCGCCGAGGTCGACCAGGGAAAGCTGCTCCAGCAACGCTTCCCCGTGTTCCTTGGCGAGCTCCGCGAGCAGCCCGACGACGCGGCGCGCGGCGACCTCGAACCCGTCGGCGTCGAAGATCTGCGAGCCGATGTGGCTGTGCAGGCCGACGAGCTTCAGCGAAGCCGCGTTCAGCACCCGGCGCACCGCTTCCGCCGCGTCACCCGCCGCGAGCGAGAACCCGAACTTCTGGTCCTCGTGCGCGGTCGCGATGAACTCGTGGGTGTGCGCCTCGACGCCGACCGTGACGCGCACCAGCACGTCCTGCACCACGTCGCGGCGGGCGGCGACGTCGGCGAGCCTGGCGATCTCGTAGAACGAGTCCAGCACCACCGTGCCGACACCGGCGTCGAGCGCCTGCTCCAGCTCGGCGACCGATTTGTTGTTGCCGTGGAACGTGATCCGCTCGGCGGGGAAACCGGCGCGCAGCGCGACCGCCAGCTCTCCCCCGCTGGCGACGTCCATGCTCAGGCCCTGCCCGGCGACCCAGCGCGCGATCTCCGTGGACAGGAACGCCTTCGCGGCGTAGTGCACCAGCGCCGGGTCGTCGAACGCCTCGGCGTACTCCGCGCAGCGGGACTTGAAGTCGGCTTCGTCCACGACGAACAGCGGCGTGCCGTAGGTGGCGGCCAGCTCGCGCACGTCGACCCCCGCTATCCGCACCACGCCGTCCGCGCCGCGGAACGTGTTGCGGGGCCACACCTTGGGGTACAGGCGATCCAGTTCGTCCGCCGTGGACGGCGGGAAGCCCGAGCTGTCGGCGTGCGGGTGGACTTCGGCGTGCAGCGGACCTGCGGGGTGGGCCATGGCGAGTTACATCCGTTCCGGGGCGGAGACACCGAGCAAGGACAGACCGTTGGCGAGCACCTGGCGTGCCGCCTCGCACAGCGCGAGCCGCGCGAAGGTGAGCGGGGTGGCTTCCTCGTCACCCTGCGGCAGCACGCGCGCCACGTCGTAGAACTTGTGGTACGCGCTGGCCAGGCTTTCGAGGTACCGCGCGACGCGGTGCGGCTCGCGCAGTTCGGCCGCCTTCTCCAGGGTCTTGCCGAACTCGCCGATGGTACGGATCAGGTCGCCCTCGCGCGGATGCGTCAGCAGGCTCAGGTCCGCCTCGCCGTCCGACTTCAGGCCCAGCTCGTCCGCGTTGCGCTGCAACGACGCGAGACGGGCGTGGGCGTACTGCACGTAGTAGACCGGATTGTCGTTGCTGTGCTTGCGAAGCAGGTCCAGGTCGACGTCCAGGGTGGAGTCGACCGAGTACCGCGTGAGCTCGTAGCGGGCCGCGTCCACGCCGACGGCCTCGACGAGGTCCTCCATCGTGATCACGGTGCCCGCGCGCTTGCTCATCCGCACCGGCTTGCCGTCGCTGACGAGGTTCACCATCTGGCCGATGAGGACCTCGACCACCGCCGGGTCGTGGCCCAGCGCCGCCGCGGCCGCCTTGAGCCGGGCGATGTAGCCGTGGTGGTCCGCGCCGAGCATGTAGAAGCAGAGGGTGAAGCCGCGGCCGATCTTGTCCTGCAGGTACGCGATGTCGCCCGCGATGTACGCCGGGGTGCCGTCGCTCTTGATGACCACGCGGTCCTTGTCGTCGCCGAACTCCGTGGAGCGCAGCCACCAGGCGCCGTCGGCCTCGTAGAGGCTCCCGGACTCCTTCAGCGCCTCGACCGAGCGCGCCACCTCGCCGCTCTTGTGCAGGGAGTCTTCCTGGAAGTAGACGTCGAAGTCGGTGCCGAAATCGTGCAGGGACTTCTTGATCTCGCTGAACATCAGCTCGATGCCGATGCTGCGGAACGTCTCGTGCCGCTCCTGCTCCGGCAGCGACAGCGCGCTCGGCTGCTGGCGCAGCACCTCGGCGGCGATGTCGCTGATGTACGCGCCCGCGTACCCGTCCTCGGGGGCGGACTCGCCCTTGGCGGCGGCGATCAGCGAGCGCACGAAGCGGTCGATCTGCGCGCCCGCGTCGTTGAAGTAGTACTCACGCGTGACCTTCGCGCCCTGCGACGCGAGAACGCGGCCCAGCGCGTCGCCCACCGCGGCCCAGCGGGTGCCGCCGAGGTGGATCGGACCGGTCGGGTTCGCGGACACGAACTCCAGGTTGATGTTCTGGCCCGCGAGGGTGTCGGCGGTGCCGTAGGCCGCGCCCGCGGCGAGCACCTGGCGGATCTGCTCGCCCTGCGCGGCGGCGGCGAGCCGGAAGTTCAGGAAGCCCGGGCCCGCCACCTCGGCGCTGGCGATGCCTTCGTCCTTGGCGACCTCGTCGGCGAGCGCCTGCGCGAAGTCACGCGGCGCCATGCCGGCCTTCTTGGCGACCTGCAGCGCGACGTTGGTGGCGTAGTCTCCGTGCTCGGGATTGCGGGGTCGCTCGATCGTCACGGTTTCCGGCAGCACGGCCTGATCGAGGCCACGCGCGGAAAGCACCTGGACTGCGGACGAGCGGACGAGGTCGGCAAGCACGGCGGGAGTCACCACGCGAGTGTAAGTGGCCCGAGCTCGGCCGTTGACAGCGACCAGACGGCCGGTCTCTAGACTCCACCCTGGGCAAATCCACCTCACCTCGAATGCGGGAGCCATGGCCAGCGGCACGAAGAAGAAGCGCAGCTCGAAGAACGCTGTGAGGGCGGCCCGGGGTTCGGTCGTCGCCCGGCGGGGCTTCCCGTGGGGCACGGTCATCGCCGTGGTCGCCGTGGTGGCGCTGGCCGCCGTCGTGGTCACGTACTACCTGGTCCAGTCCGCCCCGAAACGCGCGCTGGCACAGTGGACGCCGAGCGCGGACAACCCGGACCCGTCGCTGAAGATCCCGGGCATCGTGACCGTGCAGTACCAGGGCAGCGTGCACATCCTGCCGACGGAGCGCGTGGCCTACGACCACTCGCCGCCGTTCGGCGGACCGCACGACGGGTACTGGGCGGCGTGCAACGGGATCGTGTACCCGAACGCCGTGCGCACCGAGAACATGGTGCACTCGCTCGAGCACGGCACGGTGTGGATCGCCTACAACCCCGACCAGGTCAGCGGGGACGCGCTGAACAAGCTCAAGGCCAAGGTCGAGGGCAAGCCCTACACGATGATGTCGCCGTACCCCGGCCTCGACAAGCCGATCTCGCTGCAGTCCTGGGGCCACCAGCTGAAGGTCGACAACGCCGACGACGAGCGGATCGACGAGTTCATCACGGCGTTGCGCACCAACCAGAACACCTATCCCGAGGTCGGCGCGTCCTGTGACGCGCTCGGGCCCGGCCAGTTCGACCCGGACAACCCGCCGGCCTTCGACCCGAGCCCGCCGGGGCCGGACGCCAAGCCGATGAACTACCAGGGTTCCACGGGTGCCCAGCAGGACACCACCGGCGGCATGTCGACCGCGCCTGCCGCCCCGACCTCCGCGAGCCAGTGATCTTTTCCTCATGGACCAAGAAGAAGTAGCCGAAGCAGAGCCGGATCGAACGCCCCGCTCGCGGCCGGTGGTGATCGCCGCCAGCGTCATCGCCGTGCTCCTCGTGGGCGCGGTGATCGGGATGTTCCTCACGCAGCGGGCGCTGAACTCCGGCGAACAGGCCACCCCTGGTGCCGGTTCGGTGGAGGTCGGGTTCGCGCAGGACATGTCAGTGCACCACCTGCAGGCCGTCACGATGGCCAACTGGGCACGCGATCACAGCACGGATCCGCAGGTCAAGCAGCTCGCGTTCGATATCCAGAGCACGCAGCTGGAGCAGGTCGGCCGGATGAAGGGCTGGCTCATGCTGTGGGGCCAGCCGGAGCAGACCACCGGCGCGTACATGTCGTGGATGTCCTCGGGCGGGCACGACATGGCGGGGATGAGCACGAGCGGCACGTCGGCCGACGCGCCGATGCCGGGCATGGCGACCAACGCGGAGCTGGCGAAGCTGCGGTCGCTGTCCGGCCAGGAGCTGGACGTGTACTTCCTGCAGTTGATGTTGCGGCACCACCAGGGCGGCACCGGGATGGCGCAGTACGCGCACGATCACACGTCGGTGGACGCGGTGAAGACGCTGACGCAGAGCATCCTGGACTCGCAGGGCGCCGAGATGGTGCTGATGAAGCAGATGCTGGCCGCGCGGGGCGCTCAGCCGCTCTGAGCTACCAGGTCAGTTCCTCGCACCGCTTGGCCGATTCGCAGGGTTCGACCTGCAGGGTGGCGTGCTTGATGTCGTGGTTGTCCGCGAGCAGGGTTTGCGCCGCCACAAGCACTTGAGCCGGTTCGGCGTGCTGTTCGACGGCCAGGTGCGCGGAGGCCACGTCCATGCCCGAGGTGAGTGTCCACACGTGCAGGTCGTGCACGTCGCGGACGCCGTCGAGGCCGGTGAGTTCGGTGGCGATGCGCTCGACGTCGACCTCACGGGGCGCGTGCTGGAACAGGATGCGCAGCGCCCGGCGGGCGAGGGTGACCGTGCGCGGGAGGACGAACAGTCCGATCGCGACACCGATGATCGGGTCGGCGTAGCGCCAGCCCGTGGTGAGCGTGATCGCGCCGCTGACGAGCACGCCGACGGAGCCGACCAGGTCCGCGAGGACTTCGAGGTACGCGCCGCGGACGTTCAGGCTTTCCTTCGAGCCGGCCCGCAGGAGCGCGAACGACACGAGGTTCGCGAGCAGGCCCGCGACAGCCGTGAGCAGGACCGGTAGCCCCGGCACCTCGGGTGGGTCGGTGATGCGCCCGATCGCCTCGGCGAGCACGTAGCCGGCGACGCCGAAGAGGAGTACAGCGTTCCCCAGTGCCGCAAGGACTTCCGCGCGGTAAAGCCCGTAGGTGCGGCGATAGGTCGGCCCGCTGCGCCGGGCCAGCACGATCGCCACGAGCGCCATCCCGAGGCCGAAGACGTCGGTGAGCATGTGGGCGGCGTCGGAGATCAGCGCCAGCGAGCCGGTGAGGGCGCCGACGGCGATCTCGAGGATCAGGAAGACGATGCCGATGCACAGGGCCGCGACGAGCCGGGGCAGGTGCCTGCCCGAGGCACTCGCCGTGCCGTGCCCATGGCCGTGTCCCATCACGTGCCTCCTCGTCAGGGCCAACATATAGTCAGATGCGCATGTATGCAATACAGGTAAGCCTTACTTGCGCTGGAACCTACCCCCTCCGAGCCGATTACCCAATCCGAGACCGCCCCGCGGGAGGGGGTGGCCTGTGCGGGAGACGGCCGGGCCATGCGCTAAGCTTCACTGCGTTGCCCGGCAACGGGCCCTCGTAGCTCAGGGGATAGAGCACTGCCCTCCGGAGGCAGGTGTCGCAGGTTCGAATCCTGCCGAGGGCACCCTTCTCGAAATGCGAAAACCGGCCCCTACCAGCAGATTTGCGGTAGGGGCCGATTCATGTCCGCTGGGTCGGACGCCACGCGCGGCGTGGAGGTGCTCCAGGTTGGCCGCGAGCCGGTAGACCACGTGGTAGCCGGAAAGCGCGATCAAGCTGACCTGGTCACCACCGGCACGGCCGACGAACTCGTGCGCGAAACAGCCGAAGACGTGCGCAAGCCGTACAGCCGGCGCCGCACCACAGGGCTAGCGTCAAACGCCTTCGACCGCCGAGGGAGCGCAGCGATGTCGCAAGAAGACGCCACCGGGGAGATTCTTCGCGCACAGTTGGGCAAGGTGTACAACGACAATGAACGAAAACTCGACTCGCGTGCGGTGCCGATCAACACACTCGGCGGGGCGGGCAAGACGATCGTCGCCAACGCCCTCCACGCGCTGGGCCTCAACTACGTCGACGCTTTCACCGAAGCGCTGCAGGACGACGGAGCGGTGCTGCCGCTGGCCAAGCACACCGACTACCGGCAACGCCTGAATTCGTATCTGGAACAAAACTCCGCCGGCGTCTCCCGCGTCGATCTCGACTCGATCTGCTTCTTCAAGACCTATTCGACGCTGGCCGAACTGGCGGAACTCCCCGTATTCGGAATCTGGATACTGGTGCGGGATCCCCGGGACCTGCTGTATTCCGACTACCGCTATGTGAAGGACGTGTGGCACGAGGAAGTGGCATCGGCCCACTCGTTCGCCGACTGGCTGCGGATCCCCCATCTCGGCGGACTTTGCCCGATCGACCTGTGGACCTACCATTTCGAAGGTTGGCCCGAAATCGGCGGGAGCGTCGCCCGGTGTGTGGTCACCCGGTTCGAGGATCTCAAGTCCGATCCGGTCGGGACGATGAGCCGAGCCCTGTCCACCTTCGAGATACCCGTCGAGGGTTCCGCGGTGCGACAGGCGATGGACCTGAGCTCCTTCGAGGCCATGCGCGCGCACGAGGATCAGGTGCTCGCCAGGCAGGGCCGATCGGGTGAACCAGGCCGGATGGTCCGGCGGGGCAAGGTCGGCGAATGGAAGACGTGGATGACTCCGGAGCTCCACGCGGTTTTCGCCGAGCCTTCGCTCTGGGACGCGGCCGAACCCTACGGCTATTTCCTCAACGAGGACTGACTCCGAAAACCATCGCCTGCCCCCGCGCCGTGTCCATGTACTCCCGCACCCGGTGGATCAGCCCGTCCCGCAACTCGAAGATCAGGCAGTAGTCGTTCTCGTAGTGGTGGCCGTCGGCGAGGGTGGCCGTCATGGTTTCCTCGACGATCACGCGATCGCCGTCGGCGTGGAAGGCGTGGAAATCGACGGAGACGTCGCGGGCGAACAGGCGGGGGAAGTCGTCGGCGAGGAATCGCGCGATCGCGGCCCTGCCGATCATGTGATGCGAGCCGCCGAGGAACTGGGCGGTCGCGTTGCCCGGCGGGGCGAGCCATTCGGCGTCTTCGGTGAACACCGGGGCGATCTGCTCGGCGTCGTGGGTGGCGAAGGCTTTCCAGGCTTCCTGGACGGTTTTGAGGCTCGACATGCCGCGAAACTAACCTCGGCGCCCGCGAAAGACTGGCCGGTTCGCGCCATCATCGCCCTCGGCGCGATCGGCAGGATTGACGCGCCGGGCGAGTGGGTACCGCTGCAACCGACAGCGGGACGGAGGTGGCCATGGGCCTGGCGCGATGGCTGCGGGACTGGCCGGTGTACCGGCAGTTCACGCAGGGTGACGTCACAGGGCGCGGCGCGGCCGCGCGGAGCCGCATCTCCCTCGAACTCACTCCCCGCGTCAGCACCGCCGACAAGGTGGTCAAGTCCGTCTGCCCGTACTGCGCCGTCGGATGCGGCCAGAACGTGTACGTCGAGGACGGCGAGGTCACCCAGATCGAGGGCGACCCCGACTCCCCCGTCAGCCGCGGCCGGTTGTGCCCCAAGGGATCCGCGAGCCTGCAGCTCACCACCGGCCCCGCACGCGAGCACAGGGTGCTCTACCGCCGGCCCTACGGCACCGAGTGGGAGCAACTCGACCTCGACACGGCCATGGACATGATCGCCGACCGGACCATCGCCGCCCGCGAGCACGGGTGGCAGTGGGAGGCCGACGGCACGCCGGTGCGGCGGACGGTGGGCATCGCGAGCCTCGGCGGCGCGACACTGGACAACGAAGAGAACTACCTGATCAAGAAGCTCTTCACCGCACTCGGCGCGATCCAGATCGAGAACCAAGCTCGCATTTGACACTCCTCCACGGTTCCCGGTCTGGGGACCTCCTTCGGTCGTGGGGGCGCCACGACGTTCCAGCAGGACCTCGCCAACGCCGACTGCATCGTCATCGAGGGCTCGAACATGGCCGAATGCCATCCGGTCGGCTTCCAGTGGGTGATGGAAGCGAAGGCCCGCGGCGCCAAGGTCATCCACGTCGACCCGCGGTTCACCCGCACCAGCGCGCTCGCCGACATCCACGTGCCGCTGCGCGCGGGCACCGACATCGCGTTCCTCGGCGGGATCGTCAACCACGTGCTGACCGAGGGCAAGGACTTCCGCGAGTACGTACTGGCCTACACGAACGCGGCCACGATCATCGGTGCGGAGTTCGCCGACACCGAGGATCTGGACGGGCTCTTTTCCGGGCTGGACAAGGAAAACCGCAGCTACGACACGGAGACCTGGCAGTACGACGGCGCGGAGATGCAGGCCGCTTCCGGCGAACGCGACCAGCAGTGGGACGCACGGACCCGCGGCGGCGCGGCCGTGAGCGAAGCGGCGCGCGGAGAGGCGCACGGTTCCGGCGGCGCGGAGGTCGGCGCCGAGCCGAAGACCGATCCGACGCTGCAGCACCCGCGATGCGTGTTCCAGCTCCTCAAACGGCATTACGCGCGCTACACGCCGGAAGTGGTCGAACAGATCTGTGGCGTGCCAACGGAAAAGTTCCGGCAGATCTGCGACCTCCTGACTGAGAACTCGGGCCGCGACCGGACGAGCGCCTTCTGCTACGCGGTCGGCTGGACCCAGCACAGCGTCGGCGTGCAGTACATCCGCACGGCGTCGATCCTGCAGACGCTGCTGGGCAACATCGGCCGCCCTGGCGGCGGGATCCTCGCACTGCGCGGGCACGCGTCGATCCAGGGGTCGACGGACATCCCGACGCTGTTCAACCTGCTGCCCGGCTACATCCCGATGCCGCACGCGCACACCAACGAAAACCTCGACACGTTCATCGAGGCGGAGAGCACGCGCAAGGGTTACTGGGGCAACATGCGGAAGTACCTGGTGAGCCTGCTCAAGGCCTACTGGGGCCCGGCGGCCCGGCCGGACAACGACTTCTGCTTCGACTACCTGCCAAGACTGACCGGCAGCCACAGCACGTACGAAACCGTGCTGGCCCAGTTGGAAGGCACCTGCAAGGGGTACTTCCTCTACGGCGAGAACCCCGCGGTCGGTTCGTCGAACGGGCGGATGCAGCGGCTTGGCTTGGCCAGCCTGGACTGGCTGGTGGTGCGGGACTTCTCGCTGATCGAAAGCGCGAGCTGGTGGCAGGACGGGCCGGAGATCGAAAGCGGTGAGCTGCGCACCGAGGACATCGCCACCGAGGTGTTCTTCCTGCCCGCCGCCGCGCACACCGAAAAGGACGGCAGTTTCACCAACACCCAGCGGATGCTGCAATGGCACCACCAGGCCGTGGAGCCGCCCGGCGACGCGCGCAGCGATCTGTGGTTCACCTACCACCTCGGGCGCATCATCAGGGAGAAACTGTCCACTTCGGACGAAGAGCGGGACCGGCCGGTGCTGGACCTGACGTGGGACTACCCCACCAAGGGCGAGTTCGACGACCCCGACGCCGAGGCCGTGCTCGCCGAGGTCAACGGCTGGAACGCCGACGGCGAACCGTTGTCCGGCTACGAACAGCTCCGCGACGACGGCTCGACCACCTGTGGCTGCTGGATCTACTGCGGCGTCTACGCCGACGGCGTGAACCAGTCCGCACGGCGCAAACCGGGCACCGAGCAGAGCTGGGTCGCGCCCGAATGGGGCTGGGCGTGGCCGATGAACCGCCGCGTGCTCTACAACCGCGCCTCCGCGGATCCGGACGGAAAGCCTTGGAGCGAAAGGAAAGCACTGGTTTGGTGGGATGCCGCCCAGCAGAAGTGGACGGGGCACGACATCGCCGACTTCAAGGCCACGAAGGCGCCGGACTTCCAGCCGGAGGAAGGCGCGACGGGGCCGGACGCGCTGAGCGGCCAGGACGCGTTCATCATGCAGGCAGACGGGAAGGCCTGGCTCTTCGCGCCTGCCGGGCTGACCGACGGCCCGATGCCGGTGCACTACGAGCCGCAGGAGTCGCCGTTCCCCAACCTGTTGTACGGCCAGCAGCACAACCCGGTGCGGCAACTCCTGCCGCACAAGCAAAACCGGCTCCAGCCCAGCGGCGCGCAACCGGGCGCGGACGTGTTCCCGTTCGTGCTCACCACGTACCGCCTCACCGAGCACCACACCGCGGGCGGGATGAGCCGCTGGCAGCCGTACCTCGCCGAGCTGCAGCCCGAGATGTTCTGCGAGATCTCCCCCGAGCTGGCTGAAGAGCGCGGGCTCGAGCACGCGGGCTGGGCCACGATCATCACCGCGCGCGCCGCGATCGAGGCACGGGTGCTGGTCACCGAGCGGATGACGCCGTTGCGGGTGCAGGGAAAGGTGCTGCACCAGGTCGGCGTGCCCTATCACTGGGGCTCCAGCGGGCTGGTCACCGGCGACTCGGCGAACGACCTCGGCTCGATCAGCCTCGAGCCGAACAGCCACATCCAGGAGAGCAAGGCGCTGGCGTGCGACATCCGGCCCGGCAGGCGCCCGCGCGGGCCGGCGCGGCTGGAGCTGGTCCGCGAATACCACCGGCGGGCCGGGATCACCGAGGACACCGGAATGGAGCTGTGACATGACCGCCGTCGATCCCGCCTCCGCGACCGGCTACCACGACCACCCACCCCGCATGGGTTTCTTCACCGACACCAGCGTGTGCATCGGCTGCAAGGCGTGCGAGGTGGCGTGCAAGGAGTGGAACGCGATCCCCGAGGACGGCATCGAGCTGACCGGGATGTCCTACGACAACACGGTGGGGCTCGGCGGAAGCACCTGGCGACACGTCGCGTTCATCGAACAGAGCAAGCCGCTCGCGCGCGAGGCCCCCGGGCTGCACGACGGTCTCGACGTGCTCTCGATGGCCGAACAGGGCACCCAGGAGGAGAGTTCGGACTTCCGGTGGCTGATGTCGTCGGACGTGTGCAAGCACTGCACGGAGGCGGCCTGCCTCGACGTGTGCCCGACGGGTTCGTTGTTCCGCACCGAGTTCGGCACGGTCGTGGTCCAGCAGGACATCTGCAACGGCTGCGGCTACTGCATTCCCGCCTGCCCCTACGGCGTCATCGGGCGACGCGAGGAGGACGGCAGGGCCTGGAAGTGCACGCTCTGCTACGACCGGCTCGGCGAGGGCATGGAACCGGCCTGCGCCAAGGCGTGTCCCACCGATTCCATCCAGTTCGGCCCGCTGGACGAGTTGCGTGAACGCGCACGGGAGCGGGTGGGGCAACTGCACGAAGCGGGTGTGCCCGAGGCGAGGCTCTACGGGCACGACCCCAACGACGGCGTCGGCGGGGACGGCGCGTTCTTCCTGCTGCTGGACGAGCCGGAGGTGTACGGGCTGCCGCCGGACCCCGTGGTGACCACGCGGGATCTGCCCTCAATGTGGCGGCACGTTGCGACGGCCGCCGCCACGCTCGCCGGTGGCGCGCTCGCGTCGTTCCTCGGCTCAAGGAGGCGGCGATGACCCACCCCGGAAAGCGGCGCAAACGCGGCGAGCAGCCGATGGTGCCGGACGCGGAGTTCTCTTCCTACTACGGGAAACCCGTGCTCAAGGAGCCGGTCTGGGCGTCACCGGACGTCCCGGGTTACCTGTTCCTCGGCGGGCTCGCCGGGGCGTCGTCGTTGCTGGGCGCGGGGGCGCAGGCCACCGGCAGGCCCGCGATGGCGGCGATCAGCAAGACCGGCGCTTTCGGCGCGGTGAGCCTTTCGCTCGTGGCGCTCGTCAACGATCTCGGGCGGCCCATGCGGTTCCTGAACATGCTGCGGGTGCTTAAGGTGACTTCGCCGATGAGCGTGGGTTCCTGGCTGCTCACCGCGTACGGGCCCCTGGCGGGCGCAGCCGCTTTCTCTGCTGTGACAGGCAAATTCCGCCGGATCGGTACAGTCGCGACGGCGGGCACGACGGTGTTCGGCCCCGCCGTGGCCGCCTACACCGCCGCGCTGATCACCGACACGGCGGTCCCGTCGTGGCATGACGGCTATCGCGAAATGCCTTACGTGTTCGTGGGTTCCGCCGCCACCGCGGCCGGTGGGCTCGCGCTACTCGCAGCGCCCGAGGCCGAGACCGGCCCGGCGCGGACGCTGGCTGTTCTCGGCGCCACGCTGGAAAACGGGGCGTTCAAGCTGATGGAGCGGCGGCTCGGCATGGTCGCCGAGCCCTACCGCACCGGCCGCGGCGGTAAATACGTCCGCGCGGCAGAGGCGCTTTCCGCCGCCGGAGTGGCGGGTTCGCTGCTGGCACGGCGCAACGGCTTCCTGCGGCGGCTTTCCGGTGCCGCGCTGGTCGGGGCCTCGGCGGCGCTCCGCTGGGGGATCTTCCACGCGGGCCTGGAGTCGGCGAGGGACCCGAAGTACACCGTCGTGCCGCAACGGGAACGGGCGAAGCGCGGGTCTTGAGTCCACAGTGGACTTATCGTGCTCCACACTCCGGCCCGGAGGGCGCTGCGTCCGCAGTGGGGACCTTCGCACCGAAACGCGGTGGCCGCTGTGATCAGCCCTCTGGGTGGCGTGCCGCGAGCTCTCCGAGCATGCGCCGCTGGTGCCGGTAGCCGACCAGTTCGTAGCCGACGACCGTGACGAACGGGGCGAGCATCACGACGAGCAGGCACACCGAAATCGCGACACCGGCGGCGGAGAGCACCACCGCGACGGCGAGCACGACGAGCGTGAGCGCGATCAGCAAGAGGTGGAACGGGTCCTTCGCGGACAGCAGCAGGGTGTGCAGCAGGTACACCATCAGCAGGTAGAGCCCGACCGGTGCGGCCAGCGCGAGCACCACCGCCGCGTCGCCGAGTTCCGTGTGGTGCTCCAGATGCAGGCCCGCCACGTGCAGGCCGGCGCCCGCGCCCGCGACGCCGATGAACAGCAGGATGTGCCCGTAGCCGAACAGGTAGCCGCGGCTGCGGCGGTGCACCAGGATCTCGCCGAACGGGGTCGTGAAGTACACCCACCACATGCCGAAGGTGAGCCCGACACCGGCGATCACGATGGCGACCGCGTCGAACGTCCAGTGCGTGCCGCCTTCGCCGCCGAGCAGGTCACCCGAAGAAGCGACGGTGCCGACCACGCCCTCGCCGAGAGTGATGATCGCGAACAGGCTGTACCGCTCGGCGACGTGATGCGGATGCCACGGCGTGCCGCCCGCGTGGCCCTGCGCGAGCAGCGGGAGGGCGACCTCCATGACCGCGAGCAGCCCGAACGCGACGAACACGGCGGCCAGCGGCAGGCTCGTGAACCCGACCACGACCCAGCCGATCTGGGCGATCACCGTCCAGCGGATGTTGGCGAAGCCGACGCGGCGGAACTCGGGCGACTCGCGCGCGGCGCGCCACCACTGCAGCACCATCGCCACGCGCATCACGACGTAGCCGATGACGATCGCCCGCAGCTCGAGGTGCTCGCCCTCTTCGACGGACCGGAACATCGCCGGCAGGCCGAGGGAGAAGATGACGACGCCGATCATCTGCACCATCGTGAGGAGGCGGTACAGCCAGTCGTCGGTGGCGAACGCGGAGGCGAACCAGCTGAAGCTGATCCACGCGATGCTGATCGCGAACATCGCGAGCACGAACGCGGTGATCGAGGCGCCGACGTGCCCGCCGGCGAACATCTCGGCGAAGTTCGACGCCGCGGTGCCGACGGCGACCACGAAGGTCAGGTCGAAGAGCAGTTCCAGCGGTGAGGACACCCGGCCGGACTCCCCAGGGTCCCGGCCGGCCATCGGCACCCGGCGATGCGCCGGGGAGTGGGTGTCTTCGAGTTCACTCATGGTCGACATCGTCGCCGATCGGGCGCTCGGGGTCAGCACGGGACACGGGAAGTCGCCGGGTTCCGGTGGCGGCTGGCTAGATTGTCGCAATGACTACCGGGATCGAAGGGGTGTCCGGCACGTGACCGATGAGCCGGACAGCACAGCGGTGCGGACGGCGCTCTGGCGCGCGCTGCACCTGGAGGTCGACGGGCCGCCGCCCGTGTTCGAGGACGCGATCGGGCTCCGGCTGGCCGCGCCCGGCGACGGCTGGCGGCAGCGGCCGGACATGGATCCGGTTGCCACCAAGGGTTTCCGGGCCGGGATCGTGGCGCGGGCGCGGTTCATCGAGGACCTCGTGCTCGCGGAGGAGGCCGGTCAGTACGTGCTACTCGGGGCAGGGCTGGACACGTTCGCCCAGCGGCGGCCCGACTTCCCCGGCCGGGTGTTCGAGATCGATCAGCCGGGAACTTCACAGTGGAAACGGGAGCGCCTGCGCGAGCTCGGCTACGACGTTCCGGACCTGGTGCCGGTGGATTTCGAAACCGAGTCGTGGTGGGACAACTCGTCACCGCCGGTTTCGACCCGGCGCGGCCCGCGGTGATCGCCTCGACGGGCGTCACGATGTACCTGTCGAAGGACACCACGGCGGCCACCCTGCGCCGGATCGCGGGCTTCGCTCCGGGCTCCACGCTGGCCATGACTTTCCTGCTGCCGCCGGAACTCCTCGACGACGCCGACCGCCCCGGGCTCGAGGCGAGCAAGGCAGGCGCGCGGAGTTCGGGGACGCCGTTCGTCAGCTTCTACACGCCGGACGAGATGCTGGGGCTCGCCCGCGACGCGGGTTTCGCCGAGGTGCGGCATGTCCCCGGAAGCACTCTGGCGGAGCGATACTTCGCCGGGCGCGCGGACGGCCTGCGCCCGTCGAGCGGGGAGGATTTCCTGCTGGCGACGTGTTGAGCCCGGCACGACAGCCCGCTAAACCTTCCTTGCCACACCGAGAATGTGGGCGGTCGGGGGGATCAGGGGCTGCGGCCGGAACGAGAACCGCTCGCCGGTCACCTCGAAACCCGCGGCGCGCAGGGAGCCCTCGGTGTCCCGGTTCGGGTGGCAGCCGCCGCCCAGGCGGGACCACAGTGGGGTGATCAGGTCCTGCAGCCGCCCCGCGATCGCGCTGCCGGACCGCACATGCTCGTAGTACCGGACCTCGCCGCCAGGACGCAGCGCTCGCCACGCCTCGGCCAGCGCGGCAGCCACGTCGGGCACCGAGCAAAGCACCAGCGAGTACACGACGGCGTCGAACTCCCCGTCCGCGGCGGGCAGCCGGGACGCGTCGCCGTCGACCAGGCGGACCGGTACCACTGCCGCGGCGCGTTCGGCGTGGGCGCGCAGGATGCCGTCCGGCTCGACGGCCACCACCTCGTCCACCGTGCGCGGGTAGTGCGCGAAATTGCGCCCGTTGCCCGCGCCGACCTCCAGCACCCGGCCGCTCAGCCCGCGCAGCAGGCGCTCCCGGTGCTCGGCGCCGCCACGTTCGTCAGCCAGTTCGCTCATCCGCACGTACGCCCTCGCGAACCGCGGGTTAGCCGAAGCGTCAGCCATGCCGCCCATGCTGCCGCAAACCCGGCGCGCTGACACTAAGCTGGCGCCGGAAGCCGTGAACGAGAGGCAGGGCCGACGTGACCATCTGGTCCGAAGTAATCAGCTACGTGCGCGTGCGCTACGAGGTGCTGGAGGAGCGCGAGAACTGGCTGCGCTTCCGCCTCGGCACCGAGGACGGGCGCTCCCAGCAGGTCACGGTCCACCACCTGCCCGACAAGGACGGCGCCGAATGGGCGGAGATCTCCTCCGCGGTCGGCTGGGCGGACAAGATCGACCTGCGCCGCCTCCTGGAGCTGGCCGGTTCGTCCAGCGTCGGGGGCGCCGCGGTGGTCGACGGCGTCGCGCTGATCAAGCACACCGTGCCGCTGCTTTCGCTGGACATCCGGGACGAGTTCGAGCAGCCGATGCGCTCGGTCGCGGCCGCGGCGGACTCGTTCGAGCGCGAGCTGTCCAAGTCCGACGAGTTCTGACGCGCTCACCACGAGGTGGCGCGGAGCCCCCAGCGGTCCAACGCTCCGGTGGTCAGCCGCCGCAGCGTGGGCTCGTCGGGGAAGTGCCCGGGGTCCAGGCCCAGCACGGCCAGTGTCGCCGTGTCCCCGGTGCGTGACCACCAGATGCTCAGGCCCCCGCCGCGCTGCCGCAGCAGGGAGCGCGTCACCAGCCGGGTCATCGAGCGCATCATCACCGATGTCGCGGGCACCCCGGTCGGCGCCGTGAAGTCCTTCGGCAGCGTGCCGAGGTTCGAACACAGGCACAGCGGCGCGGGCGAGCTGCGTGCCAGCCGCGCGACGAGGGCGTCCGGCAGCAGCTGGACCAGCGGTTCGAGCGCGCGCACCGGAGGCACCCGGCCCGAACGCAGTGAGCCGAACGCCGTCTTGCTACGCGCCCGGATCGTCGCGAGGTCGCCCACGTGCCCGTCGGGACCGACATCGACGGCGACGGAGACACCGGTCGTCGCGTTCGCCCGCAGGTCGTCCCCACCGCGCGCGCTCACCGGCAGCGAGACCTTCACCGGCGCGTCCGGCCCGACCCGGCCCGAGGCCACCAGTATCTCGACGGCGATCGCGACGAGCAGCGCGTTTCCTGAACCGCCGTTCGCCAGCGCCGCGTCCTCCCAGACCCGGGCATCGCAGTCGAGCACGGTCAGCGGCGGCCGGCAGGGCTCGTCGCCGGGCTCGGCCTCGCGGACGCTGGAGGACTGCGTACCCGGCGGCACGGACACCATCCCGCGCCCCTGAACGGCCGTCCTGATCCCCCGCGCGGCGCGCACGACCTGGGCAACGCTGTCGCGCACGTCGTCACGAAGGCGCGTCTGCCGTCCGATGTGGACATTCCGGCCCGCTTCGACGATCGACGCGATGTGCGCTCCCCCGTCGCCGACCGCGTGCGAGACGGCCAGCGACAGCAGCTCGCCACCGTCCGTTGTCGGCGCGGACGCCAGCTGCCACGGTGGCCCGAGTTCCGGGTCGAGCTCGACGTCGGCCTGTTCGTCGGCCCAGCCGAGGACGTCGCCCGGTTCGACCGGGGCGGACCGGACGACCGGCGTCACCGCGCCGCACCGGACCCAGCGGTCACGCGCGCCCGGCACACGGCTGCGCACCACCAGCCTGCCGAGGCGCCCGACGGCGAGCGACCGCGCGAGCTCGTCGACCGCCTCCGGGCCGAGCCGTTCGGGGAACCGCCACACGCTCTGGTTCACCACGGGGATGCCGAGGACGCGGTCCGCCCGGAGGAACAGGTCGTCGTCGTAGGTCAGCCGGTCGGTCACGGGCGGTCCTTTCAGTCGCGGCGGACGTAGGCCCGCACGGTGAGGGGAGCCATCAGCGCGAGCACGGCGGCGGAACCGGCCACCGCCCAGCCCACCGAGCCCGCTCCCGGCTCCACTTCGGACAGTTGACGCACCGCGGAGACCAGGTGCGAGATCGGGTTCACCTCGGCGACCCGCTGCATCCAGCCGGGCATCGTGGTGGTCGGTACCAGTGCGTTGGACATGAACGACAGCGGCATCAGCACCAGCATCGACGAACCCTGCACGGCCGACGCGCTGCGCATCACGACGCCGAGGAACGCGAAGATCCAGCTGAGCGCGAAGGCACAGCCGACGACCAGCGCGCAGCCGGCGAGCAGCCCCGCCCAGCTCTGCGGGCGGTACCCCAGCGCCAGCCCGACCAGCACGGTGACCGCCGACGCCACCACGTACCGCACCACGTCCGCGAGCAGCGCCCCGGCGAGCGGCGCCACCCGGCTGATCGGGAACGAGCGGAAGCGGTCGAACACCCCGCGGTCCATGTCGTCGCGCAACTGGACGCCGGTGACCACCGACGCGGTGACGGCGATCTGCACGAGCACGCCGGGGACCAGCCGCGGCAGGTACGCGCCGACGGAACCGGAAACCGCCCCGCCGAACACACCGGCGAACAGCACGGTCACCACCACCGGCAACGCCACGACGTCGAACAGGCGCTGGGGATCGTGCCGGATCCGCAGCAGTCCCCGGTAGGCGAGCGTGCACGACTGGCCGAACGCGGTCATGACTCGCGCCCCGGTCCGGTCAGTGACAGGAAGACCTCGTCGAGCGAAGGGCGGACCACCGCGATCTCCCCGATGCGCACCGACCGCGCCCGGAGGGCGAGCGCGACATCGGCCACGACACCAGGATCCTCGACCGGGACGGTCAGCGTGCTCGCGTCATCGCCGGGGTTCACTCCCGCGCCGAAAAGGCCGGTGAGCACGTCCTTCGCGGCGCCGAACTGGGCGGGGACGGCGACCCTCAACCGCAGCGAGGACCGCCCGAGCGAATCCTTCAACGAAGCCGCGGTACCCGAGGCCACGACCCGGCCGCGGTCGATCACCGCGATCCGGTCGGCGAGCCGGTCGGCCTCTTCGAGGTACTGCGTGGTCAGCAGCACCGTCGTGCCTTCGTCCACAAGGGACCGTACGGCCGACCACATCCCGTTGCGGGTCCGCGGGTCCAGGCCCGTGGTGGGTTCGTCGAGGAACAGCAGTGCCGGGCGGACGACGAGACTGGCCGCCAGGTCGAGCCGCCGCCGCATCCCGCCGGAGAAGCCCGAAACCGGGCGTCGCGCGGCGTCCGGCAGATCGAAGTCCCGCAACAGTTCCGCGGCGCGCTCGCGGGACCGCCGCCGGGACAGGCCGCGCAGCCGCCCGAAGATCACGAGGTTTTCCGTTGCCGTGAGCGCGTTGTCGACAGACGCGTACTGCCCGGTGAGGGAGACCAGCTTCCGCACCGCGGCCGGTTCCCGCGCCACGTCGTGGCCGAAAACCGTGGCGCGTCCGCTGTCCGGGCGCAGCAGCGTGGCCAGCATACGCACTGTCGTGGTCTTCCCCGCGCCGTTCGGGCCGAGCAGCGCGAACACCGATCCCCGCGGCACTTCGAGATCGATCCCGGCGACGGCCCGGTGCGACCCGAACGCCTTCACCAGTCCTTCCGCGCGGATGGCGGGCTCTTGTGTCATGGGCGAAATCCCTTACAGTTCCGGCTATGCAGACGAGAACGTTCGCGCTCGCTCTGGTGGGCAGCCGAGGTGACGTGCAACCGGGCCTTGCCGTCGCGGCCGGACTGCGTGAGCGCGGGCACCGGGTGGAGCTCGGGGTGGCGCCGAACCTGCTGCCGATGGCGCGCCGGCTCGGCCTCGACGCGATCGAGATCGGCGTGGACAGCCGGGAGTTGCTGACCTCGTCGTTGGTGCGCAAGGAAATGCGCTCGGCGGATCCCCGGCGGCGTGCGCGGGCGCTGCGCGAAGTCGCGGCATACGGCTGGACCGAGCTGCGGGAGGGAATCGAGCGACTGTCGGTGAAGGCCGATGTCGTCGTGACCGGGTTGCTCGGCCAGGAGATGGGCGCGGCGGTCGCCGAAGCGCGCGAAATCGCTTTCGCCGCCTTGCATTACTGCCCGGTGCGCGCGAATTCCGTTGTACCGCTGGTGTCTTTCGGCGGGAAGAGCGCCCGCGTGCGGAGTTCCACGTGGCGCGCGGGCGAAGCCGTGCGGTGGGCGCTGACCCGGAAGGCCGAGAACGAGCACCGGAAGGAGCTCGGCCTGCCGCCCGCCGTCGTCGACCTCCCGAGCCGGTTGCGGGACAGGGGCGCCACGGAGGTGCAGGCTTACGATGCCGCGCTGGTCCCAGGTCTGGCCGGGGAATGGGGAAACCGGCGCCCGCTGGTGGGCTCGCTCGACCTGCCCTGGTCGGCGCGGCCTGCCGAAAACATCGACGGGGAACTGGAATCCTGGCTCGCCGGCGGGCCGCCGCCAGTGTACGTCGGATTCGGCAGCATGCCCGTGCCGGATCCGGCCGCGGTGCTGGATTCGGTCACCCGGATGTGCGATGAACTCGGGGTGCGCGCGCTCGTCGTGGCGGGCTGGAGTGGTTTCGAGCGGCCCGCCGACGCACGGCTGTTCGTCACGCCCGCGGTCGAGCACGCCGAGGTCCTGCCGAAGTGCTCGGTTGTGGTGCACCACGGCGGAGCCGGGACCACCGCGGCGGTCGTGCGCGCCGGAAAGCCTTCCGTGGTCTGCCCGTTCAGCGCCGATCAGCCGATGTGGGCGGCGATCCTGCGCGGGCACGGTATCGGCACTTCGGTCCGGTTCTCGCGGCTCGACGCGGCTTCGCTGACCGCCGCGGTCGCGGCGATGTCGCGCCCTGAGGTCCGGGCCAGGGCAGAGCGGTTCGCGGAACGGATGACCCCGGTGGCCGACGCCGTGTCGGCGGCCACCGGCAGGCTGGAAGCCGCGGTCTGAAGGGATCACCACGGGCGGGCACCCACTCCCCATTCCGCGAGCTCACCGACGATCAGCTCGAGGAGCCTCGCCTGGCCGGGGATGCCGCCAGGGTCGAGCCCGCACACGGAAACCGTCGCGCGCTCGCCGGTGATCATCAGCCAGCCCGCGACTCCGCGCCCGATCGTGGCCACCTCGGCGGCGTCGATTCCCGGATAGTGGGCGGTCGCGGAAACACTTTTCGCCGTGACGCCACCGAGTTCGCGGAAAGCAGGCGGCGGCTCGCCGAGGTTGGACGCGAGCACCGACGCCGCCGGGGGTTGCGGCAGCCTGTCCAGTACGCGGTCGGGCAGCATCTGGATCAGCGCCAGTGGGATGGGCGGCGCGGGCGCCGCGGCCAGTGCGACGTAAGCCTTCTTGCACGCGGCTTTGAGCGGAGCGAGCTCACGTTTGCGCAGGGCCTCCGAGCCGAAGACCGCCATCGCGATCTTCGTGGAGTTGGCCCGGAGATCGTCCGCGCCCAGCCTGCCGCTCACCGGCAGGGCGACCTTGTCCGGCTCCGGCGCGTCTTCCCTGTCGGCTGCCGCTCGCGCGATACGGGCGAGCGCGGCCGCGAAGAGCGTGTTGACGCTGCCGCCGTGGTGTTCTGCCGCGTGGGCGAGTTCCGTGCTGTCGCATTCGACCACGACGTGCGGCATGGTCCAGTCCGGATGCGGTGCCGGTTCTCCCGGTGCCGGTTTCCCCTGGGGCTTCTTGCCGGCGCGAGGCAGGCGCGGCCTGCCCGCCAGCCATTTCGCCACGATCCGCGACTGGCGGGCGCCGTCGGCCACATCGGACAGCAGGGTGCGCAAAACGCTTGCCCTGTCCGGGATCCGCAGCGGCGGCTCGTCGGCGGCCGCGCGCCGCAGCGCGTCGAGCAGCGCGGCGCCATCGGCGATCGCGTGCGCGGCGACCAGCGACAGCACCGCTCCACCATCGCCGGTTCGCGCGTAGGACAGTTGCCACGCCGTCGCCCGTGCCGGATCCAATCCGGCGGAAACCCTGGAGTGCAACCAGGTCATGATTCCGTCCTCCGGGACGGGCAAGGATTCGACGTGCGGTGGCAGAGGTCTTTCACCGCGCACCCAACGATCCCGCGCAGTGGGAACCCTGGACCGCTCGACGCGGCGCGTCAGCGCACCGGCGGCCAGCCGTTCGTGGAAGCGGCGCACCGCCTGCTCGCCCGGCGGCCGGTCGAACCGCCACGCGAACTGGTTGATCGCGGGAGTCCGCGCGCCACGGTGGCGGCGCAGGAACAGGTCATCCGCGAACTCGAGACGGATCAGCCGGCTTGCCCGAATGACAACGGCACCTTCCAGGCGGGGACGGGGAAAACTACGCTGGGGCCGGATGGACGACGACGTCCCGGCCCGGAGAGTGGTCCCGATTGTGTCCACTTCGGCCGGTCGGTTGAAGCCCCGGAGCCGGTGACGATCAGCACATCGCCGACCCCTCCTGTCATGAAAAGAATTCGCATATAGTCTGCTGCTCCCCGACGGCGAGTAACGACGCGATCAGCGAGGCCGCACGAATGGAGTACACGGAACTATCCGCCTACCCGTTGCCGGATGGGACCCTCACAACCTGGGCGCCCGTCTGCGAAAAAGCTTCCTGGCACGACGACGAGCGAGGAATCTCCTACGACCACGAGGCGCACCTGCGTGACGCCGTCCCCGGCGCGTGGATCGGCTCGGTCATGCGGATCCCGCTGCGCTACGACGCCGGCGCGGTGCGCCGCGCCCTGCGCGCGTGGATCGCGCGGCACGAGGCGTTGCGAACGACCGTGCGGAGCACCGGCGGCGAAAACCCCGGCTGGCAACGGCGTTCGGTGGCCGCCACCGAAGTGGACGTCCGTGCCGAGGAGCGCGGCAACGTGACAACAAACACGGCCCATGACGTGTTAACCGAATATTTCGCCGCTGTGTCACCGAGTTCATGGCCGCACTGTCTGTTCGCGACAGTGACCGAGCCGGGCGGCGCAGCGTTCACTGTCGCGTTCGGCGCCGACCACAGCGTGATGGACGCGTACTCGCAGTTGTTGTGGTTCCAGGAGTTCCACTCGCTCTACAGCCGCGCGCTGTCCGGCGAGCACGACACCGCGCTGGCGGCGGCCGAGGTCGGCAGCCACGTCGACCACAGCGCGGCGGCCCGTTCGCTGGCGGCGGTGATCGACGAGCAGGACCCGGCCGTCCGCCGCTGGCACGAGTTCCTGGCCGGCCCGGAGGACTACCGGTTCCCCGGGTACCCGGCCGCCGCCGGATCGGCCGGGGATCCCGGTATGCCACAGCATTCGTTGTCCCGCTGGGCGATCGGCCCCGAGGACGCGGAACGACTCGAACGGCTGTGCCGCGGTCTGGGAACGGGAACCCAGTCCGGCGCGCTGGCGGCGCTTGCACTCGCGGCGCGTTCGCTGACCGGCGACACGCGCCTGCCGTTCGTCATGCCCATGCACACGAGGCACGAGCGCGAGCACGCCGACGCCGTCGGCTGGTACGTGGGCCTTTGCCCGGTGGCCATCGAACTCGGCGCCGCGCCGGACTTCGCCGGGGCCGTCGCCCAGGCTCGCGCGGCGGTGTCCGGAGCACGTGGCTGCGCGAAGACGTCGTTCTCCCGGACCGCGGACATCCTGGGTATCGAAGACACGCCCCGGTTCGTCGTGTCCTATGTGGACGTTCGCGGGGTGCCGGGCGCCACCCGGTGGCCGGAGTGGAACGCACGGGCGTTGCGCAGCCCGGAACCCAGCCGGGACGAGGTCTACCTGTGGCTGGTGCATTCCGCGCACGGAATCAGCGTCTCGGCGCGGTGCGCGCGGTCGGACCACGCTCTCGCGGCGGTCGAAGAACTGATCGACGGGTTCGCCACGCAGGTGCGCGAGGCCGTCGCGGTGGAGGTCGAACTGGAGGTGGGCGCGTGATCCTGTCGGACATGTCGACGTGGAAGGCGGCGCCGGGGCGGCTGGTCCGCTGGCGGCCGACGGATGCCGCGCGCTCCGCCGCCGAAGCCGCGCCGGTCGACCCCGGCCCGCCGTCGATCCTGCAGGCGGACCATCTCCGTGCGTGGGCGCACGCCGTGCGCACCGGAACACCGCATCGCGCCTGGACCGGCATCGCGACCACTGTGGACGGTCCGTTGGACCGCGCGGCGATGACGCGCGCGCTGGCGCGGCTCGTCCGCGCACACGGCGGGTTCCGCACCTGGTTCGACCTCTCGGGCCGGGAACCCGTGCGGCACCTGGTGCCCGCGGACGCGATCGAGTTCGAGGTCGTCGAAGAACCGGCCTTGGACGGCGCTTGGGACACGGCGCTGCAGCACCACCTGGAGGCACGGTTCGACGCCGAGTGCACCCCCGGCAGCTGGCCGGGTTTCGCGCTGGGCGTGGTGGAAAACCAGGACCGGTTCGGCCTGTTCTGGGGTTGCGACCACGCTTTCACCGACGGGCTTTCGCAGCTGCTCCTGTGCTCCGAACTCGCCGATCTCTACGCCGCCGAGCTTGCCGAACCCGGCGGGCCCGAACTCGTCCCCGGTGCACTGCCGACGCCGGAGGAGCGCGGTGACTTCCGCTCGTACGTCGCGCTCGAACGCCGCGACGCCGAAGAACACGGGCCGGACTCGCCGGAAGTGCGGGAATGGGTCCGCATCGTGCGGGAGAACGGCGGCAGGCTGCCCCGTTTCCCGCTGCCGCTGGGTCTCGCCGACGGAGAGCGGGCGCCGGTGGTCATCCGCGAGCTGACCTTCCTCGACGGCGACGAGGTCGAGCGCTTCGAACGGGTCTGCCGGGAAGCGGGCGCCGGGGTCACCGCCGGCGTGTTCGCTGCGGTGGCCGAGACCGAACGCCTGCTGGCAGGCAAGGAAAACTACTTCGGCGTGACGGTGCTGAGCACCCGGCATCGGGGCCCATTCGCCCGGTCGCAGGGCTGGTTCTGCACGTTCGCCCCGATCGCGTTCGAGGTCGGCGGCGCCGCGGACTTCGGTGAGCTGACCGCCCGGGCGCAGGACGCGCTGAGGCGAGCGAAAGACCTGGCGGCCGCGCCGGTGAACGTCGTACTCGAAACTTTGGTCACCTCGGGCGTGTGCACCCCGGAGCAGCTCGGCAGCCCGCAGCTGCTGTCCTATTTGGACCTTCGGCGGCTGCCGGGCGCCGGGCGGCCCGCCGACGAGCGCGGGGTGCATTTCACCAGCCGCGGCCGCACGGCGAACGCCTCGCTATGGATCAACCGCGACGCCGACCACCTCTACCTGCTGGCGCAGACACCCGACACGGCCGCGGCCGCGGAGCCGGTCCGGCAGTATCACGAGCAGCTCAGACAGGTGTTCCGGCAAGCCGTTTCGCCCGTCCCGGTCGCGTAATGCGCATCACCGCCGCCGACCGGTGGCAGCTCGCGCCGGGACAGGTCCTGTCGTGGCGCGTGTTGCTGGATCGCTCCGTCCGCCCTGAGCCGGTGCCGCTGTCGGTCAACCAGCGCAACCACCTGCGCGCGGCGGTCGCCGGTGAGCGGACCGTCTGGCTGGCCGCCACGTTCGAGGTGCCCGGCCCGATCTCGGCGACCGAGCTGACCGCCGCCTACCACGCGCTGATCTCGCGACACAGCACCCTGCAGTGCGAGGTGACGAACGAGGACGGTGAGCCGCGCGCGGACCGCTACGACCCCGCGCAGGTGGTGTGCCTGCCGCGCTGGCCAAGGGAAACGTCGTCGCCCACGGAGACCACGGAACTCGTGCGCGCGTTACTCGACACCGAATGCGCGCCGTTCGGCTACCCGGCCTTCGCGCTGGCCGCGGTCTCGCGTCCCGACGTGTCCACCATCGTGCTGGGCTTCGACCATCTGCACGTCGACGCGCATTCGATCGCCTTGGCCGTGCGGGACATGTCGCGGCTGTACCGGGGCCAGGAACTCCCGCCCGCCGGGTGCTTCGTCTCCCGTGTCGCGGAGTGGTGCGAGCCGCCGCCGGCCGGCGACCCGCACCCGGCGCTGTGGCGGGCGCACTTCGAGTCGGTCGGCTACCGGTTGCCGCAGTTCCCGCTGCCGCTCGGACTGGCACCGGGCGCGACGGCGGAACCGGGCACGGAACTCGGCCGGCTCGCGGACGCCGGCACCACCCTGCGGCTGGCCGAAGCCGCGCGTCTCTCCGGGAGCACCACGAACGGCGCGTTGCTCACCACACTCGCGCGGGCGCTGCAGGCGATCGGCGGCCCGGCCGCAACCTCGGCGTTGATGCCCGTACAGACCCGCCGGCCGGGCGACGAGCACGCGCTCGGCTGGTTCACGACAACGGCTCCCGTCACGGCGGACACGAGTCTCGCCGAGACCGCCGCGAGCCTCCGGCGGGCGAGGCAGCTGGCGGCGTTGCCGCTCGACCAGGCGTTGTCGTCGCTCTCCCGTCCGCTGCGCTGGGATCGGCGCGACGTGTTCATGGTGTCCTATGTCGACTATCGCCGGTTGCCCGGCGCTGCTGGAATCGACGGGCTGCGCCCGCAGCACGTGTCCGCGGCGGCCGAGGCGGACGGGGTCCAGATCTGGGTCGCCCGGACGTTTTCCGGTTTGTCGGTCCGCGTGCGCTACCCGGACACGGGCCAGGCGCGGACGGTCGTGCGGGCGATGGTCGGCAACTGGCGCGAGGCCGTAGCCGCGGTGGCCGACGAGCACTTGGCCGGAGCCCTGATCTAGGAAGTGTTTTGGAAGCGGCGGAGCCGCTTGCGGTGGGCCGTCACCTTGCACCGCCGGGGGTTCTGAGGTGGTCGCTGGCGAGGACAGCGCCGACTGTGGTGAATGGGCATTCATGAGGAGGCGATCCCACAGTCAGCGGCCGCCTCAGGTTCCCCTACCCGCACCGCCACGCAAACCACATTGAAAACAGTCTCTAGCTGCCCTCTCAGGTGCCCAGCAACTCGGGCACGAAGATGTCCTCCGGGGTGAGCCGGCGCCGGGACAGGCCCTGCTCGAAATGCCAGCGCAGGAAGGCGTCGATGGACACGCGGTTCGCCGCCACGCCGTAGGGGTAGAGCCCCTCGGGGAACAGCTCGAGATCGCGGTCGAGCAGTTCGCCGAACCAGGGCACGTTCAGTTCCAGGTTGGTGAAGACGCGCCGACGCCGGTAGTGGTCCATCGCGACATCCCGTGCCTCGCAAAAAGCCCGGTACACGGCGGCGACCAGGTCCGGCGCGAGGTCGCGGCGGACCACGATGGTGTGCATGATCGGGAAGATCCCGGTGCGGCCGTAGTACTCCCGCTCGACAGCGCCGTAGTCCGGGAACAGCCGCGCCACGCGGGGTGACCCCTCCAGCACACACCGCGGCACGTCGGCCGAGATCATCGCGTCGATCTCACCCGCGTCGAGCATGGGGCCCAGCGCCTTCCCCTCCGGCGCGCGGGAAACGTCCACACCTTCGGGATGGATCTGCGGGACGAAGTCGAACGGCCCCATCGGCCAGTCGAACCCGCCGATCACCCAGCGACTCTCTTCGGGCCGCAGGCCGTACTCGTCGGACAGCACGCCCTTGGCGGCCACGCCGGCGTCGTGGCCGTACATGGCGAACTCGCCGATGACCTTCCCTGCCAGGTCGGCGGGCTCGCGGATCCCGCTGCCGGTGTGCACGAAGATCGCCGACTGCCGGAACTGCCTCGCCGGGAACACCGGGATCGCCACGAACGGCGGGTCCTCCAGGTCCAGCGTGCGCAGGTAGAACGACAGCCCCAGCTCGGCGACGTCGAACGCCTGCTCACGCACCATCTTTTCGAAGATGTCCGAAACCAGCCCGCCAGTGCCGGAGAACTCCGCTTCCGTTCCTTCGATCCCCACTGTGCCGTCGAACAGCGGCCGGACGACGGCGTAGGGGTAACAACCGATTCGCATGGACTTACCATAAACGCGTTTACGATTCTCCGCTAGACTCCGCCTCATGAACGCCGAAGCCCGTGAGCTCACCGACCTGTTCGCCACCTCGTCGCTGGGTGCGCCGGAGAAGGCCGTCGGTTTCGTGCTGTGGCGGGTGCTGCACCGGTACGTGCGCGAGATCGACCACGCGCTCGCCCCGCTCGACCTGACCCACCTGCAGTTCACGACGCTGACGATGGCGGCGTGGCTCGCCCGCTCCGGCGAGCCGGTGACGCAGGCCGCACTCGCGCGGCACGGCGACATCAGCACCATGCAGGTCTCGCACATGCTGAAGGCACTCGAAGGCAAGGCCATGGTCACCCGGCCGCGGAGCGAGAAAGACGTGCGCAGCAAGGAAATCCGGGTCACCACCACCGGCGTCGCCGTGCTCCGCGAAGCACTTCCGGTGGCCATCGAGGTCCAGCGGCGGCTGTTCGGCGCGGGCGACGAGCTGCTGACCAGACTGCTGGAGGTCGAGGAAGCCGGGGATCGGCGGCGGTAGCCTGGGGTGCTGTGGATGTACCCGTGTTGTCGTCGCCGAGTACGCGGCGGCTGGCCCAGGCGTGGCTCAGTGACGTCGAAGTCTTGACGCAGCGCCTGCTCGCGGCCATCTTCACGGACAATCCCGAGTGGACGGACTACGCGAGCGTCCCGCGCGACGATCTGCACGAAGGCTGCCTCACCTACCTCACCCGCGTGCTCGAAGTCCTCAGCGGCAAGGTCGCGGGGCCGGCGCCGGACGACGAGGTGGTCGCGGCGATCGCGCGGCACCGGGCGGTGCAGGGCGTGCCGCTCGAGGTCATGTTGCGCACCTTCCGCCTCGGCGGCCGGATCGTCTGGGAGGCGCTGCTCGAACAGGCCCAGGCCACGGGCATCCCGCCGGACGCCGTCCTCGAAGCGGGCACGGCGATGTGGACGGTGATCGACGGGCTGTCCTCCGCGCTCTCCACCTCGTATCGCAACAGCGAACTGGACCGCGTCCGCCGTGACGAGCAGCGGCGGCTGGCGCTGGTGGAGGACCTGCTGGGCAGCCGCGCGGGCGATGCGGGCTTCGCGGAGCGGGCCGCGCGCGAGCTGAACCTGCCCTCGTCAGGGAGCTACCTGATCGTCGTCGCGCGGGTGACCGCCGAGGGCGTTTCCGCGCTGGCCGGGCCGCAGACGGCGCTCGACGCGTTCGGCATCCGCTCGCTGTGGCACACCCGGATCGACAACGTCGTGGGCCTCGTGGCGCTGGAGCACCGCGCGCCGGCCGAGGTGCTCGACAGGCTGCGCACGCTGGTCCGCGGCGCGGCCGCCGCCTCCCCCGCCGTGTCCGGGCTCGCCGAGGCGGGCAAGGGCCACGCGTTCGCGCTGATCGCGCTGGGCACCGTGCCCGAGGACGCGAAAGCGTTGGTGTCCTTGGACGAGCGCTATCCCGAGGCGCTCCTCGTGCGCTCCCCCGAGCTGACCCGCCACCTCGTCGACCACGCGCTGGGCGGGGTGCTCGCGCTGCCCGAACGCGAGCGCGAAACCCTGCTGCGGACGCTCGCCGTGTGGCTGGAGGAGAACCGCTCCGCCGCGCACGCCGCGACCCGCCTGCACTGCCACCGGAACACGGTGCTGAACCGCCTCCAGCGCATCACCACGCTGCTCGGCCACTCGCTCGACGGGCACCGCGCGCACGTCGAGCTCTCCCTCGCGCTGGCGGCGCTCGACCTCCCCTGATTGGGCGCGGCGCCCAATCCGTCTCGTCCAACGTTGGGCCCGCTGGGCATGGTCCACACCTGCGCCGGGTACCAGACTCGACCTGTCGGCGCATGGGAAAACCCTGTGCGCCCACCAAGTCCGGCCAAGGTGAGGAGCACGTCGTCGTGCGCGAATTCGATCTTCTGGTGCTCGGCGGCGGGCCCGGGGGCTATGTGGCGGCCCTCCGCGCTGCCCAACGCGGGCTCTCGGTGGGCCTCGTGGAGAAAGAGCGCCCTGGCGGGGTGTGCCTGAACTGGGGGTGCATACCCACCAAGGCGATGCTGCGCTCCGCCGAGGTGTTCCAGACCGTCAAGGCGGCCGCCGAATACGGCGTGCACGCGGAGAATGTCGGCTTCGACTACCCCGCGATCAGACAGCGCAAGGACGGCATCGTCAAGACGCTGACCGACGGCGTGGCCGGGCTGCTCAAGGCGAACGGGGTCACCGTCGTCGAGGGCCACGCCACCTTCACCGGACCGGCCACAGTGGACATTCACGAGGCCGGGCCGTCGCCCATCGCGCCGGACGGGCCGCGGTACGCCGCGGAGCCCGCGGCCCGCATCGACCAGGCGACGGCGCGGAACTTCGTCATCGCCACCGGTTCCACCCCGGCGCGGCTGCCCGTGCCCGGCGGTGACCTGCCCGGAGTGATCACCTCCGACGGCGCGTTCGGGCTCACCGAGGTGCCGGAGCGGATCGTGATCATCGGCGGCAGCGCGGTCGGCGCGGAATGGGCGAGCCTGTTCCACGCGTTCGGCAGCGAGGTCACGATCGTCGAGATGCAGGACCGGCTGGTGCCCGCGGAGGACGCGGAGATCGGCAAGGCGCTCGGCCGTTCCTTCACCCAGCGCGGGATCACGGTGCTCACCGGTGCTTCGGTCACCGAGATCACCGAGGGCCTGCGGGTACACGTCGGCGACCGGAAACTGGACGCCGACGTCGTGCTGGTCGGGGTCGGCCGCAGGCCCAACACCGCGGCGCTCGGCCTCGACGCGGCCGGGGTGGCCACCGACGAGCGCGGGTTCATCGTCGTGGACGACCAGCTGCGCACGAACGTCGCGGGCGTGCACGCGATCGGCGACGTGACCGGCAAGGCGCTGCTCGCCCATGTGGCGTCGCACCAGGGAATCACGGCAGCGGACGTGATCGCCGGGCACGACGCGCGCATCGACTACACCGTCGTTCCCGCGGCCACCTTCACACACCCCGAGATCGCCAGCGTCGGGCTCAGCGAAGCCGCCGCCCGCGACGCCGGGCACGACATCGTCGCGGCCAAGTTCCCGTTCTCCGCGCTCGGCCGCGCACGCACTTTCGGGGACACCGAAGGATTCGTGAAGATCGTCGCGGGCGAGCGCCACGGCGAGGTGCTGGGCGTGCACATCTTCGGCCCGTCCGCCAGCGACCTGATCACCGAAGGCGCGCTGGCGATCTCGCTCGAAGCCACGCTCGACGAGCTCGCCGACACCATCCACGCCCACCCCACCCTTGGCGAGTCCGGCATGGAGGCCGCGCTGACCGCGCTGGGCCTTCCCGTGCACGTCCCGCCGAAGCGCTGAAGGAGAAACCGTGACCGCTACAGCCGAACGAGTAACCACTCCGGCGGGCGAGGACGTCGAAACCCTGCGCGGCTACTACCGCCAGATGGTCCTGATCCGCCGGTTCGAGGAGCGCGCCGCGCAGGGCTACACGCAGGCGAAGATCGGCGGCTACTGCCATCTGAACCTCGGCGAGGAGGCCACCGCCGTCGGCCTGCTCTCGGCGATGCGCCCCACCGACTACCTGTTCACCAACTACCGCGAGCACGGTTACGCGATCGCGAAGGGCATCGAGCCCGGCCGCGTGATGGCCGAGCTGTACGGCCGCACCACCGGCACCTCCAAGGGCTGGGGCGGTTCGATGCACATGTTCGACACCGGTTCGCGGCTGCTCGGCGGGTACGGGATCGTCGGCGGGCAGCTGCCGCTGGCGGTCGGCGCCGCGCTGGCGATCGACTACCGCGGCGGGGACGACGTGGTGGTCTGCCAGATGGGCGACGGGACCACGAACATCGGCGCCTTCCACGAATCGCTCAACATCGCCGCGCTCTGGCGGCTGCCGGTGCTGTTCGTGGTCATCAACAACAACCTCGGCATGGGCACCACGGTCGAGCGCTCGTCCGCGGAACCCGAGCTGTTCAAACGCGCCTCGGCGTACCGGATGATCGGCGAGCGCGTGGACGGCACGGACCTGCTCGCGGTGCGCGACACCGCCGCGCGGTTGATCGAAGGCGCCCGGCACGAGGGCAAGCCCGCGCTGCTGGAGACGACGAGCCCGCGGCTCAAGGGCCACTCCGTCGTCGACCCGGCCAAGTACCGCACCGCCGACGAGGTGGCCGCCGCGCAGGCCGCGGATCCGTTGACACGCTTCAAGAACACGCTCCTGGACAGTGGCGTGCTCGACGAGGACTCGGCGGCCGAGCTCGAACGCGCCGCCAAGGCGGACGCCGACGAGGCGGTCGCGTTCGCCGACGCCAGCCCGCACCCCGAGCCCTCGACGCTGTTCGACTACACCTACGCCACCCCGGTGCCCGGCGACTCCCGCAGGCTGCCGGCCGACCCGGTGTTCTGACCACAAAGGACAATTGTGCCCGTCATCAGTTATCGCGAAGCACTGCGCAGCACCCTGCGCGAGGAAATGCTGGCCGACGACGAAGTCTTCCTGATCGGGGAGGAGATCGGCGTCTTCGAGGGCTCCTACAAGATCACCGCGGGGCTGCTCGCCGAATTCGGGGAGAAGCGTGTCCGCGACACCCCGATCGCCGAGGAGGGTTTCGTCGGCGCCGCGATCGGCGCGGCGATGCTGGGCCTGCGCCCGGTCGTGGAGCTCATGACCATCAACTTCTCGCTGGTGGCGCTCGACCAGATCGTCAACCACGCGGCGAAGATCTACGGCATGTTCGGCGGCCAGACCAGCGTGCCGATGGTGATCCGCACGCCCGGCGGCGGCGGGCAGCAGCTGGGCGCCACGCACTCGCAGAACATCGAGCTGTACTACGCGTTCGTGCCCGGCCTCAAGGTGGTCGCCCCCAGCACCCCGGCCGACGCGAAGGCGCTGCTGAAGGCCGCCATCCACGACGACGACCCGGTGCTGTTCCTGGAAAACCTCGCGCTGTACAACACCAAGGGCGAGGTGCCCGACGACCTGCCGCCCGCCGAGATCGGCAAGGCGGCGGTCACCCGCGAGGGCACCGACATCACGATCATCGGCTACTCCCGGATGGCCGCGGTGGCCACGCAGGTCGCCGAGCGGCTGGCCGGTGAAGGCGTGTCGGCCGAGGTGATCGACCTGCGCAGCCTGCGCCCGCTGGACCGCGAAACGCTGGTGGCGTCGGCGCGCAAGACCGGCTGCGTCGTCGTGGCCGAGGACGACTGGCTCACCTACGGGATCGGCGCCGAGATCGCGGCGTCCATTTCGGACGGTGCGTTCGACCACCTCGACGCGCCCGTGCGCCGGGTCGCGGCCGCCGAAGTTCCGCTGCCGTACGCCAAACCGCTCGAGCAGGCAGCACTCCCCTCCGCCGATTCGCTGCACACCGCGGTGACCGAAACACTGGCCGCCGTCGGCAGGCGCTAGAGAAACCCAGGACCGAACATGCCCGAAATCACCATGCCCCGGCTCTCCGACACCATGGAGGAGGGCGTCATCGTCGCCTGGCGCAAACAGGTGGGCGACAAGGTGGCAAACGGCGAAGTGCTCGCCGAGATCGAGACCGACAAGGCCATCATGGAGCTGGAGGCCTACGACGAGGGCGTGCTGGAACGCGTCCTGGCGAAGGAAGGCGAGCGGGTCGCGATCGGCGCCCCGATCGCCATCGTGGGTGACGGGAGTGGGGCCGCCGCTTCGGCTGCCCCCGCTGCCGCGCCTGCCCCTGCCGCCGCTCCGGCTCCTGCTGCCGGGTCCGCGCCTGCCGCCGCGCCTGTGGTGGCGGAGAAGTCCTCGCGCCCCAAGGCTTCCCCGCTGGCCCGCAAGCTCGCGCGGGAAGCGGGCTTGGATCTCGCCGAGGTCACCGGCACGGGGCCCGGCGGCCGGATCATCCGCAAGGACATCGAAGCGGCCGCCGTGCCGTCGCCCGCGCCGGCCGCGTCCGCCCCGGTCCAGGTTTCCGGGGACTACGAGGAGGTTCCGCTCACCTCGATCCAGCGAGTGGCGGCAAAGCGGCTGACCGAGAGCAAGCGCGACGCGCCCCACTTCTACCTGACCTCAGCCGTCGACGTGACGGAACTGCTCGCGTTCCGCGGCACTGTCAACAACGCGGTGCAGTCGGCGGGCGGCGCGAAGGTCAGCGTGAACGACCTGCTGCTGCGCGCCGTGGCGATCACGTTGCGCGCCAACCCGGCCGTGAACGTCTCCTTCGCCGGGGACAAACTGTTGCGGCACAACGGTGTCCACGTCGGCGTCGCGGTGGCCGTGCCCGCGGGCCTCGTCGTCCCCGTCATCCGTGACACCGACCGCAAGGCGGTCTCGGAGATCGCCGCGGAGTCCCGGGACAAGGCCGAACGCGCCCGCGACGGCAAACTCCGCGCCGACGAGATGAGCGGCGGCACGTTCACCGTGTCGAACCTCGGCATGTTCGGCATCGAGCAGTTCTCCGCCGTCATCAACCCGCCGGAGGCCGCGATCCTGGCCGTCGGTGCCGCCACGCCGGAACTGAAACTCGTCGACGGTGAGGTGACGGAACGCAAAATCCTGCGGCTCACGCTGTCCGCCGACCACCGCGCGATCGACGGCGCCACCGGTGCCGTGTTCCTGCAGCAACTGACCGCGCTACTGGAGAACCCGCTGCGCATCGTCGCCTGACGCCGCTCAGCTGGCGGTCGTGTCCGTTGTGGACGGACCGGCCGTCGTCGCGGGCGTGGTGGTGGTGGTTGTCGTCGTCGTGGTAGTCAGTGGCGGCTCGAGAGTCGTGGTCGGTGGCTCCGTCGTCGGCGGCGGCGTGGTCGTCGTGGTCGAAGGCGGCGGCGTGGCACTCGAAGACGGCGGCGCACTCGACGGCGGAGTGGTGGCCGGAGGCGTGGCGACCACCACCGGCGGCACCACCACCGCCGGGGCCACCGGAGGCGCGGCCGGAACCACCGCCGGCGCAGGCAATCCCGCCGAACCGGCCAGAGGCGCCGCACCGTAGCTCGTGTCCTGGAAGGCCGAGTCCGGCAACGTCACCGTCCCGCGCGCGTAGGCGTCGGCCCACAACAGGACGGTGCGCACGTAGGAATCCGAGTGGTTGTAACGGAAAACGGCCTGCGCGGCCTGCCTCGGGTCACGTAGGTCGCCGCCGCCCGCGCACAGGTACCTGCCCGCGGCGAGCGCGGCGTCGTAGAGGTCGTGGGGGCTTTCGATGCCGTCGCCGTTGCCGTCGGACGCCCATTTCGCCCACGAGGACGGGATGAACTGCATCGGACCGACCGCGCGGTCCCACACGGCATTCCCGTCCAGCGCCCCACCGTCGGTGTCGGGCACGGCCGCGTAGCCGTTGCCGTCGAGCACCGGGCCGAGGATCGGGAACGCCGTACTGCCACCGGATTCCACATGCCCGATCGCGGCCAGCAACGACCAGTCGAGGTGGCACCCCGGCGCCAGCCGGGCCATCGTCGCCGCGGCCTTGTGGTAGGCGTCCAGCGCGGACGCCGCCAGCGTGGCGGGCATCGAGCCCATCGGGACGTCGGCGAACGAGGGCAGCCCCGCGCTCAGCGCCGGCGGGTTCGCGGCGTCGGCGAGTACCTGGGGGCTCAGCTCGGGTTGCGCCGCCACCTCGCCGTCCACGCCCACCACGACGGTGTCCACTGTGGACGTCGGGAAGAACGGGGCGAGCAGCGCGGCGACGACGAGGAAGGCCCCTTGCTTCGCCCTCAGCCCTCGCGACATGCCTCTCCTCCATCCGGGCGAACGGCTTGGCATGATCGGCGTATCGTGCTCGCCGCGCGACACTCCCACCCCACGCACTGTCGCATCCGCGGTCGCGAAATCCCAGACGCGGCCGCCGGAATTGTCATCATTCGCAGTTTCGCTCTCCGCGCGCCGCGGAGCAATGTGCGTATTTCCGCCGGCGCTTCCGCCCTGCGCACCCCACCGGCCAGCCCCTAGGCTCGTGATCGTGGGCGAAACGCTGGGCCTGGTGGTCCATCCGAGCAAACCCGTCGACTCCTCTGTCCGCACCATCTCCGCCTACGCGCGGACGCACGGGGTGCGGATAGTGGTCCGCGCCGCCGACGCGCCGCGGGTGCCCGGCTTCGAGGCGCTGCCGGACGCGGAGTTCGCGGACGCCGTCGACTGGGTCATCAGCCTCGGCGGCGACGGCACGATGCTCGGCGCGCTGCGGCTGGTGATGGAGCGCCCGGTGCCGGTGCTGGGGGTGAACCACGGCAACCTCGGCTTCCTCGTCGAGGTCTTTCCCACCCAGCTCGAAGCGGCGCTGGAAGCGCTGGTGCACAACGAGTTCACCATCGAGCCGCACAGCTGCCTCGTGGCGGGCACCGACGTGCCGGGCGCCGTCGCGGGGTTCAACGACCTCGTGCTCACCCGGCTGGGCCGCGGCGCGGTGTCGGTCGATCTGACGGTCAACGGGCAGCAGTTCGGCTACTACAAATGCGACGCGCTGGTGGTGGCCACGCCCACGGGCTCGACCGCGTACAACTACGCCGCCGGCGGGCCGGTGATCTCCCCGTCCGCAGCGGCGATGGTGGTGACCCCGGTGGCGCCGATGGCCGGGGTCAGCCGTTCGGTGGTGCTCGGCCCGAACGACGAAGTCCGGCTCCACGTCGCCGGGGACAGCGCGGCCGTGGGCGTCGAGGTGGACGGCGTGGAGTCGGAGACGCTGGCGCACGACGGCGTATTGACCGCGCGCCTGCGCCAGGACGCCGCCAAGGTCGTACGCCTCGCCGCGGGCGCGCACGCCAGCCGCAGCCGCGTGAAACTCAGCCTGCTCGATCTGCCGCTGCGCCCGGACCAGCTCCTCGAACTCGTGCCCGGCCACCTCCGCCAGCGCCTGGAGGGGCCAGGCGAGTGACACGCGTGGCGGGTTCGCCCCCGGGCTCTTAACCTTCTCGGGAGGGAAAGGAGCAGGTCATGACTGCCAACGAGTCGTACCCGCCGTTCACCATGCCGGTCGCCGAGGAACTCCAGCGGGTGACCGGACGCTGGTGGGTCGCCGCGATCCTGGGCGTGGTCACCGCCGTGCTCGGCCTGCTCCTGCTGGTGGACCTGGCCACCGCGGTCGGGGTGCTGGCCGTGCTGGTCGCCATCGCGCTGCTCGCCGACGGCTTCACCGAACTGCTCACCGCGGGCAGGCAGACGCCGAGCTGGCCCGCCTACCTGATCGGCGTCGTGTGGATCGTCTTCGGCGTCGTCGCGCTGGCCTGGCCCGGGATCACCCTGCTGGCGCTGGCCACCCTGGTGGGTATCGGCCTGATCATCGGCGGCGTCATGCAGATCGCCGCCGCCGTGACCGGCCGCCGCGGGCTGCCGATGTGGGGGCTGTACCTGGCGCTGGGCATCATCACGGTGATCATCGGGCTGCTCGCGCTGGTCTGGCCGGGCATCACCATCCTGACCCTGGCCATCTGGCTCGGCATCACGCTGCTCTTCCGCGGCATCGGCACCATCTGGTTCAGCATGATGCTGCGCCGCGCGCACAAGAACGCCGTCACCGCGGGCTGAGCACCACCCAGCTGTGCCCCGGCACCACGGCCGGGTCCCCGCCGTCGGCATGCACCGGCGCGCCGATCACGGTGAGCCCGCCGGTGGCGACGGGGAAGCGGTACGGCTCGTCGCCCACGTTGAGCAGGGTCAGCACCTCGTCCTCCCCCGCGTACGAGCGCACGGCCACCGCGCGGTTGGTCAGGTGCAGGACTTCGGTACGCGCGCGGACCAGCCACGGGTGCCGCCTGCGCATCCCGATCAGCCGCTGGTGGAGCCGGTACGTCGGCCAGCCGTACGGCGCCAGCTCGCCCGGCGTGCCAGGGAAGGCCGGCCGGACGGCGTCGTCCCCGCCCTCGCGTTCCTCCTTCACACCACGGAAAGCCTGTTCGTCGCCGTAATACACACTCGGCACGCCGCCGACCGTGAGCAGCAGCGCGAGCGCGTGCCCGAAATGGCGTTCGTCATCGAGCCGGGAAGCCAGGCGGGTGACGTCGTGGTTGCCGATGAACGTCTGCGGGGGAAACGTTTCCAGCAACGCGTCGTGCCGCTTCAAGGCCCAGGAGAGCTCGAAGAAGTTGGCGTCGTTGAGGGAACTCCAGATCGCTTTCCACAGCTCGTACTGCGTGACGGTGTCCAGCCCGCTTCGCTCGACATACGCGGCGTAGTCACCATGGAGTACTTCGCCCACGAACCACGCTTCGGGATGTTTTTCCCGTACCGCAGGCAATACGCGGCTCCAGAACTCCGGCGGGATCGCGTACGTCGCGTCGAAACGCCAGCCCGACACGCCGCGCTCGAGCCAGTGGTGGAGCACCTCGCCCACGTACTGCGCGACCTCCGGCTCCTCGTGGTCCAGCTTCACCAAGTGCCGGTGGCCTTCGAAGACCTCGAAATCGGTGCCCTGGCGGCGGAACCAACGGCGTCCTTCGACGAGCGGCTTGAATCCGCGGCCCACGTGGTTGAAGACGCCGTCGAGCACGATCCGCAGCCCGCGCCCGCGGGCCGCGGCGACCAGCCGGTCGAAGTCCGAGTCGTCGCCGAGCCGCGGGTCGATCCGGAAGTGGTCGACCGTGTCGTAGCCGTGCGTCTCGGCGGCGAACACCGGGCCGAGCATCAGCCCGGAACAGCCCAGTTCCACCGCGTAGTCGAGCCAGTTCTCCAGCTGTCGCAAGCGGTGCCGCGCCGGTTCGGCCGTCGCGGCCGCGGGCGCGCCGGTGAACCCGAGCGGGTAGACGTGCCACCAGATCGCGTGTTCGGCCCACGGAGTCATCGGGGGTGCTCCTCATCTCATCGGCCTGGGTAGCGCCGTCCGGCGGGGGCGGCGATGCTGAACGGGTGGATCCGGACCTCAGTGCCCTCGCGGACGCCTACGGTGTCGCCACCCGGTACGAAAACGCCGAGCAGCGCGAAGTCGTCGTCGACACCGAGGTCGTGATCGCGGTGCTCGCGCAGTTCGGCGTCGACGCGTCGACTCCGGGGTCGGTCGAACGTGAGCTCGCCGAGGTCCGCCGTGTCCGCGACCGAACCACGCTGCCACCGACCCTAGTGCTGCGCGAGGGTACCGAGCACGATGCCGGAAGTCCCGCCGTGGTCCACCTCGAGGACGGCACGCGCCGCGAGATCGGCCGGACGGTTCCCGGTGATCTCCCGCTGGGCTGGCACAAGATCGTGACCGGCGAGCGGGAGGTCGTGCTGGCGGTGGTCCCGGCGAAGCTGCCCGAAGTGCCACCGGCGTGGGGCTGGATGCTGCAGCTGTACGCGCTCCGTTCGGCGGATTCCTGGGGCGCGGGGGACTACGGCGACCTCGCCGAGTTCGCGCGCCGGTCCGCGGCGGAACTGGGCGCGGGTGTGGTCCTGGTGAACCCGGTGCAGGCGATCAGCCCGACGGTGCCGGTGGAACGTTCGCCGTACTCGCCGTCCAGCCGTCGGTACGCGAACCCGCTCTACCTGCGCGTCACGGACACGAAAGCGTTTGCCGAAGCGGATTCCGGGACGCGCGAGCGGATTCTCGCCCTTCGCCCGGACTCGCACACCGAGCTCATCGACTACGACGCGGTGTGGACGTCGAAGGTCGCGGCGCTGGAGCTGTTGTGGCCGCGGGAAACCACCCCACCGGACGAAGATCTCCGTGATTTCGCCACGTTCTGTGCGCTCGCGGAAATCCACGGTGCGGATTGGCGCGAATGGCCCAGTGCGTTGCGCGATCCGCACAGCCCCGAGGTGAAGCAGGCACGCAAGGAGCTCGCCGACCGGATCGCGTTCCACGCCTGGCTGCAAGAGCTGTGTCGCGAACAGCTCGACCACGCCCGCCGCGAAGCGCGTGAAGCGGGCATGTCCGTCGGGATCGTGCACGACCTCCCAGTCGGCGTTCATCCGGGCGGGGCCGACACTTGGGCGCTGGGCGACGCTTTCGCCGCACGTGTCACAGTCGGCGCGCCGCCCGACGCGTTCAGCCAGCAGGGCCAGGATTGGAACCTGCCGCCCTGGCGCCCGGACAAACTCGCCGAACTCGGGTACGCGCCATTCCGAGACGTGCTTCGCGGAGTTCTGCGCTTCGCAGACGGCGTCCGCGTGGACCACGTCGCGGGCTTGTGGCGCCTGTGGTGGATCCCGCCGGGCGAGCCGCCTTCGCGCGGCACGTACGTGCATTACGACGCCGAGGCGATGATGGGCATCCTCGCGCTCGAAGCGCACCGCGCGGGCGCCATCGTCGTCGGCGAGGATCTCGGCACGGTCGAGGAGGAAGTCACCGAAACCTTGCACGAACGGGGTGTTCTCTCCTCCGCCGTGCTGTGGTTCCAGCGCGACTACGACTCCCCCGGCCACCCGTTCGTGCCACCGCGGGACTGGGACACCGAGGCGATGGCCAGTATCACCACGCACGACCTGCCCACGGTGACGGGCTGGCTGACCGAAGAACACGTGCGGATCAGGGAGGAACTGGGGCTGCTGACCGAGCCAGGGCGAGAGTACGAAGCGGCACGGGAGGAGCGCGCCGCGCTGATCGATTTCCTTGCCGAGCAAGGAATTCCCGGTGAAGACCCGGTGGCCGCGCTGCACGCGCTGCTGGCCTCGGCGTCGTCACGGCTGCTGCTCACGGCACCCGCGGACGTCACCGGCCAGCGGCGCCAGCCGAACCTGCCGGGCACCGTCGAGCAGTACCCGAACTGGCGGATACCCTTGCCCGTCACCGTGGACGAGTTCTTCGCCGCCACTGGCGTGCACAGCCTGATCGCCACCCTGCGGGCCGCCCGCCCGCTGAACCGCTAGGAGACCCAGTGCCCACCTGGCCAGGAACCCCGTATCCACTGGGCGCCAGCTACGACGGCGTCGGCACCAATTTCGCGCTCTTCTCCGAAGTGGCGGAGTACGTCGAGCTGTGCCTGATCGACGAGGACGGCGGCGAGGAGCGCTACCGGCTGCCCGAGGTCGACGGGTTCGTGCACCACGGCTACCTGCTCGGCGTCGGTGCCGGCCAGCGCTACGGCTACCGCGTGCACGGCCCGTACGAACCGGAAAAAGGCCTGCGCTGCAACCCGAACAAGCTGCTGATCGACCCGTACGCCAAGGCGATCGCGGGCAACGTCGACTGGGACGAGTCGCTGTTCGGCTACCCCTTCGGCGCGCCGGACAAGCGCAACGACACCGACTCCGCCGGGCACGTCCCGCACAGCCTGGTGGTGAGCCCGTTCTTCGACTGGGCCGACGACCGCCCGCCGCGCACGCCGTACAACGAGTCGGTCATCTACGAGGCGCACGTCCGCGGCCTCACGATGAACCACCCCGCCGTGCCGCCGCGGCTTCGCGGCACGTACGCCGGGCTCGCGCACCCCGCGGTGATCGAGCATTTCAAGCAGCTCGGGGTCACCGCGATCGAGCTGATGCCGGTGCACCAGTTCATCACCGACCACGGTCTCGTCGACAAGGGGCTGCGCAACTACTGGGGCTACAACACGATCGGCTTCTTCGCGCCGCACGAGGGTTACGCCGCGCTGCCCGAGCAGGCGGGTCAGGTGCAGGAGTTCAAGGGCATGGTGCGCGCCCTGCACGAGGCGGACATCGAGGTGATCCTCGACGTGGTCTACAACCACACCGCCGAGGGCAACCACCTCGGGCCGACACTGTCCATGCGCGGGATCGACAACCAGGCCTACTACCGGCTGGTGGACGACAAACCCCAGTACTACATGGATTACACGGGCACCGGGAACTCGCTCAACGTGCGCAACCCGCACACGCTGCAGCTGATCATGGACTCGCTGCGGTACTGGATCACCGAGATGCACGTGGACGGGTTCCGCTTCGATCTCGCCGCCACGCTGGCCCGCGAGTTCTACGACGTGGACAGGCTGTCCACGTTCTTCGACCTCGTGCAGCAGGACCCGACGGTGAGCAGGGTGAAGCTGATCGCCGAGCCTTGGGACGTCGGGCCCGGCGGATACCAGGTGGGCAACTTCCCTCCACTGTGGACGGAGTGGAACGGGCAGTTCCGTGACACCGTGCGGGACTTCTGGCGCGGCGAGTCGGCGACGCTGGGCGAGTTCGCCTCGCGCATCACGGGTTCCTCGGACCTGTACCAGGACGACGGCCGCCGCCCGTTCGCCTCGATCAACTTCGTCACCGCGCACGACGGGTTCACCCTCAACGACCTGGTGTCCTACAACGAAAAGCACAACGACGCCAACGGGGAGAACGGCCGGGACGGCGCGGACGACAACCGCTCGTGGAACTGCGGCGTCGAGGGCCCGACCGAGGACGAGGAGGTGCTCGCGCTGCGGGCCCGGCAGCGCCGGAACCTGCTCGCCACCACACTGTTGTCCCAGGGCGTGCCGATGCTGCTGCACGGGGACGAGATGGGGCGCACCCAGCAGGGCAACAACAACGCCTACTGCCAGGACAACGAACTGTCCTGGGTGGACTGGTCACTGGCCGACGAAAACTCGGACCTGGTGGACTTCGTCGGCAGGCTCGCGGAGTTCCGGCGCAAGCATCCGGTGTTCCGGCGGCGGCGGTTCTTCCAGGGCAAGCCGATCCGCAAGAGCGACGGGATCGACGACATCGCCTGGTTCACCCCGTCCGCGGAGGAGATGAAGGAGCAGAACTGGGACGACGGGTTCGGCAAGTCCATCGTCGTTTTCCTCAACGGCAAGGGAATCCCGGATCTCGACCAGCGCGGGATGCCGGTGCTGGACGACTCGTTCCTGATCGCCTTCAACGCCCACTACGAGGACATCGCCGCGACCACGCCGGGCGAGGAATACGGTCCGGAGTGGACGATCGTGATCGACACCGCCACCGGTGAGATCGCCGAGGAGCCGGGCGAGCCGCACATCAAGGCGGGCGGGAAGTTCACCATGCCCGCGCGCTCGCTCGTGGTGCTGCAGCGGGTGGAGCCGCAGTGACCCCGCCGGGCTCGACGTACCGCGTGCAGCTCCGCCCGGAGTTCGGTTTCGACGCCGCGACCGAGCAGGTGGAGTACCTGCGACGGCTCGGCGTGGGGGCGCTGTACGCGTCGCCGGTGCTCGATGCCACGCCTGGTTCCACGCACGGCTACGACGTCGTGGACCCGACGAAGGCGCGCCCGGAGCTGGGCGGCGAGCCGGCGCGGCGCCTGCTGGCGGACGCGCTTTCCGACGCGGGGCTCGGTTTCGTGGTGGACATCGTGCCGAACCACATGTCGGTGGAGGTGCCGAAGGCGAACCCGTGGTGGTGGGACGTGCTGCGCCACGGACGGGAATCGAAGTACGCGGAGTACTTCGACATCGACTGGGGCCGCGGCCGGATCCTGGTGCCCATCCTGGGCGACGAGGGCGAACTGGAGGTCGACGGCGACGAACTCGCCTACTACGACCACCGGTTCCCCATCGCGCCGGGCACCGGTGGGGGCAGCGCCGACGAGGTGCACGCGCGGCAGCACTACGAGCTGGTGCACTGGCGGCGTGGCAACACGGAACTGAACTACCGGCGCTTCTTCGACATCACGACGCTCGCCGCCGTGCGCGTGGAGTTGCCCGAGGTTTTCCAGGCCACGCACGGAGAAGTGCTGCGCTGGGTGGCCGAGGGCAGCGTCACCGGACTGCGCGTGGACCACCCCGACGGGCTGGCCGACCCGGGCGGCTACCTGCGAGCCCTGCGGGCCGCGGCGCCGGAAGCGTGGCTGGTCGTGGAGAAGATCCTGCACCCCGGCGAGGATCTGCCGCAGAGCTGGCCGGTCGACGGCACGACGGGGTACGACGCGCTGCGCGAGATCAGCGGGATCTTCGTGGACCCGTCCGCCGAGGCCGTTTTCACCGAGCTGGCCGGGAATCCCGGCTACCACGCCATCGAGCGGGAGGCGCGGCAGCTCGTCACGGACAGTATCCTGGTCGCGGAGATGCACCGGATCGCCGCGCTGGCCAAGGGTTCCGAGGCCGCCGACGTCGCCCGGCTGATGATCGACTTCCCGGTGTACCGCTCGTACCTGCCCGAGGGCTCAGACCATTGGGCCACCGCCGTTTCCCGTTCCGGGGCGCACGCGATCGACGGTCAGGTGCGCGCGGATCCGCACGGCGAACTGGCCACGCGGATCCAGCAGACTTCGGGCATGGTCGTCGCGAAGGGCACCGAGGACACCACGTTCTACCGCTACACGCGCTTCGCCGCGCTGAACGAGGTCGGCGGTTCACCTGCCCGGTTCGGGTCCACTGTGGACGAATTCCACGAGCTGGCGGCGAAGCGCGAAGCGGCGTACCCGGCGGCGATGACCACGCTGACCACGCACGACACCAAGCGTTCCGAGGACGTGCGGGCGCGGCTGGCCGTGTTGTCCGAGGTGCCGGAGGAGTTCACGGAGGGCGTGCGGAAGTGGAGCGCGCGCAACGGGATCAGCGAGCCGACGCTGAACCTGCTCGCGTGGCAGACGCTGGTCGGCGCTTGGCCGATCAGCGCCGAACGGCTCGCGCGGTATCTGGACAAGGCCGCCAAGGAAGCGAAGATCCGCACCACCTGGACCGACCACGACGAGGAGTTCGAGGCCGAGGTCGCGGCGTGGCCGGCCAAGGTGGTCGAGGACCCGGACGTGGCGGCCTTCGTCGCGAAGATCGAGGGCGCCGGCTGGTCGAACTCCTTGTCGCAGAAGCTGATCCAGCTCACCGCACCCGGGGTGCCGGACGTGTACCAGGGCACCGAGCTGTGGGACCTCTCGCTGGTGGATCCGGACAACCGGCGCCCGGTGGACTACGGCGTGCGGCGCGCGATCCTCGACCGGATCGAGGGCGGCGAGTTGCCTCCCGTGGACGAGAGCGGCGCGGCGAAGCTGCTCGTGGTGCACAAGGCGCTGGCGCTGCGGCGGGAACGGCCGGACCTCTTCCACGGCTACCGCGCCCTGCACGCGGAGGGCACTGCCGCCTCGCACGTGGTTTCGTTTGCCCGCAACGGGTTGATCACCGTGGCCACCCGGCTGCCGATGAGACTCGCCGCGGCGGGTGGCTGGCAGGAGACGGTGCTGCCGCTGCCGCCGGGCGAGTGGACCGATGTGCTCACCGGTCAGGTCACGGACGGCACACTGTCCACAATGCTCGGTCGTTATCCGGTCGCTTTGCTGGTACGAGGAGATCGATGAGCTTCCGCGTATGGGCCCCGCACGCCGGACGGGTACGGGTGCGGGTCGACGGCACGGACCACGAGATGGCGCGCGAAGGCGAGTGGTGGTCTTCGGACGTTTCCGGGTCCGACTACGGCTTTCTGGTGGGGGACAAGGAAGATCTGCTGCCGGACCCGCGCTCGCTCTGGCAACCCGATGGCGTGCACCGGCCCTCGCGGGTGTACGACCACGGCGCTTTCGCCTGGACCGACCAGTCCTGGACGGGGCGGGCGCTGCCGGGCGGCGTGCTCTACGAACTGCACATCGGCACGTTCACGGCGGGCGGCACGTTCGACGCGGCGATCGAAAAACTGGACTACCTGGCGGATCTGGGGGTCACGTTCGTCGAAGTGCTGCCGGTGAACTCGTTCGACGGCACGGCGGGCTGGGGTTACGACGGCGTGCTGTGGGGCGCGGTGCACGAACCCTACGGCGGCCCCGACGGCTTCAAGCGATTTGTCGACGCGTGCCACCGGCGCGGGCTCGCGGTCGTGCTGGACGTCGTCTACAACCACCTCGGCCCCTCCGGCGCGTACCTCGACAGGTTCGGCCCGTACTTCGCGGGCAGCAACGACTGGGGTCCCGGGCTGAACCTCGACGGCGAGGGCTCGGACGAAGTGCGTCGTTATGTCATCGACAACGCACTGGGCTGGCTACGCGATTTCCACGTGGACGCGCTACGCCTCGACGCCGTGCACGCTCTCGTCGACAGGCGTGCCACGCACCTGCTGGAGGAGCTGGCCGTCGAGGTGGAAGCGCTTTCCGCCGCGGTCCGGCGGCCGTTGACGCTGATCGCCGAGTCCGACCTGAACGATCCGCGCCTGGTCACCGCGCGGGAGGCGGACGGCTACGGCCTGCACGCGCAGTGGTCGGACGACTTGCACCATGCGCTGCACGTGGCGCTGACCGGGGAGACCAGCGGCTACTACACGGACTTCGCCGCGCCCGGCGCCCTCCCCCGCACCCTGCGCGACGTGTTCTTTCACGCGGGGACATGGTCGTCTTTCCGGGGCCGCACGCACGGGCGGCCGGTGCCGGGGAAGATCCCCGCGCACCGGTTCCTGGCGTACCTGCAAAATCACGACCAGATCGGCAACCGCGCCACGGGCGACAGGCTCTCCGCGAGTGTCTCCCCTGGTCTACTGGGGTGTGGGGCCGCGATTGTGTTCTGCTCGCCCTATACTCCGATGATCTTCATGGGGGAAGAATGGGCGGCGCGTACTCCCTGGCAGTTCTTCGCTTCGTTCCCCGATCCCGACCTCGCCGACGCCGTCCGCACCGGCCGCCGGCGCGAGTTCGCCCGGCACGGGTGGGGTGAAGCCGACGTCCCGGACCCGATCGACCCGGCGACGGTGGAGCGTTCGCGGCTGGACTGGGCGGAGGTGGAGCGCCCGGGGCATCGGGAGATGCTGGGTTTGTACCGGTCGCTGATCGCCCTGCGCCGGACACACCCCGCGCTCGCGGACCCGGTCCGTGACCACTTCGAGGTCGACGCGGAAGGTTCGTGGCTGGTGCTCCACCGGGGCTCTCTGCGCCTGGCGTGCAACCTCGGCACTGACCCCGTGACGCTCCCGATGAAGTCAGAAAGGCCCGTCCTGACCTGGGGCGACGCGAAGGTGAGGGAGAACGGCGTGCACCTGGGTGGAGAGTCCTTCGCCCTGGTGCAGTTGGGTGAGTAGAGGCGGACCGGATCACTGGCACCGGCGGGCCTTTCCCTCAGGGCGGATCGCGCCGGCGATCCGCCCTAGAGGTGGGTGCTCATCCCGTCGCCTGCGAAAGCGCTATCACTTTCCCCTGGACCCGCAAGCTTTGTGCAGTCGGGCGCGCGTCGTGTAGAGGGGTTGCGGGCCCAGGGCAAAGTGATGTGGGCCTG
>NZ_VMNW02000149.1 GCF_007713735.2 Amycolatopsis acidicola | reverse complement strand
CCGCTACACCCCGCTCGCCGGGGCGGGGTCGGCGAGCGGGGTGTAGCGGGTATCGGGCACCACGATTCTCATCGCGGAATCGTCCTTGTCCGGCCAGGTCTGCCACACCACGCCGCCCGCCGCCAGCAAAACGCCGGCGAACACGCTCAGTGCAATGAGGAATACCTTGCGGCGTCTGGTGGTGGCGGGCACGATGGAGGAAATTATCACCGGCCGGTAACGAGGTTGACCCCTCGGACGGCGTAATCACGTTAGCCCGTTCGCCAGCCGGGATGCCTTGACACGCAAGCGGATCCGGCGCGCCGCTGAGCCGGATCCACAGTCAGGCAGCGCGAGCGCGAAGCTCCTGCACCACCAGCGCCGCGACTCCGAAGACGATCACCGCGAGGCTGTAGACGATCGCCGTGGTCCGGAGCCCCGCGGAGGTGGCGGCGAAGCCCGCGATGACGGCCGGGACGCTGAACGCCAGGTACGCCACCGTGTAGGCCACCGCGAACAGCTCACCCCGTTCCTCCGGCCCGGAAATCCGTGCCAGAGTGCCGAAACTGGCCCCCGCGGACGCGCCGAACCCGACGCCCGCCAGCACCGTCCCGACGACACCGAACACCACCGCGCCCGACAGGATCCCGGTCAGCGTCACGGCCGTGCCGACGGCCAGCAGAGCCGCTCCGGTGCGCAGCATCACGGCGACCGGCACCGCGCGCAACGCGAACACGGTCAGCGCGCCCGTGCCGCACAACAAGGTCACGACGAGCCCGCCGATCAAATGGTTGTCCAGCTTGAAGATCCCCGCGGCGACGGACGGCCCCAGCGACAGGTACAGACCACCGAGCGACCAGCTGGCGAGCAGGATCGGCACCAGCGCGTAGAAGTCCTTGCGCAGCCGCTCGGGAACGCCGAGCCGCGGCGCAAGCGACGCGACCCCGCCGGGGCGGCGGGACGAGGTTTCCGGCATCAGCGCGACGACGGCCGCGGCGAGCACCATGCCCGCGAGCAGCAGCAGCCAGACGAGATGCGTCGGCGCGGGCGCGTACTGCACCAGCGCTCCCGCGCCGAGCGCGCCGAGCGCCAGGCCGGACGTCGGAGCGATGCCGTTGATCAGCCCGGCTCGACCGGGCGCGTGCGGTGGGTTGAGATCGACCAGCGTGGCGCCGAGCGTGGTCATCGCGGCGCCCGTCGCGACGCCTTGCAACAGCCGGGCCAGCAACAGCATCGGCACATTGCCCGCGGTGATGAACAGCACGAGCGCGAGCGCTTCCAGCGCGATGGCGGAGACGAGCACGGGACGCCGCCCGACGTAATCGGACAACGCGCCGAGCACGAGCAGCGACGCGATCAGCCCGGCCACGTAGACCGCGAAGACCACGGTGAGCGTGGTGGCCGTGAAATGCCATTGCTGCTGGTAGACGACGTAGAGCGGGGACGGGGCGCTGGACGCGGCCAGGAAGAGGACCACGATCGCCGCCACGGCCACGAAGCTCACCGGAGGGGAGAGCCGGCGCGCGGTGACCGGAGGCGCCAGCAGGGAGGACTCGGACAAGACAGCTCCTCTAAAGCAATGATCCGTGCGTTTGTGAGCATAGCGCAAACGCATCGATCAGTGCGATAATGAATTCATGCCCGAGAGCACCACCACCCAGACCAGGCCCGGCGGCCGCTCCGCCAGGGTGCGCGCGAGCGTGCACCGCGCGGTCGAAGAGCTGCTGGCCGAAGAGTCCGCCGAAACACTCACGCTGCCCGTCGTCGCGAGCCGGGCCGGGGTCCACCCGACCACGCTGTACCGGCGCTGGGGTTCGGTGGGCGAGCTGCTCAGTGACGTCGCGACCAGCCGGTTCAGCGGGGACATCGTGGTGCCCGACACCGGCTCGCTGCGCGCGGACCTGGAGCGCTGGGCCACCGACGTCGCCACCGACCTCGCCGACCCGGACTCGCTGGCGGTGATGCGCGCCGCGATCGGCGCCGGGCCCGACGGCGGCTGCGCCTGCACCACGGACCGGCACGCGCAGCTGGCCGCGATGCTCGAGCGCGAGCGTTCACGCGGCGGATCGGCGCCGGAAGTCGGCCGCGCCGCCGACGCCCTGCTCGGCCCGCTGTACTACCGCGCCATCTTCACCGACACCGGGGTGAAGCCGGGCTGGGTCAAGGAACTGGTGGCCGCGCTCCTCGACTGAATCGGCTCGGTCGGCACCGCGCCCGCCCCGGGCTGGATCAACGGGGAAACCGGGCGGCGCCACTCGACTGAATCGGCTCGCGGTCGGGGGTTCGCGGCGCCAACCTCCCACCACGAACCCAGCCCGGCACGAAGGCCCGCGCCCACACAACCCCGCCGACTCAGCCCGCCGCCAGCGACCGCAGCGCCGCCTTCCGTTCGAGCAGTTCCTGGGTGCGCCGCACGGCCGCCGCTCGTTCCTCGCCGTTGATCGCCAGAGCGCGCACCACCGGATCCTCCGGCCCGCGCCGCTGTCGCAGCTCGGCCATCCGCTCGTCGAACGACACCGGCTCCCCGACCGGGCTCGTCGTCATGTCGCTGTACCACAACGCGTCGCGCACCGGGCCACGTTCGTCCGGGAACTGCGCGAGCTCCGCCGAAAGCCCCTGCAGCTCGGCGACCGCCGAAGCGCCCGCGTGCTGGGCGACCAGCGCGCAAATCCGTTCCTCGACGCCGTGTTCCCGCAGGAACAGCGCCCCGTCGATCTGGTGCATACCGGTCCGGACGAGCCCGTCCGCGTAGCCGATGTCGTGCAGCCAGGCCGCGGCGACCAGCACGTCCCGCTCCCCCTCGGGCAGCACCCACCCGATCGCCGCGGCCTGGCCCGCAACCCCCTGCGTGTGGGCCCAGCGCCGCGGCAGCGCGCCCGCCAGCAGGCGTTCCGCCGTGCCGCGCGACCACTCCACCAGCGACCTGGACCCCGGAGAACTCCGCAGTTCCGCCCGGACCCGTCGTTCGACCAGGATGGGGATGTAGGCACGCACCTTCGCGCCGGAGAACCGCGCCCACGCCCGCCGCACGCAGTCGTGCAGCACGCTCGCCGGGACCAGCTCCTGCTCGGCGGCGAGCCGCCGTTCCAGCTGCCTGATCTGCTCGTCCACATCAGACTGCCGGAGCTCCCCGACTGTCGCGGCCGGCATGTGCTTTCTCCACCCACTTCCTGCCCGAAAACCCAGTGTGCACACAGGAATGGCCGTTTCACAGGGCCGAAAGTCCCGAAGCAGAGGCTGGCCGCCCAGGATATGTCCGCGCGGGGACCACGACAACCGCCCGGGCTCCCCCGCGAGGGCGAACCTGGTCACAGCCTGTCCACTGTGGACACTCCGGGCCGCCGATCGTCCACAGTGACCGGGAACACCCGGAGCTCCCCACGCCGATGCCGTCCGTGTCACGCCCGGCGCGGACGGTGACCACGGCCCGCGGACCTCGTAACGACAGCCCCACGGCGGCCGACTCCCCCGGTGTTCATCCCCGGAAGATCGGCGCACCACCATGTTCCGTGCCCTCGCCGTCGCCTTCGCGGTCGTGCTGATCGCCGGCGCCACCACGTTCCTGGCCCTCCGCCCGATCGAGCAGGTGCACTCGTCCACCCCGGTCGCCGCCGCCCCGCTCCGCGCCACCACCACGAGGCCCACGAGCCCGCCAACCACCACCGCGCCGCCCACGACGCGGACCACCACCACGACGACCACGACGGTGACCGCGAACCCGGTTTCGGTGGTGGAGAACTTCTACGCCGCCATCAACGAGCGTGACTTCGCCACGGCCTGGGCACTCGGCGGCCGCAACCTCGGCCGCTCCTACACCGAGTTCGTCGCCGGGTTCGACGGCACGGTGCGCGACGACCTGACGGTCACCTCCGTCACCGGCCAGACCGTGTACGTGTCGCTGATCGCGTGGCAGACCGACGGGACACCGCGCTACTACTCCGGCTGGTACACGGTGAGCAACGGTGAGATCCAGCACGGCAAGCTGAGCGGTTAGTCCTTTGTGGACTCCCAGTCGCCCCTGGTGACCTCGTACTCGACGTCGCCCTCCGCCGACCCCGGGATGGGTTCTAGGTCCGGCCAGAACGTACGGACGTAGCGCAGGCCCAGCTTCTCCAGCACGCGACGGGACCGGACGTTCACGGCCATCGTCTGCGCCCACACCCGCTCGGTCCCGGGCTCGGCGAATGCCCTGCGCAGCAAGGCCTCCCCCAGCTCCGTCGCGTAGCCGCGGCCCCACGCGGCACGCCGCAGCCGGTACCCCAGCTCGGGACCCGCGTCGGGGTCCGGGCGCAGGCTGCCCCAGCCGGCGAAATCGCCGCTCTCCTTCTCCTGCACCGCCCAGCAGCCGAACGCGGCGAACCGCTCGTAATATCCGAGCAGCCGCGGGAGGATCTCGTCCCGCACCTGTTCCGGCGGCGTCGGCGCCCCGCCGTTGATGTAGCGCATCACTTCGGGATCACTGTCCAATCCGACCAGATTGTCCGTATCCCGCTCAGTGAACCGCCGCAGCACGAGCCGCTCGGTCTCCAGGAACGTCCGCATGGGACCAGGATCCCGCAGGCAACGGAACGCGACCAAGCGCTTTACGGAGCGTGCGCAGTCCGCACCGCCCCGCAACCGTTTCGCAACACGCCTTAGGCTGAACGGAGGGACAGGATGCGGACGAGGAGCGGGAATGGGTGTGGAGGCCGCCGCGGTCGACGCGGCGTACGAGCGGTTGCGCGACGTGGTGGCGAGAACGCCCCTGCAGCGGCACGAACGGGTCTCCGCCCGGACCGGCGGCCAGGTCTGGCTCAAGCGCGAAGATCTGCAGGTCGTGCGTTCGTACAAACTGCGCGGGGCGTACAACCTCCTCGCCCAGCTCGACGGCGAGCAGCGGGACATCGTGTGCGCCAGCGCCGGCAACCACGCCCAGGGCGTCGCCTTCGCCTGCCGGGCGCTGGACCTGCACGCCAAGATCTACCTGCCACGCACCACTCCCCGCCAGAAGCGGGACAGGATCGCGCTCCTCGGCGGGGACCGGGTCGAGGCGATCGTCGGCGGGGACACCTACGACGCCGCCTCCTCGGCCGCGCGCGCCGAGGCCGAGCGCACCGGCGCCCTGATCGTGCCCGCCTTCGACCACCCCGACGTGATCGCCGGGCAGGGCACCGTCGCGCGCGAGATCGTGGAACAGCTGGGCGAGGCCCCGGACGTCGTCGTGGTCCCGGTCGGCGGTGGCGGGCTGATCGCCGGGATCACCGCGTGGCTGGCCAAGCACCACCCGGCGACCAGGGTGATCGGCGTCGAGCCTGCCGGAGCGGCGAGCATGGCGGCCGCGATGGCCGCGGGCGAGCCGGTGGAACTGGCCGAGGTGGACGGGTTCGTGGACGGCGCGGCGGTGCGCAAGGTCGGCGCGCACACCTACGACGTGCTGGCCGGGAAACCGGTGGAGCTGCGCAAGGTCGACCCGGGCGTGCTGTGCGAGGAGATGCTCGACCTGTTCGACATCGACGGCGTGATCGCCGAACCGGCGGGCGCGCTCGCGCCGGCCGCGCTGCGCGCGGGTGACCTGGTGAAACCGGGCGAGACCGTGGTGGCCATCGTCTCCGGCGGCAACCACGACGTGAGCCGCTACGCCGAGGTGATGGAGCGCGCGCTGGTTTCGCGCGGGGTCAAGCACTACTTCCTCGTGGAGTTCCCGCAGGAGCCCGGCGCGCTGCGGCGGTTCCTGGACGACGTGCTCGGCCCGGACGACGACATCACCCTGTTCGAGTACGTGAAGCGGACCAACCGCGAGTTCGGCCCCGCGCTCGTCGGCGTCGAACTGGGCGCGCCCGAGGATCTGCCGCCCCTGCTGGAACGACTCGGCGCCTCGCCGATCACCGCGCAGAAACTTTCGCCGGACGACCCGGTCTTCCGTTTCCTCGTCTAGTGTCCTCTTCGGACTCCCGGCGGCGGCCGGCGCGTCCGCGACGACGAACTGCGAGCAGGGCATGATCTCACTGGCCGAAACGCTGAGCGCGATGGACGGGGAACAGGCCGCCCGGCTGCGGGGCCTGGTGATCCGCCAGCTCATCCTGGCCCGGCGCTCCCCGGTCCAGCAGTTCACGCTGCTGCACCTGTTCCTGGTGCCGGGGCCGGGGTTCGCGCTGTACGAGGTGATCGAGCCGGTGGACAACCTGGCGCCGCTGGAGCAGATCACCGCGGAGGCCACCGAAGAGCTGCGCGCGGCGGGCGATCCGCGCCTGATCGCCAACGCCGACGGGCAGTGGCAGAGCCGGGATCCGGAACTGCGCGGCATTTATGTCGGCACCGGCGCGCGGTTCACCACCGCGCCCCCGACCGTGGCCGACACGACGTTGTTGCGCATGGCCGACGACACCGCCGTGATCCTGGTGCTGCCGCCGGAGGAGAAACCCCTGCTGCAGTCGTCGCAGCCACTGATGATCGGCGAGCAGGTGCTGTCCCCGACACGGGAGATGCCGGGGGTCCGCGAGCCCGCCTTCGTCCTCGTCGACAGCGTGGTGGAGGCCTTGCGCCAGCCGAGGAAACCCTTCAGCGCCTTCGGTTAGCGACCGTCCTCATTGGACAACGCCGTTGGCGGAGACGAGATTCTCGTACCAGTCTTCCCACGGGTGGTTGGTCGCCGGGTAGTTCGCCAGCGGGTCCGTCGCGAGGCTCGCGTCGTCGAAGTCCCAGCCGCGCACCACGTGCCCGGACGAGCGCGCCGAGGTGATGAACGACTTGTCCGTCGCGGTCGCGGCGTAGAACAGCGCGCCCTGCTTGAGTTCCGCGCTGTCCCCGGCCTGATACTCGTCGAAAGCCGTTTGCGGGTAACGGATGTCGCCGCCGGCGACCTGCGCCGTGGTGTAGCGCAAGGTCTGCGCCGGAGTGGCGCCATCGGCCCCGGTCGAGACTGTCACGCCGCGCGAAGACGACTTGTCATAGCGGGCGCTGGAGGTTTTCGCGTTGCCCGTCCACGTCACCGAAGAACCGCTGAGCGTGCCCTGCCACTGCCAGTTCTGGCTGCTGCTCTGACTCCGGTGCACCTCGCGGACCGTGTCGGCGCCGGTGAACGCGACCGTCGGCAGCACGCCGTTGTCGTACTGCTTCGACGCGGACCACGTGATCTCGCCGTCCGCGCCGAGCTGCCCGACGTGGGACCACAGCGTGGTCGCGCTCTGGGACTGGTGCACCTCGACGAGCTGCCCGTTGTCGTTCAGGGCCACCGCGGGCGTCTGGCCGGAGTCGTAGCGGCCGTGGCGGAGCCAGGTGATCCGGCCGTCCGCGCCGAGCTGCCCGGTCCAGTACCAGAGCGCGCCGCCGCCGTTGTCGTGCACCTCGACCACCTGGCCGTGGCTGTTGACCGCGACCGCGGGGTGGTAGCCGACGTCGCGCTTGTACGCGGCGCGCGTGGTGGCGTCGCCGGACAACAGGGTCAGCACCTTCCCGCGCAGCGTGCCGATCGAGGGCAGCGCGTTCGGATAGTCCTTGGCCTGCACCAGGTTCGCGCCGAACGCGCCGGTCAGCTCGGTGTCGAGCGCGGCGAGGTTGCCCGCGGCGTAGGAGGTGTTGTCGGTGAGGTCGTCTTTGAGGTCGAGCATCACGACGATCGGCGCGGCGGAGGGATGCGCGTCGGACCAGGTGTTCACGGTGGCGAGCCAGTCGCGGAGCTTGTTGGACGACGGGTTGCCCGCGTGGTCGACCAGATCGCCCGGCGAGCTGTGACCGATGGCGTAGTCGCCGGTCGTGCCGTAGTCGTTGTCGTGGATGTCGAACTCGACGAACCGGACACCGTGGTCGAGCTGGTAGGTGATGGAGCCTTTCGCCCCGTCCACGTTGCCGGAGTAGCTGTTGTGGGTGGCGCGGAAAACCGCGTCGGCGAAGGCGGTGTCGGCGTACGCCTCCCCCGGTGCGAGCACCCCCGCCACGAGCAAGGTGGACACGATCACGGCTGCGTTCCTGCCTCGGCGCATGACCCTGAAGCCTGCCAGGTGCCCGGCCGTTCCGGTGGCGGAACGGCGGATTCTTCACGCAGTGCTCGGCCGAGGTTCACCGTCGCGGCGGCCGAGTCCACTGTGGACTCTCATGTGCACGGGGCGCCATCAGCGTCTATTACGTACAGCGAGCGGTGATCTTACTCTTGGTGATCAACTGCTAGTTGATCTTGTGTTCGTCCCACCAGACTCACCTTTTCGCGCTGGGGTTATGCTGCGGGGCAGGGACTTCTTCACCGCACAGGGAGCGAAAACGTGAGTGTGCAGGGCGAGCAGGCGCCACAGGCACCCCGGGACGTGGATCTCACCAAGCCGAGCTCGGCGCGGATCTACGACTGGTACCTCGGCGGCACCACGAACTACGCGGTGGACCGGCATTTCGGCGCGGCGGCCGACGAGCAGTTCCCGCTGATCAAGCCGCTCGCCATGTCGAACCGGCAGTGGCTGGGCCGGGTCGTGCGCGCCGCGCTGGAAGCGGGGATCACGCAGTTCCTCGACCTCGGCTCCGGCGTGCCCTCGGTGGGCAACGTGCACGAGACGGTCGCGCTGCACGCCCCGGAGGACAGCGACCCGCGGGTCGTCTACGTCGACTACGAGCACGTCGCCGTGGCGCATTCCGAACTGCTCCTGAAGGAGCACGGCGACTGGGCCGGCGTGCTGCGCGCCGACCTGCGCGAGCCGGAGACCGTGTTCAACTCCACGGTCGTGAACGAGCTGCTGGACCTGAGCAAACCGGTCTGCGTGCTGATGGTTTCGGTGCTGCACTTCGTCGGCGGCGGGGACAACGTGCCCGGCGTGCTCAACCGCTACCGCCAGCGGCTGGCGCCCGGCAGCTGGATCGCGATCAGCCACATCACCACCGACGACGCCCCGGAGGACGGCGCCGCGCAGATCAGCGCGCTCGCCGAGTCCTACCGCAAGACGCAGAACCCGGCCTGGCTGCGCCCGCGCGCGGAGTTCGAGTCCTGGTTCGAGGGCATGGATCCGGTCGAGCCCGGCATCGTCCACCTGACGGACTGGCGCCCGGACGAGGAGGAGGCCGTGTTCCCGGATCTGGAGAAGGACGAGGTCCGGCCCTTCTACTGGGCGGGCGTCGGCCAGGTCCGCTAGGGCTCCCGCTACCGTCGCACCCGTCCGCTCGGGAACACCTTGCTGCGGCGGACGACTTCGTCGGTGAAGTCCACCGGGACCACTTCGCCCGGCTCGGTCCCGCGGGGCGCGGCGGGCACCCGGACGGGTGTGCGCTCGCGGGTCAGGCGGCGAACGATTTCCGTCTCGAAGTCCCCCACTCCCCTGCCACGCAGCAAGTCCGCCCAATAGCGGCTGCCGTCCGGCGCGCGGAGTTCCAGCGCCCACGCGGCGCCCGTGAACCGCATCGTGGTGGCGAACTTCTCCGAAGGCACGAGGAAACGACTGGCGCGCCAGGGAAAGTGCCGGGCGACGGCCCAGCCCGCGCACCACTGCGCCGAAGCCGCGGCCAGCCGTGTCCACATCCCGGGATGGCCGAGCGCGGCGGGACGCCCCGCCATTTCCCGGACCGGACCGGCGAACCCCAGGCCCGCCATCATTCGTTCGACCGCGAGCTGGATCGCGGCGTCGGGGACGCGCCGAAACATGGCCAAGACTGTGCCGGGGGCACCCGCCGTGGCAATACGCCGATCAGGTCAACTCGCGGCCCGCCGCGCCAGGGCCGGGAGGAGCCGATGGTGGACCGGTTCCGCGAGGGACCACAGGACCCGGCCCGCGACACCCCGGAAATCCAGAAAAGTGGCCCATTCCAAAGTGGATCCCGCCACGGCGACCACATTCTGCGCGGCGAGCAACGGGCCGCGCATTTCCAGCGTGACCGACCCGTCCCCGGTACGCACGATCTCGTTGCCCAGCACGAACTCCGCGGACGGGAATGGTCCAAGATGGACACCGAGACCGCACCGCCAGGCCGCACGCAGGAATACCCGCACCGGCGCCGGTGCACCCTCGAAAACGGCTCTCGCCCATTCCTCCGGGGATTTCCCGGGGAATTCCGGAATGGTGGCCGCGAACGCGGTTCCGCGATCGATCCGCGGCAGCGTGCAGGCGGCCCGCAGGCCCTCGGTGACCGGCATCCGGCGCATCCGCCACCCCCTTAGTAGACACATGTAGAATAAACGCGTTACTAGGCACGCGTCAATTAGGATCGCCCCGTGACGAGGCGACGACTGAAGCCGGAGGAACGGCGCGCGGAGCTGCTCGACATCGGAGCGGAGCTGTTCGCGGCCCGGCCGTACGACGACGTGCTCATGGAGGACATCGCCGAACGCGCCGGGGCCTCGCGCGCGCTGCTGTACCGCTACTTCCCCGCCAAGCGTGACCTCTTCGCCGCGATCTACCAGCGCGCCGCGGACAGGCTCGTCACGCAGACGGAGGAAGCCCGCTCTGGGTCACTGGAAGAGCTCGTGCGCGCCGGCCTCGAAGCCCATTTGGAGTATTTCGCGGCCAACAAGCTCACCGTGCTCGCCGCGAACCGCGCCCTGGCGGGCGATCCGGTCATCCAGACGATCGTCAACGACGAGCTGACGGCGCTGCTCGCCCGGATGCTCGACGCCTCCGGCCTGCGCGGACGACAGCGCGTGACCGGATCCGCCGTGTTGCGCTCGTGGTTGGTCTTCGTACGCGAGATGTGCCTGAGCTGGCTGGAAAACGACGCGATCGGCCGTGACGAAGTCCACGAAATCTGTGTGCGCGCGTTACTCGCCGCGCTCGCCGCGCTTCCCGCGCGGGCGGAGTAAATAGCAGCGAAACCCCTGTGCCGCAAGCGAAGTGTGACAGAGGGCGCGAAAAACGCGCTGGGAAAACGCTTTCTTCGATCTTGATGGCGCGCTGTTCCGCGCCCTGACGCACCGCGAAGCGTTGGGGCGCAACCCAAAAGTCACTGAGTTACGGAGTGCTGCTAAACATGATCACTCAGTCAGCGGATACCTTGGCCCCGTCGGGCCGGGTTACGTTGTCTGACGGTCTGCCAACAGTCCCCTTCCCGATGCGAACCCCGCCGGTTCGCAGGACAGCCGAGGCCAACGTGAACGTCGCGGATACGACGCTGTACGACCATGCCCGAAACCAGTTGAGCGCACTCTGCCGCGTCGCGGGGTTCGCCCCGGGCGAGGTGCCGGAGGCACTCCTCGCCCACCTGCTGGGATCCGTTGCGGCCCAACGGTTGTCCGACAAGCCGCGGTACCTGTCCGACGTCGCCGACGACGGTTCGCCCGTGGAGTTCTCGCTCGCCTTCGACGACTCCGGGGAGCAGGCGGTCCGGATCCTGGGCGAAACCTACGCCGAAAACCCGGGACTGGCCAGCAACGCGGCCGCGGGCCTGCGGGTTTTCCGTGAGCTGGCGCGAAGTCTCGGCTGCCCGCTCGACCGGCTGGAGGCGGTGCGGGACCTGTTCCTGCCCGCGGAGCCGGAAGGGCTGTTCTCCCTGTGGTATTCGCTGATCCTGCGTCCCGGCGGGCGGCCGAAGCTGAAGGTGTACCTCAATCCCGCCGCGCGCGGCGAGGATCGTGATCGTGAACTGGTGCGCGAAGGACTGAGGCGGCTGGGCCTCGCCGACGCGTACGAGACGGTCGAAGCGCACGCGCTGCGGCGTGGCGAGCGGGACCGTTTCTCCTTCTTCGCGCTCGATCTGGACGAAAGCCCGTTGTCGAGAGTGAAGCTCTACGTCTCCCACGACTCCGCCACGGCGGCGGACGCGGAGCATGCCGCCGCGGCCGTCTCGAGCGTCGATTCCTTGCAGGTCAGGCGTTTCTGTCATGCGATCGGCGGGACCGAGGGCCCGTTCGCCGGGCGGCCGCTCGTGTCGAGCTACTCGTTCGTCGAAGCCGATCCCGGCGTCCCCGGCAACTACAGCCTGTACCTTCCCGTCCGCGACTACGTCCCGGACGATTCCGTCGCCCGCGAACGCGTCCTGGACCATCTCCGGGACAGCGATCTCGATCACACCAAACTGGACAGTGCGCTGCGCGCGATGTCCGCCCGCCCACTCGACGAAGGCGTCGGCCTCATCGCGCACGTTTCCTTGCGGCTCGGTGACTTCGGGACCGGGATGACCGTCTATCTTTCTTCGGAGGCCTACGAAGTGACGGCACCGCGGGGCGTCACGTCCGGCCGCGCAGCGAGCCAGAAGCCGAGAGGGGCAGCATGAAGTCGTTTCCGCCGTACCGGGTTCAGGTCGTCAGGGAGATCCCCATCACCACCAGGCCCGAGCGGGAGCAAGCGCTTTCCGAGGCCGGGTACAACATGTTCGACGTGCCGGCCGGGAAGGTCACCATCGACCTGCTGTCCGACTCCGGCACGGGCGCCGTTTCCGCCGCACAGGAGGCCGCCGCGGCGGCCGGGGACAGATCGTACGCGGGATCGGACTCCTACTACCGGTTCCGGCACGCCGTGGACGATCTGACGGGCTTCCCGCACATCTTCCCGGTGCACCAGGGCCGCGCGGCGGAGCGGATCCTGTTCTCCGCGGTGCTCGCCCCCGGCCGGATCTCCTTGTCCAACACGCATTTCGACACCACGCGCGCGAACGTGGAGCTGCTCGGCGCCGAGGCGAGGGACCTGCCCTGCGCCGAAGCGGCCGATCTGGACAGCATGGATCCCTTCAAGGGCAACATCGATCTGGCGAAGCTCGAGGAAACACTGGCCGGCCCCGAGGGTGACCGGGTCGGCCAGGTGCTCGTCACGATCACCAACAACGGCGGCGGCGGGCAGCCGGTGTCGATGGCCAACCTGAAGGCCGTGCGCGAGCTGTGCCGCCGCTTCGGGGTGCCGTTCTTCCTGGACGCCGCGCGGTTCGCGGAGAACGCCTGGCTGGTCATCCAGCGCGAGCCCGAGTACGCCGGGCAGACGCCGAAAGCCGTTGCACAGCAAGCGTTCGAGCTCGCCGACGGCTGCGTGGCGAGCCTGAAGAAGGACGCGATCTCGCCGATGGGGGCGATCGTCGGCGTGCGCGACCCGGAGCTGGCGAAGCGCTGCGAGGTCAACCTCATCGCCACCGAAGGGTTTCGCACCTACGGCGGACTCGGCGCGCACGACCTGGAGCGGGTCGCGCAAGGGCTGCGGGAGGTCGTGAACCCCGACTACCTGCGCTCGCGCACGGCGGAGGCCGCGCACCTGGCGGGGCTGGTGAACGAGGCCGGGGTGGACATCGTGCAGCCGCCCGGGATCCACGCCCTGTACCTCAACGCCGGGCGGCTGCTGCAGCACATCCCGCCGAGCGGCTTCCCCGGCCACGCGCTGGCGTGCGAGATGTACCTGGCCGGCGGGATCCGGTGTGTGGAGCTGGGTTCGCTGTACCTCGGCGAGTTCGACGAGGAGCACAACCTGGTCAGCCCGGCCCCCTTCGAACTCGTGCGGCTGGCGATCCCGCGCCGCACCTACACGGAGGCGCACCTGGAGTACGTGGCCGACGTCCTGGCCACGATCGCGAAGAACCCGGAGTCGGTCCCGCAATACCGCGTCGTCGAGGCGCCGCCGCTGCTGCGCCACTTCAACCTCAAGATGCGAAAGGCCTAAGCTCACCCACCCACAGCTCCCC
>NZ_VMNW02000148.1 GCF_007713735.2 Amycolatopsis acidicola | reverse complement strand
GCGTAGGGCAGGGGCCGGGCCGGGGCCGGTAGTCCGGGCCAGTCGAGCCAGCCCAGCCCGGCCCAGCCGGTCCCGGTCAGCCCGGCCCAGCCGTCCCGGTCAGCTCAGCCCGGCCCAGCCGTCCCGGTCAGACCAGTCCGAGCTTTCCCGCCAGCTTGCCCACGTACGCTTCGACATCCTCGGCGCTGCGGTCGGGGAGTCCGAAAAGGACCTCGGTCACCCCGGCGTCTTCCCATCGCTTCAACGTTTCCGGGTCCGGGCGCCCCGCCAGTGCCACGACCTCGGGCTCACCCGAGCGCCCCGCCTCCTGCCATTTCTTCCGCAGTAGCGCGACTTTCTCCGCAACGTCGTCTTCCATCGGGGTGGTCAGCCAGCCGTCGGCGGAGCGGGCGACCCACGCGAAGTTCTTTTCGGTGCCCGCCGCCCCGACCACTACCGGCACGGAGCCCGCCGGCTTCGGCCACGCCCACGACGGGCCGAACTTGACGAATTCCCCGTCGTACGAGGCTTCTTCGTCCGTCCACAGTGCACGCATCGCCTCGAGGTACTCGCGCAGCATGGTGCGCCGCCTGCCTTGCGGGACACCGTGGTCGGTCAGCTCGTCCACGTTCCAGCCGAACCCGACGCCCAGCGTGACCCTGCCCCCGGACAGGTGATCGAGCGACGCGATCGTCTTCGCCAGCGTGATCGGGTCGTGCTCGACCGGCAGCGCGACCGCGGTCGACAACCGGATCCGTGACGTCACCGACGCCGCCGTGCCGAGCGCGACCCACGGGTCCAGCGTCCGCAGATAACGGTCGTCGGGCAGGGAGGAATCACCGGTCCGCGGGTGCGCGGCCTCCCGTTTGACCGGGATGTGCGTGTGCTCCGGAACGCTGAACGAGACGAACCCGGCCTCCTCCGCCGCCTTGGCCGCCGCGGCGGGCCGGATACCGCGATCACTGGTGAACAACACGATCCCATGGCGCATGCCCCACAGTAGAACACGTTCTAGAAAATCGCGAAAGTGCCGGGCGGCGCGTGGGCGCGGCCCGGCCTGCTTCACGACGTGACGTGCACGTAGTCGACGACCAGTTGCTGCGGGAATTGCGTGCTCCCGTCCGGGGAACCGGGCCAGTCACCGCCGACGGCGAGGTTGAGGATGAGATAGAAGGGGTGGTCGAACACCCACTTGTTGCCGTTCAGATCGGCCGGGGTCCGCGTCTGGTACAGGTTCCCGTCCACGTACCACTTGATCGAGTCCGGCGCCCAGTCCACCGCGTAGGTGTGGAAGTCGTCGGAGAAGTTCGGCCCGTTGTAGTACGCGCCGATCCCGCCGGAGCCGGAGTAGCCGGGCCCGTGGATGGTGCCGTGCACGGTGTTCGGCTCGTACCCGACGTTCTCCATGAAGTCGATCTCGCCGCACGCCGGCCAGCCCGCGCTGCCGATGTCGGTGCCCAGCGCCCAGAACGCCGGCCACATGCCCTGCCCGCGCGGCAGTTTCATCCTGGCCTCGAAATGCCCGTAGGTCTGGGTGAACTTGTTCGCGGTGTTCAGCCGTGCCGAGGTGTAGGTGCACGGCCCGTACCAGCACGTGTACCCGCCCTCCTGCTTGGCGGTGATCACGAGGTGCCCGTTCCCGTCCAGCGCGGCGTTCTGCGTGCCCGGCGTGTACCACTGCAGCTCGTGGTTGCTGACCCCGTCGCCGGTCTCCAGATTCCACTTGGACGCGTCGACCCCGGCGCCGGCGGCCCCGTCGAAATCATCACTGAACACCGTGGTGGCGGCGTGCGCCGAGCCCGCCGGCACCGCGAGCGCGGCCGCGGCGAGCACCGGGACCGCGAGTCCGAGGAAACGGGACAGGCGGGTCTTGAGTGACATCGCTGGCTCCTCCGTTCCATTTGTTGTGAAGGAGAACAAACCATAGGAACGGGGCGGCCGGCGGGACAAGCGACTTAGGTAGGTATTTTCCGTCAACAGAGCCGCAGGTCACAGTAGAGGCGGACCAGCGGGACCCGGCGGTCCGGCCGCCGCGATACTCCCGATCATGACCACCGACCCGCTGCTGCTGCTCCTCCTGTTGGTCGCGGGCGTGGGGGCGGGGCTCACCGGGTCGATCGCCGGGCTCGCGTCGCTCGTGTCGTACCCGGCGTTGCTCGCCGCCGGGCTGCCGCCGGTGTCGGCGAACGTCACCAACACCATCGCGATGCTCGGCTCGACCATCGGCGCCACGGCCGGCTCGCGGCCGGAGCTGGCAGGGCAGCGCGAGCGGCTCAAGGTGCTGTGCCTCGTGACCGCCGTCGGCGGCGCCTGCGGGGCGGCGCTGCTGTTGCTCACCCCGTCCGACACGTTCTCCTATATCGTCCCGTTTTTGATCGCAGGTGCGTCGGTTCTCCTGTTCCTCGGTCCGCGTTTGCGGAAATTCACCGAACAGTCGGGAGCCCGCGGACTCGGTCCGGCGACGGGCGCCGCGGCATTCGCGGTCGCGATTTACGGCGGCTATTTCGGGGCCGCCGCCGGGGTCCTGATGCTCGCGCTGCTCTCCACGGTCTGGGCGCAGTCGCTGGCCCGCTCCAACGCGGCGAAGAACCTCGCCACCGGCGCCGCGAACCTGATCGCGGCCGTGGTTTTCGCCTTCACCGGCAAGGTCGACTGGTTCGCCGTCGTCGCGCTGTGCCTCGGTTCCATCGCCGGATCCTGGGTCGGGCCCGCGATCGTGCGGCGCGTGCCGCCCGCCCCGCTGCGCGCCGTCATCGGGCTCGCCGGGCTCGGTCTCGCCGCTTCACTGGCCTGGCAGGCGTTCCATTCCTGACCGTCATTGCGGCGCGGCGAAACGAAAGCATATGTTGGGCCAAGATCTTCCGGGTTAGCCGGAGCAGGAGGGCCCAGAGTTGAGCATCGTCGGTACCAGGGTGGTCCGCGTCGAGGACCAGAAACTGATCACCACGGGCGGCATCTACGTCGAGGACCTGCGCGAGCCGGCGCTCACCGGCGCCGTGCACGCCGTCTTCGTGCGCAGTCCCATCGCCCACGCGCGGATAACCTCCGTCGACACGAGTGAGGCGCTCGCCGCGCCGGGGGTGGTCGCCGTCTACACGGCGGCCGATCTCGACCTGGGGCCGCGCAACGTCGGCCCCGTCGTGGAGCCGTGGCTGGCGGGCGAAGTCGTCCGTTATGTCGGAGAACCGGTCGCGCTCGTGCTGACCGAGGAGCGGTACCAGCTCGCCGACGCGGCGGAACTGGTCGACGTGGACTACGACCCGCTCGACGCGGTCGCGAGCATCGACGCCGCGCTCTCGGACGAGACGCTCGTGTTCGAGGACCGCGACAGCAATGTCGTCCAGGTGCACGGCGGCGATTTCGACGAGCAGGCCTTCGCGGGCTGCGAAGTCGTTGTCACGCAAGAGATCGTGAACCAGCGCGTCGCGCCGGCGCCGCTGGAGGTGCGCGGCGCGGCGTGCGCGTGGGGCGAGGACGGCAGGCTGACGGTCTGGCTTTCCACGCAGAACGCCCAGATCGGCCGCACCGCGATCGCCGCCGGGCTCGGCGTCGGCGAGGAGCAGGTCCGGGTCATCACCCCCGACGTCGGCGGCGGGTTCGGCGCGAAGATCGGGTCCGACCCCGAGCCGGTCGTCCTCGGCTGGGCGGCGAAGCGCGCCGGGCGGGCCATCCGCTGGAGCGAGACCCGCAGCGAGAACCTGACCTCGATGACGCACGGCCGCGCGCAGCAGAACACCGTCACGATCGGCGGCCGCCGTGACGGCACGGTCGACGTCGTTCGGCTCGACGTGGTCCAGGACGGTGGCGCATACCCGCGCGCGGCGTTCCTGCCGACGCTGACCGAGCTGATGGCCTCGGGCGTCTACCACTTCCCGAAGGTCGAGACCCGCAGCCGGGTCGTCGTCACCACCACGACCCCCATCGCCGCCTATCGCGGAGCCGGGCGGCCGGAGGCGACGGCGGCGATCGAACGCGGCATGGACCTCTTCGCCGCGGAGCTCGGCCTCGACCCCGGTGACGTGCGCCGCGCGAACTTCATCCGCCCCGAGGAATTCCCGTACACCACCAAATCCGGCGCGAGCTACGACACGGGCGAGTACGCGCAGGCGCTCGACAAGGTGCTCGAAACGGCGGGTTACGCGGAGCTGCGCGCGGAGCAGAAACGGCGCCGCGACGCGGGCGAGCCGGTCGTGCTGGGGCTCGGGATCGCCACCTACGTCGAGATCACCGGGGGCGACGCGGGCGGTGAGAGCGGCCGCGTCGACATCAACCCCGACGGCACGGTCACCGCGTACACCGGCAGTTCCCCGCACGGCCAGGGCCTCGACAGCTCGCTCGCCATGCTGCTGTCGGACCAGCTCGGCATCCCGATGGAGAACATCACCATCAAGCACGGCGACACCGACGACGTGCCCAAGGCCGTCGGCACGTTCGGCTCGCGGTCGTTGCAGCTGGGCGGTTCCGCCGTGCGGCAGGCCGCGGACCAGGTGATTTCGACCGCCCGCGAGATCGCGGCGGACATGCTGGAGGCGTCACCGGACGACCTCGAGCTCAACGTCGACGAGGGCGCGTGGCAGGTCCGGGGCGCCCCGGCCAGCGGCGCGGTCTCCTGGGCGCAGCTCGCCGCGCGGGCCGAAGAAGGCGCGCTGTCCGCGGACGTCTGGTTCGGCGAAGGCACCCCGACGTTCCCGTTCGGCGCGCATCTCGCGGTGGTCGACGTGGACACCGAAACCGGCAAGGTCGTCGTGCGCCGGATCGTCGCGGCCGACGACGCCGGCCCGGTGATCAACCCGCTGGTCTTCCGCGGCCAGCGGCACGGCGGGCTCGGCCAGGGCATCGGGCAGGCGCTGCTGGAAGTGATGAGCTACGACGAAGACGGCAACCCGACCACGGCCACCCTCGCCGACTACTCGTTCGTCACGGCCACCGAGCTGCCGGACTTCGAGCTGGTCGACATGGCCACCCCCACGACGCGGAATCTCTTGGGCGTCAAGGGAATCGGCGAGGCCGCCACCATCGGATCGACCCCCGCCGTGCACAACGCGGTGGTCGACGCGCTGTCGCACCTCGGCGTGGCGCACCTGGACATGCCGGTCACGCCGCTGCGCGTGTGGACGGCCATTGAGGAGGCGAAGGCCCAGTGAAGGTCAGCATCGAGATCAACGGCCGTCCCGTCGCCGAGGAGGTGGAGGACCGCACGCTGCTGGTGCATTTCGTGCGCGAGAACGCCGGGCTCACCGGGACGAACATCGGCTGCGACACCACGTCCTGCGGCGCCTGCACGGTGCTGCTGGACGGCGAGTCGGTGAAATCCTGCACGGTGCTGGCCGCGCAGGCCGACGGGCACAAGGTGACCACCGTGGAGGGACTGTCCGGAAAGGACGGTGACCTGCACCCGGTGCAGCGCGCGTTCCGCGAGCAGCACGGGCTGCAGTGCGGGTTCTGCACGCCGGGGATGATGATGGCCTCGGTCTCGCTCCTGGAGCACAATCCCCAGCCCACGAGGGAAGAAGTGCGGGCGGGCCTGGAGGGCAATCTCTGCCGCTGCACCGGTTACCACAACATCGTCAGCGCCGTGATCGACGCTTCCGGGCAGGAGGTGGACCGGTGATCCCGGCCGCGTTCAGCTACCGCCGCGCGTCCACAGTGGACGAAGCGCTCACGTTGCTCGGCGAGTACGGCGACGACGCGAAGCTGCTGGCGGGCGGGCATTCCCTGCTGCCGCTGATGAAACTGCGGCTGGCCGCGCCCGAAGTGCTCGTCGACGTCGCCCCGATCGACGACCTGCGCTACGTGCGCGTGGAGGGTGACGTGGTGGCGATCGGGGCGCTGTCCCGCTACCACGACCTCCACCACGACGCCGTGCTGCGCGAGCACGCCCCACTCTTGGCGCACGTGGCCGGAGAGGTGGGGGACCAGCAGGTCCGCCACCGCGGCACCATCGGCGGTTCGCTCGCGCACGCCGACGCGGCCGCCGATCTTCCCGCCGCCGTACTGGCTTCCGACGGCGAACTGGTCGTGCGCGGCCCGAACGGGGAGCGCCGCATCCCGGCGGCGGAGTTCTTCCTCGGCCCGTTCACCACTCCGCTGGAGCCGGACGAGCTGCTGACCGAGATCCGCGTGCCGCTGCGCACCGGGATCGGCTGGGGTTTCGAGAAGTTCACCCGCCGCGCGATCGACTGGGCCATCGCCGGGGTCGCCGTGGTCGGCGATTCCGTCGGCCTGATCAACCTGGCGGGCACGCCGATCCGCGCCACCGCCACCGAACAGGCGCTGGCCTCCGGCGCGTCGCCCGCCGAAGCCGGCGCGCTGGCGGCGGAAGGCGCCTCCCCGGTGGACGAACCGCACGCGACGGCGGAGTACCGCGCGCACCTGGCGCGGGTGCTCACCACCCGCGCGCTGGCGGCCGCGCGCGCCTAGCGAAAAGGCCGCCCGGCACGATTTCCGTGCTGGGCGGCCTTTTTCGCGCGCTCAGGCGGTTTTGATCGCGGACACCTCGAACTCGAGGGTCACCTTTTCGCTGACCAGCACGCCGCCGGTCTCCAGCGCCGCGTTCCAGGTGATGCCGAAGTCCTTGCGGTTGATCACCGTCGAGCCCTCGAAGCCGATCCGGACGTTGCCGAACGGGTCCTGCGCCTGGCCCTCGAAGGTGAACGGGATGGTGATCGACTTCGTCACGCCGCGGATGGTGAGGTCGCCGGTGACGTCGAACTCGTTGTCCCCGGTCTGCTTGATCGCGGTGGAGGCGAAGGTGATCTCCGGGTACTCGTCCATCTGCAGGAAGTCGTTGCTGCGCAGGTGGCCGTCGCGGTCGGCGTTGCGGGTGTCGATGCTGGCGGCCTTGATGGAGACCGCGGCGGTGGACTTCTCCGGGGCGTCGCCGTCGATCTCCGCCTTGCCCGCGAACTCGTTGAACGCGCCGCGGACCTTGGTGACCATCGCGTGGCGCGCGACGAAGCCGATCCGGGTGTGCGCCGGGTCGAGCTCGTAGGTGCCGGTGAGCTCTGCGTAGTTTGCCGGGGCGGTCATGGGAAACCTCCTAGTAGCTGACCTTGTCCTCAGCCTGGCTCAACTTGGGTGACGTGTCAACTATTCCCGTATACTCGATCGCGTGACGGAAACTCGCTGGCTCACCGACGCCGAACAACGCGCCTGGCGCGGCTACATCGCGATGCAGGCGCAGCTGACCGCCGCGCTCGGCAGGCAGTTGCAGAACGATTCCGAGCTGTCACACTCCGACTTCGCGGTACTGGTGCAGCTGACCGACACGCCCGACGAGCGCGTGCGCATCTTCGAGCTGGCCCGCGCCCTGCAATGGGAAAAGAGCCGGCTCTCCCACCACCTCGCGCGGATGCAGCGCCGCGGCCTCGTCGCGCGCGAAGAATGCCCGTCCGACGCGCGGGGCGCGTTCATCGTGCTCACGCCCGAAGGCCGCCGCGCGATCGAGGCCGCCGCGCCGCGGCACGTGGAAACCGTGCGCCGCCTGGTTTTCGACGCGCTCACCCCGGAGCAGGTGGACACGTTCGCCGACATCTCCGAGCAGGTGCTGAAGCGGCTCGCCGACGATGCTTAGGCGTCGTGCCGGGCGTTGGACTCCTTCACGAGCCACAGCGCGATGTCGTGCAGCTTCCGGTTGGAGCGCTGGGAAGCGCTCACCAGCAGGGAAAACGCCTGCTCGTCGGTGATCCGGTGACGTTCCATGAGAATGCCTTTGGCCATCGAGATCGTGTCGCGCGTCTGCAGGGCGTTCCGGAGCTGCTCCTGGCGTTGCGAACCGGTCAGCGCGACGGCCGCGTGCGCGGCGAACAGCGTGCTGATGTGCTCGGCCTCGTCGTCGAAGGCGTCGAACTCGGTGGAGTAGAGGTTCAGCGCGCCCAGGTTCGCCGATTTGGTGAACAGCCGGATCCCGAGCATCGAGGCGATGCCGAGCCCGGCGGCGGCCCCGGCGAATTCCGGCCAGCGCTCGTCGGCGCCGATGTCGCCCGTGCGGTAGACGGGCCGGTCGAAAACCGCGTCCACGCAGGGGCCCTGGGAAAGCTCCTCCTGCAGCCGGTCCAGTTTCGCGACCACGGCGCCGGTGGGGGCCACGGACCGGAGCCTCCCGGATTCCAGCAGCGTGACGCCCGCGTGCTCGGTGCCGGGAACGGCGGCGACGACCGCGCGCACGATGTTTTCCAGCGTGGAGTCCACATCCGGCTCGGGTTCGAGCGTGCGCACCACCGAGCCGAGTAGCTCGGCCAGTGCGGCGCTGTCCTCGTCCGGCCTGCGTGGGGCCGTCTGCTCCGTCATGCGGTCAAGTCTTACCGAAACGGCGGGCGCCGCCAAATTCGTGTTTCAGGAGCCGGCCGCCCGGGTAAACGGTGAGCGGTCCGTTGAACACCCAGCGGAAGGGTCCCCACCATGACTGTCCAGAGGGCCTGCGGCGAACAGATCGTGTGGCGGCGCCTGGACACACTGTCCGACCTGGCGCGGCTGCGGAACGCCCTGTGCGGCCTGTTGTTCGACGTGCCCCCGGATCTCGTCGTCAGTGTGCTGCTGTTCCTGGACGAACTGTGCGTCGAAGCCCTCGACGACGACCGCGGCCCGGTCACCGTCTGTCTCGTCCGCGCGACGGATCCGCACTACCTCCGGATCGACGCGCGCGCCGGCAAGCTCGTCCCGCCGAGCAGGCCCGGGTTCATGGACGCCGGGGGCAACGGTTCCGCCGGCTGGGGTGTCGACTTCGAGAACGACGGCATGGGTGTGTGGGCCTATCTGACGCTCCCCGTGCCCGAGCCGGGCCGGTCCGCCCCGCCGTGGTCGCGGCTCGCGTTCTGCCTCCCGCGCAACCCCACGCTCAACTGACTTTCCGCGCCGCCAGCGCTTCGAAATGCTCGCCGAAAACGCGCCGCGCGCGGCGGCGCAGCTGCGCCCGCCCGGCTTCGTCGGACCCGGCGAGCAGCCCGGTGCCCGCCACCAGCGCGCCCAGCACGTTGATCTCATGCCGGAGGTCCAGCCCGGCGGGCAGTTCCCCGTCCTCGACGGCTTCGGCCAGATACGCGGCCACTTTCCCGGACCATTCCCGGTAGCCGTCCAGGAAGCCGCCTTCGCGGACCTGCCCCGGCGCCTGTGACCAGAACGCCAGCCACACCTGCCAGCACCGGAAGCGCACGTCGTCGAGCGGGAGCAGGGCGAGGGTGGCTTGTTTCGCCGCGGCCAGCCCGCGTTTGGCCCCGACGGCCTGCACCACGCGCTCGGTCGCGACGTCACCGTTGTGCCGCAGCACCGCGGCCATCAGCTCCGCCTTGTCCTCGAAGTAGTGCGTCACCGAGCCGGTGGTGACCCCGGCCTCGGCGGCCACCGCGCGCAGCGTGGTCGAGGCCGGGCCGAGCCGGGCGACCAGCCGCCATGCGGCGTCCACCAGCTGGTCCCGTGACCGGGGGTCCCGCACCCGACGTGCCATGCCTCGCCTCGCTTTCCCGGACATCCTGCCACAACCCTTGTTGCGTAACGCATGATACGTAACACTCGTTATGCCGGATCGGAGCAGAGGAGTGAGAATGGACCTCGCACAGGAGTGTGCGGCCGAGGCCGCCGGGCTGACGGTTCCCGGGCTGGTGCGCCGCAACGCCGAGGCTTACCCGGAGCGCCCGGCGCTGACGGCCGGTGAGGAGACGCTCAGCTGGGCGGAGCTGAGGACGAGGGTCGCGGAGATCGCCCGCGGCCTCGGCGCGCTGGGGCTTTCGCCGCGGGAGCGGCTGCTGATCATGATGACCAGCCGGTTCGAGCACTGGATAGCCGATCTCGCCGCCGCCCACGTGCGCGCGATTTCGTGCACCGCGTACCACACCCTGAGCCCGGACCAGATCACTTATGTGGCAACGCATTCCGGGGCGTCGGTGGTCGTGCTGGAGGGCGCGGACGAGGTGGCGAGGTGGCGGCCGGCGCTGGCCGCGTCGACGACGATCCGGCACGTCGTGGTGGTCGACGACGACGTGGACCTGCCCGACGACGAACGGTTCGTGCGGTGGGCCGACCTCGCCGCGCGGGGCGCCCGGCTGCACGGCAAGGATCCCGCGGTGCTGGAGAAGCTGACCGACGAGGTCGTGCCGGGCGAGCCGGTGGCGATGATGTACACCTCGGGCACCACCGGTGACCCGAAAGCCGTGGTGCTGAGCCATTACAACGTGCTGTACGAGGCCGTCGCGCTCGACCGGCTGGCGCCGATGGACCTGCACGCGCCGACCATCGCCTACCTGCCGCTGGCCCACGTCGCCGAGCGGGAGCTGGCGATCTACCGCGCGCTGTACAAGGCGTCGCACGTGTTCATCTGCGCGGATCCGTCGCAGGTGGTGTCCACTTTGGCCACTGTGCGGCCGCCGTCGTTCTTCGGGGTGCCCAGGGTCTGGGAGAAGATCGCGGGCGTGCTCAAATCGGTGCCCGACGGCGCGGACGGGCTCGTGAAGCAGCTCGGCCTGGATGGGCTTTCCTGGCCCGGCAGCGGTTCGGCGCCATTGCCGGGGCCGGTGCGGGATTTCCTCGCCGGGCTCGGCGTGGACGTGCTCGAAGTGTGGGGGATGAGCGAGACGACGGGCTGTGCCACGGCGAACGTGCCGGGCGCGGCGAAGCCCGGGACGGTGGGGCGGCCGTTGCCCGGGATCGAGATCCGCATCGCCGAGGACGGCGAGATCCTGGTGCGCGGGCCGCTCGTGTTTCTGGGTTATCTTCAGCCGGACGGGTCGGTGCGCGAGGACACCGACGAAGACGGCTGGCTGGCGACCGGGGATATCGGCGCCGTCGACGAGGACGGGTTCCTCACGATCACCGACCGCAAGAAGGAGCTGATCATCACCTCCAGCGGGAAGAACGTGGCGCCCACGAAGATCGAAGGAATGCTGCGGGCGCATCCGCTGGTCGGGTACGCGGTCGCGGTCGGGGATCAGCGGCCGTACCTGACCGCGCTGATCACCCTCGACGAGGAGACGGCGCCGGGGTGGGCCGCGGCGCGGGGGATCACGGGGACTTTGACTTACCTGGCAGGGCATCCGGCCGTGCGAGCGGAGCTCGACGCGCTTCTCGAAGAGGCGAACGGGCAGCTGGCGCGGGCCGAGCAGATCAAGCGGTACGCGATCCTGCCCGAGCCGTGGACCGCGGAGTCCGGTGAGCTGACGCCCACCCTGAAACTCCGGCGGCGGATCATCCATGACCGGTATTCGGCGGATATCGCTTCCCTTTACGGCTGAGCGGGGCGGCCCGCGTTTGCTCCTTGGCCGAGATGAGTTCGCCCGGTCGCGGCGCGCGGTGGCCCGCGTTTGTGTTGGCGCGGGCCACTTTTCTCCGGTGGTAGGCGGGGCGGGTCGTGCGTGTTCGGTAGTCGGCTGAGGTTGCCTGGCTTGGCGGCTAGGTGGGGTGGGCCGTCTTTGCTCCTTGGCCGAGGTGAGTTCGCCCGGTCGCGGAGCGCGGTGGCCCGCGTTGGTGTTGGGACGGGCCACTTTGCTTTGGTGGTTGGTGGGGGTGGGTCGTGCGTGTTCGGTACTCGGCTGAGGTCGCTTGGCTTCGCGGCTAGGTGGGGTGGCCCGTCTTTGTGTTGGGACGGGGCACCTTTCCTCACGCGGAGGTGCGGCGGCGGCGCAGGAGTTCGGGGTCGATGTCCGCCGGTGGTTCGGGAGCGCCGAGGTCGGACGGGCGTTGTCCGGCCGGGTAGGTCGGGTAGCTCTTGGCGCCGCCCGGGTACAGCAGCTTGGAGCGGCGGCGGTGCGGCAGCGGTCGTTCCAGCACCGCGCGGGCCCGCAGCGCGCCGCGCACCAGCCGGCCGACCCACGCGGGCGCGGGTTCGAAACCGAAGGCGGCCAACATCATCGGGTCGAGCAGGCTCTTCGCGCCGGTGGAGACCGCGGACCGCAGCGGGGCCGGGTACCACGAAGCGAACAGGTTCAGCGTGTACATCCCGATCTCGTGGTTGGTGTCGGAATATACGAAGTGCTCGCTCTCGTAGGCGTCCTTGAAGCGGCGGAACGCCTCGTAGCCGTCCGGGATCTCCTTGATCCCCATGCGGCGGCCGACTTCGCGGAAGTAGTGGTATGCCGCCTGACGTTCCTTTTCGTGCAGGCGCCGCCAGCCGAACGTGTCGATCCAGTCGATGGGGTCGTAGACGAATGTGGACAGCACGTAGAGCATGTCGTCGTTGCTGATCCGGTAGCGGCCGTGCATCCGGTTCACGACGCCGAGCGCCTCGCGCCCGCGCGGCGAGTCGTAGCCGTGCTCGGCGAGCTCCGCCATCAGCAGCGCTGTGTCGTCGTAACGGCGCTGGGGGCGCTCGGCGAACTCGCGCGTGGCCGAGAGGAGTTTCGAAATGCTCGGCACACAGTAGGTGCGGAAGAGCGCGAACTCCAGCGCGCGCTGGTAATCCCAGGGGAACTCGTGACCGATGGAAATCCGGTAAATCTCCTGATGGTCGGTGACAGGGTCGAGCCGCTCGATGCGGCGGAGCCAGTAGCCGCTCATCTCCACCTCCAGGTGACAGGTTTGATATCTTATATGAGATCGAAGGAGGGTGCCATGCCGAGAAGCGCCGGACTGCCGCGGAGACCGCAGCTGGCCGACGAGGTGGCCGCGCACCTGCGGAACCTGATCATGTCGGGTGAAGCGCGCCCCGGCGAGTATCTGCGGCTCGATCAGGTGGCCGCCGAGCTGGGGGTGAGTGTCACCCCGGTGCGGGAGGCACTGGCCGCGCTTCGCGGTGAGGACATGGTGGAACTGGAGCCGCACCGGGGTTTCGTGGTCGCGCCACTGTCCGAAGTGGATGTCGCGGACATGTTCGAGCTGCAGGCCGGCCTGGCCACGACGCTGCTCGGCCGGGCGGCGGCGAACCTGTCCGCCGGCGATCTCGACGAGCTGGAGCGGCTGAACGACGAGCTGGCGGACGCCGCGAACGTCCCCGACCCGGCGGAGCTCGAGCGCCTCGAGTACGACTTCCATCGCGCCATCAACCGGGCCGCGCATTCGCGGAAGCTGTCCTGGTTCCTGCGGAACGCGACGGTCTATCTGCCGCGGCCGTTCTATTCGTCGGACCCCGAATGGCGTGAGCTGACAGTCGCGTCGCACCGGAAGATCCTGCGCGCGCTCCGCAAAGGCGACGTCGCGACGGGCGGCGTGGAGATGCACCGTCACGTCACGGAAAGCGGTGCCCGGCTGATCGCCCACCTGGAGAAAACCGGCCTGTGGCGGGAAGAGTGAGTGCGTGTGGGGGTGTAGTTTCCGAGGCTCGCCCAAGCCTTGGGTAGATCATATATGTGATATCTGCGTAGGTCGGGGCGGCTTCGCGATGTGGCTCCCGGGGCGCCAGAGGATGAGCGGCCGACGAGGCGGTCCAGGTGGCCTAGTGGTGGAGTGGCTGATCCACTGAACCAGCCAAGCAGGCAGAGCCCGACGGTAAAGTGGCTGAACCACTGGGCCACTGAACCGACCCAGCAGGCGGGGCCGGGCGGAAAGTGGCCGAACCGCTGAACCAGTGAGCCACTGAACCGCTGAGCCACTGAACCGCTGAGCCACTGAACCGCTGAGCCACGAGTCAATCCAGCTGAAGCAACCGGCGCAGGTGGCCGAGTGACTGAGCCGCTAAGCCGGGCGGGGGCCATCGTGCTAAGCCGAGCCGCCGCCGCTGAACCATCCCGCGGACCGCGCGCCCGGAACC
>NZ_VMNW02000147.1 GCF_007713735.2 Amycolatopsis acidicola | reverse complement strand
CCCCCGCCCCGCCCCAACCGCGAGCCTTAGCCGCCTTCGCGGACGAGGGTCGCGATGCGCAGGTCGCGGGCGCGGGTCTGGTGGGCCGTCATCGCCGCGCGGGCCTTTTCCGCATCCCTCGCGCGGACGGCGTCGAAGATCTCGCGGTGCTCTTCCCGGATGCGGTCGAGGTTGTCCGGCGCCGAGGTGGACGTGGAATCGTGCGCCGCCAGCTGGGTTTCCAGGCCGTCGAGCAGCCGGCTGACCGTCCTGTTCCGGCCCGCGGCCCGCAGCGCGAGGTGGAACTCGTGGTCCAGCCGGAGCCGGGCGGCGGTGTCCGAAGCGTGTTCGGCCTGGTCGAGCAGGTGCTCCAAGCGCGCGTGGTCCAGTTCGGAGGCGTGCACCGCGGCGGCCTGCGTCGCGGCGGCGTCGAGCGCGATCCGGGCATCGAAGATCTCCAGGATTTCCTCCGCCGACCGCAGCGGCACGCGGTAGCCCGCCGCGGTCCGCTCGACAAGACCCTCCAGCTCAAGGCGGCTCAACGCCTCCCGCACGGGCGACCGCGAGACGCCCAGTTCCCCGGCGAGCCCACTGGAGGTGACGACCCGCCCTGGCCGCAGCTCGCCCTCCAGGATGCGCTCGCGAATCCGGAGGTAGGGCGTCGTTTCCCCGGTCGCGAGGCCCGCAGTGATCGCCATCCGCTCATTGTCGCGCACGCCCCGCCGCCCCGATGACGACAGCTGCATTCATGTGTCTTCACTCGCATTGACAGCGCACCGGGGCTCCGCGAGGGTGGAATCATGAGCGCCCGCGCCGGACTGTTGCTGACCAGGCGCCGGCACATCGACCTGGTGCGCACCGCCGGCGGCCGCTGTCGCTGAGCCGCGGCCACCCCCTCGCCGCTTCCCGTCTGCCTGACCACGTCCAGAAAGCGGTTTCCCGAAATGTCTTCGCCCGAAGAGCAGATGCACCTCGCCGCGTTCGTCACCGCGGGCCCGGGGCGGCCCGGTGGCTGGCGGCACCCCGACTCCGTCTCGGACTGGCGTTCGGCGGCGTACTACCAGCAGATCGGCCGCGCGCTCGAACACGCGAAGTTCGACCTGATGTTCTTCGCCGACATCCTCGCCGTGCCCTACCGCTACGGCGATTCGCTCGACCCGCAGCTGCGCTACGGCGCGCTCGGCTCGATGCGCCTGGACCCGACGCCGGTGCTGGGCGCGATCGCAGGCGCCACCGAGCACCTCGGCCTCGCCGCCACCGTCTCGACCACCTACGTCGAGCCGTTCAGCGTCGCCCGTTCGTTCGCGACGCTCGACCACCTCTCCGGCGGGCGCTCGGCGTGGAACATCGTGACCTCCTTCCAGGACGCCGAAGCCCGCAACTTCGGCAAGGAAAGCCATCTCGACCGAGCGCAGCGCTACCGCCGCGCCGAGGAGTTCCTCCAGGTGACCGCGAAACTGTGGGACAGCTGGGAGGACGACGCGCTGGTGCTCGACCCCGAAGCGCCGATGTTCGCCGACCCCGCGCGCGTGCACCGCGTCGACCACCACGGCGAATGGTTCGACGTCCAGGGCCCGCTGAACGTGGCGCGCCCGCCGCAGGGCTACCCGGTGCTGATCCAGGCGGGCGCTTCCCCGTCGGGCCGGGACTTCGCGGCGCGCTGGGCGGACGTGATCTTCTGCAGCCACGCCTCGCTGGACGCCGCGAAGGACTTCTACGTCGACATCAAGGGCCGCGCGCGCAAGCAGGGCCGCGACCCGCGCCAGGTGAAGATCCTGCCCGCGATCACGCCGGTCGTGGCCGAAACCACCGAAGCCGCCAGGGAAAAGTCGCGGCAGCTACGGGATCTCGTCGCCCCGGAGGCCGGACTGTCCACTTTGTCCTATCACCTGGACATCGACCTCGCACCGTTCCCGCACGACGAAGCCTTGCCGGACATGGAAGTGCCGGGTGTGCAGGGCCACTACGAAGAGGTCCGCGAGATGACCGAGAAGAGCGGGCTCACCCTGCGCGAGCTCGGCCGGCAGTACGGCGGCACGCACGAAGGCGACTTCTCGGGCACACCGTCCGAAGTGGCCGACGCGCTCGAAGAGTGGTTCACCGAGGGCGGCTGCGACGGCTTCACCGTGAGCGCGGTGTACCAGCCGGGCGCCTTCGACGAGTTCGGCGAGCAGGTCGTGCCCGAACTGCAGAAACGCGGCCTGTTCCGCACCGAGTACACCGGATCCACCCTGCGCGACCACCTCGGCCTGGACAGGCCGGCCACCGGTGACTGGCGGCAGCGCGCGGCACGTGAGGAGGCCTGAATGACCACGACCGGCATCGCCAGGGTGACCGGCACGCTGACCCCGGTGGAGGGGCGGTACCTGCTCGGCGCGGGCGCGAACCACTTCGTGTCCGACGCCCGCGTCGGGCCGGGCGAGGCGATCAGCGCGGGCGAGCTGTTCATCTCGGCCGCGGTGTCGTGCGCGCTGGCGAACGTGACCCTGCACGGCACCGAGTTCGGGGCGGATCTGACGGGAGCCTCGGTGACCGCGCGGTCCGAACGCGATCCCGAGGACTCCACCCGCTACCGGTCGGTGGTGCTGACCTTCTCCCTCCCGCGCGTGCCCTCGGCGACCGCGCGGGAGATCGTGGACCGGTTCACCGCCACCTGCCCGATCTACAACACCATCCGGCGTGGCGGCGAGATCGAGACGGTGCTGCTGCCCTCAGAGCTGTGATCCGCCGCCGTCCACGATGAGCTCGGTGCCCGTGGTGTAAGTGGCGTCGAAAGCCAGGTACAGCACGGCTTTCGCGACTTCCTCCGGGGTACCGAAGCGTTCCATCGGGATGTCGGCCTTCATCTGCGCCTTGGTCCGCGCGGCGGCCTCGGCCGGCATCGAGCGGTCCAGGATGCCGGTGTCGATGGGCCCGGGGCTCACGGCGTTGACGCGGATCTCGCGTGGCAGCAACTCGCGGGCGAGGCCGCGGGTCATCGAGCGCACGGCGGCCTTGCTGGCGGCGTAGGCGCTGATCATCGGGATACCCTTGGTGTTCGCGACCGAGGTCGTCAGGACGATGCCGCCGCCGGGTTTCACCAGCGGCGCCAGCTTCTGCACCGTGAAGTACGGGCCCTTCGCGTTGATCGCGAACAGCTCGTCGTAGGTCTCCTCCGGCACCGCTTCGAAGGGGGCGAACCGGGTGACGCCCGCGTTCGCGAACAGCGCGTCGATCGTGCCGAACTCGGCCTTCACGACGTCCGCGAGCGCGTCGATGTCCGGCAGTGCAGCGGCATCGCTGCGCACGGCGATGGCGTTGTCGCCGAGCTTCTCCTTCGCGGCGTCGAGCGTGGCCCGGGTGCGTCCGGTGATCAGCACCCGCGCGCCGCCGTCCACGAGCAGTTTCGCCGTGGTGAACCCGAACCCGCTGCTGCCCCCGGTGATCACGGCCGTCGTGCCGTCGTACTTGCCCATTCTGGATTTCCCTTTGCTCGCTTGGACTTCCTGGCACTTCCAGTCAAGGCCGGTCCGCCGGCGGCGTCCAAGACCCGTTGTGCACCTCGTCATGCGGCAGGCGCATGACGGGTATCCTGGGGCCATGCCTGAGTTCCCGGATCTCGAGCTGCGGCTGGTGCGGTACTTCGTGGCCGTCGCGCAGCACGGCAACTTCGGGCGGGCCGCCACGGCGCTCCACGTGGCCCAGCCGTCGTTGAGCCGGCAGATCCAGCGCCTGGAGGACCAGCTGGGCGCGCGCCTGCTCGACCGCACCCCGCACGGCAGCACGCTGACGGAGTCGGGCGAGGCGTTTCTCCCGCAGGCAAAGGCTTTGCTGGCCGCCGCGCGCGAGGCGGCGGTCACCGCGCGGGCCGCCGCGCCCGGCCGCGTGATCACCATCGGCTACGTCGAGGACCTCGTGATCACGCCCGCGGTGCGGCAGCTGCGGCGCCGCTTCCCGCGGGCCGAGGTCCGCACCCGGCACCTGGACTGGCAGGAGACCGACGCGCTCCCCGAAGGCCGGGTCGACGCGCTCGTCGCCCGTCTCCCGCTCTCGTTTTCGTCGGCCCGGCTGACGGTGACGCCGCTGTACGAGGAGCCGCGCGTGCTGCTCGTGCCGGCCACGCATCCGTTGGCGGGCAAGGAGTCCGTGACGATGGACGATCTCGCCGGCGAGGGTCTCGTGGCCTGCACGAGCACCGCCACGCTGTGGAGCAGTCCCGGGCCCGAGGCGGACGACAGTTTCGAGGACAAGCTGGAGCTCATCGCCGACGGCAGCTCCGTGGCCGTGCTGCCCGCCGGGGACAAACGCAGCTCACTCCGTGAGGACCTGGCGATCGTCCCGGCCGAGGACGCCGAACCGGTCCAGGTCGTGCTGGCCACCCGCATCGGGGACGAGAATCCGCTGGTCAAGGCGTTCCGGGAGCTCAGCGGGGAGCTGCTGACCGCCGCCTGACGCGCGGCCGGGCCCCTCGATCTCACTCTCCGTGGTCAACAAGTTTCGTCTCAGATATTGTAAACAATTTGATTGACGATTATGGTGCCAATGAACGGCACTGACGGCGCCACAACGCTCATCGAAGAGGACCCGCCTTGATCATCGACTGCCACGGTCACTACACCACCGCCCCGCCCGCACTGGAGGCCTGGCGCAAGCGGCAGATCGCCGCCCTGTCCGGCGAGCCGGCCCCGGCCCGCGCGGACCTGCGTATCAGCGACGACGAGCTGCGCGAGACGATCGAGGGCAACCAGCTCAAGCTGATGGACGAGCGCGGCATCGACCTGACGATCTTCTCCCCGCGTGCCTCGTTCATGGCGCACCACATCGGCGGCTTCGAGACGTCCGCGGAATGGGCGGGCATCTGCAACGAGCTGTGCTACCGCGTCAGCAAGCTGTACCCGGACCGCTTCGCCCCCGCCGCGATGCTGCCGCAGTCCCCCGGCGTGGACCCGGCCACCTGCATCCCCGAGCTGACGCGCTGCGTCGAGGAGTACGGCGCCGTCGCGCTGAACCTCAACCCGGACCCCTCCGGCGGGCACTGGACGGCCCCGCCGCTGACCGACAAGTCCTGGTACCCGATCTACGAGAAGATGGTCGAGTTCGACGTGCCCGCGATGGTGCACGTGAGCACGAGCGTCAACCCCGCGTTCCACACCACCGGCGCGCACTACCTCAACGCCGACACCACGGCGTTCATGCAGCTGATCCAGGGCGACCTGTTCAAGGACTTCCCCACCCTGAAGCTGATCATCCCGCACGGTGGCGGCGCGGTGCCGTACCACTGGGGCCGGTTCCGCGGCCTGGCGATGGCGCTGGACAAGCCGGAGCTCGAGGAACACTTGCTCGGCAACGTCTTCTTCGACACCTGCGTCTACCACCAGCCCGGCTCGGACCTGCTCTTCGACGTCATCCCGGCGCGCAACATCCTGTTCGCCTCGGAGATGATCGGCGCGGTCCGCAGCATCGACCCGCGCACCGGCCAGTACTTCGACGACACCCGCCGCTACGCGGAGGCCTCGCCGAAACTCTCCGCGGATGACTGGGCCGCGATCAGGGAACACAACGCCCGTCGCGTCTACCCGCGGCTGGACGCCCTGCTCAAGAACCAGGGCCGCTGACAGAGAACTCCGAGGATTCCATGAGCACGCTGCAACCCAAGACCCCCGGCTGGCTGGACTGGTACGACGGCCCGTCCGAACCGGCCTTCCGGCTCCCCGACGGCACCGTCGACGCGCACTGCCACGTCTTCGGTCCCCAGGCGGAATTCCCCTTCGCGCCGGAGCGCAAGTACACGCCGTGTGACGCGAGCAAGGACCAGTTGTTCGCCCTTCGCGACCACCTCGGCGTGAGCCGGAACGTGATCGTGCAGGCCACCTGCCACGGCGCGGACAACTCCGCGATGCTCGACGCCGTGCGCGCGTCCGGCGGCCGGGCGCGCGGCGTCGCGACGGTGCGCCCGGACGTGACCGAGAGCGAGTTGCGCGAGCTGCACGAGGCCGGGGTACGCGGAGTGCGGTTCAACTTCGTCAAGCGCCTGGTCGACGCCTCCCCGAAGGATAACCTCGGCACGATCGCGGCGAAGATCGCGCCGCTGGGCTGGCACATCGTGCTCTACTTCGAGGCCGCGGATCTCGAAGAGCTGGAAGGCTTTTTCGGCTCGCTGCCCGCACCGCTCGTCGTCGACCACATGGGACGGCCGGACGTGACGCAGCCGGTGGAGGGCCCGGAGTTCACCCGGTTCCTGCGCTTCGTCGACCGCAACGACGTCTGGGTGAAGGTGAGCTGCCCCGAGCGACTCACCGTCACCGGGCCCCCGGCGCTGAACGGCGAGCGGCACGCGTACACCGACGTCGTGCCCTTCGCGCGGCGCGTCGTTTCGGAGTTCCCCGACCAGGTTCTGTGGGGCTCCGACTGGCCGCACCCCAACCTCAAGAACCACATGCCCGACGACGGCCTGCTCGTCGACTACGTCCCGCAGGTGGCGGTCACGGCCGAGCAGCGGCAGAAGCTGCTCGTCGCCAACCCCACCCGCCTCTACTGGCCCGGCGAAACAGCCTGAGCCCCCATTCCGAAGGGCATGCGATGCAGCACGCCAATGCACTCAACCGGCTGAACCGGTTGCCGGTCTCCCGGTTCCACAAGATCACCCTGCTCGCGGTGTCGTTCGCGTACTTCTTCGAGTTCGCCGACATCAACAGCTTCTCGACCACCTCGCCGAAGCTGATCAAGCTGTGGGGTACCACGGTCAACCAGGTCGCCTACGTGACCTCGCTGTCGTTCGTCGGCATGTTCCTCGGCTCCGTCGTGGCCGGCGCGATCGCCGACCGCTGGGGCCGCAAACGCGCGCTGATGTGGACCACGGTGTGGTTCGGCGTCTTCTCGCTCGCGGCGGTGTTCTCGTGGGACATCTGGTCGCTCGGCGTGTTCCGCGTCCTGACGTCCGCCGGGCTGTCGGCGATGACGGTGGTCGCGGTCATCTACGTCAACGAGCTGTACCCGGCCGCCAGCCGCGGCAAGTACCAGGCCTACGCGATCGTGATCGGCATCTGCGGCACCCCGGTCACCAGCCTCATCGCCAGCGCCGTCGTCGACATCAACTCGTGGACCTGGCGGCTGGTCTACCTGTGGGGCGCGCTGGGCATCCTGCTCGTGCTGTTCACCAGGCAGCTCAAGGAATCCCCGCGCTGGCACGAGAGCAGGGGCAGGCACGAGAAGGCCGACGAAATCCTGCGCGAGATCGAGGCGCGGGTGATCGCCGAGAAGGGCCCGCTGCCCGAGCCCGCGCCGCCGATCGAGGAGGCTCCGGCGGGCAAGGCGCCGCTGCGGATGCTGCTGCAGAAGAAGTACCTGTTCCCGACGCTGCTGCTCACCGTCGTGTGGGTCACGCAGACGATCGGCTTCTTCGGCTACTCGACGTGGGCGCCCACGCTGCTGGCCAAAGAGGGCTTCAGCGTGGAGAAGTCGGTGTTCTACGTCGCGCTCACCACGGTCGGCGCCCCGCTCGGCTCGTATCTCGCGGCGCTGGTCACCGACCGCTTCGAGCGCAAGTGGTGCCTGGTCGGGTTCGGCGTCGTGATCGCGGTGTGCGGCCTGCTGTACGGGCTGACGTTCAACCCGATCCTGATCGTCGTGTTCGGCTTCTCGGTGAACCTGTTCGAGCGGGGCTACACCGCGCTCGGGTACGCCTACTCCCCCGAGCTGTTCGACACCCGCGCCCGGTCGCTGGGCACCGGGGTTTCGTACGGGCTGGGCAGGCTCTCGAACGCCGCGGGGCCGCTGATCGTCGCCGCGCTGTACAACAACAGCGGCTACCAGAGCGTTTTCCTGTTCATCGCGGGCACCTGGATGGTCGGCGCGGTCGTGCTGGCGATCTTCGGCCCGCGCACGCGCCAGGCCGCGCTGAAGCCCGAACCGGACACGGTCGGCGTCTGATCCGATACAAACTTGTCTGAGAAATAGTTGACAATTTCTTCTACAGCAGCGTAACTTCCGTCCTCGCAGTGGCTCGACCGATCAAAGCCGACCGGCGAGGAGACCCCGGATGCGCTGGTTTTTAGTTCGTCCTCGAAGAAATCGTCGCTTGTCCCTCCTGCGCCCGGCCGTGCTCGCCGGTGCACTCGTCGCCTCCTGCTTGCTGGCGACAGGCACCGGCGACGCGGCTTCGCGCACGCCCATCACCCCCGAGGGCCTCGCGGACCTGCCCGCGATCCAGCCCGCGATGCAGTGCTCGGCCGTCACCGGCCTGAAGCTCGACCACGTGACCGACGCGCCGGTCACGATCCAGTCGGCCACCGTCGTCTCCACCGGGACCGCCGCGCCGTACTGCGAAGTGCGCGGCACGATCTCCCCCGCCGACACGATCGTCCTGCGGCTGCCGGTGAACGGCTGGACGCAGCGCTACGTGCAGACCGGTTGCGGCGGCCTGTGCGGCAGCGCGAACATCGACTACGGCCAGGCGTCGAACTGCCCGCCGGTCACCGACGGCACGGTCGCCAGCGCCACCACCGACATGGGGCACCAGGGCCTCAACGACGGTTCGTGGGCGCTGGACAACCCGCAGGCGCAGATCGACTTCGCCTACCGCGGCGTGCATGTCACTTCGCAGGTCGCCAAGGCGATCATCGCGAAATTCTACGGCCGCGCGGCGAAGTACTCCTACTTCACCGGCTGCTCCGACGGCGGCCGCGAAGCGCTCATGGAGGCCCAGCGCTATCCCGGCGACTTCGACGGGATTTCGGCGGGCGCGCCGGCCAACAACATGGCCGTGCAGAACACCTACCACCACGCGTGGAACGTCGTCGCGAATCTCGACGACAACGGGAAGTTCATCCTCTACGCCGCCAAACTGCCGATGATCCACGCCGCGGTGCTCAACGCCTGCGACGGGATCGACGGCCTCCGCGACGGCCTGATCGACGATCCGCGCCAGTGCCATTTCGACCCGGATGCCTTGCGCTGCAAGGCAGGCCAGGACACCTCGACGTGCCTCTCCCCCGCCGAAGCGGCGGTGGTCCGCAAACTGCATGACGGCGCCACCGACGCCAAGGGCAACCGCCTGGAACCGGAAATCGCGCACGAGTGGGGGTCCGAACTGGACTGGACGCTGTTCGTCCCGGCCACCCCGGACCAGATCCCGCAGAGCGAGAACTTCGCCTTGTCCTACCTGCGGTACCTCGCGTTCCCGGACGCGCAGAACCCGGACTTCCAGTTGTCGGACCTGAAGTTCACGGTGCAGGCGTTCTGGAACACCGTGCAGTCGTCGAGCTACATGTCCGCGATGGACCCGGATCTCGGCGCTTTCCAGCGCGGCGGCGGGAAACTCCTGCTGTGGCACGGCTGGAGCGACCAGCACATCTCGCCGCAGAACACGCTGGAGTACTGGGACGCGTTGCGCGGCACGATGGGCGGGAGCACCGTCGACCGCTTCGCGCGGCTGTACCTGTTCCCTGGTGTCGCGCACTGCGGCGGCGGTGAGGGGCCGAACACCTTCGACGTGCTGACGCCCGTGATGGCGTGGGTCGAAAGTGGACGGTCGCCGGACAAGATCGTCGCCTCGAACGTCACCAACGGCACGGTCACCCGCAGCCGCCCGGTGTACCCGTACCCGACGGTGGCCCGCTACGACGGCACGGGCAGTGTCGACGACGCGGCCAACTTCGTCCCGTATACGCCGCGTGGCAAGGATTCCCCGGGCTACGCGTGGGTCGGCTCGCAGCTGTACTCGCACGGATACCAGACGTGGTGCCGCGCGGACGGCACCACGCTCGAATGCCGTCCGTCGCAGACCTGGCTGACCCGCCGGAAGACGCTGTCGGGCTGATTCCGCTTTTTCGCGGCCCGCCATGTCACAGCGCGCCCGTCCTCTCTCGTCTTGGGGTGTGACAGACCCCGAGACGAGGAGAAAACGATGAGCGAGCGGAAGGTCGCGCTGGTCACCGGCGCCAACAAGGGCATCGGCCGGGGCGCGGCGGCAGAACTGGCCGCGCTCGGGATGACGGTGCTGGTCGGCGCCAGGGATCCGCGGCGCGGCGCGGCCGCCGTGGCGGAGCTGCGCGGCGACGTGCACGCGGTGACCCTGGACGTCGCCGATGCCGCCACCGCGCGCGAAGCCGCGAAGTGGATCGACGAGCGCTTCGGGCGGCTGGACGTGCTGATCAACAACGCCGGCATCAGCGGATCCGGGCAGGTCAACCCGGAGGACGCGACCGACCAGATCCCCAGTACGGTCGAGCTGGACCTGGTCCGGAAAGTGTTCGAGACCAACGTGTTCGGGGTGATCTCGGTGACGAACGCGATGCTGCCGCTGCTGCGCCGTTCAGCCGCGCCCCGCATCGTCAACGTCAGCAGCCACGCCGCGTCCGTCACCCTGGCCAGCGACCCGGACGGGCCGATGGCGGCGTTGCTCCCGTCGGCCGCCTACAGCCCGTCCAAGTCCGCGCTCTGCGCGCTGACCGTCCAGTACGCCAACGAACTCCGCAAGGACGGCTTCCGCGTCAACGCCGTCGCACCCGGGTTCGTCGACACGGATGCCAACAACCACACCGGTTTCCTCACGGTCGCGCAGGGCGCCGCCGTGCTCGTGCGCCTCGCGACGATCGGCGACGACGGGCCGACCGGCGGGTTCTTCAGCGAAGAGGGCCCCCTGCCGTGGTGACCCCGGACAGCAACCGGGTCGTGGAGTTCGAGGAGCTGCGGCCGCTGCTGTTCTCGATCGCCTACCGCCTGCTCGGCAGCGTGAGCGAAGCCGAGGACGCGGTCCAGGAAACCTGGCTGCGCTACGAGAGTTCCCCGACCCAGCCCGAGTCGGTCAGGGCGTATCTCTCGGCCACGGTGAGCCGCATCGCGATCGACGTGCTGCGCTCGGCCCGCGTCCGGCGCGAAGCCTATGTCGGGCCGTGGTTCCCGGAGCCGTTGCTGGCCGACCCGTACGAGGATCCGCAACGCTCGGCCGAGCTGGCCGACTCGTTGTCGATGGCGGCGCTGCTTCTGCTCGAACGGCTCAGCCCGCTCGAGCGCGCGGTCTTCGTGCTGCGCGAGGTGTTCGGCTTCGGGTTCCCGGAGGTCGCGTCCACAGTCGGCCGCTCGGAGGCCGCGTGCCGTCAGCTCGCGGTGCGGGCGCGGCGGCACATGGACGCGGGCCGCCCGCGGTTCGAGGCCGACCGCGCCCAACGGGAGGCGCTCGCGGTCCGGTTCCTCGACGCTTTCCGCGACGGGGATCTCGCCGCGCTGACCGAGTTGCTGGCCGCGGACGTCCAACTGGTCGGCGACGCCGGCGGCAAGGCGCCGAACTGGGGCGAGGTCTTCGCCGGTAGCGCGAACGTCGCCCGGGTGCTGGCCGCGCTCATGCCGCTGTTCGCCCGGATCGGCGCCCGCGTGGACCCGCACGAGGTGAACGGCCAGCCGGGCGCCGTGTTCCGCGACCGTGACGCCCGCGTGCTGAGCACCTGGGCGTTCGACGTCCTCGAAGGCCGGATCCAGACGATCCGCACGATCACCAACCCGGACAAGCTCGCCCACCTCGCGCCCGTGGCGGATGCCTGGGCGGCCTTGCGCGAGGCCGGTCAGGGCTGAGGTCCTTTTCGGACGGTGACAGTCCCGCCGCGTTCCATCTCGTCGAACAGCGCCGCCGCCCGGCCCGCGCTCGCCAGCGCGCGCGGGCCGGTGCTGACGAGCGCGAGCACCACGATCACCACGCCCAAACCCACTACCAGCAGCCAGATTCCGCGCGCGGCGGCGGTGAACTCGGCCGCCCTGTGCGCGGAACCGACCGCCGTACCGGCGATCGCCACTCCCAGGCTGACCCCGACCTGTCTGCCGACCGACGCGAGCGAACCGGCGAGCCCGGCCATCGACCGCGGCATCCCCGAGATCGCCGTGTTCGCGATCGGCGGGTTGATCGTGGCCTGGAAGATCCCGAACACCACGTAACTGCCGAGGACGACCGGCAATGGCGTGGCCGGGCCGAAGCAGGCCGACACGGCGCCGCTCAGCGCCAGCGCCACCCCGGCGACGACGAGTGGCGCACGCGGCCCTCGCGCGCCGACGAACCGGCCGGTCTGCGGCGTCAGCACGAGAATCAGCACACCGACGGGCAGCACGCACAGCCCGGCCGCCAGCGCCGAAAGCCCTCGCACGCTCTGCAGGTACAGGGTGGTGAGAAACAGGAACACGCCGAAGCCCGCGAAGGCGAACAGCGCCATCGCGATCGCCGAGCCGAACGGCACGCTGCGGAACAATCTCAGTTCCAGCAACGGTTCCCGGCGACGCGTCTCGTACCGGATGAGGGCGGGCAGTGCGAGCGCGACCACGGCGAGCAGCCCGAGGATGAGCGGCGACGTCCAGCCCAGCCGCGCCGATTCGATGATCGCGAAGACCAGGCTGCCGAGCACCAGCACCACCAGCAGCTGCCCCACCGGATCGAACCGGCGGCCGTGGGCGGCGCGGGACTCCGGCACGAACCTCCGGGCGCACACGAGGGCGGCGGCGACGATCGGCACGTTGACCCAGAAGATCGCACGCCAGCCGAGCGCGTCCACCAGCGCGCCGCCGAGTATCGGCCCGAGCCCCAGCGAAAACCCCGACATGGCCCCGAAAACGCCGATCGCCCTGGCTCGTTCGGCCGGGTCGGTGAACGTCGTGACGATGATCGCCAGCGCCACCGGGTTGAGCATCGTGCCCCCGGCCGCCTGCACCGCGCGAGCCGCGACGAGCCAGCCGATGCCCGGCGCCAGCGCGCACAGCACCGAGCCGAGGCCGAACACCGCCAGCCCGGTCATGAAGACCCGGCGTCGCCCCACTCTGTCCGCTGTGGACCCCGCCGCCAGCAGGAAAGCGGCCAGTACCAACGTATAGGCGTCGACTGTCCATTCCAGACCGGACACGGGCGCGGCGAGATCCCGGCGGATCGAGGGCAGCGCGACGTTGACGATCGAGATGTCCATGATCGCGACGACCATCGAGGCGCAGCAGATCGCGAGCACGAGCATCCGGCGGCGGTCCGGCGGCGTTGAGACTTCCATGCCCGCAACGCTAGGATTTAGAGCGTGCTCGAAGTCAACGCACGAACCGCGGGCGTGAGCATCGCGGAGGCCGCGCGGCGCACCGGGGTCAGCGTGCACACCCTGCGTTACTACGAACGCGCCGGGCTCGTCGTCACGGCCGTGGACCGGACGGCGGGCGGGCGGCGCCGGTACAGCCCGGTCGACCTGGAGTGGATCGGCGTCTGCACCAGGCTGCGGTCGACGGGGATTCCGATCCGGACCATCCGGCGCTACGCCGAGCTCGTCGCCGCCGGGCACGGCAACGAGGAGGAGCGGCTGGCCCTCATGGAGGCGCACCGGGAGGAGGTGCTGGCGAAACTCGCCGAGATACGGGAACACCTCGAGCTGATCGACCACAAGATCGACGTCTACCGAGGCCGCCTGGCCGCCGGCGACGCCGACCGCCTCTGGGCCCCACGCGCGGAGGACTAGCGTCCACTGTGGACGCTCCGGCTGTTTGATGGGGTGGCTGACGAACGATGGCCCAGCTTGCGGGCCCTCGGCCAGCCCACGCTCCCACCCAGCCACCGGCGAGCGGCGGCCAAGCATCCGCCGCCACGGGCAACCGCGCGCCCACCGCTCCGCGCCGTCTCAAGCCACGCCACAGCCCCGCGCGGTCGCCACCGGCGAGCGGCGGCCAAGCACCCGCCGCCACGGGCAACCGCGCGCCCAACACTCCGCGCCCCGCCGCCACAGCCCCGGTCGCCACCAAGC
>NZ_VMNW02000146.1 GCF_007713735.2 Amycolatopsis acidicola | reverse complement strand
AAAGATTAAAAGATCCCCTCGCCGGGAGGCAGGCTCCAGGATGGGCATCGCCCGTAGCTCGGCCACCGGTTGCGAGGGGGGGAGAGGTGGGTGCTCATCCCGTCGCCTGCGGAAGCGCTATCACTTTCCCCTGGGCCCGCAAGCTTTGTGCGCTCGGGTGCGTGCTGGGGAGAGGGGTTGCGGGCCCAGGGCAAAGTGATGAAGGGGCTGGGCAGGCGACGGGATGAGCACCCACCTCTAGGGCGGATCGCTGGCGCGATCCGCCCTCAAAAAGACCACAGACCCCGGCCCCGCACATGATGAAGCCCGGGAAGGACAACTCCTTCCCGGGCTGCTTTGTGCGTTCAGGGGCGCAGTGCCGCGTCGAGATGGTGTGACATCTCGGCCAGTAGTGCTTTTCCGTCGACATCGGCCGTCGCCGCGCGGAGGGACAGGACGAAGGACTGGACCACGAGCAACACAGCCCTGGCCTGTACGGCGGGATCGCCGCCGCGGATCGAACCGTCCTGTTTGCCGGCGTCCAGGTGTGCCTTGATCACCTGTTCCCCGACCCGCTGGGTGCCGCCGAGCCGATCGACTATGTATGGCAACAAAAGCTCGGTGTCCACGTCGATCACGGTGCGCATCAACTCGTCGTCGTTGAGCAACCGGACCGCCGCGACCGCGCTGTGCACCAGTCGCTGCCGTGCCGTTTGCGCGCCGGCCGCGGCGGCACTCGCCTCGTGCAGCAGCGCGCCGAACTCCCTGGTCATCAGCGCCGAAAGCACGCTGCGCACATCGGGAAAACGCCGGTAGAGCGTCATCCTGCTGACCTTCGCGGTTCGCGCGATTTCGGCCAGCGTCGCCCGCCGGAGCCCTACCGTCAGCACGCAGCGCCGCGCCGCGTCCAACAGTAGGTCGTCGGCGACGCGTGCGGTCGTGCGCCGGGCCCGGGTGTTCGCCAGACTGGATGCGCGTGCAGATGAACGTGCATCTGCATCGGGAGCTGAAGACTGGGACCGGTACTGCCTGAACGCAGTGTGACTGTCATCGTCCATGAACGTTGCCACCGTGCCCTATTCGGTTTCAGGCGGGCGATATTAGACGATCACGCTCCCGTGTTCTTGGCAGGGCGCCGAAAAGGCGCGCCACGTGCCGTTTTCCGTTGGGTACAGCCGGGATCAGCCGAACTCGACCACGCTGCGCAGCACCTCGCCGCGGTGCATCGAGGCGAACGCGCCCTCCACACCGGCCGGCCCGATCCGTTCCGTGACGAACTTGTCGAGCGGCAACCTGCCCTGCAGGTACAGATCGACGAGCATCGGGAAGTCCCGCGACGGCAGGCAGTCGCCGTACCACGAGGACTTGAGCGAGCCACCACGCGAGAAGAAGTCGACAAGCGGCACGCCGTCGAGCCGCATGTCCGGAGTGGGCACTCCGACGAGCACGACGGTGCCCGCGAGATCCCGGCCGTAGAAGGCCGTCCGCCACGTCTCCGGCCTGCCGACGGCATCGATCACGACGTCCGCGCCGAAACTCTCGGTCAGGTCCTGGATCGCCTCGACGACCTCATCCTCGCTCTTGCCGCGTGAGTTCACCGTGTGCGTGGCGCCGAAGTCCTTGGCCCAGTCCAGTTTCCGGTCGTCCATGTCGACGGCGACGATGGTGCGCGCCCCGGCCAGCCGCGCGCCCGCGATCGCCGCGTCACCGACGCCCCCGCAGCCGATCACCGCGACCGTGTCCCCACGCGTCACCGCGCCGGTGTTGATCGCCGCGCCGATCCCGGCCATCACACCGCAGCCGAGCAGCCCCGCCACCGCGGGCTCCGCTTCGGGACTGACCTTCGTGCACTGTCCGGCGTGCACGAGCGTCTTCTCCAGGAACGCGCCGATTCCCAAGGCGGGACTGAGCTTCGTGCCATCGGCCAAGGTCATCGCCTGGCTCGCGTTGAACGTGGAGAAGCAGTACCAGGGCTTGCCGCGCTTGCAGGCACGGCAGGTGCCGCACACCGCGCGCCAGTTCAGGATCACGAAGTCACCGGGCTCGAGATCCGTCACGCCCTCGCCGACCTGCTCCACGTACCCGGCCGCCTCGTGCCCGAGCAGGAACGGGAACTCGTCGTTGATGCCGCCCTCGCGGTAGTGCAGGTCCGTGTGGCAGACCCCGCAGGCCTTCACCGAGACCACCGCCTCGCCGGGACCCGGATCGGGCACCACCACGGCCTCCAACGAGACCGGCTCACCCTTCGCGCGGGACACGACTCCCTGGACCTCGTGCGGCATCTTCGCCCACCTTTCCGCCTCGACCGTCCCCCGCAGCTTGCCATGAACCATGCATTCATCGCGACTGCGAGATATGTCGGGGCATGTCAGGGAAAGCGAACCGGGTCAGGGCGTGATGATGTAGGCGACGCCGCCCGTCCCGCTGGCCACCGCGCCGGTGTCGGTGTAGCGCTTCGTGCGGAGCCAGATCGTCTCGAACTGGGCGCGCTTGTAGACGGTGCGCACGTTGCCGTCGGTGTTGGACGCCGGGTCGTTCACGATCACGTCCCCGTCCTTGGTGAAGCCGATGACCACCATGATGTGCCCCGAAGTCCCGTACCCGGCGCCGTCCAGCTCGTCGGCGCGGAAGGACTGCGAAGTGATCACCGGGATGCCGCGGGCGATGTAGTCCTCGATGTCGGCCAGCGAGCGCAGCCGCGTGATGTGCCCGCGCAGCCCGAACTCCGCGGCGTAGGCGGTGTTGAAGGGCCAGTTCCCGGTGCCCTGGTAGGAATAGTCGTAGGTGTAGCGCGCCGCGTAGTCCACCGTCGGGTCCGGGTAGTCCGCCGGGATCCAGGAAAGCTGCTCGGCGCGCGGCTTGCGGCCCCAGTACTCGGTGACCATCTCCGTGGACGTCGGGCTGCACCAGTTCTCCCCGCCACCGCCGTACTCCGGGAACTGTCCTTTGTGGATGTTCTGGGCGTACGCCGGCACCGGCAGCTCGATCCCGGAAGCCTTGCCGGGCTGGGAAAGCGGCACGTCGAACCGGTCCGGCACGTTCGACGTCATCGCGCCGATGGACGTGAGCACCGGGCTCGCCCCGCTGCCCGCCTCCCGGTACAGGCTCACCCGCAGCCGGTACGAACGCAGCTGCACGCCCGGCTTCATCTCCAGCGTGTCCACGTTGACCGCCGCGTTCGCGTCGTCCTGGCCGTCGACGCTGGTGCGCTGGATGCTCTCGTCGCCGCTGGCCCACCGGCCCATGACGTACCAGGCCGTCTCGGCGCCCGTGCTGGTGCGGCCCTGCGCCTCGACCTGCAGCCACGTCCGCTCCGGGGTGCGCGCGTTCCACGAAGCGATCAGCTGAGTGGCGTCGAAACCCTGGTGGAACACCGGCGAAGTCCACCGCGCGAAGTCGTACGTGCGGCCCCCGTAGGTGGTCGTCCCGGCTGGGCGGGCGATGGACAACCCGCCGGAATTCGCCACCCCTTCGGGCTCACCCGAACGGAAGAGCTGTCCGGACCATTCGTGATAGTCGACGGCCTCGCCAGGCCGCGCCGACTGGGCCAGCGCGGGCTGGGCGGTGGCCGTGGCCAGCACCGCTATCGTCACCACGGCCAGCAAACGGCATGCGCGCATCCGGGTCATCCTGGGATTTTCCCGCTGCCGGCCAGTGGTGTAAACCACTAACTTGTCACGTCACAGCACGGCTTGGCTCTGTGTCACCTTGGCGACGAGCTTGCCTTCGTCGTCGTGCACCTCGGTCTCGACGACGATCACCTTGCGCCCGGCGTGCAGCGGCCGCGCCGTCGCCGTCGCGTGCCCATCGCGCACGGCGCGCAGGAAGTTGGTCTTCGACTCGATCGTCGTGGTCCCCTTCGCGCCCTCGGGCAGGTTCAGGAACGCGCACACCGCCGCGGTGGCGTCGGCCAGCGTCATCAGCGTGCCGCCGTGCAGCACGCCGCCGAGGGTGCACAGCGACTCCTCCCACGCCAGGCGCGCCTTGACGGCGTCCTTGCCGTGCGCCAGCACCTCGACCCCGAGCCGCTTGGTGAACGGCATGGTCTGGTGGAACAGCGCGGTGCCCTCTTCGTCGAGTTCGGCCATGCGGTTCAGCGTAGCGGGTTGACGATCACCAACTCGGTGTTGTGATCGGCCGCGGCGCCGACGCGGTCCAGGTTCACGTGGATGTCGTTGTAGGCGAACTCCCGGTACAGGGACGCGAGCGCGGCGGGCGAGGTGTCGCCGTAGTCCGCGGCGCAGGGCGCCTCGGCCTCGATGAGCGTGGTGAACAGGGAAAGCGTGCCGTCGGCGTTGTCGGCGACCTCGATGATCCGGGCCTGCTGCGGGAAATCCACGTGCGAAGCGGTGTTGATCTCCCAGAAGCCCTGCGCCGGGGTCTTGCCGGGGTGCGGGGTGATCTTGTTCAGGTGGCTGTGGCCGTTGACCCACGCCAGCACGTTCGGGAACCGGGTCAGCAGCCCGGTGAACGCGGTGCCGTCCAGCCGCGGGTCCAGCGGATGCCGTGAATCGGGCAGCACGTTGCCCATCGTGGTCGAGGTGTGGTGGCTGAACAGGACGAAGAGCTCGTCGGTGACCTGCTGGGTGACCTTGTTGCCGAAGAAGTCGTAGTACGTGGAACTGTTGCGTGTCAGCGTTTTCTCGACCCACAGGTACTGCCGCAGCCCGATCGAACCGTCGGCGAACCCGGCCAGCGTCGTGGTATCGAGGCTGATCCCGGTGATGCCGGGTGCGATCCGGAAGGTGTAGTAGACGTCGACCCCGTCGGCGTTGTCCGCGCCGAACCCGTGCCCCACCGGACCGGGCCCGGTGTTCGCCGAGCTCAGGTGCGACTGCACGAATTCGGCCGTGCTGAAGGGTTTCCGGCGTGCGTCGGGGGTGACCTCGCGGACGGTGCCCTTGCCGCCGAACAGTTCCGCCACCGGCACCGAGGCGCCCGGCTGCCTGATGGCGGCGGCGAGTTTGGCCGAGTCGCTCTCGTCCTTGCCGATGATCTTGTAGCGGCCGGTGTACCAGAGCTCGATGCCGGGAATGCCCTCCGGCAGCGTGCCGACGACGCTGTCGTCGTGGTTGCCGAAGGTGCAGTACCACGGGATGTCGAGGCCCGGCGACGTGAAGGTGCGGCCGGCGGCGGTGAGCAGGCCGGGCAGCTCGGGGAAGCCTTTGGTGGTGTAGTCGTCGCCGCTCAACGGGGTGTCCGGGTTCCAGAACGACGGCGAACCGGACGCCTGCACGCCCTCGTAGCGGTTCGGGTCGCCGGAGTTCGGCGTGATGCTGCCGCCGTTGAGGAGCTTGAGGAACCAGTCCAGCTCGAGGTGCTCGTGGTTGTCGGTGTTGTCGCCGGTGGTCACCACGAAGTCGAAGGGCTTGCCGGTGAACGGGCCCGTGCACAGGCTGTTCACCCGCCGCACCAGCGAAGCTGTGGCCACTGTCCCGAGTGTCTCTTGTGGACGGTGCGCGGAGCCGATCAGCGGGTGCAGGTACTCGAACCGCGCCGGGCTCTCGGTGTCGGTGATGTGCAGGTCGGTGAACTGCACGAAGGACGCGATGCCCGTGCGCCGGTCGTCGCGGCCGGGTTGCCCGGCGACGAGGTCCTCGCGCACGACCAGCGGCCAGCCCGGCCCGGCGGCGAGCCGCGAGTACTTGTCCGTGCCGGCGGTGACCGGGGTGGCCACCGACTCCAGCGTGGTCCCCGCCGTGGTCACCGCCCGTTTCGCGCTGGCCTGCGGCGTCGCCACCAGCAGCCCCAGCCCGGCAAGGCCGGACGCCGTCACGAACCCGCGCCTGGAAAGCATTCCCATGCCGCTGCACCTCCGGATGGCAACCTGCCGACCGATTCTGGCCGACAGGTTGCTCCCGGGCCACCGGAACGCGAATTTTTCTCGGGAAAGTGGGGTGGGGTGGAGGTGAAAGGTCAAAAGATCAAGAGATCAAGAGATCAAGAGCGTCCTCGCCGGACAGGCAGGCTCCAGGATGAGGGGGGTCCGTAGGTCGGACGGCGGTTTTCGGGGTGGTTGGGAGGAGGAGCGAGTCCGCTGGCGCGGATCGCGCCGCGTGAGAGCGCGTCCGCTGGGGCGGACCGCTCTCGGGACGCGAGGCGGGTGGCGTGGCGGGGCCCGGCTTCTAGAAGTGGGTGATGTCGAGCTTTCCGTCGTGGTTCAGGGCGCGCAGGCGCTTCTTGTCGAACTTGCCGACGCTGGTCTTCGGGACCTCCTCGACGAAGGTCCAGTGTTCCGGCAGCTGCCACTTCGCGACCTTGTCGGCGAGGTATTCACGCAGCTCGGCGGCGGTGACCTGTTGGCCTTGCCGGAGCACGACGGCCACCAGAGGGCGTTCGTCCCACTTCTCGTCCGGGACGCCGATCACGGCGGCTTCGGCGACCGCCGGGTGCCCCATCACGGCGTTCTCCAGATCCACCGAAGAGATCCACTCGCCGCCGGACTTGATCACGTCCTTGGAGCGGTCGGTCAGCGTCAGGAACCCGTCCGGGCTGATCTTGCCCACGTCACCGGTGCGCAACCAGCCGTCGTGGAACTTCTCCGGGTCCACGGCCGAGCCGCCGTAGTAGGACGCCGCGATCCACGGGCCCTGCACCTCCAGCTCGCCGACGGCCTCGTTGTCCCACGGCAGTTCCTCGCCGTTGTCGCCGATCAGCCGGGCACTCACTGACGCCGGGAACCGGCCCTGCGTGTACCGGTACGCCCAGCGTTCGTCACCCTCCGCGGCCGCCGGCGGGCGGGCGACGCTGCCCAGCGGGGAGGTCTCCGTCATGCCCCAGGCATGCAGGATCGGCACGCCGTAGTTCTCCTCGAAAGCGTGCATCATCGACGGCGGCGCGGCCGAACCGCCGACCACGACCTCACGCAGGTGCGAGATGTCCTGCGGGTGCGCTTCCAGCTGCTGGAGCAGGCCCTGCCAGATCGTCGGCACCGCGGCGGCGAAGGTGGGTTTTTCGGCGTCGAGGATCTGGGCGATCGGCTCGGGCTGCAGGAAGCGGTCCGGCATCACGAGCGAGGCGCCGACCATCAGCGCGGCGTAGGGCAGACCCCACGACATCGCGTGGAACATCGGCACGATCGCGAGCGCCTTGTCGTCCTCGGCGAGGCGCATCGAGTCGGTCATGCACACCTGCATCGAGTGCAGCCAGAGCGACCGGTGCGAGTAGGCCACCCCTTTCGGGTCACCCGTGGTGCCCGAGGTGTAACACATCGCAGCCGCCGCGCGTTCGTCCACGTCGGGCCAGTCGAACGTGTCCGGCTGGGCGGCCAGCAGCTCGGCGTAGGAGTGCACCTCGATGCCGTCGGGGGCCTGCAGGGTGGCGGCGTCCCCGTTGGCGACGATCACGTGCCGCACCGTCTTCATCGACGGGAGCTGTTTCGCCAGGAGCGGAACCAGTGTCCCGTCGACGATGATCACCTGGTCCTCGGCGTGGTTGGCGACGAAAACCAGTTGCTCGGGGAACAACCGGATGTTGAGCGTGTGCAACACGGCACCCATCGCGGGGATGGCGCAGTAGGCCGCCATGTGCTCCGCGTTGTTCCACATGAAGGTGCCGACCCGCTGGTCCCCGGTGATCCCGAGTGCCCGCAGCGCGTTCGCCAGCCGGGCCGAGTTCGCGCCGAGTTCGGCGAAGGTCTCCCGGCGTGCCCCGGTGCCGGTCCACGTGGTGATTTCGCTGGTCGCGTGCACTTTGCTGCCGTGGCGCAACAGCGTGCCGATGGAGAGGTGTCCGTCCTGCATCGTGCTCAACATGGGCGACTCCCGCGGGCTGGGTTCGACGGTGAACTTGCGTCAGCGGTGACTCTAAGTCGTAGGTACCGCTCACCGCCAGGAACGACCGGCCCCGCCCCGACCGGGCGAGGTCGCGCGTGTCGATTTCGCAGCATTGGCCCAGGTGGCGTTTACTGGGGCCGTGGACAGGACGGCCTGGCCAGCGCTTGCATCTGCAAGCACCGCTGGGTGCCCGGCCGTCACCGCGAGAGCGGACACCCGATACAGGAAGGACAAGTACGTTGGCTCTGCCTACGTTGACTCCGGAGCAGCGTGCGGAAGCGCTGGCCAAGGCCGCCGAGGCCCGCAAGGCTCGTTCCGAGCTGCTCGCGTCGATCAAGTCCGGCCAGCAGAGCATCGACAAGGTGCTGCTCAAGGCCAAGGAAGACAAGACCATCGGCAAGACCAAGGTCACGCAGCTGCTGAAGGCGGTGCCCGGCCTCGGCGCCGTGAAGGTGGCGGCCCTGCTCGAGCAGGCCGGCATCGACCCCGACCGGCGTGCGGCCGGCCTTGGAGAACGCCAGCGCGAAGCCCTTATCGACGCGCTCAAGTAAGACCCTCGGACCGGCGGGTGCGTGTGTTGGCGTGCCCGCCGGTTCGTGTTTTGCGTGCGGCCGGGCTGTGGTGGATGCGCCAGCGCGAAGCCCTTATCGACGCGCTCAAGTAAGACCCTCGGACCGGCGGGTGCGTGTGTTGGCGTGCCCGCCGGTTCGTGTTTTGCGTGCGGCCGGGCTGTGGTGGATGCGCCAGCGCGAAGCCCTTATCGACGCGCTCAAGTAAGACCCTCGGACCGGCGGGTGCGTGTGTTGGCGTGCCCGCCGGTTCGTGTTTTGCGTGCGGCCCGACGCGTGGGACGTGACGCAGTTCGCGGGGCTTTTCCGCCGATCCGCGCCCACAATGGAGGCGTGGACGCGAGACGACTGCTCGAGGAATTCACACCTGGGGACTTCTACTTCGGCACCCCCCGGCGCACGATCCACGGCGCCGGCGAGGGGGCGACCTTCACCGACTCCGACGCGGTCTCGCTGAGCGAAGCGGTCTCGGCCGCGTTGTCCGACGAGCCCGGCTCGCTCGCTGTCGGTGTCCTGCCCTTCGACACGGCCGGTGCGCCGGGGCACGTCGTGGTGCCGCGGTCGGTACGCACCGCCGAACCCGTCACGGTCGAAACCCGCCAGCCCATCGGCGCCCCGTCCGTCGTGCGTGCCGTGCCCGAGCCGGTCCGGCACGTCGAGGCCGTCACGCGGGCGGTCAAAATCCTCAGCGAGCGCGGCCTGCGCAAGGTGGTGCTCGCGCGTGCGCTCGACCTCGAATTCGACGAGCCCGTGCCGGCGCAGGCGATCCTGCACAACCTCGTGGCCGACAAGGCCGGGGCCTACACCTTCGCCGCGGGCCTGCCCGGTGATCGGATGCTCATCGGCGCCACGCCGGAGCTGTTGCTGTCCCGCTCCGGCGGCCAAGTCGTGTCGCATCCGCACGCCGGCTCAGCCCCTCGCTCCGCGGACCCGGTGACCGACCGCGAGAACGGCGAAACCCTTGCGGCGTCGAAGAAAGACCACATCGAACACGCCGTGCTGACCGAGGCGATCGTCGAGACCCTGCGGCCCTTCTGCCGCCGTCTCGAAGTGCCGCGCGAGCCGTCGTTGGTGTCGACTCCGACGATGTGGCATCTCGGCACGCGCGTGACCGGGGAGCTGATCGACCAGGACGTCACGGCGCTGCGGCTGGCCGCGGCCCTGCACCCGACCCCGGCGATCTGCGGCACCCCCACCGACGCGGCGCGGGAGCTGGTCGGCGAGCTGGAGCCGTTCGAGCGCGGGTACTACGCGGGCGCCGTCGGCTGGATGGACGCGCGCGGCGACGGCGAGTGGGCGGTGTCGATCCGCTGCGCTGAGGTGGCGGAGCGTTCGATGCGCCTGTACGCGGGCGGCGGGATCGTCCCGGCGTCCGACCCGAAGGCCGAGCTGGACGAGACCTCGGCGAAGTTCCAGACGCTGCTCCGGGCGATGGGCCTGGACCTCTAAGCGCTCCAGCGCTCCTCGCGCACCTCGAGCTCTTCCGAGGTCAGCACGGCGACAGCCGCGCGATAGCCCTCGCCGGGCGAGAGATCGGCGAGGCGCGTTGTGGCCGGGTCGAGGGCCGCGTCGGAGCATGCGGCCAGCTGACCGTCGACGAGCGTGATGCTGTGCAGCGGGATCTTCAGGCCCAGTCCGGTCGCCTTCATCAGCGCTTCTTTTTGCGTCCAGTAGCGGAAGAACGCGCCGACCTTGTCCGCCGGACTCAACCCCGCCAGCGCCTCGCGCTCGGTTTCGTTGAGCGCGTACTCGATGAGCGGGTCGTCGGCGTTGCGGGTGTCGGTCTCCACGTCCAGCCCGACCGAGGCGCCTGCGACGGCCAGCCCGATTCGCTCGCCGGAGTGGGAGATCGAGAACTCCGTGCCCGGCAGCCGCGGCTTGCCGTGCGGTTTCCCGCAGTCGACGCAGGTGGCGTCGAACCGGACCGATTCCGGCGCCCGGCCGAGCTTTTCGCCCAGCACCGTCTTCGCCAGCACACGCCCGGTGAGGAAGCGGCGCCTGTCGATCTCCCGCCGGTACGCCTGGTAGCGGCCGCGTTCGGGCTCGTCGAGGAAGGCCAGGAAACGGGGTTCGCTGGGCAGCGGCTCGGCCCACCACACCTCGCACACGATCACGCGCCCAAAGTACGCCCTGGCGCGGCGGCCGCGCACCGGCTGCCGGAGAGGTCACAGCGGTTTTCCCGCGACGAGTTTCGGGCAGTCGCGGGTTTGCGTTAGCCTTGAGGTAAGCAAGCGCTTAGTAACGTCCCTTGGGAGGGCTCGCGATGGACTTCACCCTGAGCACCGAAGAGCGCGAGGTGCGTGACTGGGTTCGCACCTTCGTGCAGAAGGAGCTCCTGCCCCTGGAACCCGAGGTGCTGCGCCGCGAGCGCGCCGGGCAGCCGGGGCTGACCGAGGAGGAGCACCGGAACCTGCAGCTCAAGGCGAAGGAATCCGGGTTCTGGGGCGTGCAGACGCCCGAGGAGTACGGCGGCATGGGCCTGTCCGCGGTGATGACGGCGCTGCTCGAGGCCGAGCTCGGCAAGACGTTCGTGCCGTTCCGGTTCGGCGGCGCAGCGGACAACATCCTGTTCTACGCCAACGAAGAGCAGAAGCAGCGCTACCTCCTGCCGACCATCGCCGGCGAGCGCAGGTCCTGCTTCGCGATCACCGAGCCCGGCGCCGGATCGGACGCCAAGGCCATCCGCACCTCGGCCCGCAAGGACGGCGCCGACTGGATCATCAACGGCGAGAAGACCTTCATCACCGGCGGGAACGAGGCCGACTTCGTGATGGTCTTCGCGATCACCGACCCGGAGAAGGGCGCCAACGGTGGCGTGACCTGCTTCCTGGTGGACCGTGAGGCGGGCTGGAAGTCCGAGTACATCGACACGATGGGCGAGTGGGGCCCGGCGTCGCTGGTGTTCCAGGACGTGCGGGTGCCGGAGAGCCAGATCCTCGGCGAGGAGGGCAAGGGCTTCAACCTGGCCATGCAGTGGATCGGCCGCGGCCGTTACCTGCTGCCTGCCCGCGCGATCGGCTCCTGCGAGCGGCTGATCTCGATGGCCATCGAGCACGCGAACACGCGCGAGACGTTCGGGCAGAAGATCGCCGAGCGGCAGGCGATCCAGTGGATGATCGCGGACTCCGGGGTGGAGCTGGAGGCGTTGCGCTGGCTCGTGCTGCACGCCGCGTGGCAGGTGGACCAGGGCGTGGACTCGCGGCACGCGCAGTCCATCGCGAAGCTCTACGGCGGCCAGAAGGCGAACGAGATCGTGGACCGCGTGCTGCAGATCCACGGCGGCATGGGCTACACGCGTGAGCTGCCGGTGGAGCGCTGGTACCGCGAACTGCGGCTGCTGCGGATCTACGAGGGCACGGACGAAATCCAGCGCCGCACGATCGCGCGCAACCTGCTCAAGGGGCACGTCAAGGTCAGCGGCGTGCTCGGCTAAATCCGCCAGATGATCATTGTCGGCAAGGTCAGGGCCCTGGGCGCGAGCGCGTCCAGGGCCTTTTGGTTCACCGGCGCGCGCGTGTCGGCGACCAGCCAGTGGACGCCGCGGGCGCGCAGGGCGTCGAGCAGCGCCGGGCTCGGGCTGGTGAAGGCGGTCAGCTCCTCGTTCAGTCGCGGCTGGTCCCAGAACGGCTGGTCCGCGTACCACTCCGTGCTCTGCCAAGCCGAATCGAGGTTGCGCGGCGCGTACGCCCAGCCCTCGACATCCACGCGCCGCTGGGCGAAAGCGCTCATGTCGTACAGCTTCGCCGTGCATGTTTCCCCGGCGCGCTGGGTGCAGACGCGGTTCACGGCGAGGACGTCGTCGGGCCCGGCGTGCTCGTTCAGCCAGCGGCCCGCGGCGAGTTCGTCGCGCGTCACCGGCAGGTCCGTGCCGCCGACCTGGCTCACCGTGCGGTTGTAGCTGGGTTTCGTCGACGCCTGGGTGAGATACAACCCCGTGGACAGCAGGCCGGTGCCGAGCAACGCGAACACGACCAGCACCGTGCCGCGTTTCCGCGAAAAGCCAAGCGCGCCAAGGACAATCACCGCCAAGGCCAGTACGGCCAGCGGGGCGAGTCTGCCGCTGATCGTCGACGGCGGGTTCGCTCCCACGAACCAGGCGATCACGAGCGTGCACGCCACGCCGAACGCCAAGCCGACCCACGCCGCGCGACCCCAGCGCAGTTCGCTGATGCCCCAGGCGGAACCGATCAGCCCGACCGGATAGGCCGCGACAAGGAAGTAGTAGTTGGAATTTCCCGGCTGGCGGAAGACGAGCATCGCGCCGAGACCGGCGATGAGCGTGCCGAGGAAGAGCCACATCGCCGGGTCGAGCGGACGCCTGCGCAGCAGCGGGAGGAAACCGGCCAACCGGGGTGCCAGCGGCACCAGGAACAACACCGCTGCAGCCAGGAACGGCACGGCCGGGACGTGCGGCAGCGTAAGGCAAAGGTCGCTGCCGCTGCGCTGCACCGCATCGGGGAACAGCTGCCCGGCGAGCGCGCGGATCGAGCCGGCGAGGCCGATCTGCAGGCCGTAGTCGCCGCCGCCGTAAAGGGTGAACCGTGCGATCAGCAGCACCCCGCCGAGGAGGACGTTGATCGCCACCGCCCGCCATACGACCTTCCACTTTCGACGGACGAGCAGGGCGCACAGGGCAAGCACCGTGCCACCGAGCAAAACCGCCAGATCGGCCGATTTCGCCCCAGCGGCAAGGAGAACGAACGGAACCAGCAACCAGACCGGCATCGCCCGGTCGTCCGCGGAACGGCGTAGCACGGCCAGTACCAGGCCCGCGACGGCGACCGTCGGTAGCCAGCCGAACTCCGACGTCAGCGAGGAGGCCCAGTAACCCTGGATCATCAGCGGCGCTTCGCCGTCAGTCGACCAGATGGTGGCGACCGTCGCGCCCGTCACGGTCAGCAGCGCCGCGCAGACCGCGCCCGCCCGCGGCGTTCCGGCGACCCGGCGTGCCACCACCGCGGACAGCAGGACGACCGCGGGTAGCACGGAGGTCGGAACCAGCCGCAGCATCGAGTCGAACGGGTCCACGCCGGTGCCGGTCGTGAGGTGTGCCGTGATCGCGTGCAGGAACCAGTGGTAGGAGTAGGGATCGCCGCTCACCAGGGGATAGCCGGGCCACAGCGAATGGCGCAGCTCGCCGACGACGGCGACCTGGAACGTGGTGTCGAAGTAGTAGCCGTGGCCGGCGGCGCCGGGGTCGAGCGGGTTGTAGCGCAGGTAGTCCGTGGTCATCCACGCCACGGCCACCAGCAGCGAACCGGCGACGCCCAGGTTCGCGGCCAGGCCCCAGCCCGGCGCCGGTTTGGCGAGAATTCTCTTGCGTGCGGCCGGAATCGCCGTTAGCGCCGCGGCGACGACGGGCCCCGTCAGCCACGGCGGCGGCGCCCACGGCAGTACGACGTCGAGCGCCCAGCCGACCATCGCGACGACACATCCGGCGACGGCGGCCCAGGCGAGATCTTCCAGCAACGGGGCGGCGGCCGCGCGTACGGCGCGGACGAGAGCGAATCCGGGGAGCAGGACGCCGGCGCCGACCGCGAGCGCCCACTGGCCGAGCTCGGGCCACGGGGTGCCGGTGGCCAGGTGGGTGGCGGCCCAGGCGAGCAGAACGGCGCACCACGCGGCCGGCGCTGCACCACGCATCCCGCGCGCCTCCCCTTCATGCGGGCCTGCCGCGCCTCGGTGACCTTGGAAAACCCGGTCAGCTTACGAGGCCGCGCGATACGGAGCGGAAGGGGCGGTGGTTGGTGGCGGAGGCGTGAGT
>NZ_VMNW02000145.1 GCF_007713735.2 Amycolatopsis acidicola | reverse complement strand
GCGGTGGGGTGCGTGGTGGGGTGGAGGTGCGGCGCGAGGCTAATCGACCACCGAAGCGCTTTCCAGGGTTCCCACGGGCGGGCGCCAGCCGAGGCGGGGCGCGATCGTGGTGCGGAGGTCGTGCAGGATCTGCTCATAGTCCCGAAGGTCGAACTCGTAGGGAAGTTCGGCACGCAGTTCGGACGCCGCGCCCACGACGGGATCGGCGGACAGCTGTTCCAGGATCTGTTCGGAGGTGCCCACGACGTCCCTGGCGAAGAGCGTGCGCCTTTCCCCGTGGGGTTTCAGGGTTCGTTCGTAGCGGCTCGCCGCGTATTCGCGGTATTTGGCGCGTGTCCGGGCATCCGCGCTGTCGAAGGGGACGATCACCCGCCCGACCGCCAGTCTGCCGTGGGCGTTCCGGCGGTATTCGTCGATCAGGTTGAGCTGCGCGGTGTCGAAATCGTCGGTGCCCTCGCCGCTGATCACGTTGCCCGTCAACAGGTTCAGCCCGCTCTCCGCGGCCCAGCGGGCCGAGCGCAGGCTGCCCCCGCCGTACCAGATCCGGTTCACCAGGCCGGGGTTGTGCGGTTGCAGCCGCGGGCGCTGGACGTTGCCCGGCGAGTGGATGACGGTGTCCTCGTCACCGAGGTACTCGCCGCGCAGGTTTTCCACGACGCGGGCGATGCGGCCGTAGCCGAGTTCGTAGGAACGCCAGTCGCCGTCGTGGACGAGGTCGCCGAGCAGGTCGGCGTGCGGCATGCCGGTGGAGAACCCGATCTGGAGACGGCCCCGCGCGAGGACGTCGGCCAGTGACAGGTCTTCCGCCAGCCGGAACGGGTTCTCGTAGCCGATCGGGATGACCGCGGCGCCCAGCTCGACCCGGCTCGTGCGCTGGCTCGCCGCCGCCAGGAACACCGCGGCCGAGCCGACCCCGTGTTCGAGGTGGCGCTGCCTGATCCACGCGCCGTCGAAGCCCAGTTCCTCGCCGTACTCGAACAGGCGCAAGGTGTCCTCGAGCCCCGGGTAAGGATCGTCGTCGGCGAAGTTGCCCGGGGTGAGGAACGCCAGTGAGGTGACCGCCGCGGAATCCATCTCCGGTCAGCGGGTCGCGATGACCTTGCGGTAGACGCGCGGGCCGTTGCCGTAGTCGTCCACCGCGTAGTGCCACGTGGCCAGGTTGTCCCAGAGCACGAAGTCCCCCGGCTGCCAGCCGAACCGGATCGTGTAGTCGGGCGAGGAGGCATGCGAGAGCAGGAACGGCAGCAGCGCCTTGCTTTCCCGTTCGGTGACGCCGGTCAGCCGCACGGCCGAGGAGCTGAGGAACAAGCCGGGGCGGCCGGTGTCGGGATGGCGCAGCACCACCGGATGCTCGATCGTCTCGCTGATCCGCTCCTTTTTACCGTCCTGCGCGTAGTTCGCCGCGTCCGCGTCGTAGACGGCGCTGACGGACTCCAGAAGTTGTTTCACCGGAACGGAAAGGTCGTCGTACGCGGCCTGCAGGTCGGCCCACAGCGTGTGGCCGCCGAGCTCCGGGACCTCCTGGTAGGTCAGGGACTCGATGCTGAACGGCGGGTTCCGCCACAGCCCGCCGATGTGCCAGGTGCTGGCTTTGCCGGTTTTCCGGACGTTGTAAGGGTAGACGAACGGGTTCGCCGTGTCCTTGATCGCGGTCGGGTGGTCGAACGGCGCGCCGAAGATCCGCGCCGCCCGCACGTGTTCGTCCGGGCTGAGGTGCTGGCCGCGGAACACCAGCACCTTGTGCTCCAGGAACTCACGCACGAGCGCGGCGGCGACGTCCTGGGCGATCTCCTGCTTGAAGTCGATCCCGGTGATCTCGGCGCCGATCCTGGGCCCGGCGCGGCGGATTCGGTACGAGGCAACGCTTGTCATGGCAGGACCTCCTGATCGCGACGCTAAGCGCGCGCCATCGGCGGGTCAACGAATCCCAGTTCGTGAGCACACCGGCCTCAGGAACTCTCCTTGCCCAGGCGGGCGCCGGCGACGTGTTCCTCGAACGCCGCGAGCGCCGCGGCGCCCACTGCCTTGTCCTGTTCCCCGCTTCCCCCGCTCACGCCGACCGCGCCGACGATCTGTCCTTCGTGGACGATCGGGAAGCCGCCGACGAAGACGGTGAACTTGCCGGGATGCATGTGCTGGATCCCGAAAGCCTCGTTGCCGGGCAGCGCGGGCCCGTTCGGGGGCTCGTTGAACAGGTGGGTCGGGCGCTGGTGGCCGGCGGCGGTGAAAGCCTTGGCGATCGCGATGTCGACGCCCGTGAGCCGGGCACCGGTCATGCGGTGCACGGCGATCGGGTGGGCACCGTCGTCGGCGACGCAGATCGTCTGCTTGACCCCGATTCGCGCGGCCTCGGCCTCGGCGGCTTCGAGGATGATCAGCGCGTCCTCGAGCGTGAGGCGGTACACGGTCTGCATCAGTTCGCTCCATGTGTGAGATAGACGGTCTTGGTTTCGGTGACGAAGTCGAGTGCCTGGCGCCCGCCCTCCGGGAAGCCGCCGCCGGACGACGCTTTCCAGCCGCCGAACGGGGGCGCCACCCCGTTCCCGGTCGTCGGGGCGTTGACCTTCACGACCCCGCACCTCGCCCGCGCCGCGAAGTGGTGCGCTGTCGTGAGGTCGGCGGTGTGCACACCCGCGACCAAACCGTGGGCCGAGGCGTTGATGAGCGCGAGCGCCTCTTCCGGGCCGGCCACCGGGATCACCGAGCAGTACGGGCCGAAGACCTCGCCGCTGACCAGTCCGTGCCCGGCGGGGACCTGGGCGAACAGCGTGGGCGCGACCCAGTATCCCGCCGGGTCCCGCCCGTCGGCGAATCCCGCCTCGGCCACCGTTTTCGCTCCCGCGGCCACCGCGGATTCCTTGAGCTCGTTCAGCCGCTCGTACTGCGCGGCGGTCGCGACGGGTCCGGTCGTGACCCCGTCCCGGTCCCCCGGCCCGACTCGCAGCGCTTCTACCTTCGCCGCCAGCAGGTCCGTGAACTCGGCGAGAACCGGCTCGGCCACGAGCACCCGGTCCGTCGACGTACAGGCCTGGCCGGTCAGCCCGAAAGCACCGGTGGCGATGTCCGCGGCGGCCTTCGCCAGATCGGCGTCCGCGCAGACCACCGCCGCGTTGTGGCCGCCGAGTTCGAGCTGCAGCCGGGCCTGACCGTGCGCCTCTGCCCGAAGCCGCGCGCCGGTGGCATCGGAGCCGGTGAAACTGATCCCCCGGATACGGGCGTCCTGCAGCAAAGCGGTCATCGCCGCCGCGTCCTGCCCCTGGATCACGGGCAGCAGCGCGGCGGGAAGCCCGGCTTCGACGGCGATCCCGGCCAGCCGCTCGCCGGTCCCCGCCGTCACCGGAGAAGGCTTGAACACCACGGCGTTTCCCGCCGCGAGCGCGGGCGCGATCTTGCGGGCGGCCAGTGACAGCGGGAAGTTCCACGGGGTGATCGCGGCCATCACGCCGAGCGGCGCCCGCAGCGTGTAGGCGAAGACCCCGGCCGACTCGTCCGGGAAAGTGGTGCCCTCGACCAGATAGGCGAGCTGGGCGGCGAGGCGGAACTGCTCCGCGGACTTGCCGACCTCGCCACGCGCCGCGCCGAGCGGTTTGCCCTCCTCCGCGGTGATCAGGGTTGCGAGCTCGTCGCGGTGCCGTTCCAGCTGGTCCGCGATCCGCGTGAGAACCGTCGCCCGGCGCAGTGGAGGAGTCGACGCCCACGCGCACGCCGCCTCCTGGGCCTCGTCGACGGCGGTGTGGACGTCTGCCGCCGTAGCCGGCCGGAACGCGTGGACGATCCGCCCGGGTGAGGCCGGATCGACGGACCGGCCCTGCCCGGCTGGTGGTGCACTGTGCACGAAGAACCTCCGGCAATTTGGTGATTGTGAAGCCTGGTGAAGATTCTCCGGCGCGCGCACCATGGCTGACACTGGTCGAGCTGCACCGACTCCGGGACGGAAAGTGGGCACATGGCACATCACGAAACGCGAGTGATCGACGACGCGACGCCACCAGGAGACGTCCCGGACCAGCAGCCGCGCCAGGACGGAGAAGCCACCGAAACGCTCACGGTCGCCGCGCTGCTCGCCGAACCGTTGCTCCGCAACACTCTCGTCGCCGGCTCGTCCGGGACGACGCGAGCGGTGCGCTGGTGCCTCCCGCTTTCGGAACTGCCGGGCACTTCGGACAACGAAGGAACGATGGTCCATGCCCCGGCCCGCTCTCTCCGAGCCGAGGCGGGCCCGGAGACGGTGAGGCGCGCGAAGGCGGCCGGCGCCGTCGCGTTGCTCATCCAGATCGAGTCCTCCGACTCCGGGCCGCCCTCGGCCCTGCGGTTGTCGTTCCCCGAGGCTCGCGCGGCCGCCGACGCGGTGGAACTCCCTCTCGCGCTCTTACCGCCCAGCGCCGACTACCGCACCGTCAGCCAGCTCGTCGCGACGAAGGTCCTCGCGCAGTCGACCCACGTGCTGCAGTACCGCGACCGGGTCCACCGGGGCCTCGGGGAGATCCTCGCCCGCGCGGCCGGATTGCAGGCGCTGACCTACGGCATGGCGCGAATGGGCCGGACTCCGGTGCTGGTCGTCGACCTCGACGGCTCGCTGCTCGCGTACGAAAGCGTCAACAGCACGAAGAAACCGCCCGCGGGCCCCCTCGTCGGCGCGCTGGTCGACCACCTGGCCGCCCTTTCCACGACGTCGGTCCCGGTCGACCCCGCCGTGCTGGGCCCGGTGGGTGAGGGCGACGACGAGGTCATGCTCATCGCGTCGCCGGTGACGTTCGGCGGCGTGATCACGGGGATCGCCGCCGCGCTGGACACCGTCGACGCCGACCCGCACGACCACGCCCAGCGCCGGGTCATCGCGCACGAGGGCGCGGTGCTGCTGGGGTCGGAAATGCTGCGCATCCGGTCGATCACCGAGGCCGAGGAACGGATCCGCGGCGACTTCATCGTGGAACTCGTCCACGGCCGGTTTTCCGACGGCCAGCAGCTCCAGGCCCGTGCCCGGCACCACGGGTTCGACGTCGACGCGAACTACGTCGTCTACGTCGCGGAGCTGGACTCGCCCACCACCGACCACGCGGGCGCGATGCACCGGCTGAGCGCGGCCGCCCGTGCGGTGGAACGGCTTCTTCCCGACGCGCACCTGCCCCTCCTCACCACCCAGATCGGCGGAAACCTCGTCACCGTGTGCCCCGTCGCCGAAGATGCCGCCCCGGCAAGGACGCAGGAAACCGCCGACGGCATCCGGCGCGTGCTGCACGAGCTTCTCGGGTCCGACTCCCGCGTCGCGTTCGGACGCCACGGCGTCGGAGCCGGCGGGGTCGCCGCGAGTTATCGCGAAGCCCGCACGGCCCTCGGCCTGGGACGGCGAATCGAGGTCGGTTCCGTCGTGGGCTACGAGGATCTGCGGATCTTCGTGGCCGTCCGGGAGCTGGCGCATTCCGAGAGCGCCCGCCAGTTCGCCGCCGAAGTCCTCGAGCCCCTGCGCAAGGCCGATGGCAACGTCTGCAGCCTGGAAACCGTTGTGCTCGCTTATATCGCGGAGTCGGGCAACCTCAACGCCGCCGCGCGGCGCCTCCGGCTGCACCGCAACACCACCCTGTACAAGCTGAAGCGGGCCAGCCGGGTGCTGCACATGGACATCCGGGAGGCGGACAGCCAGTTCATGGTCTGGCTCGCCCACCACATCGACATGCTGATGCGGGTCAACGAGACGCTCGACGCCGAGCTCGCCCCGCCTCCGTGACGAGAGCCGGCTCGTGCGCGGGATCGCGCCGCGCGGCGATCAGGCTGGCGGCCGTGGTGAGCACGAGGATGCCGGCGATCACCGCCAGGGTGACCGAGACGGGGAACTCCGGGACCGGGACGGGGTCGCCGCCGTTGACCCAGCCGAGATCGTTCTCGTGCAGGGCGTGGAAAACCAGCTTCACGCCGATGAACGCGAGAATGGCGGCGAGCCCGTATGACAGGTAGATCAGCTTTTTCAGGAGCTCGCCGAGCAGGAAGTACAGCACCCTGAGCGCCATCAGCGCGAACGCGTTCGCCGTGAAGACCAGGAACGGCTGCTGGGTGATGCCGAAGATCGCGGGGATCGAGTCGAGCGCGAAGAGCAGGTCGGTCACTCCGATCGCCAGCGTCACGAACAGCATCGGGGTGAACCAGCGCCTGCCGTCGATCCGCACGGTCAGCTTCGCGCCGTGGAACCCTTCCGTCGTCGGATAAAGGCGGCGCACCAGCCCGATGACCCTCGGCTCGGTCCACTCCTCGTCGCCGCCCGGCCCTTGCCGGGCCACGTTCACCGCGGTGTAGACCAGGAACGCGCCGAAAAGGTAGAAGATCCAGGCGAGCGCGTTGATCGCGACGGCGCCCGCCGTGATGAACGCGGCGCGCAGGATCAGCGCGACCACGATGCCGATCAGCAACGCGCGTTCCTGGTGCGGCGCCGGCACCCGGAACGCGGCGAGGATGATGGCGAAGACGAACAGGTTGTCGACCGAGAGCGAGTATTCGGTGAGGTAGCCGCCGAAGAACTCGGCGGCGTGCGAACCTCCGGCGAACACCCAGATCCCCAGGCCGAACACCACGGCGAGACCGACGTAGAACCCCAGCCGGCAGGCGGCTCGGACCACGGTCACCGCCTTGCGGCGACGAGACCCGAGCACCAGGTCACCCAGCACCAGGAGTACCAGGCCGGCGGTCGTCGCCGCCCAGACCCAGACGGGTACGGACACAGGAGCCTCCAAAGTGGACGGATGTCCCGGCGCTCCGCCGGGCGCGCGGGCGGGCTCCGGGTCAGGAGGTCGCGGCCGGCGGGCTCAGGCGGCGCGACTCCGCGGCCCGGCGGCGCATCGCGGCCTCGGCCAGCCCCTCGTCGATGCCGACGTAGATGTGCCCGCCCTCCTCCTTGACGGGGAACACCGTGACCGGCCGGGTCGCCGGCGGCTGGAGCGGTTCGCCGCTGTCGTAGTCGAAGACGCTGCCGTGGCACGAGCAGAGCAGGCCCTCGTCGGTCACCTTCCCGCTGGAGAGCAGGCAGTCCAGGTGGGTGCAGTAGTTCGACATCGCATGGATCTCGCCCTCGGAGCGGGACAGCGCGACCTCGACGGCACCGGCGAAGAAGCGGCGCACGACCCCTTCCGGCACCTGCCCCGACCGGGCGATCTGGTGGTATTCCACGGCTTTCTCCTCAGGCGCTGATCGTGTCGAGCAGGTCGAACAGGTCGGATCCGGTGTCCGCCAAGGCTTCGGCGCGCACCGCCAGCCCGGCGGTGATGAGCTGTTTCGCGGCGGGGATGTCCTCGCCGCGGCCCATCGCGAACACCGCATGGACCACTCCGCCGGTGGTGTAGAACGCGGTGAAGTCGCGTTCGGCCACGCTGCCCCGGATGACGAGCTCGGCGTCCGGCCGCGGGCGGCAGACGAACTGCAGGTTCAGGTCGTACTGATCGGACCAGAACCACGGGGTCTCGTCGGCCGGTGGCGCCGGCTTGCCGAGTACCGCCTTGGCGACGGCATTTCCTTGCTGCGTCGCGTTGTCGACGTGCTCGACGCGGACGAACCGGTCCCCCGCCGCGCGTGCCGCGACGTCACCGGCCGCGAAGACGCCGGGCATCGCCGTGCGGCAGCGGTCGTCGACGACGATCCCGCCGCGGAGTGGTTCGACGGCCAGCCCGGAGCGCGTGGCGATCTGGTCGTTGGCGATCGCACCGACGGCGACGACAGCGAGATCTGCCTCCACGGCGTCGCCGTCGGCCGTGCGTACCACCACGCCGTGCGCGGTGTGCTCGACGGCGAGCACGTCCTGCCCGCATCGCAGGTCCACACCGAACTCGCGGTGCAACTCGGCGTACACGTACGCCATGCGCGGGCCCAGCTGCGCCAGCATCGGCAACGGCTCCGCTTCCAGGACGGTCACGGCGACGCCCGCCGCGCGCGCCGAGGACGCCACCTCCGAACCGATCAGACCCCCGCCGATGACGGCGATCCGCTCCGCCGGAGCGAGGAAGTCACGCAGTCGGACGGCGTCGTCGAGCGTGCGGAGGTAGAGCACCCGGTCGCCTTCGATACCCGGCAGCCGGCGGGAGCTCGCGCCCGTGGCGAGCAGGATGGCGTCGCCCGCCACGAACGACCCGTCCGCCAGGCGCACTTTGCCGGGTTCGACGGACTCGGCGCGAGTACCGAGGCGGAGGTCGACGTCGTGCTCGCCGCACCAGGCGGCGTCGAGCAGCGTGATCTCGTCGAGCGCGGCCTCGCCGCGAAGGAACTCCTTGGACAGCGGCGGCCGTTGATACGGGGCGTGCGCTTCGTCCGCGAGCACGGTGACCGGGCCGTCGAAGCCACGGCGGCGCAGCAGGCGCACGGCGGTGGCGGTCGCCTGGCCGCCGCCGACCGCGACGAAACCGCGAGGCACTGGGGGCATGGGAACTCCTTCAGCTGCGGGGCCGGACGGCCACGTACACGACCCCGTCGACGACGCGGACGTCGTGGACCGGCTGGCAGTCGTCGCGGTCCTCGGCCGCACCGGTCTCGGGGTCGAACTTCCACTGGTGGCCGGGACAGACGACCTGCCCCTGCCAGAGCGTCCCGCGGGACAGCGACCGTCCCTTGTGGACACATTCGTCGTCGAGGGCGAACACCCGCTCGCCCACCAGGAAGAGCGCCACCGCGCGGCCCCCCAGCTCGACCCGGGTCTTCCGGCGGCGTACCAGATCCGCGAACGGGACGGTGGCCGTCCACACCTGGGTCCCGGTCTCGCTCACGAAAGCCTCCCTCACGAGGTCGCGGGGGTGTCGGTGCCACCCCCGCGACGGAATCGAGTACCGCGTTACAGAGAAGGCGCGACGTAGGTGTCGTAAAGCGCCTTCGTGTAGGAGAAGCGCATGTCCGCGCCCCAGCGGACGAGCTGCAGACAACGCTGCTGGAGCTCCGGGGTGTCGGCGTGGTTGAGCACGATCTGGTAGCCGCGCTCGCCGTGCACCTCGTCGGAGGTGATGTGCAGATCGAAGAACTCGATCTCGTCCTCGCTGAACTTGTAGGTCTCCCGCAGCGGCACGATCTGCTTCTTGTAGATGCTCGGCACCTGCGACTCCAGTCCGACGACCAGCGCCGCGGTGGCGACCACGAAGTGCTCCCGCATCGCGACCGCGTAGCACCAGGCCTGCAGGCCACGGGTGACCGCGTTCATGTTCTCCGGGTTTTCGATGCGCTCACGCGTGGTGCCGCACGCCTCCGCGAACCGGATCAGGAGGTCGGTGTGCCGGATGTCGGCCAGCTCCTCCTCGTACATGTTCTGCAGCAGGAAGTCCTTGGCGTCGGTGAACCGGTCCGGGGTGTTCCCGTAGATGTAGCCGAGGTAGTCCGCGAACGGGCCGACGTAGTGGTAGTGGTTTTCCGCCCAGCGCGCGAAATGCTCGCGGGTGAGCACACCGTCAGCCCAGGCTTTGCTGAACGAGGCGTTCTTGGCCTCGCGCCCCTTGAGGGCGTCCTCGAGCGCCGCGCGGAATTCGTCGCGGGAGAGCATGCCTTGGGTGCCCGTGGAGTTGTCGATCGTGAGTGTCATGCGGAACGCTCCTCGGATTCGGTGAGCTTCAGGGAACACGGACAACGTTAATGAGCGGGGGACCGGCGAACCGTGGTCAAAAAGCACAGGAAAGAGCGGATTCTTGCGGCGGTCCGCACAGTGCACTGTGGACAGTGCAGACGAAAAACGGCTCCGGCGCGCGAGGCACCGGAGCCGTTCGGGCGAGCAGGCCGGTCTACAGGACGAGCGCCGCGAAGATCGTGGACGCGACGAGACCGGCGACCACCGGGAAGAAACACTTGCGCGCCAGGTCGATCACCGGCACCCGGGTCACCCCGGCCACCACGAGCAGCGAGGACCACGCGACCAGCACGCCACCGCCGGCCCAGATCGACCCCATCTGCCCGACCGCGGCCAGCGCCGACGGGGAGACACCGACGGTCGGCCCGAGCGCCCCGGCCAGCGAGCCGGTCAGCGGCAGGCCCGAAAAACCCGAGCCCTCCAGCCCGCACGCCATCCCGATGACGAGCATGCCGAAGCACACGATCACCCCGCTGTGCGGGATGTGCCGGGCGGCCGCCGTCACCAGGTCGACCAGCAGGCCCGGCGCGGGCGTGCCGTCCTCGTAGCCCAGGATCTTGCCGGCGAAATCGGCGTTGCCCAGGAAGAAGAACCCCGCGATCGGGAGGACCACGCCCATCGCGCGGAAGGCGAACACGAGGCCGTCGGTGACGTGCCCGCCCACCGAGGTGAGCGCCTTCTTCGGCCCGTCGAGCGCCATCGCCGCGACGACCACGATGACCGCCGCGAGACCACCGACGAGAGCCGCGGCCGAACCGCCTTCGATCGAGGGCACCAGATTCGTGAACTTGCCGAGTGCCATGTAGACGATCATCAGCAGGAACGCCAGCGGGACGACGGCGGCGAAGACCTTCGACAGCCGGACGACACGCGGGCTGTCGATTTCGATGGCGGGCGACCCCGGGTCCTCCGGGAAGGCCGGCGGGCCGTCGTTTCCGTGGTGCCCGCCACCGCCCCGGGTCCGGGGCCGGTCGTCACCGGGCGGACCGGCCGTGACCCCGACCGCGACCTTCTCCTCCTCTTCGGCCGGTTCCTGTCGCGCCGTCACCTTCACCCGGCGCAGCCACCGGCGGGCCGGGGTGAGCTCCGCGACCACACCCGCCTCCCACTGCTCCAGGTGCACGGCGGACGGCTGCTTCAGGTGACGCCGCAGCAGCACCGCGGTGATGACGAGCGCGACGACACCGGTGATCAGGGACAGGACGAGCGCGGCGTCGGCGACGGCCGACCCGGTCGTGCCCGCCGCCTTCGCGGACAGCCCTGGCGCGACCTGCATGACGTAGTCACTGGACAACGCCATGCCCTGCCCGGCGATGGCGATCGCCATCGCGGCGCCCATCGCCGGCAGCCCCGCCCGGATGGCGGCCGGAACCAGGATGGCGCCGATCAGCGGCACCGCCGGCGTCGGCCAGAAGAACAGGCTGATGCCATAACCGACCACGGCCAGTACCACGAAGGCGGACCAGCCGCCCCGCATGACCGTCCGGAAGGGAGTGACCATCCGCTGATCGGCCTTCATCGCCCGCAGCACGCCGAGCAGCGCGGTGACCATGGCGATGATCAGGAAGATGTTGAACAGTTCGGACGCCGCCGTCAGGCTGGCGTCGAAGATCGCCTGGATGCCCCGGATCGGGCTCCCCGTCATGACCCACGCCGTGACGGCGGTGGCCACGAGCGCGGGGACGATCACGTTCTTCCTGGCGATGGTGACCCCGACGATCAGGACTACACCCGCCAGATAGACCCAGTGCGCGGCAGTCAGTCCCACTGCGACCTCCTTCCCGCCGAGCCCGGCGGTGGTTGTGGTGGTGCGGGTCACCGTGCCAGCAGGAGTGCCGCGCTCACAACGACAACCCTGCACAGCCGCAGGCCACCGGACTGTGCAGGGTGTCGCAGAAGCACAGTGCACACGGCCGCGCGAGCGGTGGTGTGCTGTTTGTACCTACTGAATGTTGCGGGGGCGTGACACGGTCCACGGATGACCTCCACCCGGTTTCCCGACGCGCTCAGACCCGCAAGCCTCGGTGGCGACGGCATGGTCACCGCCAGTCATCCCGCGATCAGCCGCGTGGGCGCGAACGTGCTCGAGCGCGGCGGGACGGCCGTCGACGCCGCGCTCGCGATGGCCGCGGTGGCGTGGCTGGCGCTCCCCGGCCAGTGCGGGGTCGGTGGCGACGCGTTCGCACTCGTGCGCCGGCCGGACGGAACCGTGGAAGCCTTCGGTGGCAGCGGTTTCGGCCCCGACGGCAGTACGCCCGAAAGCCATGCTGACCGTCCGCACCTCCCCCGGTACGGCGCGCTTTCCGTGGCCGCGCCCGGCGCGATCGCCGCGCTGGAAGCGCTGCACCGTGCGGGCGCGACGATGTCGCTGACCGAATTGTGGGCGCCGGCCGTGACGCTGGCCCGGCGTGGCCTTGCGTGCACCGCGAAGACCGCGGGTGACATCCGCGAGCACGCGTCACGCCTTGCGGCGGACCCGGCCACCGCCGCGGCACTGTTGCCGGGTGGCACGGTCCCGGCGACCGGCACCCGGCTGCGTCAGCTCGCGCTCGGGTCCTCGATCGAAGAACTGGCCGCCGACCCGGCCGCGCTCTACACCGGAAAACTGGCCGCACGGGCCGTGGACCACCTCGAGTCGCTCGGTGCTCCTTTTTCCGGCGACGAATGGGCCGCGACCGGAGAAGTGTCGGCCACTCCGGCATTGCGCCGCCGTTACCGTGGCCACTGGGTCCATCAGACCCCGATGCCGACGCCCGGCTGGATGGTGCTCGACCAGCTGGCGATCTGCGAGGGCGAACTCGGCGGGGCTCCGCTCTCGGCCACGGAGGTGCACTGGCTCGCCGGCGCCGCGCGGATCGCGTTCGCCGACCGCTTTGCCTGGGCGGGAAGCGATTCCGAGGACTGGCGCCGAGGCGGCGAGCCCGCGGCGGTCGAGGCGGCACGCGCCCGGATCCGTTCCGGTGACCTGCCGGGCCTCGCGGGAGCGAACCCGGACGGCGACACCACCTCGATGGTGGCCGTCGACGGCGACGGACGCGCGGTGAGCCTGATCGAATCGCTCGCCTTCACCTTCGGCGCGGGAATTTCCCTTCCCGACACCGGAATCGTGCTGAACAACCGGCTCGGCCGCGGCGCCTACCTCGTGCCGGGCCATCCCAACGAGCTGAAACCGCGCCGTAAACCGGTGCACACCCTCAACGCGTGGCTCGTGACCGACGACGACGGCCGGCTCCGGCACGCCGGCAACACCCCCGGCGGGGACGGCCAGGTGCAGTGGAACACGCAGCTGCTGTCGCATCTGCTCGATCACGGCGCGGGCCCGCAGGCCGCCGTCGACGCGCCGCGGTTCTCCGTGTTTCCGGGAAGTGACGCCGAGGACCTCGGCGCCCCCGCCCAACTGCGCGCCGAAAACCGGTTGGGCATGGACGTCCTGGACGGGTTACGCCGGCTCGGGCACACAGTGGTCCCGGCCGGGGACTGGGGCGCGGGCGGGAGCGCGCAAGTGATTTCGGTCGATCACGAGCGGGGCTGTTTCGCGGGCGGCTCCGACTCCCGCCAGGAAGGGGTGGCGCTCGGTGTCTGAGCCGATATCCGCTCCCGTCGCGCAGGGCCACTACCGGACGGCCGTGCTCGCCGGCGGTTTCGCCTACAGCGCCGGGATGACCCCGCGCCGCGCGGGCGTGCTCGTCGTACGCGGGCGGGTCGGGCAGGAGGTCGATGTCGCCACGGCATCCTGGGCCGCCGGGCTGGCCGCGGGCAACGCGCTGGTGGCGATCAGTGAGGCGGCCGGCGGGCTGGACTTGATCGCGCGGTTCGTCCGGATGACCGTCTATGTCCGCTGCACGCCCGAGTTCACCGAACTGTCCACAGTGGCCGATGGCGCGTCGGCGGTCGTGGCCGCTCGCCTCGGCGAGGACGCTTTGCCCGTCCGGACCGCCATCGGCGTGTCCGCGCTTCCCGGCGGAGCCCCGGTCGAAGTGGACGTGATCGCGGCAGTACGCCGATGACCGAAGTCCTGCGCGAACCGGTGCGGCGCCCGGCCCGGCCGGCAGTGCTCGCCGCGGCCCTGCTGGTCGGCACGTTCGCCAGCACCATCGCCAACACACTGGTCAACGTCCCGCTCGCGGCGATCACCGCCGATCTGGGCGCCCCGCTGAGCAGCGGCACGCTGATCGTCGTCGCCTTCAACCTGGCCTGCGCGGCCGGCCTGCCGTTCGCGGGCTGGCTCGGCGACCGGCTCGGCCGGCGGCGGGTGTTCCTGGTGTCCATGGTCGGCGTGACGCTCGGCGCAGTGGGCGCGGCCGCCTCGCCCACGCTGCCCGTGCTCGTCGGTTTCCGCTTGGTACAAGGGTTTTCCGGGGCACTCGTGCTGCCGACGGTGCTCGCCCTGATCGTCGTGGCCACCGGGCCGGACCGGCGGGGGCGGGCGGTTTCGTGGTGGGCGGCCGCCAACGGAGCGGGGCAGGCGGCCGGCCCGACGGTGGGCGGGCTCCTCACCGACGCTTTCGGCTGGCGCGCCGTGTTTCTCGCGATCGTGCCGTTCGCGGTGCCGGCGTTCGCGGTCGCCTGGGGTCACCTGCCGCGGACCCCGCCGCGCGCGGTCCCGCTCGACCTGCCCGGGGTGGGTTCGCTGGCGCTCGGCGTGATCCTCTTCCTTGTCAGCGCAGCGATCCTGGGC
>NZ_VMNW02000144.1 GCF_007713735.2 Amycolatopsis acidicola | reverse complement strand
GGGCTGGAGTCGGCAGGGGCAAGGGGGCAGAGGTAAGGGCGGGACGAGGGCACAGGGCAGGACGAGGACGAGGGCAGGACGAGGGCAGGACGAGGGCAGGACGAGGGCAGGACGAGGGCAGGACGAGGACGAGCGCAAGGGCAGGACGAGGACACGGGCGAGCGCAAGGGCAGGGCGGAGGCAGGGACAAGGACGAGCGCAAGGGCAGGACGAGGACACGGGCAGAGACCAGGACGAGGACCAGCGCAAGGGCAACCACAACCCCGACGCGCGACGCTTGGCCGGAACCGCCTCACGCCTACGAGAAGTCACATCCCCTGCGCATTCCGTGCGCGGCTACGACTCACCCGGAGACCGCGTTGAAGCGGACCTCGTGGGTGGTGTCGGGGGAGGCGACCTGAAGCAGCCGCCGGCCGGAGGTTTCCAGGGCGTCGGTGTCCTTTTTGGATATACGGTCGAACGCCTCGACCGTCAGGGTCGCCGATCCTCGCTGGTTGGCGATCTTCCAAGTTCCCCGCACGAAGCCGTTCACCAGAACGGTCCCGGGGAAGACGCCGTTGCGGACGCCGAAGACCCGTTTCCGGCTGTCTTCGGACATCACGCGGGTGCGGTCGGCGTGGGAGAGCAGGAGGTTGTCGAACTCGGCGATGAAGCGGGGCGGCGCCGGGGTGTCCGCGGCGGGCCTCGGGGCGTCGGGCAGGTCGAACAGTTCCTGCCCCGCCTCGGTGGCGAAGATGGCCAGTGTCGGCCGCATCCGGTCGACCACCTCGTTCAGGCGCGTCAGGCCGCTCCATGCCTGAACGTCGTTCACGGTCGCCGGGCCGAATGCGGCCAGGTATCGTCGCACCAGCTCTTCGGCTGATGCCTCGGCGTCTAGCGGGCGCCCCAGCCACTCCTCGGCTGTCGCGTAGACGGGTTGGCCGCTCCTGCCCCACACCGCCCGTGGCGGGATCTGCACCAACGGCAACAAACCTCGCGCCGCATGGGCCAGGGCGGCCGGGGTGCTCTCCGGCCAGCGTGTGGCCAACGCCTTGCCCAGTTCGGCCCCGGTGCAGGCGCGCTCCGCGAGGATGGCCCTCGCTTCCTTGGCGAGCCTGCCCAGGTCGAGGTCCTTCAATGCGCCGGCGTGCGTCGTGTTGGTGCGGAGGTCTCGGTCGAGCAACGGCTGCACCAAGGGTCGCAAGAACAAACTGTCGGACGCTGTCACCAGGTGCACCGTGCCGCGCATCAACGCCAGCCGCACCGCCGAGCGATCCAGCAACAACCGGCCGAGATCGTCGGGCGCGAATCCGTGGAGCCGCGACCACAACCCGAAATACGGTGGGAACGGCGCTTGCGCCTGCAGGCCGACAAGATGGTGCACCGCGGCCAGTGGCGACACCTTCACTCGCCGCAACAAAAACTGCCGCGCGAGGAGCGCCCGGTTGAGCGCGCGAGTACTCAGAACCTGCACGAACAGCAGCCTAGAACCCCATGCGGCCGAACTCTGTCCGCAGCGGAATTTCCTACCCAGGTAGTCCTTCTGGGGCAAGCGTCCAGTGACCTGGAACACAACTCGCCGGTCTACCGAGTGGTAGGCCCTACAACCGAGCCATGCAGACGGGGCACGGCGCGGTCCTGGCCGGGCTCGGTGCCTGGCTACCGCCGCGAGTGGTGGACAACGAAGAACTTTCGCAACGGCTGGATACTTCCGACGAGTGGATCCGCACTCGCACCGGTATCCGGCAGCGGCACATCGCCGATCCGGATACGTCCACAGTGGACATTGCGGTGCGCGCGGGTGGGAACGCTTTGCGCAGCGCGGGATCCGATGTCGTCGACGCGCTGGTACTGGCCACGTCGACGGCGGACCAGCTCTGCCCGGCGAGCGCGCCGCAGGTGGCTTCCGGCCTTGGCCTGAACGGAATCGCCGCGTTCGACGTCAACGCGGTGTGCAGCGGGTTCGTCTACGCGCTCGCCACGGCGGGCGGCCTCATCGCCGGCGGAATGGCGCAGCGGGTACTGGTGATCGGCGCCGACGTGTTCAGCAGGCTCTGCGACCCGGACGACCGCGGCACGATCCCGATCTTCGGCGACGGCGCCGGAGCGGTCGTGCTCCGCGCGGGCAGCCCGGACGAGCCGGGTGCGATCGGCCCGTTCGACCTGCACAGCGACGGCGAACTGGCCGACCTGCTGATCGTTCCGGCAGGCGGCGCCAAGCAACGCCACGCCGAAAACCCGCACGACCATTTCCTGACCATGCAGGGCACCGCCGTCTTCCGGCACGCCTGCGCCCGGATGGCCGAGTCGGCGCGCGCGGTGCTCGAACAGTCCGGGCTCGAGGTCGATGACGTCGACCGGTTCGTCGGGCACCAGGCCAACATCCGCATCCTCACCGCGACAGCCAAGCAACTCGGGCTGCCGCAGGACAGGGTGGTCGCCAACATCGCGAACGTCGGGAACACCAGCGCCGCCTCCATCCCGCTCGCGCTCGCCGACGCCTGCGACGACGGCGGTCTGCTGCCGGGCCACCGGGTGCTGCTGACGGCCTTCGGCGCCGGGTTGACGTGGGGTTCGACGTTGCTGACCTGGCCGGACGTCAAGCCCGGCTGACCGTCCTCAGGCCGTCCAGGTCGCCGTGACGACACGGCGCCCGCGCAGGCGAATCTTCCGGTACGTGGTCCATTGCTCCCGTTCCGACGCGGAGCACGCTTCGAGTACGGCATCGCTCGCGAGCACGCGGCCGGAGACCTTCTTCGCATGCTCGGTCAGCCGGGCGGCCTCGTTCACGGCATCCCCGATCACCGTGTACTCCAGGCGACTCCGGGTGCCCAGCTGACCCGCGAACACGGGCCCGCTGGCCACGCCGATCCCAAGATCCAGCTCGCCGGACTCCTTCACGGCGTCCCGGATGGCGCGCGCCGCCGAAAGAGCCGCTGTCGCCGGGTCGGCCAGCCGGGTCGGGGCGCCGAAGATGCACAGGGCCGCGTCGCCCTGGAACTTGTTCACCAGGCCGCCGCGGGCGTCCACGGCACTGACCACGCTGGCGAACAGCCGGTTCAGCTTGCGCACCAACTCGTCCGGCGGCATCTGGTAGGCGAGCGCTGTCGAGTCGACCACGTCCACGAACAACGCCGTCGCCTCGCGCACGTCGCCGGTGAGGTCCGCGCCGTGTTCGAGCGCGTGCCGGGCGACCTCGTCGCCGACGTGCCTGCCGAACAGGTCGCGCATCCGATCCCGTTCGCGCACCCCCGAGACCATGTTGTTCACCGCCACCTGCAGCTGCCCCAGCTCACTGGCGTCGTCGACCCGTACCTGCACGTCGGTGCGGCCACGCTCGACCAGACCCACCGCGATCCGCAGCTGCTTCAGCGGCGCGGCGACCGAGTGGGCGAGCAGCGCGGTGCCCAGCGCGCCGGATACGAGACCGATGATGGCCAGCAGGATCAGGCTGCTCGTGTCGTCGGCGTTGCCGAGGTTCGGGGGTGCGGCGATGATCAGCACCCCGAGCAGCGGCGCCCCGCTCGCCACGGCCCACGTGAGCACCAGCTTCGCGCGCACGGTCACGGCGATGCTCTGGTCCGGCGGGCTGACCTCCAGCGCCAGCGTCGAAATCGGCCTGCCGACCCATTCCGCGGTCAGGTACATCAGCCCGACGGTCAGCAGTCCGCCGAGCCCGATGGTGAGGGTGACCGCGAGCATGTCCAGCCACGAGCCCAGCAACGGCGTGATGGCGCCGAGGAACACCGTCCCGCCCAGCCACAGCGACCCGCTGATCTCGGCCATGTGCACCGGCAGCTGCAACGCCAGCTCCGCCTCGGCCCGTGTCGGCTTGCGGCCGCGTGCGAACCACAGCGCCGTCCGCCGGTGCAGCACGGCCGTCCACAGTGAACCGACGATGACGGCGAACGCCACGTAGATCGCGGCGCACAGCACGAAGATCCAGTTGTGTTCGGCCAGGTCGGCGGGCAGCCCTTGCAACACCAGCAGCAGGGCGACGGCCGCGGCGCCGAACACGCTCGAGCCGACACCCAGGCCGACGAAACCCAGCGCGGTGCGCAGCGTCACGCGAAACCTCGCGAACCGAACGACCCTACGCACCCCGTGATCGTATGGCCGGGCGCCGCGCGGCGGTCAGGAAGCGCGCCGCGAGGAGCCGATCGCCTTCTCCAGATCCGCCCTCGACATCTTCGACCTGCCCTTGATCTCGAGCTCCCTGGCCATCTTGTCCAGCTCGGTCTTGGTCAGCTCGGACAGTTTCGGCGTCTTCTGCCCGGACGAGCCTTTGCGCCGCTTCTCCACACTGCGCGAGAGCGCTTCGAACAGATCCACCACCTTCGTCGGCTCCGAAGGCGCTTCCTCCACCGACACCTTCCGGCCCGCCTTCTTGTCGTCGACGAGCTTCAGCACGCGCTCGTTGTAGGTGTCGTGGTACTCCTCCGGCCGCCACTCCTCGGTCATCGAGTCGATCAGGCTGACCGCCATGTCCAGCTCCTTGCCGCGGGCGTTCGCCTTCCCCGGCAGTTTCCGCAGCTCCTTCGACGGGTCGCGCAGGTCTTCGGCGAACAGCAACGTGTCGAGCGTCAGCACGTCGTCGCGCGCGCGTATCGCCGCGATGTGTTCCCGTCCGCGCATGACGAACCGCGCCACGCCCGCCTTCCCCGTGCGCTCCATCGCCTGCACCAGCAGCCCGTACGCACGGCCGAACTCCTCCTTGGCCGGCGCCAGCCAGTAGCTCTTCTGGAAGTACACCGGGTCGATCTCGGCCAGCTCCACGAACGCCTCGATGTCGATCGAACGGGACCGGCCCGGTGCGATCTCGTCCAGCTCTTCCTGTTCCACCAGAACGTATTCGCCGTCGCCGAGGTCGTAGCCCTTGATGATGTTTTCGAAGTCGACCTCGTCCCCGGTGCGCTCGTTGACCCGCCGGTACCGGATCCGGTCGGACGTGCCGCGTTCGAACTGGCGGAAGTGCACGGTGTGGTCCTCGGTCGCGCTGTACAGCTCGACGGGCACGGTCACCAGCCCGAAGTTGACCGCGCCGCTCCAGATCGCCCGTGCCATGCCCTGCCTCCTAGCTCAGCCGACGCGCCGGCAAAACCTTGCCCGGCGGGGAAATGCGGTTCATCGCTGCTCCCGCACGACCTCTTCGGCCGCTTTGTCGTCGCGCAGCCCCACGAACCGCGGATGCCGCAGCCTGCCGTCGGTGGTCCACTCTGAGAACCGCACCTGCACCACCAGTCGCGGCTCCACCCAGCTCGGCCCGCGTTCCGCGACGCGATCGGCGAAGGGGGAACGGCCGCGCCCGAGTTCGCCCAGCGTGCCGGACAGCTCACGCAAGACGGCTTCCGTGTACCCGGTGCCGACTTTGCCCGCGTAGCGCAACTTTCCTTGCTCGTAGTAGCCGACGAGCAACGCGCCGAACCCGCTGCGCGAGCCGCCCGGCGCGGTGTAGCCGCCCACCACGAATCCCTGGTCCCGCACGCATTTGAACTTCAGCCAGTCCGCGGAGCGGCCCGGCCGGTACGGCGCGTCGGCGCGTTTCGCGATCAGCCCTTCCCAGCCGTGCGCGCAGGCGTAGCGGAAGTACTCCTCACCGTCACCGTTGCGGTGGTTCGAGTGCCGCAATGGGTCTTCCCAGTCGAAAGCCTTGTGCAGCAACTGTTTCCGCTGCCGCAGCGGCAGGGACGTGGCGTCCGAGTTGTCGAACACCAGCAGGTCGAACAGGTAGTAGTAAGCCTGCACGCCCGTGGCCTCGATGCGGTTGCGGTCGGTCAGGTGCAGCCGTTGCTGGAGCCGCGCGAAGCTGGTCTGCTGCCCGTCGAAGGCGACGAGTTCGCCGTCGGCAACGAAATGCGTGCCGCCGCACTTCGCCAGCGCTTCGACGATCTCGGGGTACGAGGCGCTGATGTCCTTGTGGTTTCGGGACCACAGCACGGGATCGCCCCCGGCGCGCGAGCAGATCGCGCGCACGCCGTCCAGCTTGCGCTCGAACAACCAGTCCTCGCTGGAGAAACGCCGCTGGGTCAGCGTGGCGAGCATGGGCTCACGCCAGCCTGGCTCGACCTCCATGATCATCGGGTACCCCCGGTCCGGTAGGACGAAACGGTGCTATAAGGCGCTTTCGTCCTTCTCCGTCAGCCCGTCGCGCAGGCGCTCCAGCGTGCGGGCCAGCAGCCGCGAGACGTGCATCTGCGAGACCCCGATCCGTTCCGCGATCTGGGTTTGCGTCATGTTGTGCACGAACCGCAGGCCGAGGATCTTGCGTTCCCGCTCCGGCAGGTCCTGGATCAGCGGGAGCAGCGCTTCGTGGTTCTCGACGCCTTCCAGCGCGGAGTCCTCCTCGCCGAGCGTGTCGCCGAGCGCGAGATTCTCGGTGTCGCCGGAAAGCACCTCGTCCAACGACATCGAGTGATACGCGTTGCCCGCTTCGAGCCCCTCGAACACCTCGTCCTGGCTGATGTTCAGGTGCGCCGCGATTTCGCTCGGCGTCGGCGCGCGGCCGAGCCGTTGTGCCAGTTCGGTGTTCGCGCTGGAGATCGAAAGGTGGAGTTCCTTGAGCCGGCGCGGCACGCGCACCAGCCAGCCGGTGTCGCGGAAGTGCCTGCGCACTTCGCCCATCACGGTCGGCACGGCGAACGACAGGAAGTCCGAGCCACGCCCGGCGTCGAACCGGTCGACCGCGTTGATCAGCCCCACGGTGGCGACCTGGACCAGGTCCTCCTTGGCGACTCCGCGTCCGGAGAACCGCTGCGCGATGTGCTCCGCCAGCGGGAGGTGCCCGGTCACCAGTTCGTCGCGCAGCTCGGCGCGACGGGGGTCGTCCTCGCGCAGCGACGCGAGTTCCTCGAACAGCGGAGCTAGGTGCTCGTATTCGTTGGACGACGTGGGCTTTGCTGGCTCGGCTCGGGAGCCGGTCACGCGCCCGCCCCTGGCGCGTCGACCACCACTCGGCGTTTGGCCAGTTCGATGTCCACCTGATGGCCGTGCTGCCCGTTGGACGTGACGTGCGTGTCGACCGAGTCGGTGAGGGTGGTCAGCACCTTCCAGCCGAACGACTTCGTGCTCGGCGCGCTGCCGGACTCCGAGTGCACGGTGCCGGTGAACGTGAGCTCGTCACCGGAGACGGTGAAGCGGCACCGCATGGCGCTGCCCGGCACGGCTCTGGTGATGAGCGTGGAACAGGCTTCGTCGACGGCGAGGCGCAGATCGGCGATCGCGTCGAGATCGAAGTCCGCCCGGGTCGCGATGGTCGCGACGACGGACCGCACGATGGGCAGGTGCCCCAGATCGGCGCCGAGCCAGAGCTCGATGTCGTTGCGTGCATGCAGGGGCGGGGGTTCCCAGCCGGTCATTTCACCTCGCCATGGTTTGAACACTGCCTGCGCATCATCATGCCTCGATCGGGCGAACCTTGCTCGGCGGCGCCCTCGCTCAACAGCTTTGCGTAGCAGTTTCTTCGGTTGTCCGGACCAGATCAGGCGTGCCGGAGGAGCGCGCCGAAACCCTCGGTGAGATCGCTGTCCACGGCGACCAGCTGGGCGTCCACCGCGATGGCCGCGAACGGGATGGCCTCGTCGGCACGGTGTTCGTGTGCCTCGGTGGCGCCGAACGCGCGCAGCTCGGCTTCGCTCACGGCGAGCTGGGTGGGTTCCGCGCCGCGGAACACCGTCCGGTCGCCCGGATCGCCGATGAGCAGCGTCTCGACGTTCCCCTCGATCAGCGCGGTCGTCACAGCCTCCAAACCCTCGACGGCCAGCCCGGTTTCACGCCCGAGCTCGGCCCGGAACCGCTCGAGAACACTGTCCCGGCGGCGTTGCTTGGTCGCGGTCACCAGTTCCTCGACCACGTCGGTGTGCGTGACCTCCCGTGCGATTTCCTGTATCCGCTTGGGCAACTCCTCGTGCACGGCGCGCCGGCCCTGGATTTCGCCGGCCAGCAGCACCATCTCCGCGCCGACCCGGTCGGCCACCTTCGTGATGTCCTCGGCGATCTCCCTGGCGTTCTGCCGCACCGTTTCCTCGACCCGTGGCTGCATGTCGTGCGGGGCCGGGCCGCCGCCGCGGGCCTGGTGCACGGGGTGGTCGCGGCCCTCGACGTCGTCGGCACTGACTGCTTCGCCGTGTTCGTCGTAGGCGACGACTGTGGCGTTGACCTGGTCCAGGGTGGCCACGACGTGCTTGATGCCCGGCTCCGCGTAGCGCGTCAGCGGGAGTACGTACGGCAGTTCGGAAACGCGGGCGAGCGGCTCCGCCGGCGGTTCGTCCAGCTGCTCGTCCACCACGACCTTTCCGCCTGCGGCGAGCAGGGCCCGTCCGCTGCGGCCCACCGGCGGCGGGCTTCCGCGGACGGCCGATTCCAGCGCGTCCAGCGAGTTCTCGGGCGCGTCCTGTGCGGCGAGGCGCTCGCGCAGATCCCGCCACTTCAGCTCCAGTTGCTTGGCCGCGTCCTCGGTCTCGTGGCTGTCTTCGAAGTAGACGGCCGTGAACGGACCGGAGGCGTCGACCAGTGGGCGTAGCGTCGTCGTCTGCATGGCCCCCGAGGTACCCCTGCGTTTCCCTGGCAAAACGTGTTGTTGACTGAGGGGCGTGGCGATGATCGGCGAGGCGAAGGGGAACGCGTGAGCTGGTGGCATGCGGTGCTGGTGCTACTGGCCGGGGTGTGGGCGGGCGCGATCAACGCCGTGGTCGGCTCGGGCACCCTGGTCACGTTCCCGGTCCTGGTGGCGCTGGGCTATCCGCCGGTGACCGCCACCACGTCGAACGCGATCGGGCTCGCGCCCGGCACGGTCAGCGGCGCGATCGGCTACCGGCACGAGCTGACCGGACAAGGGCCGCGCCTCGTCCGGTACAGCGTGGCGTCGTTCCTCGGCGCCATCGGCGGCACGATCCTGTTGCTCTCCCTGCCACCGGACGCCTTCGAGAAGATCGTGCCGGTACTGGTCGGGCTCGCCGTGGTGCTGGTGATCGTGCAGCCGTGGGTCTCCCGGCAGGTCGCACGCCGCCGCGAGGAACAGCCCGATGCCAAGCCGCACGGCGGTTTCCTGTTGCTGTTCCTGATCTTCCTCATCGGCATCTACGGCGGGTACTTCACGGCCGCGCAGGGCGTGATGCTCATGGGCGTCATGGGCATGCTGCTGACCGATTCGCTGCAGCGGCTCAACGGGATCAAGAACGTGCTCTCCGCCGTGGTGAACATCGTCGCCGGGGCGATCTACGCGTTCGTCGCGCCGGTGAGCTGGCCGGTGGTCGGCCTGCTCGCCGTCGGCTCCACGCTGGGTGGGCAGCTGGGCGCGAAGATCGGCCGCAAACTGCCGCCCACCGTGCTGCGTGGCGTGATCGTGGTCGTCGGGGTGGCCGCGATCGTTCAGCTGGTGCTGCGGTAGCTGCGGGCCGCGTGCAGGAACAGGTCGTTCTCGTCGTGGTGGCTGATCGTGACGCGGACCCCGTCACCGGCGAACGCGCGTACCACGACCTTGTTCGCCAGCGTGTGCTCGGCGAACTCGAGTGCCTTGTCGCCCAACGGAAGCCAGACGAAGTTGGCCTGCGTGTCCGGCACGTCGTAGCCGGCTTCGACGAGCTCCGCGCGGACGCGGTCGCGTTCCACGGCGATGGTTTCGCAGCGGGCGAGCAGCTCTTCCTCCGCGTCCAGTGACGCCATCGCCGCGATCTGGGCGAGCGAGTTGACGCTGAACGGGATGTAGACCTTGCGCACCGCGTCGGCGATCTGCGCCGGGCCGGCGAAGTAGCCCACCCGCAGTCCGGCGAGCCCGTACGCCTTGGAGAAAGTGCGCAGCACGGCCACGTTCTCCCGCGAGCGCACGTAGTCGATGCCGTCGGGCACGTCGGCGTCGGTGACGAATTCCGTGTACGCCTCGTCGAGCACCACCAGCACGTCCTCGGGCACGCGGTCCAGGAAGCGCTCCAGCTCCTGCTTGCGCACCGCGGTGCCGGTCGGGTTGTTGGGGTTGCACACGAAGACCAGCCGGGTCTTCGGCGTGATCGCGGCGGCCATCGCGTCGAGGTCGTGGGTCTGCGTGCCGTCCAGCGGGACCCGCACCGACGTCGCGCCCGCGATCTGCGTGACGATCGGGTACGACTCGAACGAGCGCCACGCGAACAGCACCTCGTCGCCCTCGCGGCACATCGCCTGCACGACCTGCTGGCACAGCGCGACCGAACCGCAGCCGACCGCGATCTCCTCGACGGGCAGGCCGAGCTTCTCGGCCAGCCGCGCCGCCAGCTTGGCGACGCTGATGTCGGGATAGCGGTTCATGTTCTCGCTGGCGTCCGCGATCGCCTGCTTCACGCTCGGCAACGGGCCGCCGGGAGTCTCGTTACTCGACAGTTTGATCGCGCCCGGCACGCTGCGTCCCGCGACGTAGCTGGGTAACGAATCGAGATCGACGCGGGGCTGCACGGGCATTGCGATGCTCCTTCTGGGGGAAAAGGCCACTGCTGTCACGGTATCTCGTGCAGGGTGATGACCCTTATGTTGACTTCTGTTCACCGCGAGGTGGAAGAGTGGTGAGATGACGCAGACGCACACCCAGCACTACAAGCGCGAGGACGGTCGCGCGATCGAGTTGACCTTCGCCGAACCGGAGAACGCGGTGCGCGGTGGCCTGGTCGTGCTGCACGAGGCCGACGGGATCTCCGATGGGGTGCGGCTGCTGATCACCAGTCTCGCGGAGGAAGGCTGGCTCGCGGTCGCGCCGCACATGCCGCTCGAGCCGAAGCAGGACGACGTGCTGGCCGCGACGGACATCACGTTGGCCTGGCTGGTCGAGCACGGCGTGCAGGCCGATCTGCTCGGCGTCGTCGGGTTCGACCTCGGCGGGCTGGCGGCGCTCGTGGTCGCCTCCAACCGCAAGCTCGGCGCCGCGGTGAGCGTCGGCGGGCAGAGCCAGGGCGAGCTGCCCGCGCTGGTCGAGATCGCGGGCAAGCTGACCAGCCCGTGGCTCGGCATCTACGGCGACGCCGGCGACGAGCTCGCGGCGGCGGACGTGGAGAAGCTGCGGGACGCGGCGGCGATGTCGGGCGTGGTGACGAACGTCGTCCGCTACCCGGGCGCGAACCACCGTTTCGACGCCGACCCGGACGCGGCGGTGGAGGCCTGGCAGCGCACCCTCAACTGGTTCGACGCGCACCTCCGCTGAACGTAAAGTCGGCGGGTGACCAACGCTGCTGACACCCCCGAAGTCCTCTGGCGGCCACGTCCCGAGCAGGTCGCCGAAACGAGGATCCAGGCATTCCGCGACTGGCTGCGCACCGAGCGCGACGTCGTCGTCGAGGACTACGACGAGCTGTGGCGGTTCTCCACCACCGACCTGACCGGTTTCTGGGGCGGGGTGGCGGATTTCCTCGGTGTGCGCTGGCACGACGAGCCGGGCGGGGTGCTCGCCGACGAAAGCATGCCCGGCGCGCGGTGGTTCCCCGGCGGCACGCTGAACTACGCGGAGCACGCGTTGTCCAGTGGTGTCGCCGGTGCCCCGAAGGCGGACGACGAGCTGGCGGTGATCTTCCACCGCGAGGACGGGCTGGAGGCGCAGCTCACCTACGGCGAGTTGCGCGCGCAGGTGGCCGCCGCGCGCGCCGCGCTGGCCGGACTCGGTGTGGGCAAAGGTGATCGCGTCGTCGCCCTGGCGCCGAACTGCCCGCAGACGCTGGTCGCGTTCCTCGCCGCGGCGAGCCTCGGCGCGATCTGGTCCTCGTGCTCACCGGACTTCGGGGTGCGCGCGGTGTCGGACAGGTTCACCCAGATCGAGCCGAAGGTGCTCATCGCGGTCAACGGGTATGTCTACAATGGACGCTCGTTCGACGTCCGGCCGACGATCACCAAGCTGCGCGAGGAAATCCCGTCGCTGAAGGCGACCGTGCTCGTCGACTACGTCGGCGGCGGGAGCCTCGAGGGCGCGCTCGGCTGGGAGGCGTTGCTGGCCCGGCACGAGGGCGCGGCGCTGGAGTTCGAGCCCGTCCCGTTCGACCATCCGCTGTGGGTGCTCTACTCCTCGGGCACCACCGGGCTGCCGAAGGGGATCGTGCACGGGCACGGCGGGATCGTCGTGGAGCACCTGAAAGCCCTTGCGCTGCAAATGGATCTCGGCCCGGGTGACCGGTTCTTCTGGTTCACCACCACGGGCTGGATGATGTGGAACTTCCTCATCGCCGGGCTGCTGGTCGGTAGCACGATCGTGCTCTTCGACGGCAGCCCGGGCAGTCCGGACCTGAACGCGTTGTGGCGCCTGGCCGAGCAGCACCGGATCAGCTACTTCGGCACCTCCGCGCCGTTCATCCAAAGCTGCCTCAAGGCGCACCTGACGCCGGGGGCCGAGTTCGACCTGTCCGCGTTGCGCGGCATCGGGTCCACCGGGGCGCCGTTGAGCGTCGAGGGGTTCCGCTGGATCGCCGACAAGATCAGCCGGGACGTGCAGATCTGCTCGGTGTCCGGCGGCACGGACCTGTGCGCGGCGTTCGTCTGCTCGGCACCGGACAAGCCGGTGTGGATGGGCGAACTGTCGTGTGCGTCGCTCGGCGCGGCGCTCGCGGCGTTCGACGACGACGGCAACCCGGTGATCGAACAGGTCGGGGAGCTGGTGGTGACGAGGCCGATGCCGTCGATGCCGGTGTTCTTCTGGAACGACCCGGACGGCACACGGCTGCGCGAGGCCTACTTCGAGTACTTCCCCGGCGCCTGGCGGCACGGGGACTGGATCCGGATCACCGGGCGCGGTTCGGCGGTGATCTACGGGCGCAGTGACTCCACGCTCAACCGCGGCGGGGTGCGGATGGGTACCGCCGAGTTCTACCGGGTCGTCGAGGGGTTCGAGGAGATCGCGGACTCACTGGTGATTGACACCTCGGGTGCCGGGAATACGGACGGTGAGCTGTTGTGTTTCGTCGTGATGGCGCCCGGTGCGATCTTGGCCGACGTCGAGCCGGCGCTGAGGCGGCAGCTCAGGGCGGAACTTTCGCCGCGACACGTACCCGACAGGTTCGTCGAGGTGGCTGCGGTGCCCCGCACGCTCAACGGTAAGAAGTGTGAGGTCCCGGTGAAAAAGATCCTCGCCGGGGCGGAGCCGGACCGGGCGGTGAGCCGGGACGCGCTGGCGAACCCGGAGGCACTGCGGCCGTTCGTCGAGCTGGCGCGGGGCAGGTAGTCGAGAAAAGGGGGCACGGGGTTTGGCGGGGAGGGCCTTGACCGGGGATGAGCAGCGGGCGCATCCGCACGCGCCGGCGCTGTGGCGGTTGACCGGCGCGGCTTCCGTCGCGGCGATCACCTGGGTGACCAGGCTGGTCGGGCTCCTCGCGGTGATTTCGGTGGTCGTGCCCGCGGGGCGACGGGCACGGGGTCACGTGGCGGGATGGCTCGGCCTGCCCCAGGACGCCACGACGGCCGCGGCCACGGTCGTGCTGGTCGTCGGGGTGTTGTTGATCATGCTGGCGACCGGGTTGCGGCGGCGGAAGCGCCGGGCGTGGCAGCTGGCGATGGCGGCCAGTGTGGTGCTGGCCTTGTCGCACTTGGGGTTGCAGCAGCACGTCGTTGGCCCGGGGCTCGTTTCGATCGGGCTGGCCGTGACGCTGGTGCTGAACCGGCGGTACTTCGTGGCGCTGCCCGATCCGGTGACCGGCAAGTGGCGGTGGGCGCGGGTGTTCCTGCAGCTGTTGGTCGCCGGGCTTGTGATCAATCTCGCGATGTTGTCGTTCGCGCCGCGCAGCGTGCTCGAGCCGTCGAGTTTCCAGGACAGGCTCGCGGAATCCGCGCTGGCGCTGCTGGGAGTCAGCGGGCCGGTCGTGTTCAACGTGGGCTGGCTGGAGGACCTCACCACGTCCGTCGGGCTGTTGTTCGGGCTCGGCGCGGTGCTGATCGCGGCCTACTTCCTGCTGCGCTCGGCCGAGCCGGCGCCGCACCTGTCGGAGGACGACAAGTCGAAACTGCGTGAGCTCCTGGCCCAGCACGGCGCGCGGGACTCGCTGGGCTACTTCGCCTTGCGGGACGACAAGTTCGTGGTGTTCTCCAAGACCGGGAAGGCGGCGGTGACCTACCGGGTCATCGCCGGTGCCGCGGTCGCGTCCGCGGATCCGCTGGGGGACAGCGAAGCGTGGCCGGGCGCGATCGAGGAGTTCCTCGAGGTGTGCCGGGTGCACGGCTGGGTGCCGGCCGCGATGGGGTGTTCGGAGCTGGGGGCGACCGTCTGGTCGCGGTTCCACCTGGACGTACTGGAGATCGGCGACGAGGCCGTGGTGAACGCGGAGACCTTCACTCTCGAAGGGCGTGTCATGCGGGGCGTCCGCCAAGCCGTCTCGCGCACCAAGCGGGCGGGCTACGAGGTGAGGGTGCGCCGCACGGAGGACTTGCAGGAACGCGAGCTGGCGGAGCTCGAAGCGCTCGCCGCGAACTGGCGCGGCAGCGACACCGAGCGCGGTTTCTCGATGGCGCTGGGGCGGATGGGGGACGCGGGTTCCGTGCTGGTGACGGC
>NZ_VMNW02000143.1 GCF_007713735.2 Amycolatopsis acidicola | reverse complement strand
GGTTGGGGCCGGGCGAGCGGGAGTTGCCGGGGCGAGCGCGAAGTGCCGGGTGGCCGGGGCGAACCCGGGGGAGGTGCCGGAAGCCTGTGTGGCCCGAGGATCGGCTCGCTGGCCCGGGAGACGGTCTCCCTGCCCGTCACTTTCGGTTACCGTTCGGTGGTGGGTGACCGCTGTGCCGGGGCAGCGGGGTGGGCGGCGTGGGTCGCCTGCCACCCCGCGCCCGGTGAGGTTCCGGCGACGGTGATGCGCCAGTGCGAGGCGCCGCCACCGACCTGGTCGGCGTAGCGGCGGGCGGCGGATTCGTTGGGAAAGCGGACTTCCTGCTCGCGCAGCCGGTGCGTGATCTTGTAAGCCATGTGCCCTCCCGAACCGTGCCGCAGTGGGTGTGCCGGCCGCGCCACTTCCCCTGACGTGACCGGCACACCCCGACTGTAGAACACGTGTTCGAGTAACGCAACGTGCATGATCCCGCCGGATCATCCGGACTGGCGCAGGATCCACTCCCGGATGCCGGGGATCGTGTAGGCGACGCGCCACGTGCTGGTGTGTTCGCTGCCGCCGGCGGAACCGGGCGGCGTGACTGTGCCCGCGGTGAACGACGCGTAGTTGACCGGCGCCCGCGAGGCTTCCATGGCCCGGACGTCGGAGGCGAACTGCGCGGGCGTGGCTCCGCCGTCCCAGGTGGCGCGGCTGACCTCCGTCCCGGCGCCCTCGATCACCTCGGTGATGGCGTTTTCGCCGGGGTAGGCCTTGGTGTCGCCCTGCGACACGACGATCCACAGTTTCTTGCCCGCCAACGGCAACGCCTGCTCGGCGGGCCACTGCCCGGCGACGATGTACGAGGCCGCGAACAGCTTGGGGTACTTGATGTTCATCCCCAGCGCCATCATCGCCCCCATCGACTGCCCGGTCGCGTACAACCGGCCCCGGTCGAGCGAGTACTCCGTCGTGAGCGCGTGCACGAGGTTGACTGTGGCGTCGAACAACGTCGACGGCTGGTAGTTGTCGTCGACGACGACGGAGCCGTATTCGGGCGCGAGGACGAAACATTCGTGCTCGCGCTGGTCTTCCTCACTCGCCCAGCACACGGCGCCGAGCCCTTGCACGAGCGGGCCTTCCGTCGCGACGTTGACCACACTCGCGTCGTGCATGAACAGGACGAGCGGGTAACGCTTGTGCCGGTCGTAGTTCCGCGGCACGAACAGGTTGTACCCCAACGTCTGCCCGGTCGCCGGGTCGGTGAACGAGCGCTGCTCGAAGTCGTCGACGATCGGGTTGACGACCCGGGTGGTGGCCAGCGCCGTGCCCGTCGCTTCGTAGCGTGCGCCACCGGTGGTCGTGACGGTGCCGGTCTGTGTCACCGAGGCCGTCGCCGGCAGAATCGTGCCGCCTGGGGTGCTGTCCCCGACAGTCGGCGGCCCGCCGGTGCCGCCGCCGGACCCCTGCCCGGTCACCCAGAGCGCCGCCGACTCGTCCTCGGCCGACAGCTCGACGATGACGTACCTGCCGTTGCGGCCCGACCTCGCGACGGCAGGCTCTTTGGTGGCGTAGACCCTGGTCACCGTCCGCCCGGCGACCTGGAAAGCCGACGTCGTCAGCAAGGAATCCACGATGTCGCGGTCGTATTCCACCGCGACGGCGGTCAGTTTCTGGCCGTCACCGAAGACCTGCGTGATGGCTGTGGCACTCCGCACCGGGCTTGCCGGTTCCGCGTAGGCCGGGGCGATCGCTCCCGGCACTGCCAGCATTCCCGCTCCCGCGGTACCGGCGATGAACGTACGCCTGCCGAGCACTGGACCCTCCCGAGTTCTATTTGGACAGTGAGTTCAGGACGCGGCCGAACCGGTCGGCGAGCGCCTCGGCGGCGCCCTCCGCGTACGAGGAATCGATCGCCTCGTACGTCAGATGCTGGTAGTTCCACCGGTCCGCCATGTTCTTCGCGCCGCCCTCCAGCATGGACAGGACGAACGTGTACTTCAGCGGCGACTTCTTCTTGATGGTCAACGCGGTGCTGGTGGACAGCTCCGGTGCCGCGCCCGCGAACGCGCCTTCGCCGACCTGCAGCACCCAGAGGGGCGCCTGCGTGGTCCCGGCAGGGACGAAGGTGTAGGAGGTCGTCGGCGCGGTGGGGTGGCCGCCGACCACGGCATCGACCGTGACCGAGTCGGTGACCAGCTTCAGCGTGCGGGCCGTGGAGGTCTTGATGGTTTCGCTGACCCGGACCGCTTCGGTGCCGAGCCGTTCGCCCTGCACGGTCAACAGCAACCAGCCCGCGTCCCGCGCGTCGGTCTGGGACCAGTTCCCGGCCTTGTCGATGGTGTACCGCTTCGACCGGAAGCCCGGCGCCTGGTCGCCGCACGCCCCGACCAGGAAGAACCCGGTCACGTCGTCGTACTGCTGTTCGAGGTGCGCCACGGTCGCGCCTGCCAGGTCCGCGGTGATGGGCAGATCTCCGCCGGCCATCACCGATTCCATCATCACCGAGGACTGCACGTTGTAGTTGACCAGGATCGCGATCGGCCTGCCGCCGAGGTCGTCGAACCGCGCCACGTTGACGCTCTTGTCCGACGGCAGCGCCTCGCCCGTGCCCAGCCACCAGCCCGCCGACGTCTCGACGTTCCGGTTCACGTTCACGTCGGCCGAACCCACCCCGTAGCCGACCCGGGCGGGTCGTGCGCTCTTCACCGCGTCGGCGGCCGCGCTCGTGGCGGCCGCGACGATGTTCTGCACCCAGGTGGCGGCCCCGGGCGAACTCGTGCTCGCCAGGACGTGAGGCGCGGAGAAGGTGTGCGTGACCGTCACGATGATGTCGGTGGCGGCGACGCCCGCCGTCTTCGTCACGACTTGGCGGATCTGCGCGATCGCCTCCGCGCTGATCGACGTCAGATCCAGGACGACGAGCGCGGCCCGGGTGGCTCCGGACGTCAGCACCAGCACCCGGACATAGAGATCGTCGTGGACCGTCGTGAAGCCGTCCAGCGGCAGCAGCTCCGGCGGGATGGCGATCGCGGCCTTGCCCGCGCCCGCCGTCAACCCGTTCTTCGCGTCCGCTCCGGCAGCGGCCGCCGTTCCCGTCAGTGCCGAGCTCGCCAGCGCGGCCGCCGCGCTCGCGGCGAGGAACGACCGTCGCGCGAATCCCTTTGAGTGCCCGTTTTCGATGCTCGAAGACATGCTCGCCCTTCCGCGGTCGCCGTTGGCCCCACGCAGCTTCACCACAGCCGGGCGAGAACTCAATGTCGGATCCTGCAACCAAAGATTGCGGGCGGGTGCATTTCCGGCGCGGCACGCACCTGTGAATTCCCTGTGCGCGCAAGGCTTTCAGCGACGTGCCGCGGCCAGGCCCGCCCAGCGGCCGGTGATGTAGCCGGGCGCGAGGCCGCCCGCGTACCCGTAGTTGGACAGCCCGCCGATGTCCGCGCCCGCGGCGTAGAGGCCCGGAATGGCGCGTCCGTCGTGGTCGAGGACTTCGCCGTCGGTGTTGATGCTGATGCCGCCGAAGGTGAAGGTGATCGACGGCTGGACCATGAGCGCGTAGAACGGACTGGTGCGGGGCGGACGTGCCTTCGCGGAAACCGTGATGCCGTGGGCCGTTCCGCCGCCGGAGGCCGCGACTTCCTGGTAGCGGGTGAGGGTGGCGCTCAGGGATTCCCGGTCCACGCCCCAGGCGGCGACCGCGTCCACGAGTTCGGGCAGAGTCCGTGCTACCGCGTGCTTCGCGCCTGCCTGGACGGCGATGTCGAAGCGGTCGATGGTGCCCAGCCCCGGAAAAGGCTCGCTGGAGGCTTCGGTGGTGCGGACGTGGTGGTCGAAGATGAGCACGCCCCGCGCCTCGGGCTGGAAAGTGAGGTCCTGGTTCAGCAGCTCGTCGCCGAGGGTTTCGTCGGTGAAGCGCTGTCCGCGCAGGTTCACGAGCATCGTGGAACCGGAGTAGTACTGGGAGAACGGCAGGTAGTCCGCCGGTTCGAACCGCTCGACCGGGCAGCCGACGAGGTGGCCGTAGAAGGTGCTCATGGCTGTCGTGCCACCGGCTCCCGCGGTGCCGGCGAGCCGCCGCCCGTCGCCGACGCTGCCCGGGTTCGAGCGCAGCAGGAGCCTGTCGGCGTTCGGCCCGATGTAGCGGGTCAGTTCGTCGCGCGCGCCTTGGAACCCGCCGGTGGTCAGCACGACGGCGCGTGCGCGGTACTCGACGAGGCGGCCTTGGGAGTCACGTGCCTGGACGCCTGTCACCCCTGTCCCGTCGGACACCAGGCCGGTGACGGGTGTGGAGGTGTGGGTTTCGCCGCCCGCGGCGAGGACGTCGTCGCGGCAGCTCGCCAGGATCGCGGTGATGTCCGTGGAGTAGCCGACCCCGAACGTCATGATGTCGTGCTGGGGTTCGTCCGCCACCCGCACGCCCGACTGCCGCAGCTCCCGGACGGCTTCCTCGTAGTCGCCCACCACCTTGGCGCCGAGTTCGGTGCGGCCCAAGGGAATCCGCGCCTGGTACGCGTCCAGGCTCGGGGCCGTCCAGAACATCCCCGCCGACAACGCCGCCGATCCGCCGAAGGTCTCGAGCTTCTCCAGCAACGCGACCTTGGCGCCACTGCGGGCCGCGGTCCGCGCCGCCGCCGACCCCGACACACCGGAGCCCACGACGACGACGTCGACGCGGCGGATTTCCTCAGGCGACATTCGTGTCCTCCCCGAGCCGCGCCGCGGCGTGTTCCGCGACGATCCGGCCGAATACCGCGGCTTTGCCGAGCGAGGTGCCGGTGATGTAGGCGGCGCCGTGGAAGCCGCCGGTGACCTCGCCGATGGCGTAGAGGCCGTCGATGATCCCGCCGTCGACGTCGGTCACCTGCCCGGCCGGGGTGATCGTGACGCCGCTGAAAGTACTGGTGAGCAAGGATTTGGCCGGATAGGCGTAGAACGGGGGCTCGTCGATCCGGGCGGGTTCACCGACACCGTTGCACAGGCTGGTGCGTCCGACATCGTCCGGCCGCAGCCCGTCGATGGCGGCGTTGTAGCGGCGCACCGTCTCGATCAGGCCGGCCTTGGCGATCCCGGCCGCGTCGGCGAGTTCTTCCAGACTGTCCGCTTTGAACACGTGGCCGAGGTCTTCGAGCAGGTCGATGTCGTTGAGCGGGATCCCGGGCTCCGACTGGGTCCGTACTTTCGCGTCGAACACCTCGAATCCGAGGCCCTCGGGCTGGTTCAGCACTTCGCGGCCGAGAACCTTGTAGGACTGGGATTCGTCGGTGAAGCGCTTTCCGTGGGTGTTCACGATGATCGCGCCGAGGTAGTACGCCGTGAGCAGCTCGTGGAACTCCTCGCCGGTGTCGGGGTGCGAGCCGTAGGTGCCGGAGACCGAGGCCATGTCGGCCATGCCCGCGCCGAGCTTCCACGCCATCTTCAGCCCGTCGCCGGTGTTTCCCTTGCCGCCGTAGGGGATCGCGGCCAGCTGTTCCGGCGCGAAGGTCCGCAACAGGTCCACGCCCCGGCTGAAACCGCCGGTGGCCAGCACGATTCCGGCGCGCCCGGTGAACAGGTGCTCGCCGTCGCCGTTTTCGGTGACGACCCCGGTCACGGTGCCGTTTTCGTTTCTCACCAGCCGCACGGCGCGGTGGCCGGTCCTGGTTTCCCCGCCACGCGCGGTAAAAGTCTTGTGCAGCAACGCGAGCACGTCCTTGATCGCGGAATTGTGGCTGCGCGGCACGGACTGGCCCGAGCTGAGCTCCAGTGCGCGGAACGTGACTCCGTGGTCCTTGAGCCATCGGTAGGTGCTGTCCTGATGAGCCAGGTACGCGTCCAGCAACGCGGGATCGTTGCGGTGGCGGCCGGATTCCAGTAGGTCCCGCCGGAACAATTCCGCGGAATCGCCGACGTTCTGAGCCGCCTGTTCTTCGGTGCCGGAAAAGGCGAAGTAGCCGCCGCTCATCGCAGAGGAGCCGCCGAGGTTCGCCGTTTTCTCCAGCAGGACCACGTTCAGCCCGGCTTCGCTCGCCGCCGTCGCGGCGACCTGACCGGCGAGGCCGGAGCCGGCGACGACGAGGTCGAAGGTGTGTTCGGGCAGGGTCATCCCGCGCTCGCTTTCGGTTCGGGGGACGGTCAGCAGGTGAGCCAGCCGCCGTTGATGTCGAGGCTGGTCCCGGTGATGTAGGAGGCCTGGTCGCTGACCAGGAAAGCGACGGCGTCGGCGATTTCTCCGGGCCGGGCGAACCGTTTCATCGGCACCTGGTTCAGCAGGGGACCGTCCGCGGGGACGTCGCCCATCATCGGTGTCCGCACGAACCCCGGGGCGACGCCGTTCACGCGGATGTTCCGGTCGACCAGTTCCCGTGACAGGCTCGCGGTCAGGTTCTGCAGCGCGGCTTTGCTCGCCGCATAGGCCACATTGGACGGAAGGTGCGGCGGGAAGTCCGCGCCTTCGGCTCCTCCGGTGCCCAGCTTCGCCGTGATGGACAACAGGTTCACGATGCTCGCGCTGCCGTCGGTGGGCATCAGCTCGCACGCCTCGCGGACGAGGAAGAACGGGGCCGTGACGTTCACCGCCAGCACGCGGTTCCAGTCCTCGTCGGACAGCTCGGTGAACGGGATCTTGTGCCCGTCGCGTTTGGGGGAGATGCCCACGGCGTTCACGATCACGCCGATCGGGGCGAGGCCGGCGGCGAACGTCGCGAGTTCGCGGTTGACGGACGAGTCGGTCAGGTCTCCGGCGAAGGCGCGGTGTTCGAGGCCGTCCACTTCCGGCAGCGCGGCGGCGCGCTTTTCCGCGGCCTCCAGGTCGAGGTCCGCTACGACGACTCCGTAGCCCGCGCGGGCCAGGCGATCGCAGAGGGCGGAGCCGAGACCACCGGCGCCGCCGGTGACGATGGCTGTCCGGGATTCGTTGGTGTGACGGGGTTTCCGGGGCATTCGGCTCCTTTGCCGGTCGAGTGCCGTTGGCGGCTGAGGTGGCTCGAACGTAACTCCGCGCTTGCAGCCTGCGCAAGAAAAGGTAGAGTTTTTGCGTGATACGCAATACAGAACCCGGCCGGGTCGAGGCCGTGCACCGCGCGCTGGTGCTGCTCAAGCTGATGGCGGCCCAGGGCTCGCTGAGCGTCACGGAGGCGGCGAAAGCCTTGGACGTCAACCCGTCCACCGCGCAACGCCTGCTGGTCACGCTCGTCGCCGACGACTTCGCGGTGCAGGGGGAGCGCAAGCGTTACGAACCCGGCCCCGCCTACGGCCTGGGTGCGGTGCAGCCGCTTCGGGTCCGGGTGCGGCCGTTCCTGGAGAGGCTGTTCGAGCGGGTGGAGGAAACGTGCCACCTCGCCGTGCTCGTCGGCACGGAGATCCACCACCTCGACGGGATCGAGGCGGTGCGCACTTTGCGTTTCGGGCTGCGCACCGGCGTGCGCCTGCCCGCTCACGTCACGTCGGCGGGCAAGGCGATGCTCGCGGGGTTGCCGCGCGAGGAGGTGGAGGCGCGCTATCAGGTGGCTCCCCGCGACCTGGGCAAGGCCGATCTCGAGCGGCTGCACCAGGAACTCGCGCTGACCCGGAAACGGGGGATCGGCAGCAACTTCGAGGAGAGCGAACCGGGAGTGGCGGCCTTCGCGGTGGCGCTCGGGGCCATCGACGGTGAAATCGCGGCGCTGAGCATCGCGATGCCGAGGGCCCGCTACGGCAGGGGAGACCGCGAAAAGTTCGCCGCCCACCTGCTCCGGACGGCCGCGGAAGCCCGGGAGGTGCTCGTTCGCTGAACCCGTTGTTCCTCTGTGCAGAACATCCTGTTCTCCAGAGCGGCAGCCCGGGATTATCGAGGGGAACCCGACGTTGTGGAGGAGCGCGAACAGTGCAGTTCTATCTCGACGGCTACCGGCCCGGTGACCCGTTCGTCCAGCAGGAGCACCCGGAGGCCGCCGCGCGTGAGGCCGGGTTGCCGGACGTCGCCGACGTCGTGATCGTCGGGTGCGGGCCGGCCGGGCTCGTCCTCGCTGCCCAGCTCGCGCAGTTCCCCGAGCTCCGCACCGTGATCGTTGATCGACGGGACGGGCCGCTCGAAGTGGGCCAGGCCGACGGCGTCGCCTGCCGCACCGTCGAGATGTTCGAGGCGTTCGGCCTCGCGGGTCAGCTGATCCACGAGGGCTATCAGGTCAACGAGGTCACGTTCTGGCAGCCGGATCCCGGCGACCGCTCGGCGATCGCGCGCACGGGCCGCATCGACGACGTCGAGGAAGGCCTGTCGGAGATGCCGCACATGATTGTCAACCAGGCGCGGATGCTGACGTACCTGCGTGACCACATGCGACGCTCCGCCGCGCGCGCCGAGCCTTTCTACGGCCTGCACGCCACCGAGGTGCGTGTCGACGACGATCCCGCGGCCGGGTACCCGGTCACCGTGTCCCTGCAACACCTTCGGAACTTCGAGCCGACCGGCGAGGTTTCGTCGATCCGCGCGAAGTACGTCGTCGGCTGCGACGGGTCGCGAAGCGGCACCCGGCAGGCCATCGGCCTGGAGCTCAACGGCGACGCGACCAACCAGTCCTGGGGTGTGCTCGACGTCCTGGCCGTCACCGATTTCCCCGATATCCGGCTGAAATCGGCCATCCACTCCGAACAGGGCAGCATCCTGATCATCCCGCGCGAGGGCGGCTACCTGGTCCGGCTCTACATCGAACTCGACAACGAGCGCGACGCGGAGATGCTGCGGGAGCGCACTGTCACGCCGGAAAAGCTCGCCGCGGTCGCGAACCGGATCCTGCATCCGTACACGCTGAGCGTGAAAGACGTCGGCTGGTGGGCGGTCTACGAGATCGGGCAGCGCCTCTGCGACCGGTTCGACGACGTCCCCGAAAACGAGGCCGGCACCCGGCTGCCCCGGGTCTTCATCGCCGGCGACGCGTGCCACACCCACAGCGCGAAAGCCGGGCAGGGCATGAACGTCTCGATGGCCGACGCCTGGAACCTCGGCTGGAAACTCGGCACGGTGCTGCGCGGCACGTCGCGGCCGGAGGTGCTGCGCACGTACTCGGCCGAACGGCAGGAGGTCGCCCGGGAGCTGATCGAGTTCGACAAGGAGTTCGCCGCCGCGTTCAGCTCCCGGTCCGGCCAGGACGAGAACCCGGAGAAGTTCCAGGGCTATTTCCGGCAGCAGGGCCGGTTCACCGCCGGGGTGGCCGTGCGCTACGAGCCGTCGATCCTGACCGCCGAGTCCGCGCACCAGCACCTGGCCGAGGGTTTCCCGCTCGGGATGCGGTTCCACTCCGCGCCGGTCATCCGGCTGGCCGACGCGAAGCGGATGCACCTCGGCCACGCCGCCCGCGCCGACGGTGCATGGCGGCTGTACGCGTTCGCGGACCGCGCCCGGCCGGGCGCGCCGGAGTCCCGGTTGCGGGGGCTGGCGGAGTTCCTCGCCTCGGAGAAATCACCGCTGGCGCGCTTCACCCCGCCCGGCGCCGAGCCGGACTCCGTGATCGACGTGCGGGCCGTGCTGCAGCAAGGCCACCGCGACGTGACGGTGGCCGAGCTGCCGCCGGTTCTGTTGCCGCGCAAGGGTCCCTTCGGCCTCGTCGACTACGAAAAGACGTTCTGCCCGGACCCGGCCGACGACCTCTTCGCCGCACGCGGCCTCGACCGCGACGAGGGCTGCGTCGTCGTCGTGCGCCCGGACCAGTACGTCGCGCACGTGCTCCCTCTCCACGCACACCAGGAACTGGTGGAGTTCTTCGAAGGGGTGCTGGTCGAGGCCTCGTGACGACCCTGTCGTAGCCGAACAGCGCGGGTCACGCGGCCGCTCCGGTCTCGACGCCCAGTGCGCCGCGCAGCAGGTCCCGGAACTCGTGGAAAGCCGGATCCCGCAGCGACCGCGGTGCCGGGAGCTCGACGCGGCGGTCCACCGCGATGCGCCCGCGGTCGAGCACCAGCACCCGGTCGGCCAGCTCGATCGCCTCGTCCACGTCGTGGGTCACGAGCAGCACGGCGGGCCGGTGCCGTTCGTGCAGGGCTCGCAGCAGTTCGTGCATCTTGATCCGGGTCAGCGCGTCCAGCGCGCCGAACGGCTCGTCGGCCAGCAGCAGTTCCGGCTCCCGCACGAGCGAGCGCGCCAGCGCGACCCGCTGCTGTTCACCGCCGGACAGCTCGCCGGGCCACGCCCGCGCCCGGTCAGCGAGGCCGACCTCGGCGAGCGCCGCGCGGCCCAGCTCACCCGCCTTTCCCAGTCCCAGCACGACATTGCCGAGCACGCGCAGCCACGGCAGCAGCCGCGAGTCCTGGAAGGCCACCGAAACACGGTGCGGGACGGCGATTTCGCCGGATCCCCCGGTGTCGTAGTCCAGCCCGGCGAGCGCGCGCAGCAGGGTGCTCTTGCCGGAGCCGCTCTTGCCGAGCAGCGCCACGAACTCACCGGGGGCGAGTTCGAGGTCGAGCCCGTCGAGCACGAGGTGGTCGCCGAACCGGCGGCGCAGCCCGGAAACCCGGACGGCGGCGGTCAGGCCAGCGTGCGTCGCCACGACAGCACCTTCCTTTCGATGGCGCGCAGCAGCGCGTCCGAGGCGAACCCGAAGATCCCGAACACCGCGAGCCCGGCGAGGATCACGTCGGACTGCCCGTAGTCCTGGGCTTTGAAGATCATCTTGCCGACGCCGTCGATCGCGTTGACCTCCTCGACCACGACCAGCGTGAGCCAGGCGATCGTCGCCGAGAGCCGCAGCCCGAGGAAGAAACCGGGCAGCGCGCCGGGGATCACGACCTTGCGCACGAACGCCGTGCGTGAGAGCGAGAGCACTTCGGCGAGTTCGACGTAGCGCTGGTCGATCGCGGTCAGCGCGGCGTGCGTCTGTACGTACATATAGCTCGCGACGCCCGCCGCGATCAGCACGATCTTGAACTGCTCGCCGATGCCGAGCCAGAGGATCATCAGCGGCGCGAGCCCGAGCAGCGGGACCGCGCGTTTGACCTGGATGGGCCCGTCGACCAGCGCTTCGCCGATCCGGGTCAGGCCGGCGAACACTGCCAGCGCGGTGCCGATCGCGACGCCCACGGCGAACCCCACGCCGACGCGGTAGAGCGAGGGCCCGAGGTTGCCCTGCAGCGTACCGTCGGCGATCAGGCCCGCGCCGGTCTCGAGCACCGTCCACGGGGCGGACAGCTTGCGCGGGTCGAGCACGCCGGCGCCCGAGGCGATCGACCAGGCACCGAGCAGGACGACGATTCCCGTCAGCCGCGCGAAGGGAAGGGTGCGGGGCCTGCCCAGCCTGCGCCGGCTCGGCGGCCCGGTGCGCACTTCCGGCGTGGTGCGCGGCCGGGTCTCGGCGAGGCTCGTCATGACTGCCCTCCCCGATAGGCCGCGGGCACCGACGCCGAGGCGACGGACTCGAAACGGCGGTCGAAGAGGTCACCGGCGTCGAACGAACCGCCGAAGTAGCCCCATTTCGAGACCAGGTCGACCGTTTCCTGCTCCCATTTGATCGCGGCGTCCCAGCTGGCCGGGAACACGGGCTTTTCGCTGGAGTCGATGATCCGCTGCCCGTCGGCCGGGCTCACCTGCTGGTCCTTGACGTAGTAGGCATCCCGCCACTGGGCCGGGTTCTCCCAGGCCCACACCTGGGATCGTGCCCAGTACGGGATGAACGCCTTGATCGCCGCGGCCTTCGCGGGATCGGCGAGCACGTCGGTGGGCGCCCACAGGATGGTCAGCGCGTCGACGGCAGGCGTGACGACGCCCCGCGCGCCGTCTTTTCCGTACTGGGTGAGGTATTTGGTGAGCGTCGGCTCCGCGAGCGGCGCCACGTCGACCTGCTTCGACTGCAGCGCGGTCAGGAACTGCGGGCTGTTCAGCTCGACGAGCTGCACGTCGTTCTTCGTCAGGCCGAGCTGTTCGAGGGTGCGCAGCACGACCACGCCCTGCGCCTGGCCCGGGGAGAACGCGATCTTCTTGCCCCGCAGGTCACCCAGCGCGCGCACGTCCGACCCCGGCGCCGTGGCCAGCTGGTACTGCGGCTGCTGTTTCCATTGCACCGCAACGATTTTCGCGTCCAGCCCGGTGCCGTGCGCCTGGATCGGCGGGATACCCGCGTTGGTCGCGACGTCGACCGCGTGCGCGCGGAACGCCTGGATCACGTCGGGACCGGCCTGTACGACGGGCCAGTCCGTGACGGTGAACGGCAGTTTGCCGACCTCACCGGTCGTCTTGAGCTGAACCTCGGTGGTGTGCACGGCGACCGAGAGGCTCGTGCCCTGCGGCACGGTGTCGGAGACCTGCGCGGTCAGCTTCGCGGCACCCGCGCCGGACGCGCAGCCGGCCGCGGCGAGCGCGGCCGCCACGGCGAGCACGAGCGGTTTCCGGGATGGGGACAGTGCGGATCGGGGCATGAGAATTCCTTGTGGTCACGGAAGAATCCATTTCGGACCGTTCTGGGAGGGAATTCTCACGCGCTTTCCGTCGCCTGGTCAATTTTGCGGACCGGTGAACTAATCCGGTTCCACGATCTGGGTTTCCTGAGCCAGGACAACGGGTTCCGGTAGAACTCGGTCAGCACGGCGGCTCCGGCCGCGGTCGCGAGCGCGGTGGCGGGAAAGCTCGTGGCGTGCAAGGTCTGGCGTGGGTCCCGGCACATCGACACCCGCGCGGCCGCCGCGTCGCGCAGTTCGGCCAGGCAGCCAGGGATCCGGCTGACGCCGGGCTCCACGACCGTCACCACGTCGGGGTTGAGCAGGTCCAGCACCGGTGCCACGGCACGGCCGAGCAGCCTCGCGCGCTCGCGGAACAATTCGACCGCGGCAGGGGAACCCTGCTCTCCCAAGGCAAGCAGGTCCATGAACGACGGTTTCGTGAGCAGGCCACCCGCGACGGCGCGCGCCGCGAGCGCCCGTTCGGACACGCTCGCCTGCAGGCAACCCCGGCGGCCGCAAGAACACGGCTCGTCGCTGTCGTCGACGGGGAGGTGCGCGATCGCGCCGGCGGCCGAGCGTGGCCCGTGCTGCACGGTGTCCGCGGTGGCGAAGGCCGCGTCCACGACGTTGCCGACGAACAACTGCAGCACGCTCGCGGTGCCGGATGCCTGGCCGAACAGCCGTTCGGCGTGGATCAGCGCGCGGGAATGCGCGTCGGCCTCGATCGGCAATCCCGTCCGCGCGGCCAGCAAGTCGCGGACGGGCACGTCGCGCCAGCCCAGCACGGGATGCTCGACGATCGTGCCCGCGTCCTGGTCCACCCAGCCGCCCGTGGCCACGCCCACGCCGATCGCGCTGCGCTCGAACGCGTGCTCGGTCATCATCGCGAGCATCCGGTCCGCGGCGCGGGCGAGCACTTCGTGCGGGCCGCGGCCTTCGTGCGGGACGCGCGCGGATTGGAGAACGTTCGCCCGCAGGTCCAGCAACGCGATGGTGGCGTGCGGGACAGCGAGGTGGATCGCGCCCACGACGTGCTGCGCCGTGTCGATGTCGAGCGGCACGTGCGGACGGCCCGCCCGCTGAGGCCCGCCCGTCACCCCGGGAAGCGCGCGCACCAGGCCGAACGCGGTGAGTTCCGCGACGTGGCCCGAGACCGCGGCCGCCGAAAGCCCGGTGCGGCGCGCGACGGTGCTGCGGGCGACCGGCCCGGAGGCCAGCACCTCCCGCAGCACCGTGCTCACGCCTGCGGGCCGGGAACCGTTGCGGGACATGGCGTTGCCTTCCGGGGACATTTCCGCGATCGTCGCAGGAAACGCCCTCGCCCCACACCGGCGCTCAGCATGTGGGAGTGTTCAGGACCGCACCACCACCCGGTGCCCGGCACCGAACGGCTGGCCCTCGAGCAGCTTCGACGGCGCCCCGTCGGGGCCCACCGGCCGGTCGCCGACCAGGGTGACGCGGTGCAGCCGCCGCTCCACGTCGAGGTGCTCGATGTCCCGCGGGGCTAGGTGCGCGGTGGCGCGGTTGTCCCAGAACGCGACGCTGCCGGGTGCCCAGCGGAACCGGACGGTGTACTCGGGCCGGGTGATCTCGGCGTAGAGCAGATCGAGCAGGGCGCGGCTTTCGCGCGGCGACAACCCGATGATGTGGCTGGTGAAACCGGGGTTGACGAACAGCCCCTTCTCCCCGGTCTCCGGATGCACGCGCACCACGGGATGCTCGGCGACCAGCAGGTTGTCGTTGACCCGCTGGGCGTAGGAGCTCCCGCCGGCCGGGCGATCCGCCCCGCCGTAACGGTGCTCCGCGCGCAGCGTCCCGACGAACTCGCGCACCGGCTCGGACAGGCCCTCGTATGCCGCGACGAGGTTGGTCCACGTCGTGTCCCCGCCGACGTCCGGCACGATCTCGGCGCGCAGGATGGAGCCCGCCGGCGGGTTCACGGCAGCCGTCACGTCGGTGTGCCAGCCAGTGAAGTAGCTGTAGCGGCGTCGGCGTTCCTCCGTGCGGAAGTCCTTTCCGTAGCGTTCCTCGTAGCGGCGGGGGTCGATCGTGAAGATCTCCGGGTGCTCCTCCGGCGGAGCGTCGTCGTGCGGGTGCGCGTACGTCAGCTCGCCGAAGTTGCGCGCGAAGGCGATCTGGGCGGCGTGGTCGAGGTTCTGGTCGCGGAAGAAGAGCACGCGGTGCCGGTGCAACGCGTCCTTCAGCCGCGCGACGACGTCCTCCTCGAGGGGACGCGACAGGTCGATCCCGTCGATGTCGGCACCGATGTGCCCGGCGACCGGGCGCACCGTGAGCGTCGGGGTGGACAGGTCCTGCGTGGCGGTCATGGTCGTTTTCCCTTATCTGTCAAGGAACTCGGTACCGTGAATCCTGGGCGCCCCCGTGCCGGAGGGTCAATTTTGCGGACGGATGAAGAA
>NZ_VMNW02000142.1 GCF_007713735.2 Amycolatopsis acidicola | reverse complement strand
GTGGCGGGGATGGGATCGGCGGAAGTGGTCAACAGTCGCGCGGGTCCGGGGAGTGGCGCCCGCGGTGCTGGTTGTGGGCGACACTGCCCGGTGCGGCAGGCGGTGGGGAGCGTGCGCGGTGGCGCTGGATCCGTGTGGCGCGCGGGTCACCCGGGTGCCAGGGAGCGGCGGGGCTGGATGTCCTGAATGGACGGTTGCTCAGGGCAAAGGTTCTCCGGGCGCCCGCTGTTCGAGCTGCCGAAGGCCCCGTGCCACGACCGAAGGAGTGCACCTCTTGCGCGGCCGTGAAGGTCCCCCTGTCACTACCGAAGGAACGCGCCTCTTGCGCGGCCGGCAGGCATGAGATACAACCCTCAACTTAGGTAAGCCTAATCAACCTGGGGGTGTTTCGTGGGCCATACGCAGGGGGCGCCGGAGTGGGTCCCCACCCGGGACGGGCGGCGGTTGCACGCGATGGTGCTGCCCGGCCCGTCCGGCGCGGGCACACCGACCGTGGTCTTCGAGGCCGGGGCCGCGGCCGCCCGGTGGTCGTGGGCCGCCGTCCAGCCGGAGGTCGCGCGCGCGGCGCGGGCGATCGTCTACGACCGCTCCGGGCTCGGCCTCAGCGCGCCCGACCCCAAGGGCCGCACGTTGCAACGCATGGCCGACGACCTGAACGACCTGCTCGGCCACTTCGGCTCCGGTCCGTTCGTCCTCGTCGGGCACAGTCTCGGTGGTCCCGTCGTCCGGCTCGCGGCGGCCAGGGAGCCGGAGAGGATCGCCGGCCTCGTCCTCGCCGACCCGGTCGACGAAGCCGCGGAAGTGTTGTTCGGCCGCAGGTTCCGCACGTTCGAGAAGCTCTCCTTCCCGGTGCTCGCGGGCTTCGCCAGGACGGGACTGCTGAAGCGCTCGTTCCGGTGGCTGCTCGACGCCACCCCGCCCGACTTCCGGCAGGATATGGAGCGCGAAGCCTTTCACCCCGGCGTGATCCGCACGCAGCGCGAGCAGGCCCGCACCTTCCTCGACGAGGTCGCCGCGTGGCGCGAGCATCCGCCGGAGCTGGGTTCGATCCCGGTCACCGTGATCTCCGGGGCACTCACCGGCAGCGGCATGAACGCGGAGGTCCGCGCCCAGGCCAACGCCGCCCACGAGCACCGCGCCGCGCAGTCGCCCCGCGGCAGGCACGTGATCGCAGCCCGGTCCGGCCACTACGTTCCGGTCACCGAACCGGAGCTGATCGCCGCCGAAATCGCGCGGCTGCCGGGGTGAGCTTCGGCACCCGGGCCGTTCCGATGATCTCCGGCGGTTAGCATGTGGGACGCGTGGAGGGAAGACCGGTGCGATTCCGGAGCTGCCCCGCAACTGTGAGGCCCGGCCGAAAACCCGGGCCGGAGCCAGATACCTCCCCGTGAACTACCGATTGGCCGGGACCACGCGGGTTGGTCACGGGCCGGAAGAGCCGCCGCGCGGAACCTTCCGCGTCCTCGCACCCGGGGTGTCCCGGCCCGGCGCGAGGGAGTCAGGCGATGGGGCTGAACCGGCGGGGTTTCCTGCTCGGCGGCGGGGCCGCGCTCGGCGCACTGGCCACCGGCTGCGCGAGCGCGGGCGGCGGAACGTCGATCGACACGTTTTCCGCCGTGTTCAAGGGTTCCGGCGCGGACGAAGGCATCGATCCCGGTGTCGGCCACCTCTTCATCGACGAGGCCAGGAACAAAGCCCTCTACGACGGCCTGTTCGAGGTCGACGACACGATGCGCCCGGTACCGCGGCTGGCCGAGTCCGGGGAGCCGAACGCGGACGGCACGCGCTGGCGGATCAAGCTGCGCGACGCGCGGTGGCACGACGGGAAGAAGGTCGTCGCCGCCGACGTGCTCTACACCCTGGCCAGGGTGCTCGGCCCGGCCGGGCCACAGCCTTTCATCGCCGCGAGCACGCTCGAAGCGGTCGACCTGACGCAGTCCCGCGCGGTCGACGACCGCACCGTCGAGATCGCGCTGAGCCGGCCGTCGTTCGAGTTCCTCACCGCGCTTTCCGCCTACGGCACCAGGATCGTGCAGGACGGGGCGAAGGATTTCGACCACCCGGTGGGCACCGGCCCCTTCCGGTTCGCATCCTTCCAGCGCGGCAAGCAACTCGTCGCCACCGCGTACGAGGACTACTGGGACGGCAAACCGGCCATCGCCCGGCTGCGGATCCTCAGCGCGGACACCGACGCGCGGCTGACAGCGTTGCGCGGCGGGCAGGCCGACTTCGCCGACGATCTCACCCCGGCGGCGGCGACCACCCTGCGCGGTAGCGGCGGAGTCACCGTGAATTCCACGCCGAACAGCGGCATCTACTACTTCGCGATGAAGACCGACCGGCCGCCGTTCGACAACCCGGACGTGCGCCGCGCCCTGATGCGGATGGCCGACCGCGACGAGCTCGTCAAGGTCGCGCTGCAGGGGCAGGGCGAAGCCGCGAACGACGTGTTCGGCAAGGGATTCGAATACTACGCGGACGATCTGCCCCAGCACACCTACGATCCGGACGAGGCGAAAGCCTTGCTGCGCAAGGCCGGAGCGGAGAATCTGACCATCGACCTGTTCACCGCGCCCGCCGCCAGCGGGTTCGTCGAGGCCGCGCACCTGTTCGCCGAGCAGGCCGCCAAGAGCGGCGTCACGATCAACGTCCGCGTCGGCTCGGGGGACACCTACTACTCCGAGGCCCTCACCAGCGGGCAGCTGACGATGGGGCAGTCCGGGCCGCTGCCGATCCCGAACCACTTCGGCTCCCGGCTGCTCACCGGCTCTCCGCAGAACCGGACCGACTGGAAGGACCCGGAGTTCGACGCGCTCTACGGCCAGGCGCTGGCCACGTCCTCCGCAGGCGAGCGCGCCGCGCTGTACCACCGGATGCACGAAATCCTCTACGACCGCGGCGGTTTCCTGTTCTGGGGCAACGCTTCCTGGAACAGCGCCGCGTCCTCGGACTACCGGAACATCCCCGCCGGTGTGCCCAACGCCCTCGACTGGGCCCGATTCGACAAGGTGTCCCGATGACGAACTCTCTCGGCAAGGACCGTGCGCTGTACTGGCTGGAGCGCTGGGACCGCCAGCAGGAGTACTACATGCCCGACCGCGAAGAGCGTTTCGCGGTGCTGGCGGACGTGCTCGACGAACTGGTGCCCCGGCCCGACGCGCTGATCGTCGACCTCGGCGTCGGCCCCGGTTCGACCGCCCGCCGGCTGCTCGACCGGTTCCCGGACGCGACGATCGTCGGCGTGGACGCCGATCCGCTCCTGCTCGGCCTGGCCGATCTGGCGTACGGATCCGCGCGGTTCCGCACGGTGTCGGCGGATCTGCGCGAGGACGGCTGGTACGAGAAGCTCGGCCTCGACCGCGCCCCCGACGCGTTCGTCAGCACCACCGCGCTGCACTGGATGAACCGCGATCCGCTGCGTGAGCTGATCGCCACCTGCGGGCGGGCGCTCGGCGAGGGCGGCGTGTTCGTCGACGCCGATCACCTGTACGAGGGCGAGGTAGGTCCGCGGCTCGACGCCCTGACCCGCGCGCTGACGAAACGCCGCGCGGCTCGCGCGGGCGTGGTGCGCGAAGAAGACTGGGCGGCGTGGTGGGAAGCCGTCGAGGCCGCGCCCGAACTGGCGGAGCTGGTGGCCGCCCGCGCCGGCGGGTTCACGCACACGGTGACCGACAAGCCTTCGGTGCACGACTACCTGTCCTTCCTGCGGGAGGCCGGTTTCGCCGAGGCGGGATCGGTGTGGCAGGTCGGCGACGACCGGATCATCGCCGGTATCCGCTGACGCGTTGACCGTCCCCACGCGATTCGTCCTCCGCCGGCTGGTGCTCGGTGCCGGGCAGGTGCTGATCCTGCTGGCACTGGTGTTCGGGCTGTCGCTCCTGCTGCCGGGCGACGCCGCGGACGTGCAGAACTCCGACCTGTTCAGCGCACGCCAGCGCGCCGAGACCCGGCAGCTGCTCGGCCTGGACGTCTCGCCGCTCACCCGGTTCCTGACCTGGCTCGGCCACGCCGTGACGGGCGATTTCGGCACCTCCTACGCGAGCGGCGAACCCGTGTCGGCCGTGATCGCGGAACCGTTCGCGGTCACCGCGGTACTCGCCGGGCTGACGACCGTGCTGCTGATCCCGGTGGCGGGCTGGGCAGGGTTCGCCGCCGGGCTGCGGCCGGGTTCGGCGCGGGACCGCGTGCTCACCGCTGTGAGCGTGCTCTTCGACTCCATCCCGGATTTCGTGCTGGCCGTGCTGCTCGTGGCCGCCGTCGCGCTCGGGCTCGGCTGGTTCCCGGCCACTTCGCTGGGCGTCGATCTGCCCATGATGCTGGAGGAGCCCGGGTACCTCGTGCTGCCGCTGACGGTCATGGTCGCGAGGGTCGCCGCGCCGCTCGTGCGGCTCGTGCGGGCCGGGGTGATCGACGTCTGCGCCCAGCCCTACATCGAGCAGGCGCGCAGGCTCGGCGTCGGCCGGGTTTCCCTGCTGCTGCGGCATATCGCGCCCAACGCGCTCGGCCCCGCGATGCAGGAACTGGGGCGCACCGGGGACGGGCTGCTGTCCGGGGTGCTGATCGTCGAGGCGGTGTTCGTGCTGCCCGGCGTCGCTTCGGCGCTGATCGACGCGATCGGCGACCGGGACCAGCCGGTGATCCTGGCGATCGTGCTGATCACCGGGGTGGTGGCGATCGCGGTGAACGTCGTGATCGACCTGCTCGGGCAGCTGATGACGCCCCGCGGGGCGTGGGCGTGAAGGCCGTGCTGCGCGGGGTTTCCCTGACGATGGTGGCGATCCCGGTGCTCGTGGCGGTGTTCGGGCCCGCGTTCGAGGCCCTCGCGCCGAAGGAGCGGCAGGTGCCGTTCGGGCCTTCGACGTGGTCGCCGTTCGGCACCGACCGGCTCGGCCGTGACGTGCTCGCAGCGGCGTTGGACGGCGGGCACACGCTCTTGCTCGTCACCGCGCTGACGGTGCTGTGCGCTTACGTGATCGGGTTCTCCGCGGGGATGGCGGCCGCCGTGGCGCCGCGGCGGTGGCTGGAGGATCTGCTGATGCGGCCCCTGGATGTGCTGCTGTGCCTGCCTTCCCTGCTGATCATCATGGTGGCGGCGGTGCGCAGCAACGGGTCCGCGGTGGCGATCGCGGCGGCCGTGGGCCTCGCGCTGATCGCGCCCATCGCGCGGTTCGTGCGGATGGCGGCGCGGGACGTCGTGCACGGGCCCGTCATGGACGCGCTGCGGATGCAGGGGGAGAGCAGGCGATACCGCTACGGCCGCTACGCGGTGCGCGAGCTGGCGCGGCCGATCGCCGCCGACGTCGGCGTGCGCATCGGCGCGGCCGTGTATTTCCTGGCGTCGGCCAACTTCCTCGGGCTCGGCTTCGACACGACGTCCACGGACTGGGCGGTGGCGGTGGCGGCGAACAAGGACGGGCTCGCCATCGCCCCGTGGTCGGTGCTGGTGCCCGGCGGGCTGATCGTGCTCCTCGTGCTCGGGCTGAACCTGCTGTGGGACGACCTGCTGGCCGATCCACGCCGGATCGCGACGAACGACGCGGTGCGGGCGGCGCGGCATGGGTGAGCCGGTGATCGCCGTGCGCGGGCTCGGGGCGTGCGCGGGTGCGGCGCGGATCCTGGAGGACGTGTCGTTCGACGTCGAGGCGGGCGAGGTCGTCACCCTCTTCGGCCCTTCCGGCGCGGGAAAAACGACCATCGCGATGGCTGTCGCCGGACTGAGCAGGCCCGGCGTGACGGTGACCGGCGAGATCACGGCTCCCGCCCGCGTCGGCTACCTGCCGCAGGACGGGCCCGGAACGCTGAACCCCGCGCGGCGGATCGGCCGTGCGCTGGGCGAGCTGGTGGCGCTGCGGCATCCCAAGCAGGCCAAGGCGGAACGGCGTGCGCGCGTCGCCGAGGTGCTGCGCGCGGTGGCCTTCGACGAAGACCCGGACGGGATCCTGCGGCGATACCCGCACCAGTTCTCCGGGGGCCAGCGCACCCGGCTCGCGCTGGCGCAGATCCTCGCGACCGAACCGGGCGCGATCGTTCTGGACGAGCCGGCCACCGGGCTCGACACGCTCGCCAGGGCGGCGGTCACCGACCGCCTCGCCGCGCTCGCCGGGACCGGGGTCGCGATCCTGCTCGTCACGCACGACCCCGTCGTCGTGGAGCGGATGGACAGCCGGGCCTTGCATGTCCACGACGGCACGGCCGGGCCGATGGACCCACCCGCGCGGCGTCCCGTGGTCCGGCTCCGCGAAAGCACTCCCTCGGGTGGCGAAGCCTTGGCACGTTTGGAAAACGTGTCTGTCCGCTATGGACGGACGGCAGCGTTGCACGACGTCAGTCTCGCCGTGTCCGGTGGTGAGACCGTGGGAATCGTGGGCGCGTCCGGGGCGGGGAAGTCGACGATCGCCCGATGTTTCGCCGGGCTCGTGCGGCCCGCGCGCGGCGTGGCGCTCGCGGACGGGGTGCCGCTTTTGCCGCTGCGCAAGCGAAACGCGGCGCAGCTGGCGGCCGTGCAGTACGTGTGGCAGGAAGCGGCCTCGTCCTTCGACCCGCGCCGCACAGTGTGCGCGCAGGTGGCGGCGACCGGGATTCGCTTGCGCGGCCTGGGGTCCCGGGATGCCAAGGCCGAGGCGCTGGACCTGCTGGCGGAACTCGGGCTCACCGCCGCGCAAGCGAACCGGTACCCGCCAGGACTGTCCGGCGGCCAGCTGCGCCGCGCCGCGCTCGCCCGCGCCCTGCTGGCCAGGCCGCGGATCCTCGTCTGCGACGAGGTGACCACCGGGCTCGACCACCCGCTGTCCGCGCGGATCCTCGACCACATCGACGGCTACCGGGAGCGCACCGGCGCCGCGGTGCTGCAGATCAGCCACGACCTGCGCACGCTGCTCGGCCGCGCCGACCGGATCGTCGCTCTCGACCACGGGCGCGTCGTCGAAACCACCACGCCGCGGGCCCTGCTGTCCGGCGCGGCGACCGGGCTCACGGGCCTCCTCGAAGCCGATCATCTCGGTGACCCTTCGTAGCTGAGCCGTCCACTGTGGACGCGAGAGTCCGGGTGAGGGCACAAGGTCACCCGAATTCGGGACACTTTGCCACTGGCCGTGGCCCCCTGGGCTCTCTAGCGTTGCGGGCAGCCGGAGCCGAGGAGGAGAGCCGATGAGCGACGTCACGGACGCGATCGTGGTCGGGGTGGACGGTTCGGAGGAGGCGCTGGACGCCGTGCGGTGGGCCGCGCTGGTGGCCGCGCGCCGCAACCTGCGCCTGCACCTGGCCTCCGGGTTCGACGCCTCGCTCGGGCTCTACGGCGACGGCGTGCCGATTTCGCCGGACTACTTCCAGACCGCGGAGGCCGTCGCCCAGGACGAGCTCGCCTCCGCGGCCCGCCTGGCGGAGGAAACGGCGGCCGGGGTGCGGATCGAGGCCGAGCGGGCGCACCTGGCGCCGGTCCCGCTGCTGCTGGAGCACTCGCGGTCGGCGCGGATGATCGTGCTCGGCGCTTCCGGGCGCGGCGGGTTCGAAGGGATGCTCGTCGGCTCGACGGCGGTTTCCCTGGCCGCGCACGGTTCCTGCCCGGTGGTCGTCGTCCGGCCGGACCGCGAAGGGCCCGTGGTCGCGGGCGTCGACGGCAGCCCGAACAGCGTCGCCGCGCTGGAAACGGCGTTCGACGAAGCCGCCTGGCGCAGGGTGCCGCTCGTCGCGGTGCACTCGTGGAGCGACGCGGGTTATATGGCGCAGCAGCCGATCGAGTCGGCCCTGCTCGCCGGAGAGCCGGACGAGGACGAGCAGGCGCGCGTGCTCGCCGAAAGCCTCGCCGGGCGGCAGGAGAAGTACCCCGACGTCCGGGTGGAGCGCGTGGTGGTCAAGGCGCGGCCGCGGCACGCGCTGCTCGACTGGAGCGAGCGGGCGAGCCTCGTGGTCGTCGGCAGCCGGGGGCGCGGCGGGTTCCGCGGGCTGCTGCTCGGCTCGACCAGCCAGGCCCTGATCCAGCACGCGAAATGCCCGGTCATGGTCGTGCACCCGCAGGGCTGAGCGAGGGAACGCGCGGTCGATCCCGGCGCCGTGGCCTGAAGCGCGGGCAGCGGATCCTGCGCCACCTGCACGGCTAGGGACTGTCCACAGTGGCCCGCGCGAGCGCGATGCCCGCTTCCCCGGCGATGCTGTACGCGAGGTACAGGGTGCCGTTTTCGTACAGGACAGCGGGATCACGTAACTCGCGGGCGCGTTCGTCGATCTGGCCGATGACGGACGGCCGGGCGGGCCGGTCCGCGCCCTCGTAGGCGGTCTCGGGTTCCAGGACCTCCTCGGGCTCGTCCTCCGTCCACTCGCGCCAGTCGCCGCGCGGGTGGATCCTCGCGCGCTTGATGCGTTCCGGGGCGTCGCCGATTTCGGTGTAGAAGACCTCGAGCGTGTGCTCGCGGTGCCAGATCGCGGTGTGGCGTACCGATTCGGTGAGGAAACGCGGCCCCGGCTCGAAGGGCTCGAGTCCGCTGGGGGAGCGGTACAGGTGCCCCGGCATGGCGAGGGCGTACCAATACCCGTCGCGCCGGAACGCGCGGAAGTACGCCGGGCCGAGCTCGGGTTCCAGCGCGGTGAAGTGCAGGCCGTCCGGTGAGGTGGCCACGCGCGTGGCCTGGGGACGGCCGTCGTTGTAGGCGCCGTGGTAGTACAGCCGGAAACCCTCGGGCGTGACGTGCACGTCCGGCGAGGCGAGGTGGTTGTCGAAGAACGACTCGCCGAGGTCGAGGACGCCGGGCTCGTGGACGTGCCACGGCCCGGCGAGGTCGTCGGCGAAGGCCAGCCGGAGATACGTGCCGGTGTGGTGGGCGAAGTAGAGGTAGTAGGCGCCCAGCCTCCCGGGCACGTGCTCCGGCACCCGCAGCAGGGACGGCCCGTTGATGTTGGTGCCGATCCGCGGCGAGGAGTCCGGCGTGATCAGGGGGTTCGTGGCGAGCCGGGTGAAGGTCGGCATGGCTGTCCCGTCTTCGTCGGCTGGGTCGGTCATCCCTCGATCATGCCGGACACCCCGGCTCACGCGGCCAGCCGCTCACCCCATTCCGCCAGTTCGGCCAGCACCTGCTCGGAGACGGTCAGCACCTGGTCCGGCGAGGTCTCGTCCGGCAGGACGCGGTTCACGCCCGGAACCCGGCCGCCGCCTTCCTCGACGGTGGTGGCCAGCGTGGCCAGCCGCTCGTACGCCGCTTCGCCGCCGAAGCGGGCCGGGTCCAGGCAGATCAGCAGATGCCCGATCCGCTGCGGCGCCCCCGCCTGCTCCGGGGCGAACATGTCCGGCACCGCCGAAGACAGGTTCGGGCCGACGACGGCCCCGGCGAGTGCTTCCACCAGGAACGCCAGCGCGAAGCCCTTCGCCCCGCCCAGCGGCGAAAGCATCCCGTGCAGCGCCGCGACCGGGTCCGTCGTCGGCTGTCCCGACGCGTCGAGCGCCCACCCCTCGGGCACGGGCGTCCCGGACTTCGCGAGCGCGGCGATCTTGCCCCGGGCGACCGCGCTCGTCGCCATGTCCACAATGGATGGACGTGGTTTCGTGGGCAGCCCCGCCGCGATCGGCGAGGTCGAGAGCACCGGCACATCGCCACCCCAGGGCGGCATCACGGCGGGCCCGTTGGAGAACGCGAGCGTGACGAGACCGGAGCGCAGCCCCGGCGCGGTGTACAGCCCGAGCGCGCCGCAATGCCCGGAATCGGCGACGCTGACCGCCGCGATTCCGTACTCCTGGCACCGTTTCGCCGCCTGTTCGGCCGCCTCCCACAGCTGCCAGTGCCCGAGCCCGCCCCCGCCGTCGAGCGCGAGAAGCGGGCCCGTGTCCGTGACGGTCCGCAGCTCGGCCGACGCGGGATAGCCGCCGGCCTGGATGCGTTCGAGGTAGAACGGCAGGCGCAGCAGGCCGTGCGAGCCGATGCCCCACACGTCGGCCTGCACGATGCAGCGCGCGGAGAGCTCGGCGCGCGCTTCGGGCAGCCCGGCGGCCACGAGCAGTCTGCTCGCCAGCGCGGTCGCTTCGGCAACGGTGGTCATGCGGCACGCGCCTTCCTGGCGATGCCGACCATCGCGCGCGCCTCCGCGCCGCGCAGCACCGCGTCGATGTCGGTGGCCAGCACCCGGAGGATCCGGTCCTGACTCTGCTCGGTGATCCCCGCGATGTGCGGGGTCAGCACGGTGTTCGGCAGCTGTTCGAGCCTGCCCGGCGCCGGGGGCTCCTGCGCCCGGACGTCGAGCGCGGCACCCGCGGGCCGCCCGCTTTCCAGCGCGTCGGCCAGCGCTTCCTCGTCCACGACCTCGCCACGGCCGACGTTGACGAACAGCGACCCCGGCCGCATCCGGGCGAGGAACTCACGCCCGACGAGCCCGGTCGTCTCCGGTGTCGCGGGCAGGTGGCAGGACAGCACATCCGACGCATCGGCCACCTCGTCGAGCGACACCAGCCGGATCCCGCCGAGGGATTCCGGGTCGACGTAAGGGTCGTAGGCCAGCACGGTCATCCCGATCGCCGCGGCGAGCTGCCCGCACGCCCGGGCCGTCGCGCCCGCGCCGAGCAGACCCCACGTCTTGCCGTGCAGTTCCGTTCCCGCGGCCCGGTTCCAGCCACCGGTACGAGCCTCACGATCGCGTGGAACTGTGTTGCGCGCCAACGCCAACGCCGCGCCGAGCGTGTGCTCGGCCACGCTACGCGCGTTCGCGCCGAGCGGGGCCGCGACCACGACCCCGGCGTCGTTGGCGGCGGGCAGCGCGATGTTGTCCAGCCCCACCCCGGCGCGCGCGACGATCTTCAGCTTCGGGCACGCGGCCAGCAGCTCCGCCGTCACCGGCGTGCGGTTGCGCACCACGAGCGCGCTCGCCTCGCTCGCGGCCTTCGCGAGCGCCGCCGGCTCGGACCACAGCTCCGGCTCACGCCGCACGTCCCACTGCCCGGCCAGCTCCTGGAACGGCTCGCCCCACACGTCCTCGGTCACCAGCACATCCACCACGTCACTCCTCTTCGCCAGGGGCCAGCAGTTTGTGCACGGCGACCACGTCCTCGCCGCCGTAGCCGTGCGCCACGGCCGACACGAGCTGCGAAAGTGCTTGTGCCGCAACGGGAGTCGGCACGTTCCAGCGCGCGGCGGAATCCACCGCCAGCCGCACGTCCTTGGCCGCCAGCGCCGCGCCGAAACGGGGCGCGTAGTCGCGGGCGACGATCCACGGCAGCCGCACGTCCGACTGGAACGAGAACGCGCCGGTGTCACGCAGCGCGGCGCTGAACATCTCGTCCTCGATCCCGGCGCGCCGGGCCAGCACATACCCCTCGGCGAGCACCGCGACGTTCGTCATGCCGATCATGTTGGACACGAGCTTGAACATCGACGCCGCGGCGGGGGAGCCGAAGTCGTAGACCTGCTCGCCGATGCGCTCCAGCAGCGGGCGCATCGCCTCGATCGCGTCGGCCGGCCCGCCGACGAACAACGGGATGGCGCCTTCTTCCGCGGCGGCAGGGGTTTTCCCGAGTGCACAGTGGACGAACTCGTGCCCGTCCAGCAGCCGGGTCAGGTGTTCGGCGGTGGGCGGGTCGATCGTCGAGACGTCCACGGCGACCGCGCCCGGAGCGAGGCCCGGCGCCAGCTCCGTCCACACGCGACGGACGTGCTCGGGCAACGGCAGGCTGGTGAACACATACGCGGCGCCCGCGGCCGCCTCCCCGGCGCTCGCCGCGGCCTTCGCGCCGGCGTCGGCACACCGTTGCACCGCTTCGGGATTCAGGTCGAACACGTGCACCTCGTGGCCACCGGTGGCCAGGCGGCGCGCGACGGCGCCACCCATGTTCCCGGCGCCGACGAAAGCGATCTTCATCGGGTCAGTTCTCCTCGGTTTCGGTCGGGGGCGGGTTCGCCGGCTTCGGCGTCGACGTCCACCCGCGTGGGATCCCAGCGGATCAGGATCAGGACGAGCAGCCCGAGCAGCGGCGCCAGCGCCACGGCGTAGAACACGCCGGTGCCGAGCGCCGAGCTCAGGATCGGGAAGAAGAACAGCGCGAGCATCGAGCCCAGCCGCAGCATCGCCTGGCCGAACCCGCTGCCGACCCCGCGCAGGGAGGTCGGGTAGCTCAGGGTCGCGATGGTCATGCCCTGCGCGCCCGGCCCGTAGGAATGGAAGAACACGAAGATCCCGAGCAGCCCGCCGACACCCAGCAGCGCCAAACCGGACGCCGAGCCCATCAACCCGAGGCCGGCGAGTGCCAGGAAACAGATCGCGAACCCGCTCAGCGCGAGCTTCCACGACCCCAGCCGGTTGCTCAGCCGCACGCCGAGCAGCCCGCCGAGCACGCCGAACACCAGGTTGAACAGCAGCGGCCCGAGGATCGACGTGAGCCTGCCCTGGTGCAGCAGACCGGCGATGATCGCGGGCAGCGCGAAGCCGACCGCGTAGTACTGCACTGACTGCAGCGCGCTCACCGCGCCGGCCTGGATGGTGCGCACGCGGTAGCGGCCGCGGAACAGCTTGGCGAACTCCTTCAGCCCGCTTGCCCGCTGGGTCACGGCCGGGCCGGGATCGCCGGCCTCCACGTCGAGCCCGTAGGAGTTCTTCAGGATCCGGGCGGCGCGTTCCAGGTCGCCCTGCCCGGCCGCCCAGGCCGGCGACTCGTCCATGTACTTGTGCCGCACCAGCATCACCACGACCGCCGGGACGGCCCCGAACCCGACGGCCCAGCGCCACAGGTCGCCGTGCTGCGCCATCGGGACCAGGAAGTACAGCGGCAGCAGCACGAGGAAGCTCGCGCCGGTGGCCAGGTACCACATCGGCTGCCACAGCGAGACCTTCCCGCCGCGCCCGCGCATCGCGTTGAACTCGGCGATGAACGCGAGCGCCACCGGGAAGTCGATGCCGATCCCGATGCCCATCACGAATCTCGCGCCGGTGAGCAGCTCGTAGTTCGGCGCGATCGCGCAGGCGAGCGCCGCGACCACGAAGAAGATCATGTCGGCCATGAACATCCGGTACCGGCCGAGCCGGTCCACGAGATAGCCGCCGGCCAGCGCGCCGAGCAGCGCGCCGACCATGATCGAGGCGCTGACGACCCCCTCCTGCACGGGGGAGAGCCGGAACGTCTTGGTGATGTCGCCGAGCCCGAAGGCGATCGACGAGAAATCGTAGGCGTCGATGAAGATCCCGCCGAGCGCGATGAACGTGATCGCGCGCGATTTGCCGCCCCGCGCCCGCCCTGAGTTGATGAGCGCGGTGACGTCGGCGGCTGAGCGGATGACCGGAGGGCCTGGCATGGGTGACTTCCTTGTCTCCACGGGGGTTTCGGCGGGTTCAGACTCCGAGCGCCAGGTAGCGCACCTCCTCGAACTCCTCCAGCCCGGCGGCGGCCCCTTCGCGCCCGAGGCCGGACTGCTTCGTCCCGCCCATCGGCGCGAACGCGACGCTGGGCAGCGCGTTGTTGATCCCGACGATCCCGTTGTCCAGGTGCTCGGCGATCCGCCACACCCGCGACTGGTCGCGCGTGTAGAAGTACGCCGCGAGACCCATCTCGGTCGAGTTCGCCAGCGCGAGCGCCTCGGCTTCGGTGCGGAAGCTGAAAATCCCCGCAGCGGGGCCGAAAACCTCTTCGCGGGCGAGACCGGCGTGCGCCGGCACGTCCACCAGGATCGCCGGTTCGGCGAAGGCCGCCCCGGGTAGCGCGAAGTCCTTGGTGATCTTCTTGGCCCCGGCGGCCAGCGCCTCGTCCACAAGGGACCTTACGGCCCGGACCCGGGCCTCGTCGATGCACGGGCCGAGGTCGGGCACCGGGTCGGCGGTGCCGTCGCCGAGGCTCATCGCGTTCACGGCCGCGGCGAGCTTGCCCGCGAACTCCTGCTGCACGTCGGCGTGCACGAGGAACCGGTTGGCGCCGATGCAGGACTGGCCGGTGTTGCGGAACTTCGCCAGCATCGCGCCCTCGACCGCGGCGTCGAGATCCGCGTCCTCGAACACGATGAACGGCGCGTTGCCGCCCAGTTCGAGCAACGGCCGCACGACGCGTTCGCTCGCCTTGGCCATGATGGAGCGGCCGACCTCGGTCGAGCCGGTGAACGAAACCACCCGCACGGCGGGGTGCGCGAGGTAGGCGTCGGTGACCTCGGCGGCGGGGCCGTGCACGAGGTTCAGCACGCCCGGCGGGAGGCCCGCGTCCTGCAGACAGCGGATCATTTCGGTGGCCGCGAGCGGCGCCTTGTCCGACACCCTGGCGACCACGGTGCAGCCCGCGGCCAGCGCGGGGGCGAGCTTGCGGGCCTGGATGGAACACGGGAAGTTCCACGGCGTCAGGCTCGCGACCACCCCGGCGGGACGGCGGATGCTCAGGTGGCGCCGGTCGCCCGCCTCGTTGGGGTGCACCGAACCCGCCGGGCGGCGGGCTTCCTCGGCGAACCACTGGAAGTACTCGGCGGAGAACTTCAGCTCGCCGATGCCTTCGGGCAGCCGTTTGCCCGCTTCTTTCGCCAGCAGGGGGCCGATCTGCTCCGCGCGGTCACGAATCAGGTCCGCCGCGCGCGAAAGGATGTCCGCGCGCGCCCGCGCCGGGGTGTCGGCCCAGGCCGGGAAGGCCGCGGCCGCGGCGTCCGCGGCGGCGGTGGCCTCGGCGCGCCCGCCGTAGCCCACCCAGCCGACCACCGAACCGTCGGCGGGATTGCGCACGTCGCGGTGCCCGCCCGGGTCGGACCACTGCCCGTTGATCAACGTCGTTCCCATGGATTCCTTTCGTGGCAAGGGAAGGCGGGCGGTGGCGTTGGCCGCCACCGCCCGCGGGTCAGGCGCTTTCGTAGAGGCGGGTGAGGACGTATTCGTGGTGGCCCATGACTTCGGCGCTGGTGAGGCGGCCGTTGATGGTGCGGTCGATGGTGGTCATGAGGTGGTCGCCGGCGGTGGT
>NZ_VMNW02000141.1 GCF_007713735.2 Amycolatopsis acidicola | reverse complement strand
CCTTGCGATCTTGGCGCTGGGTCAAGGCATCTTTCCCGCCTTGACGCAGTGACAAGATCGCGAACACTCACAGATCGGGGCGGTGGTGGGGTGTCACACAGCGCGCGCTACGCGCGTCCGTTGCTGTCTCAAGCCGCTGGTGATCGCGATCGCGGACATGTGACCGCTTCAGCAGGGGTTGCCCTCGATCCGCGCCATCGCGCGCAACACGGGCGGCAGCGTCTGGAGCATCCGCTCGGCGGACGGCCGGTCCCGCATGAGCACCCGCATCCCGGGCGGCTCGGTGTCCACCTCCGCCGAGTTGTCTTCCCGGAGGGCGGTCACGAACTCCGAAACCATGTCCACCCGCTCGGAGAACACCACCACGGCCGAACCGGCGCAGGCCTGGCCGGGAACGGTGCGGCCGAACAGGTTCCCGGTCCCCGCCACCACCGCGAATGCCACCACAGCGACCAGCACGCCACCTGCCGACACCAAGACTGCCCGGCTCCTCATGGGCGCAGCATGCCAGCAAGCCCACCACCACAAGACACGCGTGGCCGCTACCTGCCAGCCCTACGGCGTCCAGGAAGTCGCGGCAGCCCAGGCTTCGGCGCGTTTGAAAGCCTCGTCGACCCACGCCTGTTTCCGCTCGGCGTACGCGTCGATCGTCTCGTCGCCCTTCAGCTCGGCCGCCAGTGCGCGCTTCACCTCCGCGTAGGCCTCCCGCTCCGCGGGGTTTTCCCGCAGCCAAGCCGGAAACAGCAACGCCAGCCGCCACGCCGGGGTCTCCCGCGAACGCACATGCAGGTTCACCGGACGCCCGGGGTCGGCTCCGTAGTGGAAACGCTTGGGCCACTTCTCGCCGCCGTCCTGCGGGTGATCCCACCACTCCCCCTCCGCGCGGACGAAACCCGCGTCGGAGAGCTCGTCGGCGAACGCGTCGACATCGTCCAAAGTGGACACTGTCAGCTGGAGGTCGACGACGTCCTTGGCGGGCAACCCGGGCACCGCCGTCGATCCGATGTGGTCGGCCCGCTCCGCGCGCTCCCCCGCCACCTGCCGGATCCGCGCGAGCGCGCGCCGGGCCTGCAGCGGCCACTCCTCGTCGTACGGCGAGATCACCGCGCCGGCCGGCTTGCGCGGGCGGCGCAACCGGATGTTCGCCTCGAAGGGCACCAGCCTGTCCGCCCACAGCCGGTCCACTTCGGCCAGCACGACGTCCTCCGTGCCACCGTTGTCGAGCCAGATGTCCGCCGCGGCACGGCGCTGTTCGTCGGTGGCCTGCGTCGCGATCCGGGCGCGGGCGTCCTCCTCGGCCATCCCGCGCAGTTCGACGAGCCGCTTCACCCGCGTCTCCTCGGGGGCGCCGACCACGAGGACCAGGTGGTAGTTGGGCATGTAGTTGGCCTCGACGAGCAGCGGCACGTCGTGCACGAGGATCCCGTCCGCGGGCACCTGCGCGACCAGCTCCGCAGTGCGCGCGCCGATCCGGGGGTGGGTGATGCTGTTCAGCAGCTGCCGCGACTCCTCGTCACGGAACGCCTTCGCCGCGAGCGCGGGCCGGTCCAGCGAACCGTCCCCGGCGAGGATCTCCGTGCCGAACGCCTCGACGAGCGCGGCCAGGCCCTCGGTGCCCGGCTCCACGACCTCGCGGGCCAGCTTGTCCGAATCGACCACCACGGCCCCGTGCTCGGCGAGCCGTTTCGCGACCGTCGACTTCCCCGCCCCGATACCTCCGGTGAGCCCCAAGCGCAGCATGCCCGCATTCAACCAGGTAGACCGGACGCGCGGACACGGAGCGGGGTCGGCGGCCACCCGGCGGCTGTGATCGAACCGATACGGGGGACACGCCGGGGGTGCTGCTTCGGATCCTGGCCCCCATTGCGTAGCGTGCGCGGCGAAGAGTCGCCCACACGGAGGAACGATGCCAGCGAGCAAGCACGTCGGGAAGCACCGTCTCGGCACACCGGGGCTGGTGCACTGCCTGTTGTACCGGCCGGTGGCCCTCGCGCTCGAGGAGTACCGGCGGACCTGGCTCACCGCGCTGCTCGTTCCCGCCAAACACAGCCTGGCCGGCCTCCGCCGCCGCGCCCGCGCCGCCGCGCTCGAGCGCGTGTGGGTCCCGGCCACCACCTGACACGCGACGCGAAGCAGGGCACCCCCGCGCCGGAGTGCCCTGCTCGTCATGCCCGGTCTCAGCCCGTGACGAGGGTGAGGTTGTAGGCCGAGAGGATCTCGTTCACCGGCTGGAAGAACGTCTCGCCGCCGCTGGTGCAGTCGCCCGAGCCGCCCGAGGTGACGCCCTGGGCCTGGCTGCCGCTGACCCACGAGCCGCCCGAGTCGCCGGGCTCGGCGCAGGCGTCGGTCTGGGTCAGGCCGGAGACGCTGCCCTCCGAGTAGTTGACCGTCTGGTTGGTCGCCTTGATCGTGCCGCAGTGCCAGCCCGAGGTGGAGCCCGAGCGGCAGACCGACGCGCCGACGGCCGCCGCGTCCGAACCCGCGACCGTCACGTCACCGTTGCCGTAACCGTCCACAGTGGACGTCGGGGTCCAGTCCGAGCTGGTCTTCACGTACGAGTAGTCGTTGCCGGGGAAGGAAGACGACTGGAACGTGCCCATTGCCGAGTCGTCCGGTCCGGTGACCGAGTCGCCCGCGCTGCCGCAGTGCCCGGCCGAGACGAACCCGCCCTCGACGGAGAACCCGACCGAACAGCGCGCGGAGCCGTTGATGTAGTAGGCGTCGCCACCGATGACGTCACCCGCGTACAGGCGCGGCGCCGAGGTGACCGAGTCGACGCGCACCGGGCCGGCGGCCTTGGCGAAATCGAGGAACTTCCGCACGTTCGGGTCCGCCGCGCCCTGCTTGACGGTGACGACGACCGAGTTGGCCTGCTCGTCGACGTACCAGCCGGTGACGTCCTTGGGCGCGGTCTGCCCGGCGTAGCCGTCGATCGCCGCCTTGGCGGCGTCGAGCGCGGCCTGCGTGTGCGCCACGTTCGCGACGTCGGCGCCGGTGGCCCGCACCGCGGCGGCGCGGGCGGCGTCGGTCACGCCCACGACCAGCTTCCCGGTCGCCGCGTCGTACCAGGCGCCACCGAAACCGGCACCGGCCGCGGACCGCGCGGCGGACGTCACCGACGTCGCGGCGGACTCCTGCGCCAGCCGGGTCCGCACCTGCTCGGCGGTCAACCCGAAGTCACGCTGCATCGCGTTCAGCACCGGCTGGGAGGCCAGCGGCGCCGCCGTCGCGGACGGCGTGAGGCACAGGGCCAGCGCGGCACCGGCGGCCACTCCGGCCACCCCCATGGACTTCACCAGTTTCGTTCGCTTCATTCGCTCGCTCGCTTCGCTTCGAGTACAGGGACCGGGTCGCGCGACCACGGTCCGAGTCTCACCCGCGAGACACCGGCACCGAAACCCGGCAAAAGTAGGTTGGTGAATATCCGCCATCGGCGCGCCGGAAGGGTTCACCCGGCGGCAAAACGCCGTGAAGCCCGTGTCAGTTGACGCAGCCGCTGAGATCCGTCGTCTCGGCGCTCGGCACGTACGACGCCGAAGTGGTGGGCGGGGAGCCGCTCTGCGCGGCCGCCGCCGCGACCGACGACGCGGGCGTGGCGGCGCTGCTGCTCGACGGCGTTTTTCCCAGCAGGTGCTGGACGAACGCGCGGACCTGGTCCGGGTCGACCTTCACCGCGTCCCCGTCGTACGGGGTCTGCAGGGTCAGCGACTGGACCGGGATGGTGGCGAAGGTGAGCCCGTCCGAGCTCAGCCCGCGCATCTGCTGGGCGAAGGTCAGCACGTCCCAGCCGTGGTCGAGGGTGACCGCCTGCCGCACGGCGTCGATGAGGTTCCCGAGCTTCACCGGGTTCGCCAGCGTGCCGGCGCCGAGCACGACTTTCGCCGCGCTGGCGAGGAAAGCCTGCTGCCGGGCGATGCGGTCGAGGTCGCCGTTCGGCAGGCCGTGCCGCTGCCGCACGAACTCCAGCGCCTGCGTGCCCGAGATCGTCTGCTCCCCGGCCGGGAAGTCCGCCCCGGAATAGCTGTCGTGCACCGGGTTCTTGAGGCACACCGGCACCCCGCCGACGGCGAGGCTCAGCGTGTAGAAACCCACCAGGTTGATCGCCGCGTAGTGGTTGATGGTGAGCCCGGTGAACTCCTCCACGGTCTGGATCGCCGTGCGCGCCCCGGCCGCGGCCGCCTGCTTCTCGCGCTCCGCGCCCGTCACGCCTTCCCCGGTGAGCTTGGTGAACTCGGCCTGGCGGCCGTAGGTGTACGCCGAGTTGATCTTGTGCTTGCCGTACCCTCCGGCGATCTGCACGTAGGAGTCGCGCGGGATCGAGATGGCCGTGGCCTCGCCGCCGCCCGCCGGGACGTGCAGCACGATCATCGTGTCGGTGGTGTCACCGCCGTCCCCGGAGTCACCGGCGTGCAACTGGTCGAGCACGTTCTGTGGCAAGGGATTCCCCTGCGCGTCGGTCCGCGAGTCGAGTCCGACGAGGAGGATGTTCTGCTCGGGCACGTACGTGGAGCCGTTGGCGGAGGGCAGCTGTGCCGAAGGCTCGATGACGTCGGCCGTGGCCAGGTCCTGGAGCCGGTTCACCTGGCTCCACGCGTAGCCGGTGACGCCGAGCACCAGAAGCGAGGCCAGACCCAACGCGCTGTATGCGAGCGGCTTCCAGCGCACTCCGGCCCTCCCCCGATTTTTCACCCGAACTTGTGAGACCAGTATCCCGCGCGCATCTGACAGTTTCCTGTGAGTTTCGGCGGGTCCGGTGTGAATTTCGTGTGACGGGTTGGAAAGAGCGCGGCGGGGACGCCGTCACGGGCAGGCTGGGCGCGCACCCGCCGCGCTCGGCCGGACGACTTGCCGAGGGGGAGGGCGGAAGCCGGCCGGCTGGCTCGGAGTGCGTCCCAGAATGCGCCGGCACCCGGCTTCGCGGGCCGGGAGACCTACCGAGTTCGCTACGTACTTCCGCGACCACGGAGGGATTCGCTCACACCCCGGCCGCGCGATGTTCGGCGAGCCACGCCGCGATCTGCGCCCGCGACGTGAACCCCAGCTTCGCCAGGATGTTCTCCACATGGGTTTCCGCGGTGCGCTGGGCGATGACCAGGCGGGCTGCGATCGCGCGGTTGCTCATGCCTTCGGCGACCAGTTCGGCGATCTCGCGCTCACGCCGGGTGAGCCCGCCGGGGCGGCCAGGCTTGCGGGCGGGCGCCGGCCGCGGCTTGCCCGGTTTTTCTTCCAGCGCAAAGGAAATCGCGTCTTCCCTGGAGAGCTCGGCGGTCTCCTGGAACGCGCTGTCGAAGGCACGCGGGCCCAGGGCGTGGCGGGCCTGCGCAGCGCACCACTCGTCGAAGACCCGGTAGGGACTGGTTTCCGAAGCGCGCGCCCCGCAGAGCCGCCGGACCGCCTGCGCCGCGCCGAGCAGCCCGGCCGCGCGCTGGTGCCGCTCCGCCGATCCGGCGCACCACGCCAGCGCGCCGATCGTGGCCGCGAGCTGCGTACTGTCGGCCAGCCGCAACGCGATCGCCTCCCGCAGCAGCGCCGCGGCCCGCTCGTACCCGCCCCGCCGCCATTCGTGGATCGCGACCGCCCACAGCGCCTGGGTTTTCGACCAGTGCGCCTGGTGCTTTTCGCACAGCCGCAACGCGTCCTCCGCCATCGCGAGGCCGACGTCGTCCTCCTGGAAGAACGCCACGGAGGCGAGCAACACCAGCGTGGTGACGACCTGCAGCAGATCCCCGGCTTCGCGGCACCCGGCCAGCGCCTCCTCCAGCAAAGTCCGGCCGGTGCACAGATCCCCGGCGAGGAACGACGCTGTGCCCGCCCCCTGCGCGAGACTCGCGCGCGTCGGCTCGTCGCCCAGCGCGCGAAGCTCGTCCAGCAACTCGCCCGCGACGTCGGGCTCTCCCGTGCGCAGCGCCATGAACGCGCAAGCCGCGAGCGCCCGCGCGCGGACCGGGGTGGGCGTACTGTCCAGCGCCAGCGCCGTTTTCAGCCAGCGCCGCCCTTCCGGCACGAGCCCGCCCGCGTACCAGAAATGCCACAGCGCGGCCGCGATCTCGGCCGCGTCCCCGGCGCGAGACGGTTCGGCGACGCAGTATTCGAGCGCGTCCCGCACGCTCGCGTGTTCACGGCGGAGCCGCTCGATCCAGTCGAGCTGCCCGGGACCGAAGGATTCGTCGCGGAACCGGCCCGCCAGGTTCCGCCAGTAAGCCACATGGCGTGCCCGTACTTCGTCCTCCCTGCCCGAACCGGTGAGCTTCAGCCGCCCGTACTCGCGGACCGTCCCGAGCATCCGGTATCCGGCCGCGCGGCCGTAGGTTCCGGTGCGGCGCTGGAGGATCGACTTGTCCACCATGCCCGCGACCAGGTCCAGCACGTCGGTGACCGCGATCCCGTCGCCCGCGCACACCGCTTCCGCCGCCTCCAGGTCGAACCCGCCCGCCAGGACGGAAACCGCCTCCCACACCGATCTTTCGGCCGGGGTGCACAGCTCGAAGCTCCAGTCGAACGTGGCGCGCAGGGTCTGCTGCCTCGGCGCCGCGGTGCGGTTTCCCCCGGTGAGCAACTGAAAACGATCGTCCAGCCGGTGCAGGACCTGCTCCGGCGAGAGCACGCGCAGCCGTACCGCGGCGAGTTCGATGGCGAGCGGGATGCCGTCGAGCCTGCGGCAGATTCCGGCGACCGTCTCCCGGTTTTCCTCGTCCACGGCGAATCCGGGCAGTACGGCCGAAGCGCGGTCGGCGAACAACGCGACGGCCTCGCCGTGCGCGCGATGCTCGCCGGGCACCGAAAGCGGGGGCACGACGAGCACCTGTTCCCCCTCCGCGCGGAGGATTTGCCTGCTGGTAGCGAGGATCCGCACACCGAGCGTGGCCGAAAGGAGCTTGGCCGACGCCGCCGCCGCGGCCGCCACGACCTGCTCGCAGTTGTCGAGGACGAGGAGCAGCCGCTTGTCTTCGAGCACCCCGGCTAGCTCGTCGGCCTGCTCGCGCGGCAGGCCCAGTCCGGCGGCGATGGTGAGCGGCAGCAGGTCCGGATCGGTCAGCTCGGCCAGCCGCACGAACCAGACCCCGTCGGGAAAAGCGCGCCGCAGCCCGGCGGCCGCGCGCAACGCTAGCCGCGTCTTGCCCACCCCGCCCATTCCGGCCAGCGTGACGAGCCTGGACACGCCCAGCAGCCGCTTGGTTTCGGCCAGTTCCCGGCGGCGGCCGACGAAACTGGTCAACTCGGCCGGAACCCTGCCACCGCGGCCGAACGGTTCGGACACAGGAAAAGTGTAGGCCGTTCCGCCGTGGCCCGCTTTTCCCGTTCAGGCGGTGCGCAATCGCGCGAAATCACCACCGAGGCGCAGCAGTTGGGCATTGACTTCCCCCGGCTGTTCCAAGAGGAACGCGTGCCCGGCCGACGGCAGCACGACCAGGCGCGCGGACGGCACCGCGGCGGCGATCATTTCGCTTTCGCCGCAAGGGGTTATCGTGTCGGCGGCCCCGGCCATGACGAGGCAGTCGACGTTCCCCAGCACACTCAGCGCGGCCCGTTTGTCGTGCTGTCGAAAACACGGCAGAAAATCACCGAGCACCTCCAAGGGGACCGATTCGATCATTTCCAGCAGGAAATCGGTGAGCCCGGCGTCGGCGGCGCCGGAAAAACCGTGCCACGACACCAGCGAGCGGGTCAGTTCGCGCACCGGCCCCACGCGAAGCACCCCCGGAACCCGGCTCAGCCCCGCGAGCGCGGCGGGCCCGAGCCGGTGCGCGAGCCCCTGCAACGGATCCCGGGCCACCGGCGCGGCCGTCGTCGCGAGCAGGGCCACGGCGGTGACCGGATCACCGAACAGGTCCGGCCGGGCCTCGGCGAGCGCCATGACCGTCATGCCGCCCATCGAATGCCCGGCCAGCACGACGGGACCGCCCTGGCAGGTCTGCTCGAGGACGGAGAGCAGATCGCGGCCCAGCTGGTCTATCGTGGCGTTCGTGGCCGGGCCTCGCGCCGAGCGGCCGTGCCCGCGCTGATCCCAGGTGACCACCCGGGCGTGCGCGGAAAGCGCGGCGCGCTGGAAGCACCAGCTGGCGCTGGTGAGCGCGTAGCCGTGGCACAGCACGTACGTGACCGGGGCGGCCGGATCGCCGGAGGCCTCGGCGTACAGCTCGGTCCCGTCGTCGGCGATGACCTGGTACGACCGGGAAGGGCAGACGGGCACGAGCGGCGCGACGCGCTCGCGGCCTCGGACAAGCCCCCACGTGGCGGCCCGCAGCGCCGCGGCGCCGAGGTAGTGCATCGGGATTCTCCCCTGCTGAGAATCGGAACAGTTGTTTCGCAGGGAGAATTTCAAGCGGGCCCGTACTCCGGCGACCGGGAAACTACGTAGAACGTTACGGAACCCCGTAGACGCCCGCGGGGAGGCCACGGACGCCGGGCCGGTACCGGAACAACGCGCCCGCCTCCGGCTGCTCACCTTCGGGCACGCCCTGCCGCGAGGTGGTGATGAACAGCTCGTCCAGCGCGGGGCCACCGAACGTACAGGCGGTGACCTGGCTGACCGGTAGCGTGACGTGCTCCAGCAGCTCGCCTTTCGCGCTGTAGCACCGGACCGCGCTGCCGCCCCACAACGCGACCCATAGCTGCCCCTCCGCGTCGACCGTCATGCCGTCGGGAGAGCCGGCCTGTCCGGGGATCGTGAACAGGGGGCGCCGTCCGGTCAGCCCAGCCTCGGCGGAGTAGTCGAACACGTCGACGCGGTGGGTGGGGGTGTCGATGTAGTAAGCGCTTTCCCCGCCCGGGCTCCAGGCGAGCCCGTTGGAGATGGTCACCCCCGACAGCACCGTGCTCACCTCGCCGGACGGGTCCAGCCGGTACAGGCTGCCCGCGCCCGGCGTCTCGGCGTACGCCATCGTGCCGCAGTAGAACCGGCCATCGGGGTCACAGCCGCCGTCGTTCATCCGGATCGCCGGGTCCGTCCACAACTCACCGAGCGGGCGTACGTTCTCGAGCGCCGCGTCGGCGAGGGCGAAACCGCGCTCCAGCGCGAGCACCGCTCCCCCGTCCACCGTCGGCCGCAGCGCCGCCGCGACCGTGCCGACGTGGTGGCGCACGACCTCACCGGAAGCCGGCAGCTCCAGCACATCCCCGGCGAGCATGTCGACCCAGCGCACCCCGGGCCAGCCGTCGTGCCACACCGGGCCTTCGCCGTGCGCCGCGACGGGCGCGGTCACCTGGTCCACTGTGGACATTCAGCCCACCATCTGCCGGACCGCCTCGGCGGTGGTGTCGATGAGGCGTTTCATCGCGCGGCCCGCGGCCACCGGGCGCCTGCCCTTCGCCGCCACGAGCACCGCCTGGTGCAGCGGCAGCGTGGCGGCGACCCCGCCCGGCGCGTGCGAGCTGGCCTCCAAACCGTGGTACAGACTGGTTTCCAGCAGCCTGCCGAGCTGCTCGATGAGCTGGTTGCCGCTGGCCTTCAACAGGATCAGGTGGAAGGCGAGGTCGGCGTCCACGAACGCCTCCTCGTCCTCGGGGAGGTTCGGCGCGTGCTGTTCCATGCGCGCGTACGCGTCTTCCAGAGTGGCCAGCTGCTCGGCCGTGGCGCGCTCGGCGGCCAGCTGCGCCGCGCCGGGTTCGACCATCAGGCGAAGCTCCAGGAGGTCTTTGAGAAAATCGGCCTTGGCGAGCTGCCCGTGCCAGTTGATGACCTCGCGGTCCATCAGGTTCCACTGCTCACGCGGCAGCACCCGGGTGCCGAGACGCGGCCGCGGCTCGACCAAACCCTTGGCGGCCAAGGCTTTCACCGCCTCGCGCACCCCGCCGCGGCTCACGTTGAGCTGGGCGGCCAGCTCGGCCTCGTTGGGCAGCCGCGACCCGTCGGGGAGCTCGCCGGACACGATCCGGCGGCCGATCCACTCGACCACCCGGCCGTGGATCGTGCGGTGCCTGCCGAGCGGCCCCTCCCTGGTCATACTCACGGAGTAATCATTGAATCATTGATAGATAATGTCAAATCGCCCCGCCTTGTCCCAATCGTTATCCGGGCCACTGGTTCGGTCCACAGTGAGCCTTGACTGTATCGACGAATCATCCAATGATTCAGGCACGCTTGACCCCGTGCCCCGAGTTCCCCGCCGAAGTGGATGGGTGGTTGACATGAGCGACGAGAAGGCCGCGACCTCACGCAGGGCCGCATTGAAGTTCCTCGGGGCAGGAGGTGGAGCGGTCGCCGCCAGCGCGCTGCTCACCGCCTGCAACGGCGCGCAGCCCCAGAGTTCCGGCGGCGGCGCCGGCGCGTTCCCGAGTACCCCCGCGTGGCGCTTCACCTTCATCAACCACGTCACGACGAACTCCTTCTTCGTGCCGACGAAGACCGGCATGACCGATGCCGCGAAGCTGCTCGGCCTGCCCGACCCGCAGTGGACCGGCTCCACCGAAGGAAACGTTTCGGAGATGGCCAACGCCTTCTCCACCGCGGTGAACGGCAACGTGGACGGCATCGCCATCGCGCTGACCGACAACAACGCCTTCGTCGAGCCCACGAAAGCCGCGCTGGCCAAGGGCATCCCGGTGATCGCCTACAACGCCACCGCGCCGGGCAACTACCCGCTGACCTACGTCGGGCAGGACCTCTACACCTCCGGTTTCCAGATGGGACAGCGGATCGCGAAGGACATCACCTCCGGGCTGATCCTCGTCGGCATCTCGCAGCCGGGCGGCAACAACGTGCAGCCGCGCCTGAACGGCATCACCGACGCGCTCAAGCAGGTGGCGCCGGGCGTCACCGTGCAGTCGGTCAACACCGGCGCGGAGCAGGCGAACGAGCTGAACGCGATCACCGCCGCCTACGACGGGCACACCGACGCCAAGGGCCTCTACGCCGTGGACGCAGGCAGCACCGCCTCCATCGCGCAGCTGATCTCCAACCGCGCCCTGCAGGGCAAGATCCACGCCGGCGGGTACGACACGCTGTCCGACACACTCAAGGGCGTGCAGTCCGGCGCACTGGACTTCACCATCGACCAGTCCGCGTACCTGCAGGGTTTCCTGCCGGTGCTGTACATGTACCTGTACCGGCTCTCCGGCACGCTCGTCTCGCCGCCGGTCACCGACACCGGCCTCACCTTCGTCACCAAGGACAACGTGGGCCCGTACGTCTCGGCCAACAGCAAGTTCGAGGGCGGGTCCAACACGGCGCTGATCGACATGCCGAAGTCCATCCCGCTGCCCGCGGCGACCGCCTGACCGCCGCCGGCCCGACCCGAGGTAAGACATGACAGACGCGCTCACCGGGAAGACCTCCGGCCGCACGGGCGGCACCGAAGACGGCGGGCCACCGCCGCGCCGCGGTTTCCTGCTCGGGCTGATCCGGATCAAGGAACTGAGCATCCTGCTGGTGACGATCGCGGCCGCGATCTACTTCCTGGCCACCAGCGGGCCCGGTTTCGCCACCGAGCAGAACTACCACACCATCGCGCAGTACGTGGCGCCGTGGGCGATCGTCGGTGCCGGCGAGGTGATGGTGCTGATCTGCGGGCAGATCGACCTGTCCGCGGGCTTCGTGTTCACGCTGTCACCGTTCGTGCTGATGTTGTTCTACAACAACGGTTTCCCGTTGCTGCTGGCGGTGCTGGGGTCGATCGCGGTGAGCGCGGCGATCGGGATGGTGAACGGGCTGATCCACACGCTGTTCGGGCTCTCGGCGTTCATCACCACCCTCGGCATGGCGTTCCTGCTGTGGGGCCTGTCGCTGATCATCTCCGGCGGCTCGCCGATCAGCGCGCCGACGGACTCCTGGGTGATCGAGGTCTTCGGGCACTGGGGCTGGTCGGAGTTCCTGTGGGCGCTGGTGGTCGTCGCGGTGATGCAGGTGATCCTGTCCACCACCCGGTTCGGCATCGCCACGCAGGCCACCGGCGGGAACCCGCTGGGCGCGGCCGAATCGGGTATCCGCACCAACCGGATCAAGGTCATCTGCTTCTCCATCACCGGCGGGCTCGCCGGGCTGGCCGGCATCCTGCAGGGCACCAGGGTCGGCTCCTACGACCCGACCAACGGCGGGTTCAACACGATGTTCTACGCGGTGGCCGCGGCGGTCATCGGCGGCACCGCGCTGCTCGGCGGTTCGGGCACGGTGATCGGCGCGTTCCTCGGCGCGCTGCTGCTCGGCCTGGTCTACGACGGGTTCAACCTCACCGGGATCAGCGCCAACGGGTTCTACGTGCTGCTGGGCATCGCGATCCTCGTCGCCGCACTGCTGAACGTGTACCTGGCCATGCTGCGCAAGAAACTCGGTTCCCGGAGGCTTTCGTGAGTGAGACCAACGGCGTGCCCGAGGTGATGCGGGCCGAGCACGTCAGCAAGCGGTTCGGCCCGGTGCGGGCGCTCGAGGACATCAACCTCAACGTGCGGCGCGGGGAGATACTCGGGCTGATCGGCGACAACGGGGCGGGCAAGTCCACGCTGATCAAGATCCTCACCGGGTTCCACCAGCCCGACCAGGGTGCCCTGGTCTTCGACGGGCAGCCGGTGCAGCTGAAGTCGGTGACGCACGCGCGCTCGCTCGGTATCGAGACGGTGTTCCAGGACCTCGCGATGGTCAACGACCTGCCGGTGTACCTGAACCTGCACCTGAACAAGGAACTCGTGCACAAACCGCTGCCCTTCCTGAAGCGGAAGGAGATGAAGCGGCGGGCCCGCGAGGCGCTCGACGCGATCGGGATCAACATCCCGACCGTCACCGCCGAGGTCGGACAGCTCTCCGGCGGGCAGCGCCAGGCCATCGCGGTGGCGCGCTCGGTGTACTCCCAGAACACGAAACTGCTCCTGCTCGACGAACCGCTGGCCGCGATGGGCGCGAAGGAGGGCGGGCTGATCCTGCGGCTGCTGGCGCAGCTGAAAGCCCGCGGCGACATCGCGATCATCCTCATCGCGCACAACTACAGCCAGGTGGTCGACGTCTGCGACCGGGTGAACCTGTTGCAGCACGGGGAAATCACCTTCGACAAACCGTCGAAGGAGACGTCGGTCGCCGAACTGCTCGAACTCGTGCACGCCGAATACCGGTTGAACACCAACGGCGGATAGGAGTCCCTTTCCGCCCGACCTCACGAATGGGAGGGTGTGTTTGTCATGCGCGGAAGAATCGCGCTCGCGGTGAGCGCAGTCGCTGTCGCGGCCCTGGGGTTGAGCGGAGTCTCCGCCGCCGCCCCGCAGGGCCATTCCCCCACCATCGCCAAGGAGTACTTCGGGCAGGCCGACGGCACCGCCGTCTACCGGTACACCCTGAGCAATTCCCACGGGATGAAGGTGCAGATCCTGTCCTACGGCGGGATCATCCAGACCCTCAGCGTCCCGGACAAACACGGCAAGAGCGCGAACGTCGTGCTCGGCTTCCCGACGCTCGCGGACTACGTCGCGAAGAACAGCCCCGAAGCGGGCGGCGGCGTCTACTTCGGCGCACTCATCGGGCGTTACGCGAACCGGATCGCCAAGGGACAGTTCACTTTGGACGGAAAGACCTACAACGTCCCGGTGAACAACAACGGCAACAGCCTGCACGGCGGCCTGCAGGGCTTCGACAAGAAGGTCTGGAACGTCACCGAGGTGCCGGGCAAGGGCACCGCGGGGCTGAAGCTCACCGTCACCAGCCCGGACGGCGACCAGGGCTACCCCGGCACGCTGAACGCGACCGTCACCTACACCCTCGACGAGCAGAACCGGCTGTCCATCGGCTACCAGGCCACCACGGACGCTCCCACCGTGGTGAACCTGACCAACCACACGTACTGGAACCTCGCCGGTGAGGCCAGCGGCGACATCTACGACCAGAAGCTGCAGCTGAACGCGGCGAGCTACACGCCGACCGACAGCACGCAGATCCCGACCGGGCAGATCGTCCCGGTCAAGGGCACGCCGTTCGACTTCACCAAGCCGACCGCGATCGGCGCCAGGATCGCCGACAACGACCCGCAACTGGTGATCGGCCAGGGCTACGACCACAACTGGGTGCTCAACTCGGGCGGCGGCAAGTCACTGACGCAGGCGGCGAAAGCGACCGACCCGGAAAGCGGGCGGACGCTGACGATCAGCACGGACCAGCCGGGGATCCAGTTCTACTCCGGCAACTTCCTCGACGGCACGCTGTACGGCACGAGCGGCCACGCGTACCGGCAGGGCTACGGGTTCGCGCTGGAAACCCAGCACTACCCCGATTCGCCGAACCAGCCCGATTTCCCGAGCACGGTGCTGCGGCCCGGCGAGACCTACCACACCACCACGGTCTTCGCGCTCGGCACCAGCTGACCACACAGCGAAGCGGGCGGCCCGGCGGGCCGCCCGCTTTCGTACGCGCGGGGTGACCGCCCCGCTACGCCTTGGCCGCCACCGGCTTTTCCCAGTAGCCCGCCATCAGCTCGCGGGACCACGACGGCTGCACGACCTCTTCGCGCGGGGCGAACTCCGCGAGGTACGGCTTGACGTCGAGCACCGGGGTGCTGTCGATCGCGTCGAGGCCGCGGACCTTGATGGTGAGCCCGTCCACGCCGAGCAGCCGGCAGGTGGTGACGCCGATCCGGTTCGGCCTGTTCCTGGCGCGCTGGGCGAAGATGCCGACCTGCGGCCATTCCGGGTTGTCCCGCGGATGGCGCGCCCCGCGCTGCATCTCGTCCGGGCTGACCCGGTCGAACACGTACACGATCTCGACGTGGGAGAACTCGGCCAGGCCCCACAGGGCGTCCGGACCGAACAGTGCCCCGTCGAGCTCGACCAGCGCGGTGACCGAGTCCCAGTCGTCGTCGACCGGCTCAGACCTCGGAGACCGGACGAAACCGATCGGATGCAAGATCATGCCTTCAGTGTGCCTGATGGGCTATTCGCCCGCGCGCGGAGCCGGGAAAATCCAGGGGCGGCTCGGGCACGGCAGAGCCGAGACCTGCGACGACCACGGAGAAGTACGGGACGTTCACGCAAAAGCCTTCGCGGACGCCGCGCTCCGCCCCGATTCCGTTGGAGGCTCAGGAAGATCAAGGGGTCACCGGCCGATCCGGCGCGCGACGATACCCGCGCCCACGATGAGGATCATGCCCGTCACCGCCCACCGGCGCTTCTGCTTCGTCTCCTCCTGACGGCTGTCGGCCTGCGCCGCGGACTCCTTCGTGGACGGGATGGTCGGTTTCGCCGTTTTCACCCGCGGCGCGGCCGTGTTGGCCGCCCGCGTCGGCGTGTTGGCCGGGGGCGCGGGCGTGTTGGCC
>NZ_VMNW02000140.1 GCF_007713735.2 Amycolatopsis acidicola | reverse complement strand
GCCCACGAACCACTTCGCGAACGGCGCCCCCGACCAATCCAGCACCCGGGACCACTTCGTATCCCACGACAACCGCTCCGCCTGCTCCGCCCAAAACGCCTCACGATCGGCGTCTGCCCGGCCGTACCAGTCCGCGGACGCGTTGGCCTGTGAGGCGAAGTCCGCGGCAGGGGGGAAAGTCCGGTTCTCGGTGAGCAGATTGTCGAGCGCAGGGGACTGCTCGGTCATGGTGCACGGCCTCCTGAAGTTACGTATCGATGGCTTACGCCGGGGAGCACGGTAGCGACGTTAGTACTCAGAGCGAAAGAGCGCGGCACAGCAGACTGCCCGAGTGGAGGGCAACGAAGCCCTTCAGGCGGAGAGCACGGGCGTGTGGACATACGCAGGGTGGTGTTCATCGTCGCACGCAGCGGCGACATATGCTCGCGTGTACTCGGCGGTAGGAGGTCGGATGGCTGAGCGGGAAGAACTCACCTGGGAGTTGTTCGGGGCGGCGAGCAGGGAGCTGGCGCAGGCGATCGCCAACAGCGGGTACGAGCCCGATCTGATCCTGTCGATCGCGCGCGGTGGCCTGTTCGTCGCCGGTGCTCTCGGGTACGCGCTGGACGTCAAGAACCTGCACGTGATGAATGTCGAGTTCTATACCGGTGTGGACGAACGCCTCGACCTGCCCGTGATGCTGCCGCCCGTGCCGAACGCCGTCGATCTGACCGGAGCGCACGTACTCGTCGCCGATGACGTGGCGGACACGGGCGCGACGCTCAAGCTGGTCCGGGACTTCTGCGTGGACCACGTCGCCGAGGTGCGGTGTGCGGTGATCTACGAGAAGCCGCAGTCCGAGATCAAATGTGAGTACGTCTGGCGGCGTACCGACAAGTGGATCAACTTCCCGTGGTCGAGCGTGCCACCCGTGGTGCGACGTGAAGGGCAGGTTTTGGACGCGTGACGGACCCACTGGCCCCGCTGCTCGAACTCGAAGGCGTTGCCGCCGCGGTGAAATCCGCGCAGGATGCGGTGTTCGCGGTGCACCGGCACCCGGCGAATCTGCGCGGCGGCTCGGCGACGGCGGCCGAGGCTTCGGTACGCGCCGCCCGTGCGTCCGCGGCGATCGACGGCGCCGACCCGGAAATCCCGGAAGACGCCGCCGTGACGGACCCCGTGCTGGCAGGTGCGTTGCGGGTGGCCGAATCCGTCGAATCGCTGCTGCCGACGTGGCGCCGCGCGCCCGCGCAAGCGCTTGCCCGCATGCATGTGCTCGCGGCCGCGGATCTGGTGGCGGACAGCGATTCCCTCGGCCGTCCCCGCGAAGGAACCGGCGCCCGGCTGGAGTTGCTGTCGCAGTTGGTCATTGGCGCCACCTCCGTGCCCGGTCCGTTGCTGACCGCTGTCGTGCACGGAGAACTCCTTGCCCTGCAACCATTCGGTAGCGCCGACGGTGTTGTCGCCAGGGCCGCCGCTCGCCTGACGATGGTCGCGACCGGGGTGGACCCGAAATCGCTGACCATCCCCGAAGTGGCCTGCCTGCGCCGGCTCAAGCAGTACCGCGACGCCGCGGCGGCGTTCGCTTCCGGCACCGGCGAAGGTGTCCTGGAGTGGGTGCTTTTCTGTTGCGACGCAATGGAAAAGGGTGCTCGCGAAGCCCGCGGCATCGCCGAAGCCGCGGGCTGAGCCTCTTCGCTACGCGGAGCAGGTGGCGGCTGTCAGCAGCGCGTCGCGCACGTGACCGCCGTTCGCGGCGAGCATCCGCGAAGCGGTCTTCGCGTCCACCCCGGACAGCAGGTGCATCAGCGCGACCTTGAGGTCGCCGCCCGCTTCGGCCAGCGCGTCCGAGCACTCCTGCTCGTCCGCGCCCGTCGCCTCGCCGAGGATCCGCAGTGTGCGGCCACGCAGCTTCGCGTTGGTCGCGCGCATGCTCACCATCAGGTTCGAATAGGTGCGGCCCATCTTGATCATCGTCGTGGTCGAGAACGCGGTGAGGATGATCTTCTGCGCCGTGCCCGCCTTCATCCGGGTGGAACCGGCGATCACCTCGGGCCCGGTGTTCACCGCGATCAGCACGTCCACCCCGACGGGTCGCATCGCCTGCGGGTTGCCGGAGACCAGCGCGGTGTGGGCGCCCCGGCCGCTCGCCGCGTTGAGCGCGCCGAGGACGAACGGGGTGCGGCCGGACGCGGTCAGCCCAAGCACGAAATCGCCGGGCTCGACAACCGCCGCAAGTTCCCTGGCACCCGCCTTCGCGTCGTCCTCGACGTTCTCCACGGCGTCGCGCAGCGCGCGGTCACCGCCCGCGTGGTGCGCGACGAACCAGTCCTTGGGGACGTTGTAGGTGGGGATGAGTTCGGCCGCGTCCAGGACGGCGAGCCGCCCCGAAGTGCCGGCACCGACGTAGTGGACGCGATGCCCGGAGCGCAGCGCGTCCACCGCCAGGTCCACCGCGTTCGCGAGCTCGGGCAGCACCTCGTGCACCGCCTCCGGCACCCGGCGGTCCTCGGAGTTGATCAGGCCGAGGATGCCCAGCGTCGGCATACGGTCGATCTCGGTCGTACGGGGGTTGCGCTGCTCGGTCGGGGAATCGACGTGCACCACCTGGGTCGGCACCGTCATCATGCGCCTCATTTCGTCCGTACTCACTTGCCGGTTTCTCGGGGACGCCTCCTGCCGTCCGGCCTGACCCCGAGCCGATGCCCGCCGACCGCCTCGCGGGTGGCGTCCAGCGCCTGCGACGCGGCATCCATGTGCCGCTGCGCGACGCCGATGAACAGGCAGTCGATCACGGTCAGCTGGGCGATCCGGCTCGCGGTCGCGCCGGAGCGGAACGTGGTCTCCCTGGCCGCGGTGGTCAGCACGTAGTCGGCCACCTCGGTGATGGGGGACCGCGGGAAGTTGGTCAGCGCGACCGTGGTCGCGCCGTGCTCACGCGCCACCCGCAACGCCTCGACGGTGTCGGTGGTCGCGCCGGTGTGGGAAACGCCGATCGCGACGTCACCGGGGCCGAGCACCGCGGCGGACGTGAGCATGATGTGCGTGTCCGACCAGGAGAAGCAGATGCGGCCGATGCGGTGCAGCTTCTGCTGGAGGTCCGCGCCGACGAACGCGCTGGCGCCCACGCCGTAGACGTCCGTGCGACCGGCATCGGAGAGCAGCGCGATCACTCGCTCCAGTGTCGCGATGTCCAGCTGGTCGGCGGTTTCCTCGACCGCGCGGGCGTCGGCGAAGCTGACCTTGCCGACCACCGCGGCCAGGTCGTCGTCGAGCCCGATCTCGCCGCCGAGGTTGCGAGTGGTGCGCGCTTCGGTGCGGGCGGTGTCCGCGGCGAGCGCGATCCGCAGCTGCGGGTACCCGCCGACGCCGACCGCCTTACAGAACCGCGTCACCGTCGTTTCGCTGGTGTTCGCGGCGAGCGCCACCTCGGTGATGCTGCGCCGGGCGACCGCGGACGGATCTTCGAGCACCACCTTGGCCACTCTCTGTTCCGCGCGGGCCAATCCGGGCAGTAACGAGCGGATCCGGACCAGCGGGCTGGCTTCGGACTCCCTGCTGACGGTAACGGTCTCGGTCGGTACCTGTTCGGTTACCGATTCCGCATCCGTTGCCGTGGGAAAGTTACTAACCGTAGGCATTTGAGACAAGGCTACCCACATCCTTCGGGATGATCGCAACTCGTCCGCCCCTGCACGTCCGAGCTGCGTCGACTCAGTTGCCCAGAAAGTCGCCAACCAGGTCTAAGTTGTTAACGTCTACTTGTTAACGACTTGGCAACTTAATGTGGTTCCCGAAACAGCCGACGTTCGTCGGTGGTCCGCCGCGCGTTCCGGTGTTAAGGAACCGCAAGTCGAATGTTATGACGGTCCGTGAGCAAAAAGGATGCCGTTCTACCTTCGGCTGAGCGTCCAACCGAGTGCGTTGAGTGACGAAGGTTCCTGTTCGGCGTCCAACAAAGTCCCGTTGGTGCTGGTTACTCGGACACCGTCCACGTATACGCCGCGACCGGTGTAATTCGCGTCCGTCCCATAGCGCCAGCGAAGAATCACCTGGCTGGCCGCCGGTAATTCTGCCGTCACCGTCCACCATGCCCGGTGCCCGTGCCCGCTCAGTGACGAGGCAGGACCGTTCGGTGCACCCTTCCCGTCCGCGCGCAACTCGACCGGATTCCACGTAACACCGTCCGTGCTTGCTTCGAGTACGAGCGGATCGGTCGGTTCGGTGTCGACGAATGCGTCGAAACGCACCTGCATGGCGCCCGCCGGATGTAACGGCTGTGTGGTGAGGGTCGCAGTGCTGTTGTTGCCGATGTCGCTCCACCACGCGTCGGGGCCGGCGGCAGGGTGGACGGACATCGCCTCCGCCAGCGACGTCGCCCACTTCTCCCTCGCGAAGTTGATCGACCCCCAGTTGCGAGTGGGATGCACCCTGTTCGTCAGCAGGATCGCGATCGAGCGCGACTCCGGGTCGACTACGAACGTGGTGCCGGTGAAGCCCGTGTGCCCAGCCGTGACCGGCGAGGACAGCGCACCCATGTAGAACATCTGGTCCAGCTCGAAACCGAGGCCGTGCTCGTCACCGGGGAAGGCCTGGTTGTAGTTGGTCAGCATCTCGCGCACGGTCTCCGGCCGCAGGATCCGCGCGCCGCGGTACGAGCCGCCGTTGAGGATCGCCTGCCCGAGCACCGCCATGTCCGGCGCCGTCGAGAAAATCCCCGCGTGCCCGGACACACCGCCGAGCGCCCAGGCGTTTTCGTCGTGCACCTGCCCGCGCAGGAGACCGCGGGGCGGATCGGTTTCGAATTCGGTGGCGGCTGTGCGATCGAGCTTCGACGCCGGTGGGTTGTAGCCGGTGTCGGCCATCCCGAGCGGTTCCGTGATTTTCTCGCGCACCACGGCGTCCAGCGGTTGTCCGGTGAGCTGTTCGACCAGGAAACCCAGCGTCATCAGGTTGATGTCGGAGTACATGTACGCCGTGCCGGGTGGGTGCACCAGCGGGCTGTCGAGCACCGCCTTGCGCCGCGACGGGATATCGGGATAGCCCTGCCACAGCGAAGGTTGCGGGTCGGCGTCCAAACCCGAGGTGTGGGTGAGCAACTGCCGCACGGTGACGTCCTGCTTGCCGTTCGTGACGAACTCCGGCAGGTAGCGGGCGACCGGCGCATCCAGTTCGGCCTTGTGCTGCTCCACCAGTTGCAGTACGGCGATCGAGGTGAAGAGCTTCGTGATCGAAGCCATGTCGAAGATCGTGTCCAGGCGCATCGGCACCTGTTCGGCCGCGGGCAGTTCCGTGCCCGCGGCGTCGGCGTACCGCACCGCGCCCCCGGCGGTGTACTGGTCCACGAGCACGCCGTCATGGGCGAGCAGCCCGACCGCGCCGGAGAAATGCGGATGACCGGTCGCGGGATCCGTCCTGGTCCAGCTGGTCAGGAACTCCTCGGCCGACTTGAGCGGCCCCTCGGCCAGCCCCACGTCCGCGGGACTGCCCGCCCGCAACACGGTGTTCGCGGGCGCGAAGCTCTGCTGCGGCCGGTCGAACCGGCCTGCCCACGGCTGACGGACCTCGGCGATGGCGCTCGCTCCCGGGATGATCAAGGTCGCGACGAGCAGTACGACCAGTAACTTGCCGATGCGCATGACGACCTCACCAGTACAGCAGGTACGGCTGCCGCCGCTGGACGAACCCGGCCAGTTCCGCCTGCCACGAACCGACGATCTCGTCCACCCCCGCGCCCGCGTCGACCATCTCGCGCAACCGGGCGGACCCGGACAGCTTGTCGATCATCAGATCCTGCCGCCACCCGAACAGGTTCGGATGCAGCCGTTTCGCGGAGACGAACATCGCGACGGCCGTGCGGATGGCGTCGAAAACCTGGGGATCGGTGACCGTGACCTGTACACCGCCGCAGGTTTCGTTCACGAACTTGCCGAACGTGGGCACGAAGTACGTTTCGCGGAACACGACTCCCGGTAAGCCCTGCGCGCTCAGGTCGTCCCGCCAGCGCCAGTCCACGCCGGGGGCTCCGACGATTTCGAAGGGCCTCGTCGTGCCGCGCCCCTCGGAGAACACCGTGCCCTCGAACATGCCGAGGCCCGGATACACCAGCGCCGTGTCCGGGGTGGGCATGTTCGGGCTCGGCGGCGTCCACCGCAGCCCGGTCCGCGCGAAGAACAGCTCTCGGCGCCAGCCCTCGGCCCGCACCACTTCGAGGTCGAGCCCGGCCGAGGACAGGAACTCCCCGGCGAAGTACCGGGCGAGCTCGCCCACCGTCATCCCGTGCTGCTGCACTATCGGCTTCAGTCCCACTCCCGACGCGAACGCCGGGTCGAGCATCGGGCCGAAAGCCTTGCCGCCCAACGGGTTCGGCCGGTCCAGCACCAGGAACGATGCTTCGGCGCGAGCTGCCGCCGCCATCGCGGTGTAAAGCGACCAGATGTAGGTATAGAAGCGGGCGCCGACATCGGCGATGTCGAAGACGATCGTGTCGGCCCCGGATTTGGTGATCATGCCGGCGAGTCCGTCGACGCTCGCGCCGTACGCGTCGTACACCGGTATCCCTGTGCGCGGATCGGTGTAGTCGCCTTCTGAACCGCCCGCCTGTGCGCTGCCGCGGAAACCGTGCTCGGGCCCGAACGCCGCCACCGGACGTACTCCCGCGGCCACCATCGAATCGACGATGTGCGTGAAGTCCGCCAGTACGCCGGTGGGATTCGACAGCACGCCGACTTTCCGCCCGGCCAGCTTTTGCCAGCCCTGCGCGGCGAGTTGGTCCGCCGCCGGTGTCACGGTTGTCGGAATTTCCGCTGCCAGCGCCGAACCGCCGGCCAGCAGCGGGGTGGCCAATGCTCCTACTGTCAGCGCGCTGCGCCGGCTCAGGTTCACCACGTCAGCCCCGTGCCGTACGAGTACAGGATGCGGTTCGGGTCGTCACCGGCCGGGATGTTCACCGGCAGCCTGCCCTGCGGGGAAATCTTTCCGGTCAGTACCTTGGCCAGCGAGGCCATCGAGACGTCCCGCCAGTCGTAGGTGGCCACCCAGGTCGGCACGTCGGCGTAGCCAGGGTCGTAGGGCTCCTGGACGCTCACCGCGACCACGGGTTTGCCGGTGGCCTGCAGCGCGTTCACCAAATCCCGCTGCGGCTGCGAAGTGCGGAGCCCGTTCGTCAGCACCACCACCGTTTTCGCGTTGCCCGCAGCCGAAACCGCCCGGCTGATCTGCTCCGCCGTCGGGCTCGCACCGGTGGGCAACGCGGTGCCGCCGAGTTGCGTGGCGAGGGCGTTCACCGGCTCCGCCGGATAGCCGGGATACGCCGGGTTGTTCCAGCCGGTGACCAGGACGCCGCTCGAATCCTTGAGCGGCAACAGGTTCGGGTCGTTACGCAGCACGGTCGTGGTCTTGTCGGTCAGCTGCTGGATCGCGGCTCGGTGCTCGGCGGTGCCGACCGTGTTGTCCACGCGGCCGCCGGTGAACGGCTTCGCGACGATTCCCCGTTTGTGCTTGAGCTCCAGGATCCGCAGCACGCTCTGGTCGATGCGGCTTTCGGTGAGCCGCCCGCTGTGCACCGCGTCGAGCACCCCGTTGACGGCCACCCCGAGATCCGGCGGCATCAGCATCTGGTCGACCCCGGCTTCCAGCGCCAGCACGGGGATTTCCGAATCCGGGTGCAGCTGCCGGACGCCCGCCATCTGCAGCGAGTCGGTGACCACGACACCGTCGTAGCCGAGCTCGCCCCGCAGGATCCCGGTCATGATCGGCTTCGACAACGTGGCGGGTTCGCCGGACGGGTCGAGGCTGGGCACCGTGATGTGCGCCGTCATGATCACGTCGGTACCCGCGTCGATCGCGGACCGGAACGGCGGCAGGTCGATCTCCCGCCACTGCTGTTCGGTGTGGCTGATGACCGGCAGGCCCGTGTGGCTGTCCGTCGCCGCGTCGCCGTGTCCGGGGAAGTGTTTCGCCGCCGAGGACACGGTTTCCGTTGCGGGACCTGAGTTCTGGTAGCCGTCCACTTCGGCGGCCACCAGTTCGCTCGCCAGCGCGGGATCCGCGGAGAACGACCGCGAACCGATGACCGGGTTGAGCGGGTTGGAGTTCACGTCCGCGTCCGGAGCGAAGTCCTGGTTGATTCCCATCGCGCGCAGTTCGCGCCCGTTGATGGTGGCGAGCTGCTTCGCGCCGGCCGCGCTTCGGCTCGCGCCGACCGCCATGCTCGCCGGATATTCCGTTGCCGGAGCGGCGATCCGGGTGACCCGGCCGCCCTCCTGGTCGGTCGACACGATGAGCGGCAGGTGCGCCCCGGAGGACAGCGCCGCGCGCTGCAGACCGTCGGACAGGCGGGCGACCTGCGCCGGGTCGTCCACGTTGTCGGTGCCGGAGTTGTTGAAGTAGATGACCCCGCCGGGGTGGTAGCGCTGGACGACCTGAGCCGGCGTGTCCACTCCGTACTTCGTCTGGTTGCCGGGATCCGTCTCGTCCGCGGACTTACCCCAGACGTCGGCGACGAACAGCTGCCCGACCTTCTCCTCGAGCGACATCCCGCGCAGCGTTCGCTGCGCCCACGACACCGCCTGTTCGTCAGCGCCGGGGATCCGCGGCGCGGCAGCGGCCGGGCCCACTGCGCTGAGCCCGCTCACGATGAGCGCTCCGGCGACTGTCGCCATAAGCGCATTGTTCCTCCGGCCCACGGATGGCCTCCCTCCAGTACCGGGGCCGGCGGAAAGATTTCCACCCGCACCACTCGGTAACCGGGAAGCTACTCACTCGCGATGAGCGCGGTCAACGGCTGCCTCTGCCATTCGGCAGATCCCTGATCGGGGGAACTTTTCGGAGAAAGAGACCCGTAAACGTGCGCGGGCGCCGCCGGCACAATGCCGGCGGCGCCCGCCCGCGCGGACCGCTCGGGTGACCAAGCGTGCAACTCGTGTCGTATCTATCTGGACTCGGCGTCCGGCGTCCCGGTACGCAGTCCCCTTGACGACAAGCCTCCCGCGGCGTGCTGCGCGTGGGTGCCCGGAGTCCGCGCACGGAGATCCCTCGGGGTGGAGTGAAGCTTCTCTTCGCTTCGTCCCTGGCCGACAGGATGTCCGCACCTCCAGTTCTACCCAGTGACGGCCGTCACTTCAAGGGGTCGAACGGGTGCACCGGTACAGAGACTCGATTCGGTGATGAGACCACCGTGGGCGACTATCGTTCCCGTCGCTTGCGCGCCAGTCCGTACCAGGTCACGCCTGCTGCGGCGACCGCGCCGATGCCCACGCCCACCGCGAGCGCGGTCGGCGACGGCGCCGGGATCCGGCTGCGCAGCGAAACGGGGTTTTCGAAGGTCAGCACGGGCCAGTCGCGCTCGACCGCGAGCCGGCGCAGCGCCTTGTCCGGGTTGACGGCGTGCGGGTGGCCGACCACTTCGAGCATCGGCGCGTCGGTGCTGGAGTCGGTGTAGGCGTAGCAGCTCGCGAGGTCGTAGCCGTACTCGGCGGAGAGCTGCTTCGCCGCGACGGCCTTTTGCTCGCCGTAGCAATAGAAATCGACCTGGCCCGAATACCGGCCGTCGACGATCTCCATCCGCGTCGCGACGCTGCGGGTGGCACCGAGCATGGCCGCGATCGGGGCGACCACCTCTTCGCCGGCCGCGGACAGCACGATCACGTCGTGGCCCCGCTCCTTATGGGAGGCGATCAGCTCCGCCGCCTCGGCGTAGACGAGCGGGTCGACGATGTCGTGCAGCGTCTCGTTGACGATGGCGCGGACCTGCGCGACGTCCCAGCCGGCGCACAGCGCGGAGATCTCTTCGCGCATCCGCTCCGTGCGGTCCTCGTCCGCGCCGGAAAGCGAGAAGACCAGCTGCGCATACGCGCTCTTGAGCGCCGCGCGCCGGCTGATCAGGCCCTGGCGCAGCAAAGGTTTGCTGAACGCGAGCGCGCTGGAAGAGGCGATGATCGTCTTGTCGAGGTCGAAAAAGGCCGCGACGCCGGTACCCGGTGCCGCGGCGGGCGCTGCGCTCTCCGGCGAGCTGATCGGTTCTGCCACCCGTCCAGGATAGAAGCTCCTTCGCTGCGCGGCCGTGAGGTGACCACGACCGGCACCGCACCGGCTGAAAATTCGTTACCACCACAGGAAATCGATTGCTGATTTACGTTATCGAATTGTGGAGGTCGATCCCGCGGATCGCGGAGTTATGGTGATCCTGCCCGGTGCACACACCGGCTTGGTTCAGCCCGACCCCCCGGGGCTGAACCGTCGGCGACCCCCGTCCCTCCCCCCTGGCGGGGGTCGCCTCTATCAACCCGGATTTCGGTGCTGCGGCCCGGTTTCGGCTCCCGTTCCGGCCGGATCCGGCGGACTTATCCACACCACCCCAGTTGTCCACAGGCGAGGCAATTCGTTATTGCCCGCCCAGTGTCCCCGGCGCCACGGTGGAACAAGCCGAATTCCACCACCGAAATCCTGGGGGCTTCCGATGACCGACCACCGGCCGCTCGTCATCATCACCGACGAGACACTGCTCGACGAGGTGCTGCGCGCCGCTGCCGCCACCGGGTGCGAGCTCCACCGCGCCCCCGATCCGCTGGCCGTGCGTGCGGAATGGATCCGGGCGCCGCTCGTCCTGATCGACGAGCACGTGCTCGCCACCGGTTTCGAGCTGCCCCGCCGCGCGGACATCCTGCTGATCACCAAGGGCCCGCCCGCGGCGGCCACCTGGGAGCGCGCGTTCGAGGCCGGGGTGCAGCAGGTGTTGTCCCTGCCCGACGCGGAGACGGCGCTGATGGGCGCCTTCGCCGACGTGGTCGAGGGGCCGGGAGAGCCGGGCGGCTGCGTGATCGGGGTGCTCGGTGGCCGGGGCGGGGCGGGCGCGTCGGTGTTCGCGACGGCGCTGGCACTGGGAGGTTCCGGTTCGGGTTCCGGCGCGCTGCTGGTCGACTGCGACCCGCTCGGTGGTGGCATCGACCTCTTGCTGGGCGCGGAGTTCCAGGACGGCAGCCGGTGGTCCGGGTTGCGGCTGGATGGTGGCCGGGTCTCGATGTCGACGTTGGAGGGCGCGTTGCCGTCGCATTCTTTCCGCGGTCGGCGGCTGCCTTTCGTCTCGTGTGAACCGGAGGGCGCGGGCCCCACGCCCGAAGCGATAGCGTCCGTTGTGGACGCTGGGCGCCGGGCGGGGCGCCTGGTCGTATGCGACCTCCCGCGCAATCTCGACGCCTGCGCCGAGGCTGTCCTCGACAGGGCGGATCTGCTCGTATTGGTGGTACCGGCCGAGATCCGGTCGTGTGTCTCGGCCCGGGGCGTGCTCGGCAGGCTCGGTACGCGCGCGGGTCGGGTTCGTCTGGTGGTGCGCGGCCCTTCTCCGGGCGGGCTTGCCCCGGCCGATGTGGCGGACGCGGTCAAGGCTCCGCTGCTGGTGTCGATGGCGTCCGAACGCAACCTCGGCAAAGCTCTGGACGCGGGGCAGTTCCCGTTCCGCAACCGCGGGCCACTGGCCATGGCGGCGCAGGTCGCCTTGGCCGCGCTGCGGGCTGAGTTGGGCGTGATCGAGGCCGCGGCATGAATACCGAACTGGTCGACAGAGTCCGCCTTCGCTTGGCGGGCAACGGTTCCGGCACCGATCCGGCCGCCGTGGCCGATGCCGTGCGTGCCGAGGCGGGCGGTCCGGTGGGGCACGTCGAAGTGCTCGACGTGTTGCGCACGCTCCGGCGCGAGTTCACCGGAGCCGGGCCGTTGGAGGCGTTGCTCGCCCGGCCGGGCACCACGGACGTGCTCGTCACGGCGCCGGGCGAGGTGTGGGTCGACGGGCCGGAAGGCCTGCGCCGCACCGAAATCCGGTTCGCGGATGACGAGTCGGTACGTCGGCTCGCTCAGCGGCTGGCGCTCGCGGCCGGCCGTCGGCTGGATGACGCACAGCCCTATGTGGACGGTTGGTTGCCCGGGATGAGCGCGCAGGGTTCGGTGCGGTTGCACGCCGTTCTGCCACCGGTCGCCGCAGGCGGGACATGCATCTCGCTTCGCGTGCTGCGGCCTGCCGCGCACGATTTGGGAGCGCTCAGCGCATTGGGCGCTTTCCGCGGCCAGGGCGTGGAGTTGGTCCGGGCAGTCGTCGCCGCCCGTCTCGCGTTCCTCGTGACGGGCGGCACCGGTGCCGGAAAGAGCACCTTGCTGGCCGCCATGCTCGGCGCGGTCGCGCCGGCGGAGCGGATCGTCTGTGTGGAGGACGCGGGAGAGCTACAGCCCGAGCACCCGCAGTTCGTCCGGCTGGTCGCCCGCCCGCCGAATGTCGAGGGCGCGGGTGAGGTCACCTTGCGAGACCTGGTGCGCCAGGCGCTGCGAATGCGGCCGGATCGCTTGGTCGTGGGTGAGGTCCGCGGCCGCGAGGTCTGTGAACTGCTCAACGCCTTGAACACCGGGCATGACGGCGGCGCCTGCACGCTGCACGCCAACTCACCCGCCGAGGTACCGGCGCGTTTGGAGGCATTGGCGGCGCTCGGTGGGTTGCCCCGTTCGGCGTTGCACAGCCAACTTGCCGCAGCGGTGCAGGTCGTGTTGCACATGCGGCGGGCCGGTGCAGACAGGCAACTCGCCGAGGTCGGGGTCCTGAGCCGGGACGCGAGCGGTGATGTCCGGGTGCTCCCGGTCTGGCAGCACGGCGAGTGGACGAAGCGGAAGGCGTTGTTCCTGGCGTTACTGGCGGCCCGAGGGGTGCGATTTCCATGCTGAGCGCCACGTTGGCGTGTGTCGCGGCCGCGTTGCTGTGCTGGCCCGTCCGCCAGGGGTTGGCGCGCTTCTCGGCGCTCTTCTCGCAGGGAGAAAAGCGGAACTGGCGCCCGCCGACGAACTGGATGCCGGTCGCAGGGCTACTGGCCCTGCTCCCGTTGGCCGGGCCCGCGGGCGCTGTCGCCGTGGGATTGCTGGGGGCAGCCTGGTGGCGGCGCCGAGCGGCCCGGCGGCGTACGAAAGCTGAGGTCGCTGCGGGCCGTGCCTTGGCGGAAGCGCTCTACGCGATGGTCTCCGAGTTGCGCGGTGGCGCGGCACCGGCCGCCGCGGCCGTGTCGGCCGGCGCCGATGCCCCTAGGGAAGTCGCCGATCTGATGCGAATGTTGGCGTCAGCCGCCACCTTCGGGGACGAGGTCCGGATTCCGGCCGGTTCGGGGCCGTTCGCGTTGTGGCAGGGGCAGGTGGCCCAGGCGTGGTCGCTGAGTCGTCGGCACGGCCTGCCACTGGCCGAACTCCTGGAAGCTGTTCGCCGAGACGTGATCGCGCGAACTCGTTTCACCGCGAGGGTCGAGGCCTCGATGGCAGGTCCGCGCGCCAGCGCGGCTGTCTTGGCCGCGCTCCCGTTGCTCGGCTTGTTGCTCGGCGAAGCGATGGGCGCGCATCCGATCCACGTGCTTACCGGAACCAATGCCGGACAGGTCTTGCTGCTCCTCGGGGCGGCGCTGATTCTCACCGGCACCGCTTGGAGCGCCCGCCTGACCCGCGTGACCCGCGACTGATCCGCGGGCTGCGGCGGTACCAGAACTCACTACATCTCTGTCTGGAGGAACCCATGCTCGTTTACCATCCGATCGCCGTCAGTTCCCACCTGGGGAGCAGGCACACGCCCCGATCTCCTGTTCGCTTCGCACACCGGCGTTCGCCTCCGGCGGATGTCCGTTCCCGCCGCCGTCGGCCGGAGCTCGAGTGATGGCTGGCCAAGCCATGGCGCTGCTGGCCGCGGCGCTCGTCGTGTTGCCGGGTCAGGGCGCAGCCCACGCGCGGTTCGCGCGCTTGATGGCCCACGCGGCGGTGGAAAGGTCCCGTTTTCCTTGGCCTGGCAAGCGAAAGCCGCAGCCGGGTGAGGTCGGGCTCGCGGCAAGGTGGGATCTGCTGGCGGCTTGCCTCCGGGCCGGCATGCCGGTGCCTGCTGCCATCGACGCGATCATCGAGGAACTGGTGGGCCCCGAAGCGGACGCTCTCCGAGCGGCGTCCGTGTTGCTCGCCCTGGGTGCGGATGCGGCCGAGGCGTGGGCGCCGGCACGTGACTGTCCCGGAACGGCGGAGCTGGCCCGGTCCGCACGCCGGACGGCTCGCTCCGGTAGCGCGCTTGCTCAAGCCGCGGAGGAAATCGCCGCGCAGTCGCGTGCGTCGCTCGCCGATCGCGCGGAGGAGAAGGCGCAACGAGCGGGCGTGCTGATCGCCGGGCCGTTGGCCCTGTGCTTCCTGCCCGCCTTTCTCTGCCTGGGGGTGGTGCCGGTCGTGCTCGGGCTCGCCGGCCGCCTCACCGTTTGAACGTCCACAGTAGACAAATCGAAGGGATTTCCCATGTTCTTGCAGACAACCGGTCGTCACGCCCGCCGCCGCGCACGGTGGTGGCACCGCTGGTTCCGCTCGTTCGCCTCGGCCGACGAAGGGATGAGCACAGCCGAGTACGCGATCGGCACCGTCGCGGCCGCTGGTTTCGCCGGCGTGCTCTACATGGTGCTCACCGGCGATTCGGTCGTGTCGGTCCTGCGCTCGGTGATCGAACACGCGATGACAGTGCAGTTCTGACGATGCGTGGCCAATCCGACCGCGGCGCGGTCACCGTCGAGGCGGCCATCGCGCTGTGCGGGCTCACGGCGGTGCTCGGTCTCATACTGTCGGGCGCCCTCGCGGTGGCGGGTGAGCTGCGGTGTGCCGACGCAGCCCGTGAAGCCGCCCGGTTGGTCGCGCGCGGCGATCGGCCGCTGGCGGATCAGGCTGTCGAGAAGCTGGCGCCGGCAGGCGCCCGGTTGAGCGTGACGGAGTCCGGTGCTGCCGTAACAGCCGAGGTCGAGGCCGACGCGGTCGGTGGTCTACTGCCTGGCCTCCGGTTGAGTGCCCGCGCGTATGAGGTGCTCGAGCCGGGAGTGTCCGATGTTCCGGGCTGAGCGTGGGTCCCGGAGCGAGCGGAGCGAGAGCGGGATGGCCACAGTGTGGGCAGCCGGTGCGGTCGCCGTGCTGCTGGGGATCGCCGGGCTGTTGTTTCTCCTCGGTTCGGCGATCCTCACTCGTCACCGCGCGACCAATGCCGCCGACCTGGCCGCACTCGCGGCGGCGGGCCAAGCGGAGCTGGGAGTGGCAGCGGCCTGTGGACGCGCGCAGGCCGTCACCGAGGAAATGACCGTGCAACTGGTCAGCTGCCGCCTCGACCAGTGGGACGCACTCGTGGAAGTCGAAGCCGCCGCACCGGGAGGCTTCGGCTCCGCGACAGCCCACGCCCGGGCGGGCCCAGTCGCCCGCGACTCACCGGTGCCCGCGCCACCCACCGGCTAGCGGCGTCGTTGGCGGGGCGCGGTGGCGCGGTCGTTGCGCTCACCACCCACCGCACTCCGCCGACGCCCTGCTCGTGATCACCGCTCACCCGCGCTCACCAGTCGCCGCTCGTCCGTGACCACCACCAACCACCCCGGCACGCCAACCCGCCAACCCGCGCCCACCAACCTGCGGCGCCTCAACCGGGTGGCCGGGCCAACCCGCCAAGGAACCGCCGCGTCCAGCCAACCCATCCGATCCCATCCGACACAGCCACCCCACCAACCGCCGC
>NZ_VMNW02000013.1 GCF_007713735.2 Amycolatopsis acidicola | reverse complement strand
GGCCCGCCCCCTCGAAAAACACCGCGGCCCGCCGCCAGAGCACCGTGCCCCGCCCAGAACGAAAGAAGGCCCCCACCCGTCCCGGGCAGGGGCCTTCTCCACGCAAGCTCAGTCGGCGACCGGTGCCAGCTTTCCGGCTTCCCAGGCGGCACGGCGTTCGGCCTGCAGTGCCGGGTCGGCCACCGGGGCGGCGGAGAGCAGCCGCTTGGTGTATTCCTCCTGCGGCGAGTGCAGCACCTGGTCCCGCGTGCCCACCTCGACCAGTTTCCCGCGCTGCATCACGGCGACCCGGTCGGCCAGCAGGTCGACCACGGCGAGGTCGTGGCTGATGAACAGGCACGCGAACCCGAGCGTCTGCTGCAGCCCGAGGAACAGGTCCAGCACGCGCGCCTGCACCGAAACGTCCAGCGCGGAGGTCGGCTCGTCGGCGATCAGGAGCTTCGGGTCCAGCGACAGCGCCCGCGCGATCGCGACGCGCTGTCGTTGCCCGCCGGAGAGCTCATGCGGGTAACGGTTGCGATAGTGCCCGGACAGCTCCACCTTGTCCAGCAAGGAGACCACGCGGTCGTTCAGGTTCTTGCCGGTGAACATCTTGTGCAGCACCATCGGCTCGGCGATCGACTCGCCGATGGTCATCTTCGGGTCCAAAGTGGACGCCGGGTCCTGGAAGACGATGGAGAAGTACCGGCGCAGCGGGCGCAGCTCCTTCGTCGAGAGGTTGGTGATGTCCCGGCCCGCCACCGAAACTGTGCCCGCGGTGGGCTTGAGCAGCCGGGTCGCGCAACGGCCGATGGTGGACTTCCCCGAACCCGACTCGCCGACGAGGCCGAGGATCTCGCCCTTGTCGATGTGCAGCGAAACCCCGTCCACCGCACGGTTCCGGGCCTGCCCGCGCTTGCCAGGGTACTCGAGGATCAGGTCGGTGATCTCGAGCGCGGGCGCGTCGGTCTTGATCTTGGCTTCGAGTTCGGCGTCGGCGACGCGGATCTCCTCGGCCATCCGCTCGGCCTCTTCGCTGTCCATCTCCAGTGGGGCGTCATCGAGGAGGCGACGGCCTTCCGGGCGCTGGCCGAGTACGGGCACGGCGGCGAGCAGGCGCTTGGTGTAGTCCTCTTGAGGCGACCCGAACAGCTCGTGCACCGGTGCCTGCTCGACGATCTCGCCCTGGTACATGACCACGACCCGGTCGGCGAGGTCGGCCACCACACCCATGTCGTGGGTGATCAGCACGATCGCGGTGTTCAGGGTGTCCCGCAGTTTGCGCAGCAGGCCGAGGATCTCCGCCTGCACCGTCACGTCCAGCGCGGTGGTCGGCTCGTCCGCGATGATCACCTTGGGGTCGCAGGCGATGGCCATCGCGATCACCACACGCTGCCGGAGACCACCGGAGAGCTGGTGCGGGTACTGCTTGAACCGCTCTTCCGGGTTCGGGATGCCGACCATGTCGAGCAGCTCCAGCGCGCGCTTGTCGGCGGCGGCCTTGGAGATGTCCTGGTGCGCGCGCAGGGCCTCGCGGATCTGCCAGCCGACGGTGAACACCGGGTTCAGCGCGCTCATCGGCTCCTGGAAGATCATCGCGATGTCGTTGCCGCGGACCTTCCGGAGCTCCTTGTCCTTGAGCCCGGCCAGCTCGCGGTCCTCCAGGCGCAGGTCGCCTTCCACCTTGCTGGTCTTGGGCAGCAGGCCGAGCACCGACATCGAAGTGACGGACTTGCCCGATCCCGACTCACCGACGACCGCGACGATCTCGCCGGGGTTGACGTCGAACCCGATCCCCTTGACCGCCTCGACGATGCCGTCTTCGGTGGAGAAGGTGATCTTCAGGTCGGAAATGGACAGTACGGAACCCGAGGCGGCCAGTCTCGCCGTCGTCGCTTCAGTGCTCACCAGTGGCCCTTCGTGGGGGATCGTGCGTCACCGGCTGTTCGCCGGGACTTCGCGCGAGGATATCCGAGGTCTCGCCGCCGCCGCTTCTTGCTCGGCAAATATTCTCATCTCGTGATTTCCAAGTTGTTGCTGGTCCACGCCCATCCGGATGACGAAAGCATCACCACCGGCGGGGTGATGGCCCGGTACGCCGCCGCCGGGGCCGAAGTGCACCTGGTGACCTGCACGCTGGGCGAGGAGGGCGAGATCATCCCGCCGGGCCTCGCCGAACTCGGTTCGTGGGCGGGTGATCAGCTCGGCGGGTACCGTGCCGGTGAACTCGCGGTCGCCTGTCGTGCGCTGGGCGTGACGGCGCACCATTTCCTGGGCGGAATAGGGCGGTGGCGCGATTCCGGAATGGCGGGCACCCCGGCCGCGGAACACCCGCGCGCGTTCGCCGGCGGCCCCATCGCGGAACAAACCGCGCAATTGCGGGAAATACTCGACGAAGTGCGGCCGGACGTCGTGGTGACCTACAACGCGTTCGGCGGTTACGGGCATCCGGACCACATCCGCGCCCACGAGATCACGATGGCCGCGGCCGATTCGGTGCCGCGCGTGTTCCACATCGCCAGCGGCGGCGGGGCGAACCCGACACCCGACGCGCCGGCCACGACGGTGATCGACATCCGTGAGCAGCTCGACGCGAAGATCGCGGCGATGCGCGCGCACGCGACCCAGATCACCGTGCGCCCGCCCGAGTTCGCGTTGTCCAACGGGGTGGCGCAGCCGATCGGCGAAACGGAGTCGTTCACACTGGTGCGCGGACCCGCTGCCGGTGCTGAGACGGATCTGTTCGGAGGGCTGTGATGACCGAGGACAGGCCGGTCGCGCGCGGCGCCGGGGCGGACCTATGCGGAGGGCTGTGATGACCGAGGAGAAGCCGTTCGCGCGCGGTGGGCTGCTGGCCCTGCTGCTGCTCGACACGGTGCTGCTGGCCACGCTGGAGCTGTTCTTCCTGCCGTTGCGGCTCGACGGCACCCTGCTGCCGAACCTCGGCGCGGTGCCGGTGCCGGTGACCGTCGTGGTCGCGATCGTCACCACGCCGCTCCTGGTGCTGCAGGCGGGGAAGCTCGGCTGGCGGCGGGCCGCGATCGCGCCGCTGGTGTTGTGGGTGCTGACGATCGTGGTGCTCGGCCTGATGGGCCCTGGCGGCGACCTCGTGCTCGTCCAGGACTGGCGGGCGCTCCTGCTCATCGCGGGCGGCGCGCTGCCAGCCGCCATGGCCCTGGGTGGTTCGCTCGCCACCCCGCGGAGGAAATGACGTGGCGCCGGCGATTTCCGATCGACACGTCGTGAAGGTGCTGCGCCCGTTCGTGCGTGCCGCACGTCCGGTGGTCACGGCGATGCGCACCCCCGGCAGGCTCGACGGGCTCTCCGGAAAGCGCTTGCCGGGCACCCCGGCGTGGTCGCAGCTGACCATCGACGAGCGCACGCGGTGGTGGATCAACCGCGTCGGCAGGCTCACCGCGCTGGTGACGGCGATCCCCGGGATCGGCGGCGCGCTGGCCGACCGGCTCCCGGTGCAGGACGCGATCGGCGCCAGCGCGCAAGGTGTTCTGCTGTGCGCGATCGCGGACGAGCACGGCGTCGACGACATCGGCGAGCGCGTCCGGCTCATCGCCTGGGTGCTCTTCGGCCGCGAGATCGACCCTTCGCTCGCCGCGGGCGTGCAGGACGACGAGGACACCGAGGCCGAGAAGCTCGCGGGCGAGTTCTCCGAACCGGCCGAGCGCACCAAACGCATCTCGCTCAAGGCGGCCGCCGGCGCGCTCTGGCGGATGGGCCGCTCGCTGCTGGCCATCTCCGGCGAGCTCGACAAGCGGCCGCACGGCCGGTTCTTCCACCGCATGGTCGGGGCGCTGCCCGTCGTCGGAATGGCGGGCGACTACCTCGGCGAGCGCAACGGCCTCAAACGCGTGGCCAAGCGCAGCACGCGCTGGCTCAGTGCTTCCAGAACATGAAGGCGTACTGACCCACCAGCGCGTAGAACTCGTTGCCGCCGATCACCCGGAACACGAAGCCCGCGATCTGCCAGAACAGGTTCGACACCGCCGAAACCGCGAACAGCAGCGCGAACAGCGCCAGCGGCGCCCACGGCCGGACCTTCGCCGCGAACTCCCGTGACTGCGGCGAGAGATACGGCTCGATGATCCCGAACCCGTCGAGCCCCGGCACCGGCAGGATGTTCAGCACGAAGGTCAGGATCTGCAGCAGCGCCAGGTAGGAAAGGCCGTAGGCGAGCCCGTCGGCCATCGGGATGTAGGCCACCGCGAAGCTCAGCAGCACGCCGATGATGAGGTTCGCCGCCGGCCCGGCGAGCGAGACCCACGACGAGGCGGCGCGCGACTTCAGCGCCCACCGGTTGATCCACACCGCGCCACCGGGCAGCGGGATGCCGCCGATCGCCAGCAGGATCAACGGCAGCACGAGCGAGAGCACGGGGTCGGTGTAGTGCCGGACATCCATCGTCAGATAGCCCTTGCCCACCACCGAATGGTCCCCGCCCTTGAACGCGAGGAAGGCGTGGCCGAACTCGTGAAGCGTCAGCGACAGCGCCCAGCCGGCGACCACGAGCAGGAAGATCCCGCCCACCACCATGGGGTCACTGCTGGAGCTGACGATCGAATCGCCATCACCGAAGGCGGCCAGCACCCCGCCCACGACGGTGAGCGCGAGGATGCCGTAGAACACAGGGCTTGGACGGACCGCTGATCTCTGCACAAGCACAGTCTGTCGTATCCGCCCGGTTCGTTGTCGGCGTGTCCCCTTGCGCGAACGGGCACGAGGGTCCCCCAAACTCGGTACTCGGCTTGACCTGGCCGCACTACACGGGTGTAATCACATTGCTGTCATTCGTCGCTGGAAGGGGGCGTCGGGTGCGGCTTCAACACCGCCAGCCTGGGGAGTGCGTGGAAGCAGAGGAGGCGGAAGTGCGGTTGGAAGCAGATGGAAGGGAATGGGGGAAAGTCGTGGATTGGGGAGCGAGCCCGGAGACGGAGCTGGGCGAGTTCACCGACCTCTTCGACCCCGAGGAGCCACCGGAGTGGCAGGACCGCGCGCTGTGCGCGCAGACCGATCCGGAGGCGTTCTTCCCGGAGAAGGGCGGATCCACCCGCGAGGCCAAGCGGATCTGTCAGGGCTGTGAAGTGAAGGGCGAGTGCCTCGAGTACGCCCTGGCCCATGACGAACGCTTCGGCATCTGGGGCGGACTGTCCGAACGGGAGCGTCGCAAGCTCAAGAAGCGCGCGGTCTAAGGTACTTTTCCGCAGCAAACCGCGGAAAAGTACTGGAGATCGTCTTGGTCGAGCAGGAGCCGGAGGGCCGCGTGCCCTTCGTCCGGAGAAGTGCGCCTCCGGTGGTGCTTTTCGTGGTACTGGCCGCGATCGGCTTGGTACTCAACGGAAGTCGGCTCGGTCTCGACCTCGCGGGGGGTCGCCTGCTGCCGGTGGGCGACCTCGGCCGGATGTGGTCGATGTACCTCGCGGGATGGCATCCCGTCGGTGGCGGCACAGCCAGCGCCGCCCCGGCTTCCCTTGCGGTGCTTGGCATCGTGGGGGCGATCTTCACGCCGATCGGCGGCCCGGCCGCGCTCGTCGCGATCCTCTTGATCGGTGATGCGGCCTTCGCGGGCCTGTCCGCTTACGCGGCCACGCGGCGTCTTCCGGTGTCACGCTGGGTGCGTGCCGCGGTCTCCGCGGGCTACGGCCTGTTGCCCGCGGCCACGGCTTCCGTGGCACAGGGCCGGTTCGACGTCGTCGCCGTGCACATCTTGTTGCCACTGGTGATTTCCGGCATCGCGGCGCTGCTCGCTCGTACCGGGCGCCGGTGGCTGCACGCTTCTTCTTGGTGCGCGGTCGGTGTCGCGCTGCTCGGCGCGTTTTCCCCGCTGGCGCACGGGCTCGCGTTGCTCGGTCTGGTCGCGGGGTTCGTGGTGTTGCCGCCGGTCGACGGGCTGCTGCGGCGGATCGGTTCGGTCGGCATCGTCGTGCTGCTGCCGCTGGCATTGCTGCTTCCTTGGCCGACGGTCCTGGTCAACGAGCCGGCGTTGTTCCTGCACGGGCTCAGCGGCCCGGGCGCCGCTCCGGCGGCGGCCGATCTCGCGGGGCTGGACCCCGGCGGTGTGGGCGCCTGGCCGATCGGCGTGCTCGTGATCGTCGTGGCGCTCGCGGCGGTGGTGATGCGCCCGCGCGCGTTGCTCAGCCCCGGCCTCGGGGTGCTGGTGCTCGGCGTGCTCGGGCTGGTGATCGTATTGCTGGTGCCGGTGGCTCCGTTGCAGGGCACCGGCACGGCGACCGGGTTCACCGGTGTGCCGCTGCTCGTGATCAGCGCTGGGTTGCTGTGGATCGTGCTGTCCGCTTCGCAGGCCCCGGCCGGCGGCTCGCTGCTGCCGAAGCTCGCGGCCGTCGTGGGCGTGCTGCTCATCGCGGCGCTCGGCACGGGCGCGGTCATCGCCGGTCGTGGCGGGCCGTTGCACTCCGGCGGAGGAGACAAGCTGGCGGCGACGCAGGCCGACGAACTCGCCCGCACCGGCCGGTCGGTCGTGGTCGTCGGTTCCGGCGACGAGGTCACGAAGCAGACGAGCGGCGCGCTGCCGCAGTACGGCGACGACCAGCTGGCGCTGACTCCGAGCACTCCCGCGCGATTGTTGTCGTGGCAGAACGCTTTCCTGCAACCGTCCAGTGGCGCGACTCGTGCCGCGCTGTCGGGGGCTGCCGCGTCGGGCGCGCTGTTCGTGGTGCTGCCACAAGGAGAACAGGCGTCGACGGTCGTCGCGCTGGCGCCGGATCTCGCCGTCGCGGCTCAGCCCACCGCGGACGGGCGGGCCGTGCTCCGGCTGCTCGCGCCGTCCGGGCAGGCGGTGCTCGTGCCGCCGACCGTGGCCAAGCAGGCCGTCACGTCTTCGGCGCCGTCGAGCACCGCGGGCGTCAGCCCGGTCGACGCGACGCTGCCCGACGTGCACGTGCGGGTTTCCGAAGGCATGGCGGGCCGGCTGCTCGTGCTCTCCGCCGAACAGGAAGCAGGCTGGCAGGCGACCGTCGACGGGAAACCGGCGCCGATCGTGCCCGCGTGGGGCCACCAGGTGGCCGTCTCGGTGCCGACAGCGCAGTCGGACGTGCTCGTGGAGCATCCCTCGACCCTGCGTGACGTGCTCTTGCTGGTGCAGGTAGCCGCGGTGCTGTTCGCGGCGCTGACCTCGGTCCCGGGCCCTAGTCGCCTTCGATGACGTCCGGTTCCACACCGAGGTAGCCGGCGACCTGCTCGACGAGGACGTCGTGCACGAGTTCGCCCAGCTCGGCCGGGTCCTTCGCGCGGGCTTCGAGCGGCCGCCGGTAGAGCACGATCCGTGCCCTGGTGGGCATTCCGCTGCGGTCCACACCCGCCGGGACCAGGCGCGACAACGGGACGGCGCCGTCGTGCAGCACGCCCTCCGCCTGGAGCGAATGGCTCGGTCCGCGTACCTCGGGCACCTCGTCCACCGCGACGTCCAGCTTCGTCAGCTGATCGCGCCAGCGGGCCTCGATCGGTTCGAGAGCGTCGAGCACCAGCTGGTCGAACTTCTCGGCGCGGCTGGCCGCGGCCGGCAACGAGGCCGGGTACAGCGGTCCGCGTAGCCCCCGGCCATGGCGGTCGCGCCGGATGCGCCGCTGTTGTCGTGCACTGCGAGCCGTAGACACAGGAGGAAGGTTACGCGCCCCATTGCGGTGTGCCTGCGCACCGTTGCCGGTGGAAGGCGCTATCGTCCGAGGCGTGTCGAGCGTACGAAAGTGTTCGCGGACGGGGTGCCTGCAACCCGCGGTCGCCACGCTGACCTACGCCTACAGCGATTCGACCGCGGTGGTCGGTCCCCTCGCGACGGCGTCCGAGCCGCATTCCTACGACCTGTGCGAAGAGCACGCGCTCCGGCTGACCGTGCCCAAGGGCTGGGAGGTCGTGCGGCACGAGGGCGCTTTCGCGGCTCCGGACCGCTCCGACGACGAGCTCACCGCGCTCGCCGAAGCCGTCCGCGAGGCGGGCCGGACGGACCGCGCCGCCGCTCCGCCGGAGCCGGACGGGCCGTCCGGGCGGCGCGGGCACCTGCGGGTGCTGCCGGATCCGATCTCATAGCCGACCCCGGTACGCTTTCCGGCATCGATAGCTGTCGAGGAAGTCGGGGAGAGGCACGTGTCAGACCTGTCGGGCATCGTGAAGGCCTATGACATCCGGGGTGTGGTCGGCGAACAGCTGGACGCCGCGCTCGTCCGCGATTTCGGGGCCGCGTTCGCGCTGCTGATCAAGCCGGAGTCCCCGTCGGTGGTGATCGGCCACGACATGCGCGAATCCTCGCCCGGACTGGCCGAAGCGTTCGCCGAGGGCGTGACCTCGCAGGGCCTCGACGTGGTGTCCATCGGCCTCGCCAGCACCGACCAGCTCTACTTCGCCTCCGGCTCGCTGAACCTGCCCGGCGCGATGTTCACGGCCAGCCACAACCCGGCCAAGTACAACGGCATCAAGATGTGCCGCGCCGGAGCCGCCCCCGTCGGCCAGGACTCCGGCCTCGCCGAAATCCGCGACACCGTCGAGCAGGGCGTGCCCGCCTTCGAGGGGCAGGCCGGCTCGGTGAGTCACCGCGACGTGCTCGCCGACTACGCGGCGTACCTGCGCGACCTGGTCGACCTGTCCGGCATCCGCAGGCTGAAGATCGTGGTCGACGCGGGCAACGGCATGGGCGGGCACACGGTGCCGACGGTGTTCGACGGCCTGCCGATCGACCTCGTGCCGATGTACTTCGAGCTCGACGGCAGCTTCCCCAACCACGAGGCCAACCCGCTGGACCCCAAGAACCTGGTGGACCTGCAGGCGAAGGTGCGCGAAGTGGGCGCGGACGCGGGCCTGGCCTTCGACGGCGACGCCGACCGCTGCTTCGTCGTGGACGAGAACGGTGACCCGGTGTCCCCGAGCGCGATCACCGCGCTGGTCGCCACCCGCGAGCTGGCCAAGGAGCCGGGCGCCACGATCATCCACAACCTGATCACCTCGCACGCGGTGCCGGAGATCGTGACCGAGCGCGGCGGCAAGCCGGTGCGCACCCGCGTCGGGCACTCGTTCATCAAGGAGGAGATGGCCCGCACCGGCGCGATCTTCGGTGGCGAGCACTCCGCGCACTACTACTTCCGCGACTTCTGGCGCGCGGACACCGGAATGCTGGCCGCGCTGCACGTGCTGGCCGCGCTCGGCGAGCAGGACGGTCCGCTGTCCGCGCTCACCGCCGAGTTCAAGCGCTACGCCGCGTCGGGCGAGGTCAACTCCACGGTCGACGACCAGGTGGCCAGGCAGATGGCGGTCAAGGACGCGTTCGGCAAGCGCACCGGCGTCACCGTCGACGAGCTGGACGGGCTCACCGTGGAGCTGGGCGACGGCTCCTGGTTCAACCTGCGCCCGTCCAACACCGAACCGCTGCTGCGGCTCAACGTCGAAGCGCCGACCGACGAAGCGGTGCGCGCGCTGACCGAGGAAGTGCTGGCGATCGTCCGTGGTTGACAACCAGACGGCGTGGTAAGGAGAAAGCATGGCCCTCGCGCTTGATGCTCAGCTGCTGGAGATTCTCGCGTGCCCGTCACCCGACCACGCCCCGCTGCGTCCCGGCACCCCGGCCGATCCGGAGGCCGAGGCGTTGACGTGCACCTTCTGCGGGCGCAGTTTCCCGGTGCGGGACGGCATCCCGGTACTGCTGCTCGACGAGGCGACGGGGCCGGACTCCGGTGACACCAGCGGTGCTTGACGACACCCTGCTCGACGATCCGGCGCGGCTCGCGGAGGCGGATACGTCCGGTCTCCTGCGCGCCGCGGCGATGGCCGGTGCGCAGGTCCGGTCCACCACCGAGATCGCGGCCGAGATCGAACTCGCCGACCGGCTCGACCTCGGCCGCCCGCGTGCGCTGGTGCTGGTCGTGCGGCCGGGCGTCGGCCGCGCACTGACCAAGCTGCTCGCCGCGTTGCTGATGCCGTCTTGCCCGGTGCCGGTCGTGGTCACCGACGCGGTGCCGAGCTGGATCGGCGCGCTGGACGTGGTGTTCGCGCACACCGACGACCCGGCCGACCGGGAGCTGGCCGCGGGCATCGAGCGCGCGAGCCGCTACGGCGCGACGGTCGTGCTCTCGGGTCCGCAGGAGGGCCCGGTCGCGGCTTCCATCGCGGGCAAGGGGCTTTTGCTCGCGCCGCGGATCCCGGTCCCGCCGGAGCTGACGTTCGCGAGGGGGCTCGCCGCGGGGCTGGCCACCGCGAACGCGCTCGGCGTGCTGGTGGCCGACGTGGAGGCGCTGGCGGACCAGCTCGACGCGGAGGCCGAACGCGGGCATCTCGGGCGCGACTCGTTCTCGAACCCGGCGAAAGCGCTCGCGCTGCGCCTCGCGGACCGTGTGCCGATGTTGTGGGGCCTCGATCCCGCGGCCGTTGCGGTCGCGGAGCACGCGGCGTACGCGCTGGGTGCTTACGCGGGCACGGTTTGCGACGCCGCCGACTACCGGCAGGCGCTGGCGCGGCCCGCGCTGCATCGCGCCGCCGTGGCGGGTTCCGGCGAGCAGGACATCTTCGCCGACCCGGAATTCGACGAGCAGGGCCTTCGACCACGAGTTCTGCTGCTCGCGCTGCACACCGGGCCGACCGCGGACGCGGCCCGATACGAGGCCTCGAATACCCTTCCGGGTGCGGGGCTCATCGCCCCGGGCGACGAGATCGTCGGTGACGAGCCTGTTCGTGCCGGGGTGCTCGCGCTACGGTTCGAGCTGGCGGCGGTCTACCTCGGACTCGCGGCCGGCAGCCTGGGGGGAGCCGGTCAGTACGCGCCCGCTACCGCGTGAAACCGGCTGAAGACGGAAAGCGCCCTGGGAACGGGTGCCCAAGGAGTTGAGAACACAGTGGAGCTGCTTCGCAATGCCGTGCGGCCCTACGCGTGGGGGTCCAGAACCACCATCCCGGCACTGCAGGGCCGGGAGGTGCCTGCCCCGCATCCGGAAGCCGAACTCTGGATGGGCGCGCACCCGGGAGACCCGTCGCGGATCCTCGGTGCCGACGGCGTCGAGCGCACGCTGCTCGAACTCCTCGAAGGCGATCCGATCGGCCACCTCGGCGAGGAAACCGCCCAGCGGTGGAACAACCGGCTTCCGTTCCTGCTGAAGATCCTCGCGGTCGAGGAGCCGTTGTCCATGCAGGCGCACCCTTCGGCCGAGCAGTCGGCGGAGGGTCACGCGCGCGAGGAAGCGGCCGGCATCCCGCGTGACGCGTCGAACCGGAACTATCCGGACCCGACCGCGAAGCCGGAGCTGGTCTGCGCGCTCACCGAATTCCACGCGTTGGCGGGTTTCCGTGACCCGGCGCAGACGGTGAAGTTGTTGCGCGCCGTGGAAACTCCCGGTCTGGCGAAGTACACCGAACTGCTCGCCGCGCAGCCGGATTCCGATGGCATGCGCGCGCTGTTCACCACCTGGATCACGCTGCCGCAGGCCAGCCTCGACGAGCTGCTGCCGGAGGTGCTCGACGCGTGCGTGCTGCACGTGAAGGAGCACGGCGAGTTCGACGCCGAATGCCGGACCGTGCTGGAACTGGGCGAGGCGCATCCGCGGGACGCGGGCGTGCTGGCCGCATTGCTGCTGAACAGGTTGACGCTGAGCGCGGGCGAGGCGATCTACCTGCCCGCCGGGAACCTGCACCTGTACCTGCACGGCACGGCCGTGGAGATCCTCGCGAACTCGGACAACATCCTGCGCTGCGGGCTGACCCCGAAGCACGTGGACGTGCCCGAGTTGCTGCGCGTGGTCGACTTCGAGTGCTGCGACATGCCGATCCTCACCGGCGAGCCGAGCGAGTGCGGCGCGGTGTACCACACCGACGCGCCGGAGTTCGAGCTTTCGCGGTGCGAGTGGGAGGCCGGGGAGGACCACGAGTTGCTGGTGCGGCCCGGGTCGCCGCAGATCCTGCTGTGCACCGCGGGCGAGCTGCTCGTGCGCGCCGAGGACGGCAAGGAACTGACCCTGGGCCGCGGCGAGTCGATGTGGCTTCCGGCGTCCGACCCGGCGGTGCGGGTGCGTCCGCTGGGTGCCGGGCGGACGCAGCTTTTCCGCGCCACGTCGGGAAAGTAACCCTCTTTCGTCAGGCGCCCAGTATGTCGTAGCCCGTTCGCAGGTCGGCGTGGTTGCGGCGCAGGCGCAGGTACACGGCGAGCCGGTCCATGATCAGTTCGGCGTCGCGGCGCCAGCCGAGCGCGGTGATCGACGCGACGGCGCTGAGCAGGTTCGCGCGTTCGGTTTCGAACCACACGCGGGGATCGGCGAGCAGCTTCGCCACGAAGTCCGCGGGCAACGGCTGCGGCGGAAGCTCCACCGCGGGCAGGTGCTCGCCGCCGGGAAGCAGGCGGGCCGCGGCGTCGGACAGGTTCAGCGCGGCGTCCACGAGACCCCGCACGGAAGCCACTCGCTCGTCGCGGGAGTCCGCCTCCACGCCGGCTTCGGTCGCGAACACGCGCACCATGTCGTGCAGCCGGTACCGGGGCTCGCCGGTCGCGTCGGCGCCGTTGGGCACCAGCAGGCCAGCCTCGACCAGCTCTTCCACCGTGCGGTCCGCGTCCGGCTGGTTGATGAGCGCGGCGACCGCCCAGCCGGGCTGGTTTTCGTTGCGGCACCGGGCGATCGCGCGCAAACCGCGTTGCGCCTCCTGGCCCAGCGCCTGGTAGCTCAACGCGATGCTGCCCCGCAGTTGCAGGTCGCTCACGGTCAGTTCGTCGAGCCGCCGCAACACGTCCTCGAGTTTGTCCGCGAGCGCGGCGAGCGGGAGGTTCGGCCGCAGCGCGAGCCGAGTGCCCGCGATGCGCAGCGCCAGCGGGAGGTTGCCGCAGGCAGCGGCTATCCGCGCGGCCGATTTCCGTTCGGTGGCAACACGTTCCGGGCCCGCGATGCGGGCGAGCAGTTCCCCCGCTTCGTCGTCGCTGAGCGGCCCCAGCTCGAACCGGCGTGCGCCTTCCAACGCGCTGAGCCGCCGCCTGCTGGTGACCAGCACGGCTGAGCCGGGCGTGCCGGGCAGTAGCGCGCGTACGTGCGCCGGGTCGGCCGCGTCGTCGAGTACGACGAGCACCCGCCTGTCGGTGAGTTGCCCGCGATACGCCGACGCGCGAGCCCGCACGTCGTCCGGGATCGCCGAGCCGCTCACCCCGAGCGCGCGCAGTACGTCGTTGAGCAGAGCCCCGACGTCGCGCGGCGCGGCCGTTCCCGTCAACGGGATGAACAGCTGCCCATCCGGGAACTCGTTGCGCAGCTTGTGCGCGACCTTCGTGGCCAGCGTCGACTTGCCCGCGCCCGGCTCGCCGTTGAGCACCACCAGTGGCATCCCGGGACCGGTGAGCAGCCCGGCCAGTTCGTCGATTTCCTTGTCACGGCCGGAAAAATCGAGGAGGTCGGACGGCAGCTGGCAGATCGGCCACGGCGTGGGCGGCGTCAGCTCTTCGCTCCGCAACACTGTCGCCTGCGCACGCCGGAGCACCCCGCTCGGCTCGACACCGAGCTCTTCCACGAGACGCCCGCGCGTGCGCTGGTAGACCTCCAGCGCTTCGGCCTGCCGCCCGGCGCCCTGCAACGCGAGCATCAACTGCGCCGCAGTCCTTTCTCGCAAAGGGTTTTCCGCGAGGAGCGCGGTCAGCTCGCCGACGAGTTCGGTGTGCTTGCCCGAAGCCAGTTCGGCGTCGATGCAGTCCTCCAGCACCGCGAGGTGCTCCGCCTCCAGGCCTCGCGCTTCGGTGTCCAGCGGCGGCACGTGCAGATCGATGAGCGGGTTGCCGCGCCACTGGCGCAGGGCGCGGCGCAGGTGTTCCGCCGCGCGGACGTGATCGCCCTGCGCGGCCGCCTTCCTGCCTTCGGCCGCTTCGGCGCGGAACACCAGCAGGTCGAGATCCCGCGGATTCACGCGAATGCGGTAAGCGTTGCCGGTGTGGTCGATCGCCGCGCCGTCGAGCCGGCGGCGGAGCCGCTGGACGTAGGTGTGCAGGTTGGAGGCGTAGGACTTCGGCGGTTCGCCGACCCACAAGGCGTCCACCAGCTGCGGCACCGGCACGTCCTGGTTGGCGCGGAAGAGCAGCATCGCCAGCAACGAGCGCTGCCGCTCGCCGCGCAGGCGCAGATCGCCGTCGTCGACCCGGAGCGGGCCCAGCACACCGAACTTGGCCATCATCGACTCCCTACCGCTGGATGGAGGCTTCGACGGTCAGCGGCGCTTCCTGGTTTCGGTGGGCTCGATCACGCGGCTGCGGATGTGTTCGTAGACCACGCTCGTGCGCACATCGGCCACCTCCGGGCGCTGGGTGAGGCGGTCGATGACGAACGCGTACAGCGCGTCGTTGTCCGGCACGGCGACGTGCACCAGGAAGTCCTCGCCGCCGGACACCACGAACACGCCCACCGTTTCCGGCAGCAGCGCGACCCATTCGCGGAAGGCCTCGATCACCTGCCGCTTCGGCGGATGTACGCGCAGGGCGATCAGCGCCTGCACGGGTCGGCCGATCTCGGCCAGGTCCACGTCGAGCAGGAAGCCGCGGATCACGCCGCGCTCCCGCAGCCCGCGCACGCGCTCGAGCGAGGTGGACGGCGAAACCCCGGTGGCGGCGGCGAGTTCGCGGTTGGTGCGCCGACCGTCGCGCTGCAATTCCCGCAGGAGTGCCTTATCAAGTTCGTCGAGCTCGGCCATGACCCGCCTTCCGTCGAACTAAATTCGGAGTTGGTGGCAGGTCAGGATATCTAGTCCTAGCTTTGGGCGCTGTGAGTACAGAACATCAGGAGATGAACGCGGTTCTCGCCGCAGACATCCAGGCCGGGGCGAGCACGCGGTCGGCGAAGCTCAAATGGGTCATCGTCGCGGACCCGTCGCGGGGCCCCGGCCTGGTCGCGAACGCCACGGCCTGCCTCGGTGCGGCGGCCGCGGCGGTCTTGCCGGACTTGATCGGCGGCGAGGTGGAGGACGCGTCCGGCCACGTGCACGCGGGCCTGCCGTGGAGCGGCTGCTCGATCTTGGCCGCGGACGCCGGAAAACTGCACGAGATCCGGGCGAAGGCCGCGACGAAGGAGGGCGTGTTCATCGCGGACATGACCAAGCACGCGCAGGCGAGCCGGTCGTACGAGGAGTACCGCGCGGGCCTCGGCGAAACCGGCGAAGGCGACCTGGAGTACTACGCCATCGGGCTGATCGGACCGCGCAACAAGATCGCCAAACTGGTCGGGGGCCTGCCCTTGCTGAGCTGAGTCCCACGTAGGCTCATCCCGACAAATCGGGAGACCTTCGAGGGGGTCAGTGTGTCGGCAAGCGGTGGCACCAAGGCGATCGTCGCGGCGCTGGGCGCGAACGCCGGGATCGCGGTGGCGAAGTTCGTCGGATTCCTGTTCACCGGTTCGTCCTCGATGCTCGCCGAGTCGGTGCACTCGCTCGCCGACACGTCGAACCAGGGTCTGCTGCTGCTCGGCCAGAAGACGTCGCGGCGCCGGGCCACGCGCGAGCACCCGTTCGGCTTCGGCCGGGATCGCTACTTCTACTCGTTCGTCGTCGCGCTGATGCTGTTCACGCTCGGCTCGGTTTTCGCGCTGTACGAAGGGATCCACAAGGTCGAGCACCCCGAGCCGCTGACCGCGCCGCTGGTCGCGGTGGTCATCCTGGTGGTCGCGATCTGCCTCGAGGGCTACAGCTTCTTCACGGCGATGGGCGAGTCCCGCAAGATCAAGGGTGACGTCTCCTGGTGGGGCTTCATCCGCCAGTCCCGCACGCCGGAGCTGCCGGTGGTGCTGCTGGAGGACACCGGCGCGCTGCTCGGCCTCGTGTTCGCGCTGCTCGGCGTGGGGCTGTCGGAGCTGACCGGCGACCCGGTGTGGGACGGCATCGGCACCATCATGATCGGCGCGCTGCTCGGGGTCATCGCGATCATCCTCATCGTGGAGATGAAGAGCCTCCTGATCGGCGAGGGCGCCACCGACGGCGAGCTGGACACGATCGTCGCCGAGCTGACCGGTGGTCACGTGGAGCGGGTGATCCACATCCGCACCCAGTACCTCGGCCCGGAGGAACTGCTGGTCGCGGCGAAACTGGCGCTCACGCCCAATCTCGACGTCGCCAAGGTCGCGACCGCCATCGACGAGGCGGAGGCGAAGGTACGCGCGAAGGTGCCCACCGCGAGGCTGATCTACCTGGAGCCCGATCTGGACCGCAGCACCGTGGGTTGACGAGCGGTCCGACTTATGCCGCCGTCGCGAATCCGACCTAAAGAAGGCCAAAACCGACCAACCGGAGGCGGCCTACGTTTGCTGGATGGCCGTGACTGCCGGTCGGATTCGTGACTTTCGATACAGTAGGGTGATTTTCCAACTCTGCGATCCAGATGTGGAAAAGGAGCGAGCACCTTGCCGGGAAACGGTCTGTGGCGGACGAAATCCATCGATCAGTCCATTAAGGACACCGACGAACCGGAAACCAGGCTGAGGCGCAACCTCAGCACCTGGGACCTGACGGTGTTCGGGGTCGCGGTCGTGATCGGCGCGGGCATCTTCACGTTGACCGCTCGTACGGCCGGTGACTACGCGGGCCCGTCGGTCTCCGTGGCCTTCGTGCTCGCCGCCATCGCCTGCGGGCTCGCCGCGCTCTGCTACGCGGAATTCGCCTCGACGGTCCCCGTCGCGGGGAGCGCTTACACGTTCTCCTACGCCACCTTCGGCGAGTTCATGGCCTGGATCATCGGCTGGGACCTGGTGCTGGAGCTGGCCGTCGGTGCGGCCGCGGTGGCCAAGGGCTGGTCGGTGTACCTGGAAACGGTGCTCGGCTACATCTTCGGCGACGGCGCGAAGAGCACGTTCGACATCGGCGGCCTGACCGTCGACTGGGGCGCGCTGGTGCTGGTCGTCGTGCTGGCCACGCTGCTCGCGCTGGGCACGAAGCTGTCCTCCCGGTTTTCCATGGTGATCACCGGGATCAAGGTCGCGATCGTGCTGTTCGTGATCATCCTCGGCATCTTCTACATCAAGGGCGCCAACTACCACCCGTTCGTCCCGCCGAACGCCGGCAGCAGTTCCGGCGAGACCGGCGTGAACCAGTCGCTGTTCTCCCTGATCGCGGGCGGGGGCAGCAGTTCGTTCGGCGCGTTCGGGCTGCTCGCCGGCGCTTCGCTGGTGTTCTTCGCCTTCATCGGGTTCGACGTCGTCGCCACCACGGCGGAGGAGACGAAGAACCCGCAGCGTTCGGTGCCGCGCGGGATCTTCGGCTCGCTCGCCATCGTGACCGTGCTGTACGTGGCGGTCTCGCTGGTGGTCGTGGGCATGGTGTCGTACAAGGACCTCGCCACGTCGGCCGGCGACGGCAGCCACAAGACTCTCGCCACGGCGTTCTCCGTCAACGGCGTCGACTGGGCGGCGAACGTCATCTCCTTCGGCGCGCTCGCCGGGCTGACCACCGTGGTCATGGTGCTGATGCTGGGCCAGGTGCGCGTGCTGTTCGCGATGTCGCGTGACGGCCTGCTGCCGCGCAAGCTCGCGCACACCGGCAAGCGCGGCACCCCGGCCAGGGCGACGATCCTGGTCGGCCTGCTCGTCGCGATCGCCGCCACGTTCTTCCCGGCCGACAAGCTGGAGGAAATGGTCAACGTCGGCACGCTGTTCGCGTTCGTGCTGGTCTCGGCGGGCGTGCTGATCCTGCGCCGGACGCATCCGGACCTGCCGCGCTCGTTCCGCGTGCCGTGGGTGCCGGTCGTGCCGATCCTCGCGATCGTGGCCTGCCTGTGGCTGATGCTGAACCTGACCGTGCTGACGTGGCTGCGGTTCGTCGTCTGGATGGTCGTCGGCGTGATCGTCTACTTCGCTTACAGCCGAAGGCATTCACTGCTCGGCAAGCGCAACGCCGAGGCGACGGCCGGGGAAGTCAGCGAGCGAAGTTGAGGTTGAAGCGGGGCAGGTCCGGGAAGAGCGGGACCTGTTCCCCGAACGGACGCGACGGCCTGCCGGGGATCTCCAGCCCGGCGGCCATCGCGACCGCCCGGTCCCATTCCGGATCCACCTCGTAGTCGTTGTGCCCCAGCACTCCCGCGGCCCAGCGGCGGCTGGCGGGGGTGCTCGGGATCGGGTCCGGCAGCCAGTGGTCACCGCCGAGGACGAGCGCCCCGGTGGGCCCCGGCTGCGCCGCGTCGAGCGGGCCGGTCTTGCCGTCTTCGCGGAAGCCGTCGCCGACCAGTTTCCCGTCCACCACCTGCTGCCGCCACGTCGTCACGCCGCCGCCGAAGATGTCCGTGCCGCGGGCGAGGCCGCGCCAGCGCCCGCTCAGTTCCCCATACAGCGCACCGAGTGACTCGTGTGGCAGCACGGCCGGGAAGGCGCGCTGGTAACCCCACTGCAGGGGCGATCCCGCGGTGAGCAGGCCGACCCGCTCCCGCTGGTCCTCGTTCAGCCCGTGCATCAACCGCGCTGTCGCGATCACCGCCAGCAGGCTCCCGGTGTTGTGCCCGGCGAGCACCACCCGCGTGTTCGGCTCCGCGAGGTGTTCCTTCGCGCGCGCGGCCAGCTCGGGCACCACCTTCAGCGCATAGCACGGCGGAATCGCGGGATGCGCCGCGCGCGGCCAGAAGCACACGAGGTCGGCCAGCGCGCCGAGATGCCTGTTGCGGCCCGGGTTCCGCGCCGCTGTGTAGACCACCCGCAGCAGCCCGAGCGCGAGCGCGCCGAGCGCGACGACCCCGAGCGCCGAGAACGGGTCCAGCCAGCTTGGCAGCGTGCGGAAACCGAAGCGTGCCACCAGCAACGCCGCCGCGCAGACCGACATGCCCGCCACCACGCCGAAAGCCAGGTGGTGCAGGTGCCGGCGCTCCCAGGACGAGCGTGCCCACGCGGCGGCGGCGAGCTTCTCGTCCTTCTCCTGCAGCAGCCGCACGACTTCCGGGATCCCGCGACGGAACCGCCGCATCGGCACGCCGACCGCGAACCCGAGCAGGCCGAGTACCGCGGCCAGCACCAGCCCGGCGCCCCACAGCATCGTCACCGGGGTGTAGCTGTCCGGCAGTTGCAGCTGGCTCGCCCCGGCCAGCTTGCGCAGCGCGATCGCCAGCCCGGCGCCGAACCCGCCGCCGAGCAGGCTCGCCAAGACCAGCACGGGGGCGGCCGCCCAGCCGCCGAACCACGGGCGCAGCCGCTTCGGCAGCGAGCTCCAGGTGCGCCGCGCCAGCAGCGCCGCCGGGATGAGCAACAACGCGAACAGCACTGTCACGATCAACAGCGCGGCGGCGAGGGCTTCGACGGTGGAATTCGCCCCCGAGGGCGAGTTCGCCCGGAACGGGATCACGGAGATCATCACGAGTACCGCGAACACCAGCACGCTGCGCTGGGCCCACCGGTGCAGCTCCCGGACGCCCGCGCCCGCCGTCACCAGCGCCGCCAGCACGAGCGCGAGCGCGCAGATCCAGATGATCAGCTGCGGCAGCGCGTCCGGCGCGCGGAAGGGCCCGCCGAGCGCGAACACCGACACCGTGCCGAGCGCCGCGACCGTGTGCAGATGGCGCAACACCGGCGAGTCCGTGCCGCCGCGCACCGTGTCGCCGGGCAGATCCCCGCGCCGGGGTTTGACGTCCTTCGACCGGACTGTCCAGTTCGTGCCGGACACCCCGTGCAGCACGAGAAGCACCACCGCCACCGGCACCAGGCCGACGGCTGTGCGCAGCCACACCGGATCGCGCCACGAGTCCGGCACCACCGTCAGGCAGCGGGCGCCCGGCGCGAGGCACTGCGCCGCGAACAGGTCCAGCGCGATCACCGACAGCTGCCCGACCAGCAGCATCGTCAGCAGCAGCGCGCCGACGCGCAGCAGACTCCGGCACAGCCCGCCGAGCGCGCCCGCAGCCCGGCTGCCGTCCGGCACGGGCGGCAACATCCAGTGCGCGACGTTGGCCAGCGAGAACGGGAACAGCAGCGCCCACGTCGCCTTCGCGGCTCCGCCCGAGGTCATCCCGCCCCAGAGGTAGCCCTCGAGCGTGCGCGGCACCGAGCGGCCGAGCGCCTGCAGCACCGGGCCCGGAGCGGGACGGCGCAACCGGTCTGAGGGCCGGATCACCTTCCCCACCCCGTCGCCGGCGACCTCGACCGTGCTCACCGCGTCGAGCAGGGACTCCCCGGTCGTACCGGTGAGCCCGGGCACACGCAGTTCGACGATCCTGGTCTCCGGGCCGGGGATCGGCACGTGGACGCCTCCTTTTCGAGGGTGTTCGGCGGTGAACCGACAACGGTACTGTTCAGGTGTCGCCGAATCTTGGAGGAAATGCCGATATGACCCCCGAAAGCGTTGCCAAACGGCACGACACCCGAGGCGGTGTGGAATTCGCCGTCGCGGATCTCGAGCTGGCCGACTTCGGCCGCAAGGAGATTCGGCTGGCCGAACACGAGATGCCGGGTTTGATGGCGCTTCGTCAGGAATACGCCGAGGTCTACCCGCTGCGCGGGGCACGGATTTCGGGTTCGCTGCACATGACCGTCCAGACGGCCGTGCTGATCGAGACCCTCGTCTCGCTCGGCGCCGAGGTCCGCTGGGCTTCCTGCAACATCTTCTCGACCCAGGACCACGCGGCGGCCGCGGTGGTCGTGGGCCCGCACGGCACGGCGGAGGAGCCCAAGGGCGTGCCGGTCTTCGCGTGGAAGGGCGAGTCGCTCGAGGAGTACTGGTGGTGCACCGAGCGGATGCTGACGTGGGAGGGCGCGGGCCCGAACATGATCCTCGACGACGGCGGTGACGCCACGATGCTGGTGCACCGCGGCGCCGACTACGAGAAGGCGGGCGTCGTGCCCGCACCCGAGGACGACGACCCCGACGAGTGGAAGGTCTTCCTCGGCCTGCTGCGTGAGTCGCTGAAGGATGCTCCCGGCAAGTGGACCGCCGTCGGCGACGGCATCCGCGGCGTCACCGAGGAGACCACCACCGGCGTGCTGCGGCTCTACCAGCTGGCCGCGCAGGGCAAGCTGCTGTTCCCGGCGATCAACGTCAACGACGCGGTGACGAAGTCGAAGTTCGACAACCGGTACGGCATCCGGCACTCGCTGATCGACGGCATCAACCGCGGCACCGACGTGCTCATCGGCGGCAAGGTGGCCGTGGTCTGCGGGTACGGCGACGTCGGCAAGGGCGCGGCGGAATCGCTGTCCGGGCAGGGCGCGCGCGTGATCGTCACCGAGATCGACCCGATCTGCGCGCTGCAGGCGGCGATGGACGGCTACCAGGTCAAGACGCTGGAGAACGCGCTGGGCGAGGCCGACATCGTGATCACGACGACAGGCAACAAGGACGTCGTGATGGCCGAGCACATGGCCCGGATGAAGCACCAGACGATCGTCGGCAACATCGGCCACTTCGACAACGAGATCGACATCGCCGGGCTGACCCGCTACCCCGGCGTGCGGCGCGTCAACATCAAGCCGCAGGTCGACGAGTGGACCTTCCCGGACGGTCATTCGATCATCGTGCTTTCCGAAGGACGCCTGCTGAACCTCGGCAACGCGACCGGGCACCCGTCGTTCGTGATGTCCAACAGTTTCTCCAATCAGGTCATCGCGCAGATCGAGTTGTTCACCAAACACGAGGAATACGACAAAGAGGTTTACCGGCTGCCGAAGAAACTGGACGAGAAGGTCGCGCGGATCCACCTGCAGGCATTGGGTGGCGAACTGACCAAGCTGTCCAAGGAACAGGCCGAGTACATCGACGTCGACGTCGAGGGCCCGTTCAAGCAGGACCACTACCGGTACTGAGGTAGCCGTGCGGTGGTACTTGGCTGGACAAACCTCACGGCCCGGTAGGTAGTCCGGGCGGCCAGTCCCGGGTCGGCGTGTACGAGATCCACGAGAACGGATCCGTGCGCGCCGCCCGGCACGTCTTCGGCCCGGAGCCCGGCAACGCCGAGCGGCGGCGAAACGCAAGGCCAGGGCGAGGCATCGCGGCCGGTGACCGCGGGTACGGTTCTGCCCGTGGGTCGACTGGTCGTCATCGAAGGTCTCGACGGAGCGGGCAAGCGCACGGTCTCCGCCGCGTTGACAGCGGCGCTGCACGAAGAAGGCGCGAGCGTGGCGACGCTGGCTTTCCCGCGCTACGGGCGAAGCGTGCATGCCGACTTCATCCGCGAAGCGCTGCATCGCGAGCACGGTGACCTCGGCGAATCCGTGTACGGCATGGGCCTGCTCTACGCGCTCGACAGGCGCGGCGCGCTCGACGAGCTGAACGCCGCCCTCCGCGACAACGACGTCCTCCTGCTCGACCGCTATGTCTCCTCCAACGCCGCGTACGGCGCCGCCCGGCTGCGCCAGGACGCGAACGGCGAGTTCGTGAAGTGGGTTCGCGAGCTGGAGATCGCCCGGTTCGGGTTACCGGTCCCCGACACCCAGATCCTGCTCCGGGTCAGCGCCGAGGTCGCCGCGGAGCGGGCCGAGCGGCGTGCTCAGTCCGAAGTGGACCGTGCTCGGGACGTCTTCGAAACCGATGATGATCTGCAGGTTCGCTGCGCCGCCGTCTACGACCAGCTGGCCGCCGGCTCGTGGCTGTCGGAGTGGCGAGTGGTGGACGGGACCACGATCTTCGACGCGACCGGAACGGCCCGCGCACTGGTCCATTAGGGCTAAGCTTTCCACGTCTGGTGCTCCGATCCCGGGTCGGAAGTCACGAACGGTGTCCCAAGTGCGAATATGTGGTCATGAAGGCACGTGTCTTGGTGGTCGACGACGACCCCGCGCTCGCGGAGATGCTCACCATCGTGCTGCGCGGGGAGGGGTTCGATACGGCGGTCGTCCCGGACGGTTCCCGTGCGCTGCCCGCGCTGCGGGACCTGAAACCGGATCTGGTCCTGCTGGACCTGATGCTGCCCGGGATGAACGGGATCGACGTCTGCAAGGCGATCCGGGCCGAGTCCGGCGTGCCCATCGTCATGCTGACGGCCAAGAGCGACACCGTGGACATCGTGCTCGGCCTCGAGTCGGGCGCGGACGACTACGTGGTCAAACCGTTCAAGCCCAAGGAGCTCGTCGCGCGGGTCCGCGCGCGGCTGCGCCGGACGGAGGCCGAGCCGGCGGAGTCGCTGGCGATCGGCGACCTCACCATCGACGTGCCGGGGCACGAGGTGACCAGGGAGGGCAAGGCCATCCCGCTCACCCCGCTCGAGTTCGACCTGCTCGTCGCGCTCGCCCGCAAACCGCGCCAGGTGTTCACCCGCGAGGTGCTCTTGGAGCAGGTCTGGGGCTACCGGCACGCGGCCGACACCCGGCTGGTCAACGTGCACGTCCAGCGGCTGCGGTCGAAGGTCGAGAAGGACCCGGAGCACCCGGAGGTCGTGCTGACCGTCCGCGGCGTGGGGTACAAGGCCGGACCGCCGTAATACCGCGATGAAGCAGAAGATCCTCGCCTCCGCCACCCGGGTGCTGCGGCTCGCCGGCCGCGTCGGCGCCTACGGTCGCGGGCGGGTGACGGCGTTCGGCGTGCTGTGGCGCCGTTCGCTGCAGTTCCGGGTGACGGTGTCCACGCTGGCGCTGTCCTCGGCGGTCGCGTTCGTGCTGGGCATGGTGTTGCAGAACCAGATCATCACCCGGCTCACCGACACCAAGCGCGAGGCGGCGATCTCGCAGACCCTGCAGGTGGTGTCCACCGCGGAGAACGAGCTGGTCGGGCTCAGCGACCAGGACGCGCTGCCGGACCGGCTGCAGAACGTGCTGAAGAAGATCACCAGCTCCTCGTCCGACGACCAGGGCTCGGGGGCTTCGGCGGCGGGCGCGTTCGAGCCGGTGCTGACCGCGGGCGGGACCAGCTCGACGGACTCCGCGGGCCCGATTTCCAAGGTGCCGGAAGGACTTCAGCGGTTCACCGAGGCCAACGAGGTCGCCTACCAGACGCATACGGTCGACGACGGCGGCACCCGCACGACGTACCTGATCATCGGCGCACCGGTCACCAGCACCGGCCGCCCGATCCAGCTGTACCTGCTGTTCCCGATGACGGCGGAGCAGAACACCGTGTCGACGGTGCAGAACACGCTGCTCGTCGGTGGTCTGGTCCTGCTGGTGCTGCTGGCCGGGATCAGCAACCTCGTGACGCGCCAGGTGGTCCGGCCGGTGCGCTCGGCCGCGGCGGCCGCCGCGCGGTTCGTCGGCGGTGAGCTGGACGAGCGGCTGCCGGTGACGGGCGAGGACGACCTGTCCCGGCTTGCCTTGTCCTACAACGAAATGGCGGCCAGTATTCAGCGCCAGATCCGCCAGCTGGAGGAGTTCGGCACGTTGCAGCGCCGGTTCACCTCCGACGTCTCGCACGAGCTGCGCACCCCGCTGACCACGGTCCGGATGGCGGCCGACGTGCTGCACGCTTCGCGCGAGCAGTTCCCGGCCGGGCTCGCGCGCTCCACCGAGCTGCTGGTGGACGAGCTCGACCGGTTCGAGGCGCTGCTCGGTGACCTGCTGGAGATCAGCAGGCTGGACGCCGGTGTCGAGGAGCTCTCCGCCGAGCAGATCGACGTCGCCCCGATCGCGCGTCGGGCCGCCGAGCAGGTGCGCGTCATCGCGAACACCGCCGGCAGCGACATCGAACTGGAGTTGCCGGACGGGGAGACCACGGCGGAGATCGACGCGCGCCGGGTCGAGCGGATCCTGCGCAACCTGCTGGCGAACGCGGTGGACCACAGCGAGGGCAGGCCCGTGCGGCTGACCATGCGCGCGGACGAGCACGCCGTCGCGATCACCGTGCGGGACTATGGCGTCGGGCTGCGGCCGGGCGAAGCGGATTTGGTGTTCAACAGGTTCTGGCGTGCGGACCCGTCGCGCAACCGGCGCACCGGCGGCACCGGACTCGGGCTCGCGATCAGCCACGAGGACGCGCGGCTGCACGGCGGTCAGCTCGATGCGTGGGGCGCGCCCGGCTACGGCGCCTGCTTCCGGCTTACGTTGCCGCGGCGGCAGGGCGAGCCTTTCGACGAGAGCCCGCTGCCGCTGGCGCCGCCGGACGGGGCGGCCGCGAACGGGCAGGCCAGTATCGGCTCGGGAGTCGACTACAGCGGGGCCATCGTGTCCGAGCTGCGTAGGGAGGATGTCGGATGAAGGGCGCGCGGCGGTTGTTCGCGGCGCTGGCCGGGGTGGTGCTCGTGGCCGGGTGCGCGGCCGTGCCGGAGGAGTCGCAGCCGGTCGCGGTCCAGCAGCAGGAACTGGGCCAGGCCTCCAATCCCGACGTCCAGCAGCCCGCCCGCGACCTCGACGCGCTGACCGTGGCGCGCGACTTCGTCCGCGCGAACGCGCAGCCGATCAGCAACAACGCCGCCGCCCGCACCTATCTCGACGACAACGCGGCCAAGGCCTGGCAGCCCGGCAAGGTCATGAACGTCATCGACGACCAGTTCAACACCGTGTACGCCGCGGGCGCGGACGTGCCGGCGAACCCGAACGAAGTGGTCGTGGTGGTGCGGGGGACCAACATCGGGATGCTGAACCCGGACAGCTCGTTCCTGCCTTCGCGCAGCCCTTACGAGCTGCGGTTGCTGGTGCGCAAACAGTCCGACGGGCAGTGGCGGATCAGCAACCCGCCCGCCGACATCGTGATGCCCTACAGCGATTTCACCGCCAACTACGTGCAGGTGCCGGTGCAGTTCTTCGCGCAGGACTCCAACACCACGGTGCCCGATCTCCGTTATGTGGCAGCGAAACCGCAGACGGGCCTGCCCGCGCGGGTGATCTCGCTGCTGCTGTCCGGGCCGTCTGACCAGCTCGTCGGCGCCGTGCGCAACCCGCTGCCGGAGGACGCCAACGTCGAAGGCAACGTCACCACCACGCCGGACGGGGCGCTGCTCGTCCCGTTGACCGGGGTCGGTGACCAGACGCCGGAGGTCAAGAAGCTGATCGCGGCGCAGATAGTGCTGTCCCTGCAGGCGGTGACCACGAACAGAGTGCGCCTGCTCTCCGATGGCGCGCCGCTCGTGGACGGGCACGAGGACTGGTACTACACCGACGTTCCTTCGTACTCTTCGCAGGCTTCGCCCGGCGCGGATTTGCCCGGGCTGATGACGGTGAACGGCCGGATCCGTTCACTGGCGGACGGGGCGGCGATCGCCGGGCCTGCGGGCGCAGGCGTGTACCAGGTGGTCAGCGCGGCGCAGTCGATCGACGGCAGGCAGCTGGCCATCGTGGAGAACGCCGATGGCAGGCAGCAACTGCGCGTCGGCGCGTACGGCGGCACGCCGCAACAGGTGAACCTGTTCGGCGGCACGCTGACCAGACCGACCTGGCGGCCGACGGCGACAGCGGACGGCACGGCGGGCGAAGTGTGGACAGTCGTCGACGGGCAGGCGGTCGTACGGGTGCTGCGGACGTCCGATGGCGGCTGGACCGGGCAGGCGGTGAACGCCGAGGAAGTGCTCACGGTCGGGCCGATCAGCGCGCTGCGGCTTTCGCGGGACGGAGCCCGTGCGGCGATGGTCGTCAACGGCCAGTTGCTGGTGGCTTCGGTGGTGCGGACGCAGGACTCGGTGACCCTGCGCGGGCCGCGGATCCTGCAGATGGGCTCGCTGACCGGCGTCGTGGACGTCGACTGGCTGAGCCAGGACAGCCTCGTGGCGGTCACCTCGATGCCATCGCAGCCGGTGGTGAAGGTGCCGATCGACGGGCTCCGGATGGACACCTTCAACAGCTCGAACCTGACTCCGCCGGTGTACGCGGTCACCGCGGCGCCGGGCCGTCCGATCGTCGTCGCCGACACGAGCGGCCTGTGGACGGCGTCGGACGTCGGCGAGGTCTGGCGGCCGCACACGTCGTCGGTGAGCTCGCACGTCACGCCGTTCTACCCGGGCTGACCTGCGGACGAGCGAAAACTGTCGGTGGGTGGCGGCATACTCACGGATCGTGAACCTGGGGGAGCGAGTTCTCGATCTCGTACTGCCGTCGTCCTGCGCGGGCTGCGGCGCGCACGGTGCTGCCTGCTGTTCGTTGTGCCTGACGGAGTTCGCGCGGCCGTTCCCGGTCGCCCGCGGCCCGACTGCCGACGCGGTCGCGGTGTACGCGCTCGCGAGGTACCAGGGCACGGCGCGGAAGCTCGTGCTGGCTTACAAGGAGCGCGGCAGGCGTGACCTCGCCGCCGGGCTCGGCGGCGTGCTCGGGTCCACGCTGCCGCAGGTCCCGGTGGCCCAGCCGGATGCCGAAGGCGTGTGGTGGCTGGTGCCCGCGCCTTCGCGGCGGGCGGCCTCGCGCGTCCGTGGTGGTCCGCATCTGCAGCGGCTCGCACGTGCTTGTGCGGCGCGCTTGTCGGCGGAGGGGTGTGCGGTGGCCGTCGCGCCCGCGCTGCGGCTGGCACGAGGCGCGCGTGACGCGGTTGGTCTGGACCACTCGCAGCGCGTCGCGAACCTCGCCGGGCGGGTGAGCCTCGATCCGCGCGGGCTCCCGCCGCCGGGGTCGCCCGTCGTGCTGCTCGACGACGTCATCACCACCGGCGCGACCATCGCGGCGTGCGCCCGCGTGCTCAAGGAAGGAGGGTTCCCGGTCGTCGCGGCGCTGACGTTGACCGCCACCCGTTGAGGGTTTCGCGGGGCGCCGCTTGCGGGCGGCACCTTCCCGGGCTCCCGGCGCGGCGCGGCGAGGTCGAATTCTTCGAAAACCCAAGCGCCCCTTCCGAACCGCGGGCACCACGCGAAACCGCAGCGCATCGGCCCGGTGTCTCGTCCTGCCCGGAAACCGGCGCTGTGGGTTTCACCCACACAGGTGTAAACGACGGGAACGTGCGGGGCGCCGAACCCGTTGTCGGGACATGGAGCGGTGTGCGGGACTTCGGGCACCGGCGCAAGCGGCCGGCGGGATGAAGCCGGCCGCCGCGCCCGCTGTCACGCAGGGGCGTGGACGCCGGAAAACGCTGTCGTGTCAAGGTGAAAACCGCCTCCGGCCGATGGTCCGAACGAGTACCGCGGCGCCGGCCTCGGGCTACTCGCGGACGCGCTCGGTGATGGTTTCCCGTTCTGTGATATCCCCCGGCTCGGGGGGTTTTGTGACGCGGCTTACCCGGCTAACGTGCACCGCTATAGCCGTTCCGCACGGCAGGGAGGTGAACAGCCGATGACCCTGGTGCCGGCGGAAAGCTGAACTCTCCCCGTCGGCTCCCCAGCGAATACCGAAGAGCTCGAACTCATCCAGGAGTGAGGGAGGTCGTGTATGGACATCGTGGTTAAAGGTCGCAACGTGGAGGTGCCCGAGCACTACCGGGAGCATGTGAGCGAAAAGCTCGCACGACTGGAACGCTACGACAGGAAAGTCTTCCGTTACGACGTGGAGCTCTTCCATGAGCCCAACCGCAGGCAGTCCAAGAACTGCCAGCGGGTGGAGATCACCGGCAAGGGCAAGGGCCCGGCTGTGCGTGCCGAAGCCTGTGCCGGCGACTTCTACGCCGCGCTCGACGCGGCGGTGAGCAAGCTCGAAAACCGGCTGCGTCGCATGGCCGACCGCCGCCGGGTGCACTATGGGCGGCGCTGCCCGGAATCGGTCGCGGAGGCGACCTCCCCGATGTCGGCCGCGGTGCCGGCAGGTGGAATGGCCGCGGCGAGCACCGCGGTGCTCGAGGCGCCCGCCCCCATCGAGACCGAGGTCTCCGAAGGCGCCGAGCTCGACCTCCCCATGCAGCGCTGGGAAGAAGACGAGGCCATGGGCCACCAGCCCGGCCGCGTCGCGCGCGAGAAGCGCCACTCAGCCGAACCTATGACGGTCGACCAGGCCCTCTACCAGATGGAGCTGGTCGGACACGACTTCTATCTCTTCAACGACGCCGAGGCCGGACTGCCCAGCGTCGTCTACCGGAGGAAGGGCTTCGACTACGGCGTGATCAGGCTCGGCTGACGCCTGCCACGACCCGCCGGACGGCCCGCACGCACACGAGCGTGCGGGCCGTTCCGCGTGCTATCTCCCGACGTGCGTGCACGTCGGGACCGTCCTTCCCTACGATGGAGGCGGCGCACGGTCCGCCCGGGGCACGCCCGGGCGCATTTCCCAGACAGCTAGTGAGGTCGACCGGATGGTTCTCAACCGCCTGCTGCGCGCGGGCGAGGGCAAGATGCTCAAGCGGCTGCGCAACATCGCCGAGCACATCAACACCCTCGAAGACGAGGTGAAGGACCTCTCCGACGCCGAGCTGCAGGCCAAGACCGACGAGTTCCGCAAGCGGCACGAGGACGGCGAGTCACTCGACGAGCTGCTGCCGGAGGCGTTCGCGGTCGCCCGCGAGGCCGCCTGGCGGGTGCTGGGCCAGCGGCACTTCGACGTCCAGCTGATGGGCGGCGCGGCGCTGCACCTCGGGCAGGTCGCCGAGATGAAGACCGGTGAAGGCAAGACGCTGACCTCCGTGCTGCCCGCCTACCTCAATGCCCTCTCGGGCAAGGGCGTGCACCTGGTCACGACGAACGACTACCTCGCCAAACGTGACGCGGAGTGGATGGGCCGGGTGCACCGGTTCCTCGGCCTCAAGGTCGGCGCGATCCTTTCGGAACTGCCGCCGGACCAGCGCCGCGAGGCCTACAACGCGGACATCACGTATGGCACGAACAACGAGTTCGGCTTCGACTACCTGCGCGACAACATGGCCTGGACGCTGGACGACTGTGTGCAGCGCGGGCACAACTTCGCCATCGTCGACGAGGTCGACTCGATCCTGATCGACGAGGCGCGGACCCCGCTGATCATCTCCGGGCCCGCCGAGCAGTCGGCCCGCTGGTACGTCGAGTTCGCGCGCATGTCGCCGATGATGAAGAAGGACGTGCACTACGAGGTCGACGAGCGCAAGCGCACCGTCGGCGTCACCGAGAAGGGCGTCGCCTTCGTCGAGGACCAGCTCGGGATCGACAACCTGTACGAAGCGGCGAACACCCCGCTGGTCGGCTACCTGAACAACGCGCTGAAGGCCAAGGAGCTCTACAAGCGCGACAAGGACTACATCGTCCGCGACGGCGAAGTGGTGATCGTCGACGAGTTCACCGGCCGCATCCTGCACGGCCGCCGCTACAACGAGGGCATGCACCAGGCGATCGAGGCCAAGGAAGGCGTCGAGATCAAGGCCGAGAACCAGACGCTGGCCACGATCACGCTGCAGAACTACTTCCGCCTGTACAACAAGCTCTCCGGGATGACCGGTACGGCGGAGACCGAGGCCGCGGAGTTCCACCAGACCTACAAGCTGGGTGTGGTGCCGATCCCGACGAACCGGCCGATGATCCGCAAGGACGAGACGGACCTGATCTACAAGGGTGAGCCCGCGAAGTTCGAGGCGCTCGCCGACGACATCCAGGAGCGGCACGAGAAGGGCCAGCCGGTCCTGGTCGGCACCACCAGCGTCGAGAAGTCCGAGTACCTGTCGAAGCTGCTGCTCAAGCGCGGGGTCCCGCACGAGGTGCTGAACGCGAAGTACCACGAGCGTGAAGCGCTGATCGTCGCCCGCGCGGGCCGCAAGGGACAGGTCACGGTCGCCACCAACATGGCGGGCCGTGGTACCGACGTCGTGCTGGGCGGCAACCCGGACATCATCGCCGACGAGCGGCTTCGCGAGCGCGGGCTGGACCCGGTGGAGCACTCCGAGGCCTACGAGACGGCTTGGCCGAAGGTGCTCGAAGAGGTCAAGGCCGAGGTGAAGGCCGAGGCCGAGGAGGTCCGCGACGCCGGCGGGCTGTACGTGCTCGGCACCGAGCGGCACGAGTCCCGCCGGATCGACAACCAGCTGCGCGGTCGTTCCGGCCGCCAGGGCGACCCGGGCGAATCGCGGTTCTACCTGTCGCTGGGCGACGAGCTGATGCGGCGGTTCAACGCGGCGATGGTCGAGCGCGTCATGACCACCATGCGGCTGCCGGACGACCAGCCGATCGACCACAAGATGGTCTCGCGCGCGATCAAGAGCGCGCAGACGCAGGTCGAGCAGCAGAACATGGAGATCCGCAAGAACGTCCTCAAATACGACGAGGTCATGAACGAGCAGCGCAAGGTGATCTACGCCGAGCGCCGCCGCGTGCTCGAGGGCGAGGACCTCAGCGAGCAGATGAAGCACATGCTCCGCGACGTCGTGACCGCGTACGTCGAGGGCGCCACGGCGGACGGCTACGCCGAGGACTGGGACCACGAGAAGCTGTGGACGGCCCTCAAGCAGCTGTACCCGGTGTCGGTCGAATGGGATTCGCTGGCCGAGGAAGAGGAGGACGACCTCAGCTCGGACTTCCTGCTCAGCTCGCTGCTCGAGGACGCCGAGCAGGCGTACGCCCAGCGCGAAGCGGAGATCGACGCCAAGGTCGGCGAAGGCGCCATGCGCCAGCTGGAGCGCCAGGTGCTGCTCTCGGTGCTGGACCGCAAGTGGCGTGAGCACCTCTACGAGATGGACTACCTCAAGGAGGGCATCGGGCTGCGGGCGATGGCCCAGCGCGACCCGCTGATCGAGTACCAGCGCGAGGGCTTCGACATGTTCAACGCGATGCTGGACTCGTTGAAGGAGGAGGCCGTCGGCTTCCTGTTCAACCTGCAGGTGGAGCAGGCCGAGCCGCAGCAGCAGGCCGCCGAACCCGCCGCCGCGATCCCCGCCGCGGGGCGGCATTCGCAGCCCACCCCGCAGCAGCCGGTGCAGCAGGAAGAGCCGAAGGAAAGCGTGCCGTCCGCGTTGCGCGGCAAGGGACTCGGCGGCGACGGCGGCAACGGGCAGGGCGGGCTGACCTACTCCGGCCCCGCCGAGCAGGGCGGCGTGCAGTCGCGCGGTGGCTCGGCGGCGAAGAAGTCCGGCGCCGGTAAGCCGGGCGACGGCCAGGGCACGCGCCGCGAGCGCCGCGCCGCGGCCCGCGCGGAGGCGAAGAAGTCGAAGAAGGGCGGCCAGTAGGCATCCCGGGACAGCAGTGCGGGGCTTCGCCACGGCGAGGCCCCGCACTGCTGTTCAGGCCCGGTTCTTCGAGGGGAGCACCAGGTCGACGTAGGTGCACCGCCAGCCAGGCTCGGTCAGCTCGAAGCGCGCCATCACGCCGTACCCGCGCGATTCGGCGACGGCGATGCCGGAGGCCTCGTACGCGGACGGGCCGAGCGGCGAGATGCGCACGCGGTTGAGCGTGAACCTGGCGCCCCTGATCCGGGTCGACACCGTGAGCTGCCGCAACAGCCGCGGGTGCACCAACCCCCGCAACTGGACGAGCGGCCGGAGGCCGGTGCGCACCTCGAGCACCGCAGTGAGCACGGCACGGACGTACGCCGGCGTGAGCTTGCCGCCGGGGCCGGGCGCGGTCAGCGCCAGCGAGTCCCGCAACGGGAGCAGGTCCAGCACGAGCTGGCCGTCGAGTTCGGTGAAGCGGCTCAGGCCCTGCAGCGGTTCGTAGGTGTGCAGCGGTCTCAGCATGGCAGTGGACAGCAAGACGTTCCCCCAGTGTGTTTTCGGACTACTGAGGCAAAGGGGGACGATCCGGCCTGATTCGGGTGAATGCCGCCCGAACTGGTGAAACGGTATCGTCGGGCCGATGTTCCGAGGGCTGATCGTGGACTACGCGGGCGTGCTGACCGACCCCGACGCCGCCGACCTGTACGCCGCCGTCGACGGGTTGCGCGACCGCGGTGTGCGTACGGCGCTGCTGTCCAACGCCCCGGGCGGAGGCACCGCGAAGGCGAAGCTCTCGGCCTTCTTCGACGCGCTCGTCTTCTCCGGCGAAGTCGGCTTCGCGAAGCCCTCGAAGGAGGTCTACCTGATCGCCGCCGAGCGTCTCGGCCTGCCCGCCGACAACTGCGTCTTCGTGGACGACTCGCGCGGCAACGTCGCGGGCGCCGTGGCGGCGGGTATGACGGGGGTGCACCACACGTCCGTCGAGGCCACGCTGGCGGAGCTCAGCGCTTTGTTCCCCGCCTGACCAGCTCGAAGCACAGCACGGCCGCGGCGGCCGAAACGTTGAGCGATTCGACGTCGCCGGGCATCGGGATGGACACCCAGCCGGTCAGGTACTCCTCGACGTCCGGGGAGATCCCCGCCGTCTCGCCGCCCAGCACGAAAGCCGCCCGCTCCGGCAGCTCGGCGTCGAAGAGCCCTTCGCCACCGGTCGCGCCGAGGCCGTAGAGGCGGTAGCCCGCATCGCTCAGCAGGCCGGCGGCCTCGGCGGCCGTCGCGCAGCGCAGCACGGGAGCGCGGAACGCGACCCCGGCGGAAGCCTTGACCACCAAGGGATCCAGGGCCGCCACACCCCGCCGCGGCACCACGATGCCGCCGACCCCGGCGGCCGTCGCGCTGCGCAGGATCATGCCCACGTTCGCCGGCGTGGTGATGCCGTCCAGCACCAGCACGCGCTCCGGCAGCGGCGCCGACGACAGTGCCGCGGTGAGCGGGCGCATCCTCGGCGCGACCACGTCGGCCAGTACGCCCTGGTCCTGTTTTCCGTTGCCCGCCAGCACTTTCACCCGATGCGCGCTCGCCCGCCGCACCTGCACTCCGGCGGCCTTCGCGGCACGCTGGATCTCCGCCGCGCCCGGCCCGCGCGCGGTGTCGGCGAGGATCACCTTGTCGACCCGCAGCTCCGGATCGTCCAGCGCTTCCAGTACCGGCTTACGGCCGTAGACGGTCAGGAAACGATCTTTGGGGGACACCGTGGTGTTGCTTTCGTGCACGGGCTTAGTACACCAGGGTGTGCAACGGGCCGGCCGCTTCCCCACCGCCACCCTCAACGGAGACGCGTTCGCGCCGCTAGATTGACCCATATGCCCGACCGCCTTTCCGCGCTGGACGCCTCCTTCCTGTACCTGGAAGACGCCGTGACGCCCATGCACGTCGGCGGGGTGGCGGTCTTCGAGAGACCACGTGACGGCTTCGACTACGAGCAGCTGCTCTACCTGGTTTCCCAGCGTCTCGGCTACCTCCCGCGCTACCGCCAGCGCGTGCTGAACGTGCCGGGACACCTGGCAAGGCCGGTGTGGGTGGACGACGCCGACTTCGACCTGAACTACCACGTCCGCCGCTCCGCGCTGCCCGGCCCCGGCACCGACGAGCAGCTGTTCGACCTGGTCGCGCGGCTGATGGCCCGCCCGATGGACCACGAGCGCCCGCTGTGGGAGGCGTACTTCGTGGAGGGGCTGGAGCACGGCCGGGTGGCGCTGGTGACCAAGACGCACCAGGCCATGGTCGACGGGATCGGCACCGTCGAGCTGGGGCAGCTGATCCTCGAGGCGACGCCGCAGATCTGCGAGCCCTACGAGGACACCTGGAGCGCGCGGCGGGCCCCGTCGACGAGCCAGCTGGTGCTCGACGCGATCAGCGAAACCGTGCAGCAGCCCGGCGCGCTGGTGGAAAACGTCCGCGCCGTGCTGGGCGACGCGGCCGCGACGGCGGACAAGGTAGCGGACGCGGTGGGCGGGGTGGTTTCCGCCCTGCGCACGATCGTCAAACCCGCCCCGGCGGGCCCGCTGAACACGCACGTGTCCGGCGGCCGGGTGTTCGCGGTGGTCCGTACGAAGCTGGAGGACTACCGCAAGATCCGGGCCGAACAGGGCGGCACGATCAACGACATCGTGCTGGCGGCCATCACCGGCGCGCTGCGGGAGTGGCTGCTTTCGCGCGGCGTCGCGATGCACGCCGGCGAAACCGTGCGCGCGCTGGTGCCGATGGCGGTGCTGGAGCCCGACACCTTCGAGTTCTCCACTGCCGGCCTGGTGAACAACCAGGTCGAGGCCCATCTCGTCGAGTTGCCGGTCGGCGAGCCCAACCCGACCCTGCGGCTCCAGCACATCAGCCACGGCATGCGCGCCCACACCGATCCGAACCGTTCGGTCGCCGCCCGTGCCATGCTGAAGGTCGGAGGGTTCGCGCCCGCCACGATGCACTCGCTGGCGGCGCGGGCCGCCGGGTCGTTCTCCGGCCGCATCTTCAACCTGGTGATCACGAACTCGCCGGGGCCGCAGGTGCCGTTGTACGCGGGGCAGGCGAGGATGACGGAGATGTACCCGGTGATTCCGCTGGCTCGCAACCAGGCGCTGGCCATCGGGGTCACGTCGTACCACGGGAACGTCTACTTCGGACTGAACGGGGACCGCAAGGCCGTGTCCGACGTCGGCAACCTCGCCATCATGGTCGAGGAAGCACTGGAAGAACTGAAGGGTGCGCACTGGTGAGGGTTTATCTGCCTGCGACGATCGACATGCTGCGCAAGCTGGTCTCCGATGGCAAGCTGCAGCCGATCGGTGGCACGGGGTTCGCGCTCACCCCCGCGCTGCGGGAGTCCTACGTCAGCGGGGACACCGAGGAGCTGGAGTACGCCGCGCTGCTCGACGCCGCGCGGGCGTCACTGCGGCTGCTGGGCGCGGACGAGAAGGAGCGCCCGCGCCGGGTCGTCATCTCGGTGGACACCGAGCACGCCACGGTCCGGCCGGACCTCGACGCGGCCGCGGTGAAGGTGTCCGGCCCGATCCTGCTGGACGACATCGCGGCGGTGCACGTCGACGCCGAGGAGGCCGAGGACGCCGTCCGCGCGGCCGCGGAGATCATCGACGCCGCCGATCTCGGCGATCTGGACGCCGAGTTCACCCTCGGGGAGGCCGAGGACCACGAACTCGCCTGGTACGCCCCGCAGGAGCTGCCGTTCCTGCTTGAGCTGCTCTAACTTGGGTAGACAGGCCACAAGCCCGTCGCTCAGGGAGGTAGCCCGATGGATGCCATTACCAGCGTGCCCGCGCCCCGCAATGAGCCGGTCCGGGGTTATGTGCCTGGGAGTCCCGAACGGGAGTCGCTGCAACGCCGGATAGCCGAGCTGGCGGGGACCAAACACGAGCTGCCGCAGACCATCGGCGGCCGGAAACGGCTCGGTGGCGGGGATTCCTTCGACGTGGTGCAGCCGCACGAGCACGCGCACGTACTCGGCGTCGCCGCGCAGGCGAGCCGGGAGGACGTGGCGGACGCGGTTTCGGCGGCGAAGCAGGCCGCGCCCGCCTGGCGTGACCTGCCCTTCGACGAGCGCGCCGCGATCTTCCTGCGCGCCGCGGACCTGATCGCCGGCCCGTACCGGGACACGCTGAACGCGGCCACCATGCTCGGCCAGTCGAAATCCGTGCAGCAGGCCGAGATCGACGCCGCCTGCGAGCTGATCGACTTCCTGCGGTTCAACGTCCACTACGCGCGGCGCATCCTCGCCGAGCAGCCGAACTCGGTGCCGGGCGCGTGGAACAGGATGGAGTACCGCCCGCTGGACGGGTTCGTCGTGGCGATCACCCCGTTCAACTTCACCGCGATAGCCGGGAACCTGCCGACGGCACCGGCGATGCTGGGCAACACGGTGGTGTGGAAGCCGACGCCGACGCAGCAGCTCGCGGCGCATTTCACCCTGCAGGCGCTGGAAGAGGCGGGCCTGCCACCCGGCGTGGTCAACCTGGTCACCGGTGACGGGCAGGCGGTCAGCGAGGTCGCGCTGGCCGACCCTGGCTTCGCCGGACTGCATTTCACCGGTTCCACGGCCACGTTCAAGTTCCTGTGGCGGCGTATCGCGGAGAACCTGGACCACTACGGCAGCTATCCGCGCATCGTCGGCGAGACCGGCGGCAAGGACTTCGTGGTCGCGCATTCCTCGGCGAACCGGGAAAAGCTCGCGGCGGCCCTGGTGCGCGGTGCTTTCGAGTACCAGGGCCAGAAGTGCTCGGCGGCGTCACGGGCGTACCTGCCGCGCTCGCTGTGGGAAAGCGGTTTCCGTGACGAGCTGGCGGACCTGACCCGCACCGTGAAATACGGTGACATCTCGGACTTCTCGCTGTTCGGCGGCGCGGTGATCGACGCACGCGCGTTCGCCAAGCACGACCGCCTGTTGTCCGGTGTGGACGGTGACCCGGCGCTGGAAACGTTGGTGGGCGGGCATTGTGACGATTCGATCGGTTACTTCGTGGAGCCGACCGTGCTGCTGTCGGAGGATCCGCGCCACGAGGTGTTCAGCACCGAGTACTTCGGCCCGATCCTCGCCGTGCACGTCTACGAAGACAGCGAGTACCAGCAGATCCTCGAGACAGTGGACAGCACGGCGCCGTACGCGCTGACCGGCGCGGTGTTCGCCGACGACCGCCATGCGGTGCGGCAGGCGCACCACGCGCTGCGGTTCACGGCCGGCAACTTCTACGTCAACGACAAGCCGACCGGGTCGATCGTCGGCCAGCAGCCGTTCGGCGGCTCGCGTGCCTCGGGCACGAACGACAAGGCGGGCTCGCTGTTCAACCTGATGCGCTGGGCCAGCCCGCGTTCGATCAAGGAAACCTTCGACGCGCCAACGGGAATCGGCTACCCGCACATGGGCTGAGCCGCCGGGCGCCCGCGCGGGACGCCCGGCTGGGAGTGCTCAGCCGGGGAGCTTGAGCTCGCCGACCTGGTCCGCGGGCGGAGCCTGCACGTCGACCGGGGTGCCCCAGTCGCTGTACTTCATGGTCAGCGTGGCAGGCCCGGTGCCGCCGCCCGCCGCCTTCATGACCTCGGTCAGGTTCTCGGTGAACTGCATCGGCAGCTGGTCCTTGTCCAGCCACACCTCGACCGGGATCGTGCTGACCTTGCCCTTCAGCTGCGCGATCGCCGCCTGCGACAGGCTGCCCTCGGCCAGCTTGTCCGCGACCTTCGCGAGGTCCATGTCGATCCAGTAGTGCGTGGCCTGCTGCCCGTCGAGGGTGGTCTCCTCGCTGCGCTTGATGGTGCCCGCTTCCTGGATCTGCTGGAGCGTCTGGCTCGGGTCGTTCTGCTGCGCCTGCGCCGCGCCCATCTCCTTGCCCAGCGCGCTGTCCGGGTCGACCTTGCCCCAGGGCTTGCCCCCGGTCATCCGCGCCCGGGTCTGCTCCGGGAGCTGGATGTACATGGTCTTGTCCACGTACCGGATCTCTTCGTCGACCGTGGCCACGTGCATGGTCATCCGCATCGCCGTGTTCTCGCCGTCGAACCGGCCCGCGCCCTGGCCGTTCATGTCCAAGCCCGCGATCGAGGACTCCATCGAGAACTTCGCGGACTTCGCCTTCTCGGTGCCGTTCGTGGCGGCGCGGACCAGCTCCTGCGCATTGCCGAACAACTGCGGGTCCGTGCTCGCCGTGCCGTTGATGGCGTGCGCGCCGCAGCCGCTGAGCGAGATCACCAATGCGGCCGCGCCCGTGGCGAGAGCCGTTTTCTTCATCCTGCAGCCCCTGTCTACTGAATGTGACAGAGGATCATGTTTCCAGACCGGCCCGCGACGCAAGCAATCTCCGCAAAGATCGCAGCCGTTTGTTTTCCCCGACCTCGTCGAGCATGCAGTCAGGGTCCTCCGGCGCACCCAGATGGCCACAACCCGGCGGGCATTCCTCGGCGGCTTCGGCGAATTCCGGAAACGCGGAGACGATGTCGTCGGCCGTGATGTGGGCCAGCCCGAAACTGCGCACGCCGGGGGTGTCGACCACCCAGCCGCCGCCGGGCAGCGGCAGCGCGACGGCCGCGACCGAGGTGTGCCGCCCCTTGCCGACCGCGCTGACTTCCCCCGTCGCCAGTTCCGCGTCCGGCACGAGGCGGTTCACCAACGTCGATTTGCCCACCCCGGAATGACCGACCAGCGCCGACACCCGGTCCCGCACGGTTTCGGTCAGTGGCAAGGAATCCTCGTCGAACCGGGTGACCAGCGTCGGCACGTCGAGATCGGCGTACAGCTCGAGCAGCTCGTCCGGCGAGGCGAGATCGGCCTTGGTCAGGCACAGCACGGGGCGCAGGCCACCGGCGTAGCAGGCGACCAGGCAGCGGTCGATGAACCCCGTGCGCGGCGGCGGATCGGCGAGCGCGGTGACGATCAGCAGCTGCTCGGCGTTCGCCACCACGATCCGCTCATACGGGTCGGTGTCGTCGGCCGTGCGGCGCAGCACGCTGGTGCGCTCCTCGACGCGGACGATGCGGGCCAGCGTGTCCGGCTTGCCGCTCACGTCGCCGACCAGGCCCACCTGATCGCCCACGACGACCGGGGTGCGGCCCAGCTCGCGGGCTCGCATCGCCGTCACGATCCGGCCGGGATCGTCCTCGACCGCGCACGTCCATCGGCCGCGGTCGACCGCGGTGACCAGGGCGCGGACGGCGTCGGCGTGCTCCGGACGGCGCTTGCTCCTCGGCCGCGTGCCGCGCCCGGGGCGCACCCGGACGTCGCTTTCGTCGAGCTTGCGCCAGTCCCTGCCGCCCAAACCGTCACCTCTTCCCGGCGAGTATGTCCGCAACGATGATCCCGCATCTGTGTCACGATGGTTTTCCGAGCACCTGCGAGAAGGAGATGGGCGGATGTGCGGTCGCTATTCGGCGACGAAGAATCCCGCGGCCCTGGTCCAGGAGTTCGACGCGGTGGACGAGACCGGCGGGAAGGCGCGCGACGAGGACTACAACGTCGCCCCTACCAAGAACGTGGTCACCGTGGTGCAGCGCCACCCGCGTGACGCCGAGGGCAACGTGCTGGACGAGGAGCCCGCGGTCCGCAGCCTGCGGGTGATGCGCTGGGGCCTGGTGCCGTTCTGGGCGAAGGACCCGTCGGTCGGCAACCGGATGATCAACACCCGGGCCGAGACGGCGACGGAGAAACCGGCGTTCAAACGCGCGCTCGCCAAGCGGCGGTGCCTGGTGCCCGCCGACGGCTGGTACGAATGGCGCCGGGCCGGCAAGCAGAAGGAACCGTTCTTCATGACGGGCGAGGACCTCGCCTTCGCCGGGATCTGGGAGAGCTGGCGCGACAAGAAGGACGCCGACGCCGAGCCGCTGATCACGTTCTCGATCATCACCACCGACGCGATCGGCAGGCTCACCGACATCCACGACCGGATGCCGCTGCTGATGACCAAGGACCGCTGGAGCACCTGGCTCGACCCCGACCGCGACGACGTCGGCGAGCTGCTCACCCCGCCCGCCGACTTGGTGGACAAGCTCGAGCTGCGGCCGGTCTCGGACAGGGTGAACAACGTGCGCAACAACGGCCCCGAGCTCGTCGAGCGGGTCGAAGCCGGGCAGGCCGACCTCGACGCGCCCCTGTTCGATCTGCCGAAATGACCCGGATCGACATCGAGACGCCGCACGGGCCCGCCCGCGCCGAACTGCACTGCGCGGAAGAAGGCGCGGCGGTGCTGATGCTCGGACACGGTGCCGGCGGCGGGATCGAAGCCAAGGACCTGGTCGCTGTCACGCGTGCCGCGCAGGCGGCCGGCGCGCACGTCGCGCTGGTGGAGCAGCCGTATCGCGTCGCGGGCAGGCGCGCGCCGGCGCCCGCGAAGCAGCTCGACGCGGCGTGGCTCGCGGTGGCCGAGGACCTGGCGAAGCGGTTCGACGGGCTCCCGCAGGTGTTCGGCGGGCGCTCGTCGGGCGCCCGTGTTGCCTGCCGGACGGCGGGCGACGGCCAGGCGGCGGCGGTGCTGTGCCTGGCGTTCCCGGAACATCCGCCGGGCAAGCCGGAGAAGTCGCGTCAGCCCGAGCTGGACGCGGTGACCGTGCCGACGCTCGTCGTGCAGGGGGAGACGGATCCGTTCGGGCGCCCGGAAGCGGGGCCACACCACGAAGTCGTGGTCATCCCCGGCACGCACGCGCTGGACAAGGATCTCGACGGGCTTTCGCGGACCGTCTCGGAGTGGCTCTCGCGGGTGTTGCGCCCGCTCAGCTGACCGCGATCGACGCGACGGTCGCCGAGGCCAGGTCGATCAGGTCTGTCGGCGCGAGCTCGATTTCCAGGCCGCGCCGCCCGCCCGAACAGAAGATCGTTTCGAAGTCCTTCGCGGACTCGTCGATCACGACGGGCAGCCGGGTGCGCTGGCCGAGCGGGGAAATCCCGCCGAGCACATAGCCGGTGGCGCGCTGGGCCGCGGCCGCTTCGGCCATCTTCGCGCGTTTCCCGCCGGCCGCGGCGGCCAGCGCCTTGAGGTCGAGCGAGCCGGTGACCGGGACCACCCCGACGGTCAGCCTGCCGTCGACGTCCGCGACCAGGGTCTTGAACACCCTCGCGGGTTCGACGCCCAGCGCCTCCGCGGCTTCGAGCCCGTAGGACTCGTGCTTCGGGTCGTGGTCGTAGGTGTGCAGCGTGTGCGCGATCTTCCGCTTCGCGAGCGCCGCCGTCGCCGGAGTTCCCTTGCCTGCCATGGGAGCCGACCATATGCCGGGACGTCGCCGGTGAGGGGAATGCACCCGGCCGTGTCTTCGTTATGGAGATCGTGATGACGAAACTGGCTCATCCCAGCGACCGGCTCGGGGTGTTTCCCCTCACCGGTCGGCCTGCCGTGCCCGGCCAGGTCAAACGGTCCCGCGTATCCTCGGAGGCGTCCTACGCGCACGGGGAAGGGAAAGGTTTGCCGAGCACGCCGAACGACGAGACATCGGGCTCCGACCAGGAGCGCCCCGAGGAGCGCGCCGAGCGTTTCGAGCGGGACGCGATGCCGTTGCTGGACCAGTTGTACTCGGCCGCCATGCGGATGACACGCAACCCCGCCGACGCCGAGGACCTGGTGCAGGAGACCTACCTCAAGGCCTATGGGGCGTTCAACTCCTTCAAGGAGGGGACGAACCTCAAGGCCTGGATGTACCGCATCCTGACCAACACCTACATCAACGGCTACCGGAAGCGCCAGCGCCAGCCGGTGCAGCAGCCCACCGAGGAGATTTCCGACTGGCAGATCGCCCAGGCGGAGAGCCACACCTCGAGCGGGCTCCGGTCGGCCGAGGTGGAGGCGATGGACCGTCTCCCGGACAGCGACGTCAAGGCGGCTTTGCAACAGCTGCCCGAAGAGTTCCGGCTGGCGGTGTACCTTGCCGACGTCGAGGGATTCGCCTACAAGGAAATCGCCGAGATCATGGACACACCGATCGGCACCGTGATGTCGCGGCTGCACCGCGGCCGCGCCCAGCTGCGCAACCTGCTCGCTGACGTCGCGCGGGAGCGTGGCTTCATCCGTGGTCAGCAGCAGGAGGTGGCGCGATGAACGCCCCGGAGCCCGCGAAGGACACGGTCCACTGCGAGGAAGCGCTCGCGGAGATCTACCTGCTCCTGGATCGTGAATGCAGCCCGGAGCGGGACGCGGAGCTGCGCAGGCACATCGACGACTGCCCGCCGTGCCTCGAGGAGTACGGCATCGACGAGCAGCTCAAGCAGCTGCTGGCGCGTAAGTGCGGGGGCGAGCACGCCCCGGCCGAGCTGAAGCACAAGCTGCGCGCGTCGATCAGGCAGACGGTGGAGCGCCGCGGTGGGGTCACCGTCGAGCGCACCGAGGTGCGGGTCGAGCGGCAGGACTGAGGGCTTCGACGAGAAAGGCCCCGGCGGGATCGCCGGGGCCTTCTTCTTGCCCGGAACGCCTCAGGCGTTGGGCTTCTTGCCGTGGTTCGCGCCGTTCTTCTTGCGGTCGCGACGCTTACGGGCACGCTTCGACATGAGCACTCCTCGGTCTGACTTGCACCGTCCAGTGTGGCAGGCGGCGCCCGGCGAGTGCCCGGGTGGTCGGCCCACTGGTTAAATTGGGGCGACATCCCTCGCCGTAGTGGAGACTTTCTTGTCCACCCTTTCCGACCTGCTGGCCGAGAACACGGGCCTGCCAGGTGAGGCAGCCGACCACCTGCAGGCCGTGGTCGCCGAATGGCAGCTGCTCGCGGACCTGTCCTTCGCCGATTTCCTGATGTGGGTGCCGGTCTCGCCGGAGCTCAACGCACAGGGCGGCGACTTCGTGTGCGTCGCGCAGGCCAGGCCCACCACCGCGCCCACCGCGCACCCCGAGGACGTGGTCGGCACCCGCTTCACCGTCGAGGAGCATCCGCAGCTGGCGCGGGCGATGCGAGAGGTGCGGATCTGCCGCGAGGAGGATCCGCACTGGTACCGGGACCTGCCGATGCGGCGGGAGGCGATCCCGGTGGTGTTCGGCGGGAACGTGATCGCGGTGCTCAGCCGCGAGACGAACCTCGCGGCGCCACGCGTGCCGAGCCCGCTCGAAGTGGCGTACCTGGGTAGCGCGGGCGACCTGTGCCAGATGATCGTCGACGGCACCTTCCCCAGCCCGGATTCGCAGAGCGACGTGCACACGAGCCCCCGCGTCGGGGACGGGCTGATCCGCTTGGATGCGACCGGCAACGTGGTGTTCGTGAGCCCCAACGGGCTCTCGGCGTACCACCGGATGGGCCACGAGTCGGATCTGGTGGGCACGCGGCTGGCCCCGGTCACGCGGTCATTGATCCGCGACCCGTTCGACGCGACGGAGGTCGCGCACCGGATCCTGGACGCGCTCGACGGCAAACCGGGCAGCCGCACGGAGGCCGACTCGCGTCGTGGCGCCGTCGTGCTCTTCCGGGCGCTGCCGCTGCGCCCGCACGGCCAGCCGGCGGGCGCGCTCGTGCTGGTGCGCGATGTCACGGAGGTCAAGCGGCGGGACAGGGCGCTACTGTCCAAGGACGCGACCATCCGGGAGATCCATCACCGGGTGAAGAACAACCTGCAGACGGTGGCTGCCTTGCTGCGCCTGCAATCCCGGCGCACGGCGAGCGCGGAGGCGAAGCAGGCATTGACGGAGTCCGTCCGCCGCGTCGCGTCCATCGCGATGGTGCACGAGGCCCTTTCGGTGTCGGTGGACGAGCGGGTCGAGCTGGATGAGTTGCTGGACAAGGTGCTGCCGATGGTCGGCGAGGTGGCCACCGCCGAGTCGCGTGTGAGCATCCGGAGGTCTGGCTCGTTCGGGGTGGTCGTCGCGGAGATCGCGACGCCGCTCGTGATGGTGCTGGCGGAGCTGGTGCAGAACGCCGTGGAACACGCCTTCCCCGATGGCCGTCCCGGCACGGTCGAGATCGCGGTGACGCGTTCGGCGCGGTGGCTGGACGTGCTCATCCGGGACAACGGCCGTGGCCTGCCCGCGGGCTTCTCCCTGGAGCGGGCCGATGGGCTCGGGCTGCAGATCGTGCGCACCCTCATCGAGTCGGAACTGCGTGGCTCCCTCTCGATCCGCAAACTGCGCGACGCCGACACCAAAGGCACCGAAGCCGCCCTACGGATCCCCCTAAGCCGACGCCTCTAGCCGGCCGTCCGGTGGCTCGACCGCTCGCGCGGCCCAGGGCGCTGACCCGCTGACCGCCCCCACCGAGCCGCGGACGGCCGACGGCCAACTCACGCGCGCTCGGTCAGTCGCCAACACACACGCGCCGGGTGCCAACACGCCAGCGCCGCGGGCCAACACGCCAGCGCCGGGGGCCAACACGCCAGCGCCGGGGGCCAACACGCCAGCGTGAGCGGCCAACAAAACCCCACAACGCCGAAAGGGCTGGTACCCACCTAGGTACCAGCCCTTTGAGCTGTGTCCGGACTTTCAGTCAGTCCGGGTTCCGGACCTCGAGCGGTCCGGTTTGCGGGCTTCGGACGGGCCGGTGCAAGGCCGCGTCGTGCCGCGCCGTATCGTTGTGTTCAGGCGTTGCTGCGCATGCCGATGTGAGCGCGACGGCGCTTGAGGGCGCGCCGCTCGTCCTCGCTCATACCGCCCCACACACCGGCGTCCTGTCCGCTGGCCAGAGCCCAGGCCAGGCAGTCGGAGGCGACGGTGCAGCGGTGGCATACGGTCTTCGCCTCGGCGATCTGCGAGAGGGCGGGACCGCTGTTTCCCACGGGGAAGAACAGTTCCGGGTCCTCGTCTCGGCAGGCCGCGTCGTGGCGCCAGTCCATTTCTGTGAGCTCCTTCTAAGGGCGCAAGCGTGTTGCGCCACAGTCGTCATGGCGGTCGTTTTTTGGGGTGCTTGTGAATGCTTTCACGAAGCACCGCGTTCGACAAGGGTTTTTTGCAGATCGGTGAGTCAGCTCACCTGGTCGAGCGACTCGCTGACCTGCGGTTTCTCTCCGAAACGGTGTTCCGGGGGGAAGAGGCGTGCGGTGAACGGGGGCCTGGAGTCGACGAGCGGCAAGTTGCACTTTGCCGCCCCTGATCACCGGAAACGGCTCGGTGGCGGGCGCCGGTCATACCAGCACGGTCAGCGCGCCGGGCACGCTGGTGAACTCGACCCTGGTCCGCGGGCCCACCGGGTCCCCGTCCACCTGGAAGTTCACCGGCTCCTCGGCCTCGACGCGGAGTTTCGCGAGGTCGTCGTGGCGGACCAGGCGGCGGCCGCGATGCTTGGCCTCCGTGCGCAGCGCCTGCCGCACGTGCCGGTAAACGGTCGGCAGGCCCAGCGTGCGCGGCGCGAACAGGCCGAGTCCGCCGTCGAACGAGGTGCCGGTGTTGAGGTGCACCGGGCGCGGGCCGAGGTAGCTCCACGGGTCGGTGTTGGAGACGAAGGCCGTGCGCACCTCGACCGGCTCTTCGCCGGGGATGTGCACGGTGAGCGGCGTTTTGCCGCGGGGCGGGTGGAAGTAGCAGCTGACGGCGGCGCGCATGTACAACAGCGCGTTGGTCTGCTTGCCGCGGCGGTCGGCGACGGTGGCGACCACGTCCGCGTCCCAGCCGAGGCCGGCGTTGAAGGTGAACCACTGCTTGTCCGCGAGGCCCAGCCCCACCGTCCGGCTCTGGCCGCCCTCGATGGCGCGCAGCAGCTGGTGGGTGGCCTCCATCGGATCCCGCGAAATGCCCAGCGCACGCGCGAACACGTTGGCCGAGCCGCCCGGCACGACGCCGAGCGCCGGCACGTCACCGGGCCCGTCCGTGAGGAGCCCGTTGACCACCTCGTTCACCGTGCCGTCCCCGCCGTGCGCCACGACGAGGTCGATGCCCTCCCGCGCGGCGCCGCGTGCCACCGCCAGCGCGTGGCCGCGGTAGTCCGTCTCGACCACCTCGAGCTTCACCTGGCTGGCGAGGGCGTGCGCGAGCACGTCCCGCCCGCCGGCGGTGGTCGAGGTGGCCTGAGGATTGACGACGAGAATCGCGCGCACCACCGCAGGGTAGGTCAAGAACCGGTCCGCGGGCGGGCCCCGGAGTGCGAAGTCACTGCGGAGCCACGGGCACGCGAGCGGCCCGGTGGCGGCGAAGTCACGGTAACCGTTGCGAGTGCCGGGAGGACCTCCGATCGCCGGTGCCGAACCGCTCGTCGTGACAAGTGCACCCGGACCGACCGCCCGCTCGTCGACGACACCCCGATCTTCGCCCGGGCGGCGGCGGTTCGAAAACGGCCGACCGGGTGGCATACCATCGAAAGCGCTTACGCAAGGTCACAGCCGCAGGTGGAAGGCCCGTTTCCGTGTCGATCTCAGACAAGATCCGTCCGGCGCCCCGTGAGGTCCGGCTGGCCGGGCTGGTCACCGCGCTGCCGGGGCTGGGGCTGCTGGTGTTCGGCATCGTGGTGCTCGCCGCGTCGGGCAGCGCCGGCACGCCGAAGAACAACGTGTGGGCCGAGGGCGCGTTCTACATCCTCTTCGCGCTGGCGGTGCTGGGGTGCGCCGTGGGACTGGGGCTCGGGCACACCTGGGCGCGCTCGCCGGGCGTCGTGATGGCGCTGATCACCGTGGGCATCGGCTGGTACATGGCCGCGCCTTCGGGACACCCGGGGCCGGGGGTGCCGATCATCCTCGTCGGCCTGCTGATCCTGGTGTTGCTGTTCCGTCAGCCTTCGCGCGCGTGGGCGCTGGGGCAGCAGGAGGGCGAGACCGAGGAGGAGGCCGCCGAGCGGGGCGGCCTCGAAGGCCGCGCCGCCAGGCGGGAGAAGGAGCAGGACAAGCCGTAGGGCTTCAGGCCGATTTGGCGAGCTTCTCCAGCGACGTGTCGGTGAGCCGGTACACGGTCCACTCGTCCATCGGGATCGCGCCGAGCGATTTGTAGAAGCCGGTGGCCGGGTTCCAGTCCAGCACCGACCATTCGAGCCGCTGGTAGCCGTTCCGCACGCACTCGTCGGCGAGTGTGGCCAGTAGTTTCTTGCCGAGCCCGGTCCCGCGCATCTCCGGGCGCACGTACAGGTCCTCCAGGTAGATGCCGTGCACCCCGCGCCACGTGGAGAAGTTCAGGAACCACAACATGAATCCGACGATCTCGCCATCGGACTCGGCGACGTGCCCGAACACCGCGGGGCGCTCGCCGAACAGCGCGACGCGCAGTTTTTCGGCGTCGAGGCGGCATTCCGCCGGGGCCTTCTCGTAGGTGGCCAGATCGTGCACCAGCTGCACGACAGTGTCTACATCGGACTCTTCGACGCGGCGGATCTGGACCAAGGGGGACCTACCTAGGACGGGGGGATGTTCAGGTTCTCGATCTTGGGTTCGCCCCGTTCGTCGCCGAGTACCGTGACCCCGGCCGGGTCCAGTCCGAAGTGGACACCCGCGGTGGCTGGCAGGCCGATCCAGCGGGCGACCAGCACCCGGCTGAAATGTCCGTGCCCGATCAGGATCACCTCTGTCTCGGCGAGAGCGGCGCGCACCCGCGCGAGGAGCTTATCGGCACGGGCGCTCACTTCGTCACTGGTTTCTCCGCCCGGCATCGTGCCGGTCCAGACCGTCCAGTCCGGGACCGTTTCCCGGATCTTGGCCGTGGTGATGCCCTCGTAGTCGCCGTAGTCCCATTCGGCGAGGTCCTCGGTGGTCTCGTTCACCACCAGCCCGGCGAGCTCCGCCGTGCGTACCGCGCGTTGGCGCGGGCTCGAAAGCACCAGCGCGTCACCGCTGCGCAACCCGTTCAGCGTCAGCCCGGCCGACCGGGCCTGGCTTTCGCCTGCCGCGGTCAGCGGAACGTCGGTGCGACCGGTGTGCCGTCCGTTGACGGACCACTCGGTCTGGCCATGGCGGAGGAGGAAGAGCTCGTGGTCCACGCTTGCGAATATAGCCACAGGTCTGCTTTGCTACCGACGAGTAACAAGGCGGTGTGAGATGTCTCGAACGTTCACCATGTGGCGTGGACTGGCGAAGGTGCCGGGCGGCAGGCAGCTTTTCTCGACGGCAATGTGCCTGCGTGTGCCGTATTTCCGCACTGTGCTGCCGAGTGTGCGCGAACTGCGGGCCGGGCACTGCGAGGTGACCGCGCCGCTGTGGTGGGGTGTGCGCAACCACATAGGCACTTTTCACGCGATCGCGGCATGCAACCTCGCGGAGATCGCGATGGGGATGCTGGCCGAGGCGACGGTGCCGAACACGCATCGCTGGCTGCCGAAGGGGATGACGGTCTCCTACGTCGCCAAGGCGAAGACCGGTTTACGTGCCGTCGCCGACCTTCCGGAGATCCCGGAGTTCGGGGACGAGGGTTTCGATCTCGACGTACCGGTGACGATCACGGACAACGTGGGGCAACCGGTCGTGACCGCCGTGATCACGATCTGGATTACCGCAAAGAAATAGGACCACCGGAAAGACGCATGACTACCGGAAAGAAGTAGTGTCTCGTGATCTTGTGGTCCTTACGCGCGGGTGTGTTTGCCCGCCAGGGCGCCGAGTTGGCCCCTGGCGTCGCCGAGTTGGCTCGGGGCGTGGCCGAGTTGGCCGACCGCTGCCGCCGTGGGCAAACTCAGCGACCGGACCGGCAAAATCAGTGACGCAGCGGGCAAACTCACCGACCGCAGGGGCAAACACGGCAACGTAAACCGGACAGGGTCACGAAACACTAGGACGGCGCCGATTGTTAGCGATCCGACCACAGCCACGGCGGAGACGGGTGTCGGCGGGTGGGGCGGCTGCGGACCGTATCCGCCTCCTTTCGGGTCGGATCGCTAAACGCCGTTTACAGGCGAGCTGAACGCGAATATTGTTCGCGTCATGTCCCTCTCCTTGTCTCGTAGGCGTTTTCTCGGTGTGGCCGCGCTGAACTCGGCGGCGGCGTTGGGTCTGTCCTCGATTTCCCTGCCTGGTACCGCCTCGGCCGCGCAGGCCGCGGACTACTCCCCGGCGGTGATCATCGGCACCGGCTACGGCGCCGCCGTCACCGCGCTTCGCCTTGGCGCGGCGGGGATTCCGGTCGTCATGCTGGAAATGGGGCAGCTGTGGAACACCCCCGGCAGCGACGGCAAGATCTTCGCGAACATGCTCAGCCCCGACAAGCGCTCGATGTGGTTCAAGAAGCGCACCGAGGCGCCGCTGGCTTCCTTCCTGTGGCTGGACTTCGCCAACCACGACATCGACCCGTACGCCGGCGTGCTCGATCGTGTCCACTTTGGAGACATGTCGGTGTTCGTCGGCCGCGGCGTCGGCGGTGGTTCCCTGGTCAACGGGGCGATGGCGGTGGTGCCGAAGCGTTCGTACTTCGAGCAGATCCTGCCCGAGGTCGATGCCGACGAGATGTACGGCACCTATTATCCGCGCGCCAATGCGGGCCTCGGCGTGAACAACGTCGACCCGGCCTGGTTCGAAAGTTGCGATTCCTACCAGTTCGCCCGTGTTTCGCGCAAAGCCGCGCACAATGCGGGACTGACGACCACGTTCGTGCCCAGTGTTTATGACTTCGGTTATCTGCAGCGGGAAGAGGCGAACGAGGTGCCGCGCTCGGCGCTGGCGTCGGAAGTGATCTACGGGAACAACTACGGAAAGCGCTCGCTGGACAAGACCTACCTCGCCGCCGCGCTGGGCACCGGCAACGTCACCATCCGGACGCTGCACGAAGTCCGGGACATCGCGCAGCAGCCGGACGGCACGTACCTGCTGACGGTGCGCCAGAGCGACGTCGACGGGAATGTCCTGGCCACCAAGCAGATCGGCGCGAAGTACCTGTTCCTCGGCGCCGGCAGCCTCGGGTCGACCGAACTGCTCGTGCGGGCGCGCGAGACCGGCAAGCTCCCCGCGCTGAACGACGCGGTCGGCCAGGGTTGGGGCACCAACGGCAACGTGATGCTGGGGCGTGCCAACCACATCTGGGATCCGGTCGGCTCGCTGGAGTCCGGGATGCCAGCGCTGGGTATCGACGCGTGGGACGACCCGCAGTACCCGGTGTTCGCCGAGATCGCGCCCGTGCCCGCCGGGCTCGAAACGTGGGCGAGTCTGTACCTCGCGATCACGCGCAACCCCGAGCGCGGCTACTTCAGCTACGACGCCGCAAGCGATTCAGCCCGGCTGCAGTGGGAGATCTCGCAGGGCCAGCCGTCCATCGACGCGGCGAAGCACCTGTTCGACAAGGTCAACTCGGCGAACGGCACGATCTACCGCTACGACCTGTTCGGCGACACGCGCGCCTTCGAGAACCGGTTCACCTATCACCCGCTGGGCGGCCTGGTGCTGGGCGAGGCGACCGACCTCTACGGCCGCGTGAAGGGGTACTCGAACCTGTACGTGACCGACGGTTCGCTGATCCCCGGCAGCACCGGGGTGAACCCCTTCGTCACCATCACGGCGCTGGCCGAGCGGAACATCGAGCGGATCATCGCGCAGGACGTCAGGTGACGTTCTCGCCCAAGGCCTTGTAGTACGTGACGCAGGCGTGGTAGTCCGGCAGCAGGCCGGACTCCCGCGCCTGCGCGAGCGTCGGGGCCGCAGTGTCCTTTTCGGACAGAATCGGGCGCACGTCCTCGGGCCAGGGCAGCGCGAGCTCCGGGTCCAGTGGCGTGATCCCGTGCTCCGCCCCGGGGTTGTAGCCCGTGGAGCAGAGGTACGCCATCGCGGTGTCTTCCTCCAGCGCGACGAAGGCGTGCCCGAGGCCCTCGGCCACGTAAACCGCGTGGAACTCGACGGAGTCGAGCCGGACCGCGTCCCATTTGCCGAACGTGGGTGAGCCCACGCGCAGGTCGACGATCACGTCCAGCAGCGCGCCGCGCGGGCAGTACACGTACTTCGCCTGCCCTGGCGGAGTGTCGGCGAAGTGCACGCCGCGGATGGTGCCGCGCCGGGAAACGCTGTGGTTGGTCTGGCCGAGACGCAATCGGTGCCCGATCGTTTCGGTGACCGCTTTTTCCTGGAACGGGGCGACGAACAGCCCGCGGTGGTCGGGGAACTTGGGCGGGGAGAACTCGTAGGCGTCCAGGACGGCCAGCTCGCGGACCTGCATGCGGTTCACCTTATCCATGGACAACCAAGCCGGACGGACGTCTTGCTAACAGGCGCCTGACCTGCCCTTTTTTGTGATGTGAGCCGCACCTGAGGATCACAACCCATGGCGGGCCTGCCACACTGGTGGGACCGCCGCGTCCGCGGCCGTCGCCTCACCAAGGGCTGGGACGGCCGAGCCGGACGCCTGGCCGGTAGGCGGCGCCACCGCGCCGGGCTGCCGAGCAGCAGGAGCAAGAGCTTTTCACGGGGATCGGGGAGGTCCCCGCTCGCAGTCCCGGGAGGGATTTTTCATGACTTCGACGACAGGGAAAGTGATGCAGGACCAGGACACGTCGCCGGTCACCGACGACGAGATCTTCGGCGGGCACGAGGGCGGCAAGCTCTCCGTGGCCGCCGCCAGGCCGATCTCGCGACCGCGCGACCTGTCCATCGCCTACACGCCCGGCGTGGCCAAGGTCAGCCGCGCCATCGCCGAGCAGGCCTCGCTCGCCCAGCGCTACACGTGGGCGGACAGGCTGGTGGTCGTGGTCAGTGACGGCACCGCCGTGCTGGGCCTCGGCGACATCGGCGCGAGCGCGTCGCTGCCCGTCATGGAGGGCAAGTCGGTGCTGTTCAAGACGTTCGGCGGGCTCGACTCGATCCCGCTGGTGCTGGACACCACCGACGTGGACGAGATCGTCGAGACGCTGGTGCGGCTGCGCCCGTCGTACGGCGCGGTGAACCTCGAGGACATCTCCGCCCCGCGCTGCTTCGAGCTGGAGGACAAGCTCAAGCAGGTGCTGGACTGCCCGGTCATGCACGACGACCAGCACGGCACGGCGATCGTCACGCTCGCCGCGCTGCGCGGCGCGAACCTGGTGCTGGGGCGCGACATCGCGGATCAGCGCGTGGTGATCTCCGGTGCGGGCGCGGCCGGCGTCGCCTGCGCGCGGATCCTGCAGGAGGCCGGCATCGGGGACGTCACGCTGCTGGACTCGAAGGGCATCATCCACCGCGGCCGCGCGGGGCTGAACCCGATCAAGGAGCAGCTGGCGGCGAGCACGAACGCGGCCGGGCTGCAGGGCGGTCTCGCCGAGGCGCTGCGTGGTGCCGACGTGTTCCTCGGGCTGTCCGGTTCCACCATCGAGGCCGAGCTGCTGGGCGAGATGGCGGAGGACCCGATCGTCTTCGCGCTGTCGAACCCGGATCCCGAGGTGCACCCGGACGACGCGGCCAAGCACGCGGCGATCGTGGCCACCGGGCGCAGCGACTTCCCCAACCAGATCAACAACGTGCTGGCGTTCCCCGGGGTTTTCCGCGGCGCGCTGGACGCCGGGGCGCGCGCGATCACCGAGGGCATGAAGCTCGCCGCCGCGGAGGCGATCGTCGCCGTCGCGCAGGATGATCTCGGCCCGGACCGGATCGTGCCCAGCCCGCTGGACCCGCGGGTGGCCCCCGAGGTCGCGGCCGCGGTGGCGAAGGCCGCTGTGGAGGATGGAGTAGCAGGCTAGTGTGAAGCCGATGGCTGTGATGAACGGCCGGTCTCCCTCGGGAGACCGGCCGTTTTCCGCAAACAGGAGGCTGGCGTGGGGATCGAGTTCCGGGGCGTCACCAAGCAGTACCCCGGCGGCACCGTCGCGGTCGACGACCTGAGCCTGACCGTCGAGGACGGCACGATCACGGTGTTCGTCGGCCCTTCCGGCTGCGGCAAGACCACGTCGCTGCGGATGATCAACCGGATGGTCGAGCCGACCGGCGGCTCGGTGCTGCTTGACGGCAAGGACGTGCGGGAGTCCGACCCGCCGGTGCTGCGGCGCGGTATCGGTTACGTGATCCAGAACGCCGGTCTCTTCCCGCACCGCACGGTGCTCGACAACGTGGCCACCGTGCCGCTGCTGTCGGGCTGGGGCAAGCGCAAGGCGCGCGAACGGGCGGCCGAGCTGCTGGACACCGTCGGCCTGCCCGCCGAGCTCGCAAAGCGTTATCCCGCACAGCTTTCCGGCGGCCAGCAGCAGCGCGTCGGGGTGGCCCGCGCGCTCGCCGCGGACTCGCCGGTGCTGCTGATGGACGAGCCGTTCTCGGCCGTCGACCCGATCGTCCGGGAGGGCCTGCAGGACGAGCTGCTGCGCGTGCAGTCGCAGCTGGGCAAGACGATCGTGTTCGTCACGCACGACATCGACGAGGCCGTGCGGCTGGGTGACAAGGTGGCCGTGATGCGGGTGGGCGGCAAGCTCGCGCAGTACGGCACGCCCGCGGACGTGCTGCGGCATCCGGTGGACGACTTCGTGGCCTCGTTCGTCGGCAGGGACCGGGGCTACCGTGGTCTGTCCTTTGTGGATTCCACCGGGGTCGAGGTGAAGGACCTCGCCACCGTGGAGCTCGGGGAGCAGGTCTCCGGGCCGGTGCAGGACTGGCTGCTCGCCGTCAACGCCGAGCGCCAGCCGCGTGGCTGGCTCGCCCCGGAGTCCACTGTGGAGGGTGAGCTCGCCGAGGCCGATCTCGTCGCGGGCGGTTCGCTGTACCAGCAGGGCACGGCGATCCGCGGCGCGCTGGACGCCGCACTCTCGTCGCCCGCCGGGCTGGGCGTGGTCGTGGACGACGACGGCCGTGTTGTTGGCGCGGTGACGGCACGGCAGATCCTCGACGTGCTGGAAACCCGCCCCTGATCCTTCGCCCTACTTTCGGGTGGGGCTGTTCGAGTGCTGCCCCTTCCGGGGCGGGAATGTCGCTTTTACGCTCGGCTTCGCATTCACCACATGAATGCTTTTCACCCCTTGCGGTCCGGTATGCCTCTGCCGGGCCGGCCCTGCCAAGGAGGAACGGACCGTGCGCAAACCCACTCGCAGCAAGCGCAGATCCCTCGCCACGTTCGGCCTGGCGTCCGCCGTGGCCGTGGTCGCGGCCGTCGCCACGAGCGCGCCCGCGATGGCGAAGGAAGGTTCCATCGTCGGTGCCGACGGCATCGGCGCGATCAAGGACAGCTACATCGTGGTGTTCAAGGACGGCTCCTCGGCCGTCGACGCGCTCGCCGGGAAGCTCGGCGGCGTGGTGCACCAGAAGTTTTCCACGGCACTGCACGGATACTCGGCCACGATGTCCGAGGCGCAGGCCAAACGCGCCGCGGCAGACCCTGCGGTGGCCTACGTCGAGCAGGACCACGTGTTCAGCATCGCCGCCACCCAGACCAACCCGCCGTCGTGGGGGCTGGACCGGGTGGACCAGCGTTCACTCCCGCTGGACAGCTCGTACACGTACTCGACGACGGCTTCCAACGTGCACGCTTACATCATCGACACCGGGATCAACCTGACCCACACCGATTTCGGTGGGCGGGCGAAGTCGGGTTATGACTTCGTCGACAACGACAGCAACGCCACCGACTGCAACGGCCACGGCACGCACGTCGCCGGGACCGTCGGCGGCAGTACTTACGGCCTCGCGAAGGGCGTGCAGCTGACCGCGGTGCGCGTGCTCGACTGCTCCGGCTCGGGCTCGTACGCCGGGGTCATCGCCGGGATCGACTGGGTGGCGCAGAACGCCGTCAAACCGGCCGTCGCGAACATGTCGCTCGGCGGCAGCGCCTCGACGTCGGTGGACAACGCGGTGAAGAGCGCCATCGCCGCGGGCGTCACCTTCGCCGTCGCGGGTGGCAACGAAAGCACCAGCGCGTGCAACAGTTCCCCGGCACGTACGGCCGAAGCGATCACCGTGGGCGCCACCACGAGTACCGATGCCAGGGCCAGCTACTCCAACTACGGGAGCTGCCTGGACATCTTCGCGCCGGGCAGCAGCATCAAGTCGGACTGGATCGGCAGCACCACCGCCACGAACACGATCAGCGGCACGTCCATGGCGACGCCGCATGTGACGGGCGCGGCGGCGCTCTATCTAGCTACGCACACCACCGCGACGCCGGCGACGGTCCGGAACGCGCTGGTGGCAGCCGGAACCACGGGCAAGGTGACCAGCGCCGGCTCGGGTTCGCCGAACGTGCTGCTCTACACCGGGAGTTAAGGGGGGAGACCTGTGGCCCGTCCGTGCGCATGCGCGGACGGGCCGCGGTGTTTTTTGAGGGGGCGGGCCGCGCCAGCGGACCGCCCCTTCTCCCCAGCCACGCCGAAAACCGCCGCCCGAGCTACGAAACCCCTGTCCATCCTTGAGCTTGCCCGTCCGGCGAGGACAATCTCTTAATCTTTTCCCCTCGGCTTTTTGCGTCCTCGACTTGAGACAGCAACGGACGCGCGTAGCGCGCGCTGTGTGCACCCCACCCCCGCCCCGATCGCGCAGTGTTCAACGGTCGCCGCACCGCGTCAAGGCGGGAAAGATGCCTTGACCCGGCACACCGACCGCTGAAGAGCGCTGGGGATCGGAACGATGGTGGGGTGTGGTCGTGGGGCGGCTCGCTTCGCGTTGCCGGGTCCCGGAGCGAAGCGGAGGGGGTGCGTAAAAGAAAAAGCCCTTCCCTGAATGTTCGGGGAAGGGCTTTTTCTGGTGGGGTCGTCAGGCCTTCATTCGGCGCTGGCGCGGGTCGAAGGCGTCCCGCAGACCGTCACCGATGAAGTTGATCGACAAGGAAATCAGCACCAGCACCACGAACGGCCCGAAGAACAGCCACGGCCGGTTCTGCACCTGCGCGTAGTTCTCCAGGATGATCCGGCCGAGCGAGGTGTCCGGTGGTTGCACACCGAGGCCGATGAAGCTCAGCGCGGCCTCGACCAGCACCGCCTGCGCCACGGCCAGGGTGGCGTTCACCGTGATGCTGCCGACCATGTTGGGCACCAGGTGGCGGAAGATGATCCGCCCGGTACCCGCGCCCGCCGCCCGCGCGGCTTCGACGAACTCGCGCTGGGACAAGGCCATCGCCTCGGCCCGGGTGATCCGCGCGATCGGCATCCACGCGAACAGCGCCAGCACCATCGCGACGACGAACCAGCTGCCGTGGCCGAAGACCTTCGCCATGATGGCCGCGGCCGCGATCTGCGGGATGATCAGGAACAGGTCGGTCAGCCGGGACAGCGACGAGTCGGTGAACCCGCGCAGATATCCGGCCAGCGCACCGAAAATCACGCCGATGAAGGTGGCCACGATCGACACGATGACCGCGATCAGCAACGAGAACTGGGTGCCGCGCAACACCTGCGACACCATGTCCTTGCCGACCTGGGTGGTGCCCAGCGGGAAGTCCCCGCTCGGCGACGCGAACGACGGGAAGCTCGCGTCCTCGTAATTGTGCTTCCAGAATATCGGCATCAGCAGCGCGATCAGCACGATGAGCAGGAGCACCACCGTGCTGACCATGGCCAGCTTGTGCCGCAGGAACTTGCGCAGGACCAGTTTGCCCTGGCTGACCGGTTCCGGAAGTGCCTCGGGAGGCAGGGTGCCTTCGCGCTGGGCGGCCGAGGCCGCCTCGCCGGCAACCAAAGAGTTCATGTCAGCCAACGCGAATCCTCGGGTCCATGATGCCGTACAGCAGATCTGCGATCAGGTTCGCGGCCACCACCATCACGGCGACGACCACCAGCCAGCCCATCAACGTGTTCGGGTCGTTGTGCGACACCGATTGGACGAGCAGCGTGCCCATCCCGTGCCAGTTGAACACGGTCTCGGTGATGATCGCGCCGGTCAGCACCTGGCCGAAGTTCACCGAGAAGAGCGTGGCCACCGGAATCAGCGCGTTACGGAATGCGTGCCGGAACACGACACGGGAGCCGGAAAGCCCCTTTGCCCGCGCTGTCCGCACATAATCCATGTTGAGCGTTTCCAGCATCGAAGCACGCTGGAAACGGCTGTACGCGGCGAAACTGATCGCCATGATGGACAAAGTCGGCAAAAGATACGCGCCCGTGTATTTCGCCAGGAAATCGCCGAATCCGGTGGAACTCAGCGTTTCCGGACTCGTCGTGCGCAACCATGGATTACCGAGCAGATCGGTCAGCCCGAGGTCACGAATCCAGACGTTGATCTGGATGGCGTAGGTCTTGAGCACGATCGCGACGCAGAAGATCGGCATCGAGAACAGGAAGAACGCCAGCGTGGTCGCGACGTAGTCGACGATCGAGTACTGCTTGACCGCCGCCAGCACCCCGACGGCCACCCCGACGATGAGCGCCAGGATCTCGGCGCCGACCACCAGTTTGATCGTGACGTCGAAGGCGCCCATGACCTTCGGGAACACCGGCTGCATGGCATTGCCCTGCGCGACCGAAACGCCCCAGTCACCGGTCAGGAAGTGCCCGAGCCAGTAGAAGTAGCGTTCGATGATCGGCTTGTCCAGACCAAGCTGGCGGGCCGTTTCCGCGATGGCTTCCGGGTTGATGTTCGGCCTGCCCCGGAGCTCCGCCAGCGGGTCCCCGGCTGCCGCGACCATCATGAACACCAGAAAGGTCCCCACCAGCAGGACGGGGATCGATATCGCCAGACGGCGAAGAATATAGATAACCAGGTTCAACGAGAATGCTCCTCATCCGGGCCTGGCCGGAAGTATGCAGCCGCGCCCGGTGTCCACCGTAGCGGGGGTTGCCCAACGGTCGACAGCTACTTCCGGAGGAAGTCCGGGGGCCGGGTTCGTGACCCGGCCCCCGGACTCCACCAGGGTTCTGCCTAGAGCCGCAGCTTACTTCTGCGCCCACTCACCGGCGTTCCACAGCGCACCGAGGTACGACTGCATGTACACCCTGTCGATGCCCTGGAAGGCCCACATCGACGGCACCGCGTAGAGCGGCAGCGACGCGTAGTCCTGGGCGATCTGCGAGTCGGCCTGCTGGTACAGCTTCGTCGCGGTGGCTTCGTCCGTGGCGACCACGGCCTGCTTGAAGGTGTCGTCCACCTTCGGGTCGCTGAAGTTCTGCCAGTTCTGGTTACCGCCCGTGGAGTAGAGCGGCTGCGACTGCGACTTGAACGGCGGCTGCGACCACGCGAAGAGCGCGATGTCGTAGTTACCCGTGCTGACCCGGCCACCGGAGAGGAAGTTCGGGTCGTTGTCGTTCTTGACCTCGATGCCCGCGGCCTTGGCCTGGGACTGGATCAGCTCGACCGTCTGGTCACGACGCGCGTTGTTGTTGTGCGAGATCGTGACCGAGAACCGCTGCCCGTTCTTCTGGTAGATGCCGTCCGCGCCGAGCGTCCAGCCGTCGGCCTCGAGGGTCTTCTTGGCCTCGGCCGCGCCCTTGCCCGCCTTGTCGCTGTAGACGTCCTGGTACCCCTGGTCCGTCGGCAGGTAGATCAGGCTGTTCATCGGGGTGATGTCCGACTGGACTTCCTTGAGCAGCTTGTCCGTGATCGCCGACCGGTCGATCACCTGGAACAGGGCCTTGCGTGCGGCCTCGTCCTTCAGGATCGGGTTCTTGTACTGCATGTCCAGGTGCTCGTACGACAGCTGCGGCGCCGAACCGTAGGTGACGCCCTGCGCCGAGAGGCCCTTGAGGGTGTCGGCCGCGGTCGCGTCGGGCTGCGTCGAAGCGACGACCTGGATCTCACCGTTCTGCAGCGCGGTGGCCATCGCCTTGGTGTCGGAGAACGACTTGACGATGATCTTGTTCGGGCCGCCCTTGGCGCCGATCCAGTTCGGGTTCTTCTCCAAGGTCACCGCGCCCTGGTTCTGGTCGAAAGCGGTGATCATGTACGGCCCGGAGGCCGGCATGATGTCCTTGTTGAAGCCCTTCCACTCATTGGTCCAGAAGTCGCCGGCCTTCTTGAGCAGTGCCGGGTCGCTGTTCGGGTTCAGCTGAGTGATGTCCGGGATGCCGGTCTTCGCCTCGAGGACGTGCGCCGGCAGCATGGCCGCGCCGTCGAACAGGCCCTTGTAGTCGATGTAGGGCTGCTTGTACGTGGTGACGAAGGTCTGGTCGTCGGTGCACTTGGCGCTGTCGATCAGGTCATAGCCCGCCGTCGCCGCCGCGTTGAACCCGGTGGTGCCCCGGTTCGCCAGGTACGCGAGGTAGTAGTCCTTGCAGTTCCACGGCGCGCCGTCGGACCACTTGACACCCGGCTTGATCTTGTAGGTGACGGTGTACGGGCTGGTGGAGGTCACGTCCCACGAGTCCAGCACGTCGGTGTTGAGCAGGGGCTTGTTGTTGCCGTCGAGCATGTTCGAACCGGCAAGGACAGCAACGATCACGTAGTAGTTGTACGAGGTGTTGGTGTCCGGAGTCTGGTTGTTGTACGCCGAGTAGGCGTCATCGATCCCGACCGTGACAGGGCCGTCCCACGAGGGAGCGTCGCCCAGTTTGAACGTGCCGGCTTGGGCGTTTTCCGCCTTGCCGACAGCCATGCTCTTGACGTCGGTGCTCGAACCGTTCTGGTCCGTGCTCCCGTTGTCGCCGCCTCCGCCGCAAGCGCTCAGCACGAGCGCTGCAGTCACGGCCATCGTTAAGGCCGAGGCTGCTTTCCATCTGCTCATTTACGTGTGCCCTCCTAGCACTGGACCCATGGTCCACACCACTCCGGCGTTAGGCCGGAGCTTATGTCACACCGGATGCACGCGTCCGGCGCACTGCCGGAGAACGCTAGAAAGATGTGCACACCGAGTCACCACTCTCAGAGTGATTGTGACCAAAGGGTGACTTCCAGATAACATGAGGACATACGTTGGTTACTTGCCGCCACGTGTCCAATTCACGGCTGACCCGAACGGCCCAACCATCGCCGGTCCCGGCGTCACGCCGGAAATGCCTGAACCAATCGCCAGCGTGTCGGCGAGCTGGAAGAGCGGGAGCACCGTGTGCTGCGCCCACAGCTTCGGTTCCACTTCGGACAGTGCCTCGGCCATCGTCTTGGTACCGGCGAGCGCGGCGTCGATGGTCGGCTGAAGTTCGGCGTCGCACACCGCGGCCGGGTTCGCCGGGGTCACCGTCGCCGTGGAGGAAGTGGTGTCCTGCCCGGGACGGCAGCCGAACTCCGAGGCCAGCACCGTCGCCGGGTCGCCGCCGACCGCCGTCGGGACCACCGCGATGTCGACACCGACCGTGCCGGAGCCGTCGGTGGTGGTCTGCCCGTTCTTGGTGACCGGCATGGCCAGCAGGTTCGAGAAGAGGTCGCGCGGCTGCGGGTTGATCACGCTGACCTGCACCCCGGCCGCGGTCAGCTCGGTGGACAGCTCCTTCGCGATGCTCGCGTACGGCTCCTGCGTGCCGGGCGAGGCGATGACGAGCGTCAGCGGTTTGCCGTCCTTGCGCCAGGTGCCGGCTTCCTTGGTGTAGCCCGCGCTCTTCAGCAGCGCCTCCGCCGCGGCCGGGTCCGGCGCCGACGCGTTGGCCGGAATCGTTGCGGTGTAACCGGATTCGGACGGCGGGAGCACCTGGGCGTCGGCGCGGAGACCGGCCGAGGGGCCCCCGTTGGTGCCTTCGTCGATCAGCTTGTTGCGGTCGATGAGCGCGGCCACGCCGGCACGCACGTCGTTGTCCACCAACGGTCCGTTGGCCGGGCGCAGCAGCACGCTCGCGACGCGCGGGCTCGCGACGGTGCTCAGCTGGACCGAGCTGCCCAACGCCTGCAGCTGCTGGAGGCCGACGCTGTCGGTACGGGACATCACGAACTGGTCGTTACCGCTGCGCAGCGCCGTGGCGAGCCCGGCCTGGTCGGACCGGCGCAGCACGATCTGGTCCACCGCCGCCGGCTTGTCCCAGTAGCGCTCGTTGCGTTCCAGGATGATCTCGCCGCGCGCGTTGTCCAGCTGCTTGATGGAGAACGGTCCGCCATAGGCCGGAAAACTGCCCTGCAGAGCCCCCTGCCAGCCACCTGGAGCGTCTTTCAGCAGATGCTGGGGCAGGAGGTTCGAGAACAGCGTCCGCCAGCCGGGATAGGCCTGTGAGAACGTGACCTGGACCTTCTTGCCGCCCTCGCCGGGCTGGATGTTCGAGATGAGCCGGTAGCCGGCGGGCTCGACCACGCCGGGCTGGTCGCGCATCGCGTCGGCGAGGTAGACGAAGTCCTCCACCGCGATCGGGGCGCCGTCCGACCAGGACGCGTCCTGGCGGATCTCGTAGGTGACCGTGAACGGCTCCTGCGAGGTGACCTCGGCCGAGCGCATCAGCGTGGTGTCGAGCTGATACTGGCCGTCGTCGGACTGGCGGAACACCGAAGGCAGCAGCAGCTGCGAGAGCGCCGTGGTGATCGTGGACTGGTCCGCGAGGTTGTGCGGGTTGTAGCCGCCCGCGATGTCGTCCATGCCGATCACGATCTGTGACGGGCTGGGTGTGGTGGATGTGGTGGACTGCGCGACCGGCGAAGTGACGATCGGCGCCGGCGGGGTGTTCGTGCAAGCGGCGAGCACGGCAGCCAGCAGCAGGATCAACGCTGCCGCTTTGCCTTTCCGCACACTGCCTCCCCTGGCGCTGAGCCCACGATGGTGCCACAAGCCCTGTTGGCGTGGTACCGAGATTGCCAGACAGCTGTCCGGTGCTCCGCACCGGATCAGGTACCGCCAAAAGGTGGACGTTCGCGGCCTGCCCGGGGTTCCCCCCACTTGCCGGAACCCGGCCTACCAGGCTGGACAACCGTGACTGACGGTCGGATCGGCAAACCGTGGGTACAGTACGGCCCGGCGTGTGGCCGGGCCGTAAAGAAGGATCAACCCTGGTCGCGGCTCTTCGCGCGGGAGCGCTCCTTGGCGCGCTGGGAGATGTCGAGCGTCACCTTGCGCACGCGCACGACGTCCGGCGCCACCTCGACGCATTCGTCGACGGCGCAGAACTCCAGCGCTTCCTCCAGGCCCAGCTTGCGCGGGCGGGCGAGGCGCTCGAGCTCGTCACCGGTGGACGAGCGCATGTTGGTGAGCTTCTTCTCCTTGGTGATGTTGATGTCGAGGTCCTCGGCGCGCGGGTTCTCGCCGACGACCATGCCCTCGTACACCTCGGCGCCGGGCTCGACGAAGAACGTGCCGCGGTCGGCGAGCTGGATCATCGCGTACGCGGTGATCGGGCCGGACCGGTCGGCGACCAGCGAACCGCTGTGCCGGGTGCGGATCTCGCCCGCCCACGGGAAGTAGCCCTCGAACACGTGGTTCGCGATGCCGGTGCCGCGGGTCTCGGTGAGGAAGTCGGTGCGGAAGCCGATCAGCCCGCGTGCGGGCAGCACGTACTCCATCCGGATCCGGCCGGTGCCGTTGCCGCCCATGTGTTCCATGCGGCCCTTGCGCGCGGCCATCAGCTGCGTGATCGAGCCGAGGTGCTCCTCCGGCGAGTCGATCGTCAGCCGCTCGAACGGCTCGTGCAGCTTGCCGTCGATGGTGCGGGTGACCACCTGCGGCTTGCCGACGGTCAGCTCGAAGCCCTCGCGGCGCATCTGCTCGACGAGGATGGCCAGCGCCAGCTCACCGCGGCCCTGCACCTCCCAGGTGTCCGGACGCTCGGTGGGCAGCACCTTGATGCTCACGTTGCCGACCAGTTCCTGGTCCAGCCGCGCCTTCACCAGGCGGGCGGTGACCTTGTCGCCGCCGTTGCGCCCGGCCAGCGGCGAGGTGTTCACGCCGATGGTCATCGAGATGGCAGGCTCGTCCACGGTGATCCGCGGCAGCGCCTCCGGGTCCTCCACGTCGGCGAGGGTGTCGCCGATCGTGATGTCCGGGATTCCCGCGATGGCAACGAGATCGCCCGCTTCGGCCTCCTGCGCGGGGACGCGCTCGAGCGCCTCGGTGACCAGCAGCTCGGAGATGCGCACGTTGTGCACCGAGCCGTCGGCGCGCAGCCACGCCACGGTCTGGCCCTTGCGGAGCTTGCCGGAGTGGATGCGGATCAGCGCGATGCGGCCGAGGAAGTTCGACGCGTCGAGGTTGGTGACCAGCGCGCGCAGCGGGCCGTCGACGTCCGCCTGCGGCGGCGGCACGTGGCGCAGCAGGGTCTCGAAGAGCGGGTCGAGGTTTTCACTGTCCGGCAGTGCGCCGTCGGCGGGCCGCTCCAGGCTGGCCTTGCCGGCGCGCGCGGAGGCGTAGACGACCGGCAGGTCGAGCACCGCGTCCAGGTCGGCGTCCTCGATGTCGCCGGCCAGATCGAGCAGGAGGTCGTGGGTTTCCTCGACGACCTCGGCGATCCGGGCGTCGGGGCGGTCGACCTTGTTGACCACCAGCACGACCGGCAGGCCGGCCTCAAGGGTCTTGCGGAGCACGAACCGCGTCTGCGGCAGCGGGCCCTCGCTGGCGTCCACCAGCAGCACCACTCCGTCGACCATCGCGAGCCCGCGCTCGACCTCGCCACCGAAGTCGGCGTGGCCGGGGGTGTCGATCACGTTGATGGTGACCGCGCCGTCCGGGGTCTTGCGGTGGATGGCCGTGTTCTTGGCCAGGATCGTGATGCCCTTTTCCCGCTCCAGCTCGCCGGAGTCCATCACGCGGTCGACGAGCTCGGCCCGCTCGGCGAACGCGCCGGACTGCCTGAGCATGGCGTCGACCAGGGTGGTCTTGCCGTGGTCGACGTGCGCCACGATGGCCACATTGCGGAGGTCGGTGCGGACCTTCTCGGCGGTTGCTGCGGGCACGCGAGGGCTCCTGTACTAAAAGGGGTGAAGGTGGAGAACGCCCCGGCCGGCTTTGGCCATAGGCGGTCGCCCCTCAGGATACCCTGCGGCCTGCTGTGACCATCGCCACGCCGCGATCAAGGTTAGGTTCACCTACCCTAACCCTCGTGGGCAAGAAGGACGCGGACCCCAAGGCTGTAGTCCGCAAACTGATGAAATCCGGCAAGGTCAAGAAGAAGTGCTGCCGGTCGAAGCCCCGCTGCCGCAAGTGTCCCGTGCTCGCGCTGCAGCAGGCGAAGACGGGTGTGAAGAAGGCAGCCTGAGGCGGGATGTTCACCCCGGCTGGAGCGAACATCCCCTGCTGACGCTCAGGCGCTCTGCGCGATCGCCTCGTTGAGCAGACGCACCTCCGGCGCGGTCCGCGTCGCGGCGAACTCGACCACCTCGTAGGAAGCGAGGTGCCCGACCGAGAACGGATCGGTGGCGAGGATGGCGTCCAGCTTCCCGCGCGCCATCGGGCGCGTGATGATCACGCCCCCGTTCCGCGGGTTCCGGCGTCCGGCGGCGAGGAACTCCCCCGCCTGGAAATGCTTTTCGAGCCACTTCGCGTGGTCCGGCAGCGCGAGATCGACTTCTTCCAATGGCGCGGTGTAAGTGAGCAGGACGACGTACATACCTCGACGGTAACCCCGCGCGGCGCCCGTGACAGCTGTTAACCGCGGCGTGCCGTAGCTGGTTCGTCACCTCGGCAAAGCCCAGGTAAAGAGGGGTGCGGCGAGGTTCTCGCTCCGGCTAAGGTGGACCCATGCGCAGCTTCGCGGGACTGTGGTGGCCGCCCCCGGCGGCCGTCGTTCCCGTGCGCTGAATTCCAGTGTCCGAAGGCCGCCCGCGTGGCGGCCTTCGTCGTTTCCCGCGGGTGGCGAGAACCCCGAGGGAAAGATCATGAAGTTCTCCGGAATCACCCCGTCCGGCCACACCCAGCTCGGCAACCACCTCGGCGCGGTCAGCCGCTGGGTCGCCGACGGTGGCGAGGAGGACCTGTACTTCATCGCCGACCTGCACGCGATGACCACCACGCACAACCCGGCCGGCCTGCGCGGCCGCGCAGCCGAGATGCTGGCCGTGCTCGTCGCCGCCGGGATCCCGCCCGAGCGGGTCTTCGTGCAGTCCGACCTCGCCCGCGAGCTCGGGGCACTGACCTGGATCCTCGAATGCACCTGCTCCTACGGCGAGGCCGCGCGGATGATCCAGTTCAAGGAGAAGGCGGACGGCCAGGCAGGCGTGCGGCTGAGCCTGCTGACGTACCCGGTGCTGATGGCGGCGGACATCCTGTTGCAGGGCGCTTCCGAGGTACCGGTCGGGGAAGACCAGCGCCAGCACGTCGAACTGGCCAGGGCGCTCGCGCGGCGGTTCAACGCCACCTACGGCGAGGTGTTCACCGTGCCCGAGGCCGTGCTGCCGCTCACCGGTGCGCGGGTGCGCGACCTCGCGGACCCCACCCGCAAGATGTCGAAGTCCACACGGGACTCCGCCGGGGTGGTGTTCGTGCTCGACGAGCCGGACCTGATCCGCCGCAAGTTCCGCAAGGCGGTCACCGACGGCGAAACGGTGCCGGCCTACGAGCCGGAAACACGGCCAGGGGTGTCGAACCTGCTGGAGATCCTGGCCGCCTGCACCGGGACCACGCCGAAGGAAGTGGCCACCCGGTATTCATCGTATGGACGGCTGAAGGACGCCACGGCGGACGCGGTGATCGAGACGCTGCGGCCGATCCGGGAGCGCACGATCGAGCTGCTCTCCGATCCCGGGGAGCTCGCACGCATCCGCAAAGCGGGCGCGGCGCGAGCGGCCGAACGAGGCGAGCACCGGCTTTCGTCGGCGCTGCGGCTCATCGGGGCTTCGTGACGCCTTCCAGCAGCTCGCGCAGCGCGGGCAGCAGTTCGAGATCGGCGGGCAGCCACGGCAGATCATCCAAAGTGGACGGATCGATCCAGCGGAGCCCCTTGTGTTCCAAGGCTTTCGGCTCCGCGGCGAGATCCGCCAGCGTGGCGGCGTAGGCACGGAGCACGAGGCCGGGCCGCAACTGCACGTCGGCGCCGACCCTGGCGCCGACGTGCACCTCGACGCCCAGCTCCTCGACGCATTCCCGGCGCAACGCCTCGGGCTCGGATTCGCCGGCTTCCACGCGACCGCCCGGCAGCTCCCACCGCCCCGCGACCTCGGCGGGGTAGGCCCGTTGCTGGGCGAGCAGGGCGCCACCCCGCACGATGGCAGCTCCGACGATCACTCTCACGAAGCGGAGACGTTACCGGCCCGGCGCCAGGTCACCTGGAAGCGGGCACCGCCTTCGGGTGACTCTCCGACGGTGACCCGGCCCCCGCGCCGCCGCACGGCTTCGGCGACCATCGCGAGCCCGAGCCCGGTGCCGCCGGAGGAGCGTGACCGGTCGTCGGCGACCCGGTAGAACCGGTCGAAGACGCGCTCGCGGTGCTCCGGCGGGACCCCGGGCCCGTCGTCGTCCACGACCAGCCGGACCATCGCGCGCCCGGCCAGCACGGACACCACGATCTGCGAGCGCGCGTACCGGCAGGCGTTGCGCAGCAGGTTGTTCAGCACCAGTTCGACTTCGGAATGCGCGGCGTGCGCCCAGACCTGGCCGCCGGATCCGCTCACCCGCGCCGTCGGCGAACCGGCCGGGAGCCGGTGCACCGCGGCGCGCGCTTCGGTGACCAGTTCGACGGGCTCGGCCGGGGGCAGTTCGCCCGCATCGGACCGGGCGAGCGCGAGCAGGCTGTCCAGCAACGTGGACAGGCGCTCGGACTCCGCGAGGACGTCGGCGAGAGTTTCCTGTGCCAGCTCCGGATCCGGATTCGCCACGGCGACCTCGGCCTGCACCCGGATGGACGCGACCGGTGAGCGGAGCTCGTGCGCGGCATCGCCGGTGAACCGGCGCAACCGCAGGCTCGCCTCCTCCTGTCTGGCCAGCAGTGCGTTGAAATCCTCGGCCAGCGCGCGAAGTTCGTCGTGTGCCTCGGGAATCGGCAGGCGTTGTCCCGGCGGCAGCGCGCGCACCGAACGCCGCATCCGGCCGACCGGGCGCAGGGCGAGCCGCACCACGAGCCACGTCGCGGCAGCGGCCACGATCACGCCGATCGACGCGGCCGCCAGCAGCCAGTGCGAGCCCGTGCGCGCCGACGCGGTCAGCCCGACGAGCCCGGTGCCCGCCACCACGAGCCGCATCTGCCCGTCCGGCGCCGTCACCACCGCGGCGCGCCAGCGTTGCGAGGCCGGGTCGCCCGTGTTGATCGATTCCCCGGCTTTCAGGGCGCGCACCACGCCGGGCGTGAGATCCGCGATCGGCGGGGCACCGTCGACCGGCGCGCCCGTGGTGTCCAGCACCCGCACCGTGAGGCCGTCGACCGGCGCCGGCAGCTGCCCCGCCGACACCGCGGCGGAAGCGGGCCCGAGCGCGTGCCCCAGTTCGGTGTCGACCGCGTGTAACCGCAACGGCCCCAGCCCGCGCCCGGCGATCACCGCGAGACCGAGCAGGACGGCCAGGGTGACTACGGCCGCGGGCACGGTGATCCGCAGCCACATCGGCCAGCGTGAGATCACCCGGGCAGTACCTCGTCCAGCGCCGCGTCGGAGGCCAGGTACCCGTGCCCGCGCACGGTGCGCACCAGCGCGCCCGCGCCCACCGCGTCGAGCTTGCGCCGCACGTACCCGACGTACACCTCGACGACGTTGCGCGTGGCCGCCTGCTCGTCGCCCCAGACCGCGCGCAGCAGCTCGTCCTTCGTGACGACCGTGCCCGCGCGCCCGACAAGTACTTCCAGCAGGCCGAACTCGCGCGGGCTCAACGCCACCGGGTCGTCGTGCCAGCGCACTTCGCGCGTGGCGCGGTCGACCACGAGCCCGCCGATCCGCAACGGCCCGCGCGCGCCCTCCGACGACGCGCGGCGAAGCACCGCGCGCACCTGCGCTACGAGCACGACGAACGAGAACGGCTTCACGAGGTAGCCGTCGGCGCCGAGATCGAGCCCGTCGGCCTGGTCCACCTCGCCGTCCTTCGCGGAGATCATCAGTACCGGCGTGGAGATCCCTTGCCCGCGCAGCTGCTGCAACACCCGGTAGCCCGACAGCCCGGGCAGCATGATGTCCAGCAGCAGCACGTCGAACGACCCGGTCTGCGCCAGCCGCAGGCCGCTCGGCCCGTCCGCCGCCGTGACCACGTCCATGCCCTCCGCGCGCAGCCCGCGGTGCAGCGCCTTGCGCACACCCGGCTCGTCGTCGACCACCAGCACCCGAGGCTTCACGCTGCCTAGAATGCACGGTTTTCGCTGGCCTCGCCCCCGTTCTCAGCGACCTCTCAGCGTCTCAGGCCCATCTCAGTGCCGAAGCGGGAGCGTCTTCGGCGGGGACGGAGCACACTGGTGCTCGCCACGGACAGGGAGATGAGTTCGATGCAACCGAAGACGAAGGCCATCACCGCCGCGGTCACCGGGTCGGCGCTCGGGGTCGCCGGCCTGGCGTGGCTGGCGATGCCCGCGACCGCGGGCGAAGCTCCGCAGCTGCCGTCGATCAGCGCCGAGGAACTGGTGCAGTCCGTGCTGTCCACCAAGACGCCCGCGCTGGACGGGACGGTGAAGGTGGACAACAACCTCGGCCTGCCGACGAGCGTGCTGCCCGGCGGGACGAGCCTGAGCCTCGACGCGGCACGCGTCTACAACGACGGCAACGGCAACAGCAAGCTGTCCATCGAGCAGGGCCAGTCGGACACCACCGTGGTGCACAACGGAAACACGGTCTGGACATACACCTCGAAGGACAACACCGCGAAGAAGGTGACGGTGCCCGCCGACGTCGCCCGCGGCCAGACGGGCGACGGCCAGGTGTCCGACCCCGCGGCCGCGGCCACGCAGCTGCTGGCGAAGGTGCGCGAGAGCAGCACGGTCAGCGTCGAAGGCACCGCGCGCGTAGCCGGGCGCGCCGCGTACGAGCTGGTGCTGACGCCGAAATCGACCGAGCGCACGCTGCTGCGCGAAGTCCGCGTGGCGGTGGATTCCGAGACGCGGACGCCGCTGCGGCTCGCGGTGATGACCTACGGCACCGCCGACCCCGCGCTGCAGATCGCGTTCAGCGACGTCGAATTCACCGCGCAGCCCGCCAGCGAGTTCCAGTTCACCCCGCCGCAGGGCGCGAAGGTGACCGAGGAGCAGGCGAAGGTGCCGGACATGACGACGCAGGAGAAGGACACCAAGGTCGTCGGCGAGGGCTGGGACAGCGTCGTGGTCGGCACCGTCCCGGCGGACGCGCTCAAGCAGCGGACGGGCGAGGACGGCCAGTCCGTGGACCCGAAGAAGCTGCTCAGCCAGTTCGGCAAGCCGGTCAGCGGTGCGTTCGGCTCCGGCTACGTGATCACCACGAAGGTCGGCACGGCGCTGATCACCGACGACGGCCGCTTCGCCGCGGGCGCGGTGCCCGAGCAGGTGCTGGTCGACGCGCTGGGGACGAAGTGACGACCTCCTTCGAGGTGCGGGACGGGGTGGCGGACGAGTCGTCGGCCACCCCGGCTCCGGCGCTCGCGGCGCGGACCAGGGGGCTGCGCAAGGTGTACCGGAGCACCGTCGCGGTGGACCAGGTCGATCTGGACGTGCCCGAGGGCGCGGTGCTGGGCATGCTGGGCCCCAACGGTTCCGGCAAGACCACCACGATCCGGATGCTGCTCGGCCTGGTCCGCCCGACCGAAGGCGAAGTCGAGCTCCTCGGCCACGCCATGCCGGACGGCGCGCGGCACGCGCTGCCCGATGTCGGCGCGCTGGTCGAGGGGCCGGGCTTCCACCCGTTCCTGTCGGGCCGGGACAACCTGCACCGGATGGCGGCGGCCGAGCCCCGGCTGCGCGCGTCCGCGATCGAGCAGGCCGTCGAGGACGCGCTGGAGCGCGTCGGCCTGTCGGCGGCGGCGCATCGCCGGTACCGGGCGTACTCGCTGGGCATGAAGCAGCGTCTCGGCCTGGCCGGCGCGCTGCTGGTGCCGCGGCGGATGGTGGTGCTGGACGAGCCGACGAACGGGCTGGATCCCTCCGGCACCAGGGAAATCCGCAAGATCATCGCCGAGCTGCACGCGGACGGCGTGACCGTGGTGGTGTCCTCGCACCTGCTGGCCGAGGTGGAGGCCACCTGCACGCACGTGGCGGTGCTGCACGACGGGACAGTGGTCGCGCAGGGCGGGCTGAACGAGCTGCTGGAGTCCGGAAGTCCTGGCCTTCTGGTGTCCACTCCGGACGGTGACAAGGCGCTGGATGCGTTGCGGGAAAACCGGATCCCGGCCCGGCTGACGCCGGAAGGAGTCCGCGCGGACCTCACAACGGCGCTGGCGCCGAAGGTGGTGGAGACGCTCGTGCACGCCGGGGTGGAGGTGCACGAGGTCCGCCGCGAGCGCACCGACCTCGAAGACCTGTTCGCCCGGCTGACCCAGGGCGAGAGCGAACCGGACGGACTGTCCTCAGTAGACGCTGGAGGAGCGGCATGACAGCGGCGACCATCACCGCGGGTGTCGCGGCCGGCCCGGAACGCGTCGGGCTGGCCCGGCTCTACCGCGCCGAGCTGCGCTGGATCTTCCGCCGCCCGCGCACGCTGGTCGTGCTCGGGCTGCTGGCGCTCGTCCCGGCGGTGATCGGGATCGGGCTGGCCGTGGCGAACTCCTCCGGCTTCGGGCCGAGCGACGGCACACAGGCGGGCGACGGCGGCAACGGCCTGCTCTCGTCCGCCGCGGGCAACGCGCTGGTACTGCCGATCGCCGCGCTCGCGGTGACGCTGAACCTGTTGCTGCCGTTGACAACGGCGATGTCCGCCGGAGACGCGCTCGCGGGCGAATCGGCGAACGGCACGCTGCGCGGCTGGCTGCTCGCGCCGGTCAGCCGTGGCCGTCTGCTGCTGGTGAAGTCGCTCGGCGTGGCCACGTTCACGCTCGCCGCCACGGTGCTGATGGCGGTGGTCGGGGTGATCACCGGGCTGATCATCAACGGCACCGGGTCGCTGTTCACGCTGACCGGCACCACGCTGTCGTTCGGCGAGGCGCTGGGCAAGATCGCGGTGGCGGCGGCGTGGGTGACGCTGCAGCTGTGGGCGGTCGGCGCGGTCGCGCTGGCGATCTCGGCCTGCACCGAACACCCGATGCTGGTCGTGGTTTCGGTGCTGGCAGGGACGATCGTCTCGGCCGTGCTGCTCCTGCTGTCCGCGGTGGACTGGCTGCACCCGTTCCTGCTCCCGCGGTCCTGGGATTCGATCACCGACATACTGCGGGATCCGATGCCCACCACCGGCCTGGCCGAGGGCGCGCTCCGCGCCGCTTGCTATGTCGTGATCGGGCTTTCCCTGGCGTACGCGCGTATCACGACGAAGGACGGCTGACCACCACAACGCCCTCGGCGTCGACGGCGAGCGCGACCTCGTCACCGGGTTTGACGTCGGCGTCCACGGGCGTTGTGGCGTCCACCGTGTACTGATCGACGCGCACGCGAAGCCGTGCATGCTCGCGCCTGTGTACCTTGCTCAGCACCTCGCCGGTGACGCCCTCGTCCGCGACGTGCAGCGCGTTGGGCCGGAGCCCGAGCCGAACCGGGCCGTCCGCTTCGGGCAAGGCGACCTCACCGAGCGCGAAGCGGGCGATGCCGTCCTGCGCGGTCCCGTCGAAAAAGCTTGTCACGCCAAGGAAAGTGGCGACGTCGTCATCGGCGGGACGGCGCCAGACTTCACGCACGTCACCGATCTGCCGGACCTCCCCGGCCCGCAGCACGGCGACTCGGTCGGCCAGCGTGAAAGCTTCCTCCTGGTCGTGCGTGACCAGCAGCGCGGTGATCTTCGCGCTGCGCAACACTTCGGCGAGGTCGACAGCCAGCTGCTCCCGGAGTCCGGCGTCCAAACCGGACAGTGGCTCGTCCAGCAACAGCAGGCGCGGTTCCGGGGCGAGCGCCCGCGCGAGCGCGACCCGCTGGGCCTCGCCACCGGACAGCTCGGTGACCCGGCGCGACCCGTAACCGGCCAGGCCCACCAGTTCCAGCAACTGCTCCACGCGGCGTTCCCGTTCGCGCGCGGGCATTCTCCGCATCCGCAGCCCGAAGGCGATGTTGCCGGCGACGTCGCGGTGCGGGAACAGCTGACCGTCCTGGAACACCAGGCCGAACTCGCGTTCGTGCACGGGAACGCGCGCGAGGTCGTCCCCGTCCCAGCGGACCGTGCCCGCGGCCAGCGGCTCGAGCCCGGTGATCGCGCGCAGGAGGGTCGACTTCCCCGAGCCGGACGGGCCCAGCAACGCGAGCACCTCACCGTCGGCGATGTCCAGCGCCGCCTCGCGAACGGCGGTGAACGAGCCGTATCGGACGGTCAGGTCCTGCACGGAAAGGGACATCTCAGAACTCTCCCACCCGGCCGGCCGCCAGCCGGTCGATCACGATCACGGCGGCGACGGTCACCAGCATCAGCAGCGCGCACGCCGCGTAGGCCATCTGGTTGTTCAGCTGGCCGGGCCGCCCGATGAGCGCGGCGATCGCCACCGGCAGCGTGGGTTCCTGCGGGCGGGCAAGGAAACTCGTCGCGCCGAACTCGCCGAGCGCCACCACGTACCCGAACCCGGCGGCGGCCACCACGGACCGGATGGTCAACGGCACGTCGATCTCCCGCCACACCCGCAGCGGCCCGGCGCCGAGCGTCGCGGCGGCCTGCCGCAACCGGTCGTCGACCGAACGCAGCACCGGGAGCACGGTGCGCACGATGAGCGGGATGATCACCAGCGCCTGCGCGAGCGGCACGAGCAGCGGCGAGCGCCGCAGGTCCCCGGGCAGTGCGTCGAGCGTGATCAGGTACCCGAAGCCGACCGTGACGGCGGAGACGCCGAGCGGCAGCATCAGCGCCGCGTCCATGCTTTCGGCCAGGCCGTGGGAAATCCGGCCCGGCGTGCGCCGCAGCGTCACCACGAGGACGGCTGCGGAGACGCCGATGATCAGCGCCAGCATCGTCGCGTCGGTGGCGGTGCGCAGCGAGGTCAGCGCCGCCTCCCAGCCGGAGACCTGCAGCGTGCCATCGTTGCCGGTGCTGGAGAGCGCACGGTAACCGGCGAGACTCCAACCGTCCTCAGTGGACACCGACCGGGCGAGCAGCGCGACGATCGGCGTGAGCAGGAGGCCCAGCACGGCGACCGCGGCGGCGACCACCCACCACTCGCCCCGCACCGGCCGTCGCGCGATCTCCCGGCGTGACCGCAGGCGCAGCGCGGTTTCCCGCCGACGCCGTGCGGCCGCGCCCAGGAACAACACGGCGAGCACGGCGGCGATCTGCACCAGGGACAGCGCGGCGGCCCCGCTGAGGTCGAGCAGGTTCTCGGTGCGGAGGTAGATCTCGGTTTCCAGAGTGCGGAACCGGGCGCCGCCGAGTACCAGCACCACGCCGAAACTGGTGGCGCAGAACAAAAAGACCACTGCTGCCGCCGACAAGACGGCGGGGAGCAACGCGGGCAGCGTGACCGAGCGGAAGGCCCGCCACCGCGAAGCGCCCAGCGCACGCGCGGCGTCCTCCGCCCGCGAGTCCAGATGCCCCCACAACCCGGCGACAGTGCGCGCGATGACCGCGACGTTGAAGAACGCGTTGGCCAGCACGATCGACAGCACCCCGCCGTCCGGCCACAACGCCCGGAACGCCAGCCCGACGACGACGGTCGGCAGCACGAACGGGATCAGCACGAGGGTGCGGATCAAAGCCACGCCCGGCAGCCGCACCCTGGCGAGCACGAACGCCAACGGCATCCCGCCCAGCACGGCGAGGACTGTCGAACCGGCGGCCTGAGCCACGGTGAACGCGAGAAGCCGCCACGTCTCGCCCTCGGCGAGCGCGGTGAGCACGTCGTCCCCGACGAAGCCGCGCTTGAGGATCGCGACGACCGGCCACGCGAAGAAGACGACGAGGAACGCGAGCGGGACCAGGGCGAGCAGCCCCAGCCCCGCGCGGCTCACTGGCCGAGCAGCGAACGCCATTGCCCGATCCACTGTTCACGGCCTGCCTGCACCTGGTCGCCGGGCAGGCTCGCCGGGTTCGTCGGCAACGGCGCGGCCGTGGTCCAGGCCTTCGGCAGCTCGACGCCCTGGCGCGTCGGGTACACGTACATGTTGTCCGCGACCGTGGTCTGGAACTGTTGGGACAGCAGGAAGTCCACGACCTTCCGCGCCTTCTCCGGCTGCTTCGTCCCAGCCAGCACGCCCGCGTACTCGACCTGGCGGTAACAGGTGTCGAGCAGCGCCTTCGTGCGCGGCTTGCCGTCGTCGCCGATCTCGGCGGCAGGCGACGAGGCGTAGGAGACGACGATCGGGCGCGGGCCCTTGCCCGACGAGCCGGAGAAGTCCTGGCTGTACGCCTCTTCCCAGCCGCTCACGGTCTGCACGCCGTTGTCCTTGAGCTTCGTCCAGTACGCCTGCCAGCCCTGCTCGCCGTAATGCGCGACTGTGCCGAGCAGGAAGGCCAGCCCGGGCGAAGACGTCGCGGGGTTCTCGACGACGAGAAGGTTCTTGTAGCGCGGGTCGGTCAGGTCGTCGTAGCTCGTGGGCGCCGGGACACCGTTCGCGGCGAACCAGTTCGTGTCGACGTTCAGGCACACGTCGCCGAGGTCCACCGCCGACATCCGGTGCTCGCTGTCGACCGCGTAACGCTGAGGCCCGCGATCCGCCTCCGGGCTCGTGTAGGAGTCGAAGACGCCTTCACTGAGCGCGCGCGAGGCGAAGGTGGAGTCCACGCCGTACGCGACGTCGCCGAGCGGGTTGGCCTTCGTCAGCACGAGCGAGTTGGTCAGCGCGCCGGCGTCACCCTTCTTCAGGATGTCCAGCTTGATGCCCGTTTGTTGCTGGAAGGCGTCGATCACCTGCTGCGGCGCGGCCCACGAATCGTGCGTGACGAGGGTGACCGTGGATTCGTCGTTCTCGTCGTTGCCGCCGATCAGGCTGCAGCCCGCGGTCAGGACCCCGACCAGCCCGAGCACCAGGCCCGCGCCCCACTTGCCTTTCATGGCCCTCCTCGCCGCGCACCGGGCAGGAGAGGATCGAGTGGCCTCCCTGCGCCGGCATTATCCGGATCAGGTGCGAACGGTCGCGGGCTCTTCGGCCCGCCTCTCAGCCCGGTCAGGTACCGGACTCCCGTGGCAACCGTGCAGCGTACCCGTCCGCGTACCACCATGGGACACATGGCAGACCTGTGGACGGACGAACAGATTGCAGCCGGCCTCGGCAAGCTCGCGGGCTGGGCGCGCAGCGGTGAGTCGATCGAGCGGACGGCCGAGCTGGCGAACTTCCCGACGGCGATCCAGGTGGTGAACCGGGTGGCCGAGATCGCGGAGAGCGTCAACCACCACCCGGACATCGACATCCGTTGGCGCAAACTGACTTTCCGGCTCAGCACCCATTCGGCCGGCGGGCTGACGGAGAAGGACTTCTCGTTGGCGGAGCAGATCGACGGCGTGATCGACGCGGTGTGATCTGCCTCGCCCCGGCAACATGAACCGGGTGCCGGTGCGTTGCTCCAGTGGAGGGACGCACCATGTCGAAAATCATCACCCGGGTCGCGGGGTTCGTGGCCGTGTTCATGTTGTTGTTCGCCGGGGTCGCCGAAGCGGCCACGGCGCCGAGTAGCGCGGTGACGCCGAGCGCCGCGGCCGGGGGCGCGACGGCCAAGACGCCGGAGACGGACGCCGCGTCGTCCACCGGCGAGACGCGCGCGGTAGTGGTCGGCGGGCTGGCTTTCGTGTTGATGGTCGGTGCGGCCGGTGCCGTGCTGTGGCACACCGCACGAACCCGTAAATCAACCGATTGACCAGCACCGGAGCAGGGCGGGGTGAATTAGCTCACACACGGCGGACAGTGGTAACACTCACCGTGATCCACGCGCTGTCACCCGAGGAAGAGTCGTACTAGCCCCTCGGGACCAGTCATGAACAGCACCGCCCCTGTCCTGTCCGCCGCCCAGCGCGCCTGGGTCTCCGCTATCGCCACCACGATCACGCTGCTGGCCGTGATCGTGCTCGGCGCCGCCGGCTGAGTTTTCGGCCGCCGGCCGGGTTGTAGCTCCGGGTTTTCGCCCGGGGCTCGCCCTTTGCTCCCGGGTTTTCGCCCGGGGCTCGGCCCATTGCTTCGGGGTTTCGCCCGGGGCTCGCCGTTTCGCTTCGGGTTCCTCGCCCGAAGATCACCTTTCCGGGTGCCGTCCCGGCGGCCGGGTCTCCGGATCCGGCCGCCGGGTCTTCGGTGTTCGCTTCTCTCGGCCGATGATTTTCGCCGCCGCTCGCGGTCTGTATGTCCTGGAGACGTGTCCGCGATCCGTGGAGGAGATCCGTTGATCGACCTGAAACCGGCCTGCGACCGGATGAGCGAGCTGCTGATGGGGCTGACCGATGATCAGCTCACCAACCCCACTCCGTGCACCGAGTACGACGTGGCGGCCCTGATCCACCACGTCGACGACGGGTGTCTGCGGTTCACCGCGCTAGCCCAGCAAGACACGGGCTCGGTTTCCGCCTCCGCCGTGGAACCGAACGCGACGACGCCCGGCTGGCGAGACGAGATGGCCCAGCATCTGCGCACCCAGGGCAAGGCCTGGGACGAGCCCGCCGCCTGGCAAGGCAGCACGGATGTTGCCGGCCTGGAGTTGCCCAACGAGCGGTGGGGAAAAATCTCGCTCACCGAGCTGGTCGTGCATGGCTGGGACATCGCCCGGGCGACCGGGCTGCCGTTCGACCTGCCGGAGCGCACCTTGCAGGCGTGTCTGGCGCACGTGGCGGAGTTCGTGCCCCAGGCTCCGCTGCCGAGTTTGTGGGCTCCCCCGGTGGACGTCGCACCGGACGCACCCTTGCTGGCCCGCATCGTGGCCATCACCGGCCGGGTGCCGTAGCCGCACAGGACATCGGCTATCGGCTGAGATCCAGACATTTGGCCGCCTGGGTGCCGTAGCCGCACAAGGACATCGGCTATCGGCTGAGATCCAGACATTTGGCCGCCTGGGTGCCATAGCCGCACAAGGACATCAGCTATCGGCTGAGATCCAGACATTTGGCCGCCTGGGTGCCATAGCCGCACAAGGACATCAGCTATCGGCTGGGATCAGACGTTTTCCCGGCCGGGTGCCGACGCCACACAAGAACATCAACTATCGGCTGGGATCCAGACAGTCCGCAGCCGTCTGCGTCGCCGTGGGCTCGGGACCGGCATCGACCCTGCCGCCCGCCGCGGCCGCCAACCCGGGGCACGTGCAAGCCCCGACAGCCACCGGCCCGCGCCAGACCTTGCCAGCCCGTCTGCCGTCGCCGTGGGCTGGGCTCAGACGTTGAAGCGGAACTCGACCACGTCGCCGTCCGCCATGACGTAGTCCTTGCCTTCCATCCGCACCTTGCCCGCGGACCGCGCGGCCGCCATCGAGCCGGCCTCCATCAGGTCGTCGTAGGAGACGATCTCCGCCTTGATGAACCCGCGCTCGAAGTCGGTATGGATCACGCCAGCGGCCTGCGGCGCCGTCGCCCCCTTGGGGATGGTCCAGGCGCGCGATTCCTTCGGCCCCGCGGTCAGGTAGGTCTGCAGACCCAGCGTGTGGAAACCCGCGCGAGCCAAGGCGTTCAGCCCTGGCTCGGGCTGGCCGACCGACTCCAGCAGCTCGCGGACGGACTCTTCGTCGTCCAGCTCGAGCAGCTCCGCCTCGATCTTGGCGTCCAGGAACACCGCGTCGGCGGGCGCGACGAGCTTGCTCAGCTCTTCGCGCTTCGCCTCGTCGGTCAGGATGCCTTCGTCGGCGTTGAACACGTAGAGGAACGGCTTCGTCGTGAGCAGGCTCAGCTCCCGCAGCAACGCACCGTCGACCTCTTTCTGGGCGGAGAAAAGCGTCCGGCCGCTGTCGAGGATCTCCTTGGCCTGCTGCGCCGCTTCCAGCGCCGGCCGGTTCTCCTTCTTGGTGCGCGCCTCTTTTTCCAGCCGCGGCAACGCCTTCTCGAGCGTCTGCAGGTCGGCGAGGATCAGCTCCGTGTTGATCGTCTCGATGTCGGACGACGGGTCGATCCGGCCGTCGACGTGCACCACGTCGGGGTCGTCGAACACGCGGATGACCTGGCAGATCGCGTTGGCCTCACGGATGTTGGCCAGGAACTTGTTGCCGAGCCCCGCCCCCTCGGACGCGCCCTTCACGATGCCCGCGATGTCCACAAAGGACACCGTCGCCGGGACGACCTTCTCCGAGTGGAACAGCTCGGCGAGCTTGTCCAGCCGCGGGTCCGGCAGCGGCACGACGCCGACGTTCGGCTCGATCGTGGCGAACGGGTAGTTCGCGGCGAGCACGTCGTTGCGGGTCAGCGCGTTGAAGAGGGTGGACTTGCCGACGTTGGGCAGCCCGACGATGCCGAGGGTGAGACTCACGGGCGTCGAGTCTACGTGCGGCCCCGCGCGCGGCCGCCTGCCACCCCGCCGCCCTGGCCGCCCATCCTCGTGTCGGATTCCCGCCAGTCAACTCGCTGACCTGCTGGCAGGATCGAGGTATGACAGCCGTAGCCACCCCCGCCGAGCAGGCGGTTTGGCGCGACGCGGAGCGTTGCTACCGCGCCGTCGCGTCCCGGGACGCCCGCTTCGACGGCCAGTTCATCGTGGCCGTGAAGACCACGGGCATCTACTGCCGGCCGTCCTGCCCGGCGCTCACGCCGAAGGCAGTCAACGTGCGCTTCTACCCGACTTCGGCGGCCGCGCAGGCCAGCGGCTTCCGCGCCTGCCGCCGGTGCCTGCCCGACGCGGTGCCCGGTTCGCCGGAGTGGAACCTGCGCGCCGACCTCGCCTCCAGGGCGATGCGGCTCATCGCCGACGGCGTCGTCGAGCGCGACGGCGTGCCCGGCCTGGCCCGGCGCCTCGGGTATTCGGAGCGCCAGCTCGGCCGGGTGCTCACGACGGAGCTCGGCGCCGGGCCGCTCGCGCTGGCCCGCGCCCACCGCGCGCACTCCGCGCGGCTGCTCATAGAGCTGTCCGAGCTGCCGCTCGCCGACGTCGCCTTCGCGTCCGGGTTTTCCAGCGTGCGCCAGTTCAACGACACCATCCGCGAGGTCTTCGCGCGCACGCCGTCGCAGCTGAGGGCTTCCGCCACCACCGCACGCCGGAAGGCGAACGGCGCGCGGCAAGAGCCCGCGCCCGCCACCGGCACGAAGCTCAGCCTCCGCCTGCCCTACCGGAAGCCTTTCGACGCCGCCGGCGTCTTCGGCTTCCTGGCGGCCAGGACCGTCACCGGCGTCGAATGGGCAACCGACGGCGGCTACGGACGCACGCTCCGACTGCCCCACGGCCCGGCGACCATTTGGCTCGGGCCGCAGGACGGCCACGTCCGCTGCGAGCTCCAGCTCGCCGACGTGCGCGACCTCGGCAGCGCCGTGGCCCGCGCCCGCCGCCTGCTCGACCTCGACGCGGACCCGGAAGCCGTGCTGCGCGTACTGCGAGCCGACCCCGCGCTCGCGCCCGTCGTCGAGGAAGCACCGGGCATCCGGGTACCCGGCGCCGTCGACGGACCTGAGCTGCTGCTGCGCACCATGCTCGGCCAGCAGGTCTCGGTCGCGGCGGCACGCACGGCCGCGGGCACGCTCGCCGAAGCGCTCGGCGAACCGATGCCGTGGCCCGGCGGCACGCTGTTCCCGAGGCCCGATGCCATCGCCGAACGCGGCCAGGAGGTCCTTCGCGGACCCGAGCGCCGGACCACCGCGATCCGCGCGGTCGCCGAAGCACTCGCCTCCGGCACCATCGACGTGCACGTCGGCCGCGACGCCGACGAGCTCCGTGCCGAGCTGCTCACCCTGCCCGGCGTAGGCCCGTGGACAGCCGACTACGTGCTGATGCGCGTACTCGGCAGCCCCGACGTCCTGCTCACGGACGACCTGGTGCTGCGCAAGAGCGCGGCAGCCCTCGGCCTCGACGACCTCACCGGACACGCCCAGGCTTGGCGGCCCTGGCGCTCCTACGCCGGCATGTACCTCTGGCGCAGCGCACACCCCACCGCCGCCTGACCCGCCGACACGACAACCACATCCAAGGAGACCGCCATGAGCATCGCCCACTGGTCCACAATGGACACACCCATCGGCCCCTTCACGGCCGTCGTCGCCTCGGACGGGGCCGTCCTGGCCTCGGGCTGGACCGCCGACGTCACCGAGCTGACCCCGCTCATCGCCCCTTCGCTCGCGCCGAGCGAGCTGCGGGAGAAACGGGACCTCGGCAAGGTCACGGCCGCGATCCGCGGCTACCACGCAGGCGAGCTGGACGTGATCAACGACGTGCCCGTCCGGCAGCGTTCCGGCGAGTTCCGCCAACACGCGTGGGACGTGCTGCGCACGGTGCCCGCCGGAAAACCGGTCAGCTACGGCGAGTACGCCGCGCTCGCCGGCAGGCCCACGGCCATCCGGGCGGCCGCGTCCGCGTGTTCACGCAACCCGACGGCGTTGTTCGTACCCTGTCACCGGGTGCTGCGCACCGGCGGCGCCATGGGCGGCTTCCGCTGGGGGCTCGACGTGAAGCGCTGGCTGCTCACGCACGAATCCCCGGAGCGGGTCGCCGGGCTCGGCTGAAGGTCACATCTGGACCTCCAATGTCGAACCGGTCCGCGCCTTGCGCACCCGCAACCGGGTAGGGATGCGCTGGCGCAGTTCCTCGACGTGCGAGACGAGTCCGACCACTCGCCCACCGGCACGGAGCTCGTCGAGGATGTCCATCACGACGTCGAGGGTTTCGGCATCGAGCGTGCCGAAACCCTCGTCGACGAAGAGTGTGTCCAGCAGCGCGCCACCGGTCTCGGCGGCGACGACATCCGCCAGGCCGAGCGCGAGCGAAAGCGAGGCCAGGAAGGACTCGCCGCCGGACAGGGTTTTGGCCGGGCGGATCGTGCCGGAGTAGTCGTCCAGCACGTCGAGGCCGAGGCCGCCTTTCGTGCCGCGCGCGCCCTTCGCGTCGGAGTGCACGAACGAATACCGGCCTTGGCTCATCGTCCGCAGCCGGGCTGTCGCGGCGACGGCGACCTCTTCCAGCCGGGCCGCCAGCACGTACGAACGCAGCGACATCCTGCGCGCGTTCTGACCGCGGCCGTTGACCACGTCGGTGAGCGCGTCCAGCTCGGCGAACTCGGCTTCGAGCGGACGGATCGCCCGCTCCTCGGCTTCGAGCCGTTCGGCGATCGAATCCAGGTCCTTCGCCCGGCTCGCCGCCGCACGCGTTGCCGCGACCGCCGTCTCGGCCTCCGTTCGAGCCGCCTTCGCCGCTGTGGCCGCCGATTCGAGGTCCACTTCGTCACGCGGGGAGATTCCGGCGAGCTCCGGTTCGGCCAGCACGCTCCGCGCGGCGGCTTCCTCCTTCGCGGCGTCGGACAGCTTCTTTTCCAGCCTCGACACGGTTTTCTCGGGCCGAACGGCGTCCCGCAGCTCATCGACCGACGAGAAACCCGCCCGCTCCAAGGCTTCCCGCAGCTCCGCCTGCCGCCGCGAGAGCTGATCCTCCGCCGTCACCCGCCGGAGCCTCGCCTCCGCGAGCGCGTCCAACGCACGCACCACCCCGGTCAGATGGGCGCGGCGGGAACTCACGTCCGCGTGTTCACCGCGAGCGGCTTCGAGCCGCCGGCCGCGTTCCTCGATGTGCACGGCGAGCGTCCGGCGCTGGGTTTCAGCTTCTGTCACGGCGTTTTCGGCCGCCAGCCGCTTCTCTTGGAGCGACGCCGACTCGGCCTCCGCCTCCTTGGTGCCGGCAACCAGTTCGGCCTTCCGCTTCGCCAGCGCCGACGCCCTGGCCAGCTCGACCCGAACCTGGTCCAGTTCGGTGCTCAGCTCGGCTTCGGTGCGGCCACGCAAACGTTCGCGCAAAGCGGTCAGCGCTGTTTCGGCCCGATGCCGCGCATTCTCCGCCGCTGTCCGCGACTGCTCCGCCCGGCGCTCGGCCGCCTCCGCGGTGGCTTCCTGCTCGCGGTCGACCAATCCCTTCGTGGCCTGCGCCAGCACCGGGTGATCACCGGAACCGCAGACCGGGCAGGGTGCACCGTCGACGAGGCGGGCAGCGAGCTCCGCCGCCATGCCGTCGAGGCGCAACGCCCGCAACTCGAGGCGATGTTCCCTGGCTTCCAGGTGATGCTCCGTCGCAGCCCGGACCTCGTCCTCCGCGCGGCGCAACGCTGCTTCGGCGGCCGGCAGCCCGGTGGCGTCGCGCACCCCGGCAACCAGCTCGGTTTCCTTGGCGCGCAAAGCTTCCAGCTGGACCTCGGCCGCGTTGGCCGCCTCGAGACCCGCGCGGAGCTTCGCCAGTTTCTCCGGCAGGCCGGTCAGTTTCGCGGACAGCACAGCCGTTCGTTCGCGTGCTTCCGAAGCCACCTCGCCGAGCCGCTTCAACTCTCGCTCGTCACGGCGTTGCTGCTCGGCTTCCGCGACCAGTCCGGCAAGCGCACCCGCCTCTTCACGCAGCTCCCCGGCCAACCGCCGCAGCTCCGGGACCTCCGCGTCCGCCGGGCCGTGTTCGCCCAGTTCGTGAGCCTGGCGCTGCTCCCCCTGCCGCGCCTGCTCCAACTCCTGCGCACAACGTTCGGCCTGCGTGGCCACACCGGCGACCGTCGCCGCGCGGTGAGCTGCCTCGACCTCGGCCGACCAGCGCTTCAGCTCAGGCTGCTGCTCTTCCAGGGCCGCCAGTTTGCGATGGGCGGCCCGGACCCGGTGCAACCGCTCCGCCGCCGTCCGGCGCTCGGCCAGCACCGTCTCGGCCTTCTCCTGCACGGACCGCGCCCGCGCCTCCACCGCTTCGGCTTCGCGAACGCTCTCCGCCGCACGCTCCCGGATACCGGCCACCCAGTCGGGCAAGCCCTCCTCCGGCGCCTCTTCGCGCGCCACTTGCGCGAAGCGGGCAACCCATTCCCGCGCTCCCTGCCGCCGACGGTCCAGCTCCTGCCTGCGCTCCAGGCGGAGGTTGCGGAACCACGCCTCCACATCGGCGAATCGCTTGGTACCGAACAACTTTTCCAGCAACCGCTCGCGCTCGTCGGTGTCCGCGCGGAGGAAACGCGCGAACTCGCCCTGCGGCAACAGGACGACCTGGAAGAACTGGTCGGCGCTCATCCCGAGCAGCCCCTGCACGGTGCGACCGACCTCGTCGATCCTGGTCAGCCCCTCCGCCGGGTATCCGGCCGGAACGCCGTCGAGCCAGGTCAGCGAGGCCCTGGCCTGCTGCTTCGTCGTCCCGTCACCACGGCGCTTGGGCCGTTCGTACTCCGGGGAGCGCACCAACTTCATCCGCTGGCCCTGCACTGTCAGCTCCAGCGCGATCTCCGTGGAGTCCTCCGGCGCTGCCGAATCACACCGCAGCTGCTTGACCTCGCCGCGCGCGCCCGGCACCACACCGAACAACGCGAACGCCACCGCGTCCAGCAACGTCGTCTTGCCCGCGCCCGTTTCCCCGTGCAGCAGGAACAACCCGTCGGAACCGAGCGCGTCGAAATCCACCACTTCGCGCCCGCGGTACGGGCCGAACGCGGCGACCTCCAGCCGGTGCAGCCTCATGACTCACCCCTGCCCGCGGTCTCCAGGGCGCGGCGCAACAACTTCTGCTCGCTCTCGCTCGGGGGCGCGCCCCGGCAGTCATCGAGGAAGTTCCGCGCGATCTCCGTGTCCGACCGCCCGCTCACCGCCTCCGCGTAGCGCAGGTTCGCCGTGGTGTTGCCGTTCTCCGGTTGCCAGTCGAGGTGCACGGCGTACGGAAAGCGCTGCCGCAGCTTGCGCATCGCGTCGACCGGGCGGACGGAATCGGTCAGTGTCACCGAAAGGTACGACTCCACGAGATCCTCGTGCTCCGGCGCCTCGATCAGCTCCTCCAGATAGCCGCGGAGCTTCGCCAGCGTCCGGGGAACCGGCAGCTCGTGCCGGCGGACCCCGGCGAGCCCGTTCCCGTCGACGTCCACCAGCCACACCGATTTCCGTTGCTGCGCCTCGGAAAACGAGTAGGCCACCGGACTTCCCGAATAGCGGAGGTGTTCGGCCAGCGTCTGCGGCCCGTGCAGATGCCCGAGCGCGACGTAGTCCACCCCGTCGAAGACCTCGGCGCCGACCTGCTCCACGCCGCCGACCGCGATGGTCCGCTCGGAATCGGTGCCCTGCCCGCCGGTGACGAAAGCATGCGCGAGCACGACCGACCGGGCGCCTTCCCTGCGCGAAAGGTCGGCGCGTATGCGCCGCATCGCCTCACGCAGGACTCCGTTGTGTCCCTTGGCATCCGGCACCCCGAGTGCATGCCTCGCCGGTTCCGGTTCGAGGTACGGGATGCCGTAGACGGCCACCGCGCCGTGCTCGTCCTCGAACAGGACCGGGTCGTCGATGCGGTCGATCGTGGTGCGCAGATGAAGACCGCCGGCGGCCGCGAAATCCCCGAACGCGCCGAGCCGGGGCGCGGAATCGTGGTTGCCCGACGTGAGCACCAGCCGCGCGCCGGCCTGCCTCAACCGCAGCATCGCCTTGTTCGCGATCTGCACCGCCTCGGCGGAAGGCACCGCGCGGTCGTAGATGTCCCCGGACACCAGCACGACGTCCACCGCCTCGGCGGACACCAGCTCCGCGAGGTGGGCGAGCACGGCGTCCTGCTCGGCGAGCAGGTCCGCGCCGTGGAACGTGCGTCCGACGTGCCAGTCGGAGGTGTGCAGGAATCTCACAGCGCCCAAGCTAAGGCCGGGTACCGACAAAAACCCGGAGACATGCCGCGGGAGTTCACCCGATCAGGCGGCGATCACAGTTCTGTTCGCTTTTGCGACCGGTCGTCGTCGACGAGCGTTCCACTGTGCAGGATCCCGTTCAGCACGCGTGGCCGCCACGCGGCGGCCGAGTCGTACAACGGCGCATCCGTGTCCACGCTGGAAACGAGCACGCCTGTCCGGTTCCTGGGCAGCCTGCCCGTCGTGACACCGCCCGCCCGCACGAAGAACGAGCCCCAAAGGCTCTCGCGCGCCGACGAATTCGGGCAGCTGATCCACACTTGGTTCGCGGCGGCCGACCTGGTCGCGAACCCACGTCGACGGGTGCGCGGAGTGGAAGGAATGGAAGACCAGCTGGACGTCTTTTCTCTTGTACTCCCGGTAAAGCTCGGGAAAGCGGAAGTCGTAACAGATGAGCGCACCACAGCGGACGCCGTTGATCGTCCACGTCATGGCATGGTTCCCGGGCGTGTAATGGGCGAGATCTCCGGAATCTTCGTCAGCCCCGCCGGCACAGAACCGCTTGTCGTACCGGTCGACGAGCCGCCCGCCGTCGTCGATCAGGTAAAGACTGTTGTGTGGCTTGTGTTCGCCGCGCAGCGGGTGGCTGGAGCCGAGCACCACCCAGATGCCCAGTTCACCGGCCAGCGCCATGATCCGCCGCGTCAGTGACTTCAACATGGACCAGTCGAATCCCCGGTAGTCCGCGAAATCCGAACCCGCGTAACCGGAACGCACGACATCCAGTATTCAACTCACTCACGGCCGTGCGCCAGCCGATTAGACCGGAAGCGGCGGACGCCAGTCAGCGACACTGCGAAACGCGCGCAGTGACACGCTTTCCGGCGTTACACGAACCAACGTGTTCCGAAACGTCGTGAGCGCCCGGCCGGACAACGCCGCCACGACGCCGGCGGTATGGGATCGCTTCGCGAGACGGTGGACGCGGGGCAGGCGGGAGCGTTCGTAGTCGCGCAACCCGGTCACGACCGGCGCGGATCCATCGAGCGCGGCGGCGAGTTCGACTGCGTCTTCGAGCGCAAGGCAAGCTCCTTGACCGAGATTGGGTGTCATCGCGTGGGCCGCGTCGCCGGCCAGCGCGACCTGACCGCGGACGAGCGTGTCCAACGGGGGCAGTTCGAACAGTTCATGACACAGGAACCGATCGGGCTCCGCCGCGTCGAGGAGTTGCGGGAGCGGATAGTGCCAGTTCGCGAATTTCCGTTGCCACCATGGCAAAGCGTCTTGCGGAGCGGCCAGCGCTTCGGCGGTACGACGGGTGGCGTAGTAGGCGTATAGGGAGCCCTCCGGCAACGGAGCCACACCCGCGTAATCCCCGCGTCCCCAGGTTTCCCCGTTGCCTGGCTCGCGTGAGTCATCGAGCCGGCCGATCAACCTCGCGGCGACGATCCCGGTGGAACGTACCTTGGCCTGCGGCCACAGGGCACGGCGGACGGCGCTGTTAATGCCGTCGGCCCCGATTACGACGTCGCCGCAAATCTGTTCGCCAGAAGCGCAATCGACCACTCCTCGCGCATCAACGCCGACGACGGTCACGCCAGTCCGGACCGCCACGCCCTCGTCACCGGCGACCGCGTCCTGCAATGCGCCGAGCAGGCGCCGACGTTCGAGCACCAGGATGCCGTCTCCGCCCAGCTCGCCCATATCGGTGCGGTTGAGCCATTTCCCTCGCGGATCACGCATCCCGCCACCGGCCGGAACGACCCCCAGGGACCGGACGTCCCCCAGACCGAGTGCGTCCAGAGCGCGCAATGCGTTGGGCCACAACGTGATCCCCGCGCCGATCTCACTGAGCGAAGGGTGCCGTTCCAGCACGGTGACCTGCCACGACCCGCGCCGCAGCGCGACGGCGACCGCCAACCCGCCGATACCCCCGCCGACGATCACGGCCTGCCGATCCGAAGCCATCCCGATCACCTTCCTCTACACCTGTAGAGCCATGGTACTACAGATGTAGAGACCCAGGGAGCGGAACGATGACCGACCGGAAGAACCTGATCGGCGACACGGCGATAAGGCTGCTCGCGGAACGCGGGATGCGCGGGCTGACCCATCGCGCGGTGGACGAAACTTCCGGCCTGCCAACGGGTTCCACCTCGTATTACGCGCGGACCCGCGAAGCGCTGCTCGAGCTGGCGGTCACTCGTCTGCTCGAACTCGATCGAGCCGACGCCGAGAACGCACCGCTGCCCACGGACGCGATCACCGTCGCCGAGCTGACCGGACTCGTCACGCGCTTGCTGACCCACCTGCTCGATGCCGGCCGCGAACGAACGGTCGCCCGCTACGAGATCGCGCTGGAAGCGACCCGACGCCCGGCGTTGCGCGCCCACTACGACCGCGCCGGGGCGACACTTCGCCGCCAAGCCGCGGAACTGCTGTCACGAAACGGTTCCCGCGATCCCGAACGACACGCGCGGGCCCTGGTCGCGTGGTGCGACGGCATCCTGTTCGACTCTCTGGCGGGTGCCGGCGGCGCCTGGTCGACGGGGCGCCCCGCGCCGGAGGAACTGCGTCGCGACACAGCCGAGCTGCTCACCGGGATGCTCGGTCAGCCACAAAATTTCTGACGACCATCCGCCGAAGGAGAAAGTCCTTTCCCCACAACGGAAACGCCCGCCGCGGTTCACCCGATAGAGAAGCCACCCGGACGCGATCGCGGCCCTGCCGTACCCGGTTTTGTCGGTGGCCTGCGCCATGATGCGGGCAAGTGATCCGAACAGGAAGGAGGCGGGCTGGTGTCCACCGTGATCAGCACCGCGGCCATCGTCATCGCATTGGCACTGGTGGTGGCGATCGCCTTGCTGTGGCGCCTCTACAACGACAGCATGCGTCGCGCGGACGCCGCGGCGCGACAGGTCGATGCAGAGCGTTCACGGGTGGATGCGCAGCAGGCAGCCCTGCGCCGGTACGAGGTCGCGTTCGCCTCGATCAGCGGCCGGGGCGAGCTGGGTGAACAGGTTCTGGTGGAAACGGCGCGCGCGCTCGGGCTGCGAGAGGGGCTGCATTTCACCCTGCAGACCGATCTCGCGGGCGGCGGCGCGGCGAAGCCTGACCTGGTGCTGCGGGTCGGTGGCGATCGCATGGTTCCGGTCGATGCCAAGGCGAGCATGGCCTGCTGGGCGGAGGCGGTCGAGACGAACGACGCCGACGAACGGCTGGACGCGTTGCGGGTGCATGTCCGCAATCTGCGCTCGCGGGCGGCGGAACTGGCGGGGAAGGGCTACCAGCGCTGGGCGGACGGCATCTACGGCACGGTGATGTTCGTCCCGTCCGACGCGGCGGTGGTGGCCGCGCTCGACACCGACCCGGAACTGCTGCGGTGGATGCTCGACCGCCGTGTCTTCCTGTGCGGACCCACGGGGTTCGCGGTATTGGCTTCAGCGGCGTTGTTCGCGGCGAGCGACCGGGCGGTCGCCGCGGACATCGAACGCGTCCGGAGCGGGGCCGCGGCCGCGCACCGGGCGGCGTCCAGCGCCGCGGAAGCGGTCAACCTGTCCAGCACACATCTACAGCGGTTCCTTTCGGCACGAAGGCGCGAGCTGGACGCGCTGGAAAGCTTCCGGACCGCCGTGTCGCCGTTGACCGAAGCCGCCGCGAGCCCCTCCGAGGTACCGGCGATCCGGAAGGGGGACGAGCTAGCCGCAAGCTGACGCGTACCGGTCCGTGGCGGAACCGGCGGAAAAGTCCGTTCCTGCCTCGGCCACCCGATTCACGGCTCGATCGTTCGGTACCGGAGCCGTGGGCCGGGGTGGCAGGACACCGGCTCCCGGGAGCGCGCTGCCCCAAAGCAACGCGCGAGGCGCCTCACACGGCCTCACCTGCCGACCGTCATGGACCAGTACGTAACAAACAGGTTGCCAGTACGCCTGATATTCGGGAACTCGCTGGTCAGCGTGGTCCGAATGGACACGAGGCAGGCTACTGCCGGGACAACCACGCGGAGTGGGAGGCGGTTGGCGTCTTCCACGAGTTACGGTGTTGCCCTGTGACCGCCATTCGCGATCGGCAGAGCGCCCCTGACGCCGACGAGGTAGCCGTTCCGTGGGACGAGCGTCCCGTCGTCGGTGATCGCCGTGGGCTGCCGTGGTGGGGCGCCATACTCTCGGCGTTCGGCCTGGCCCTCGTCAGCGCGATCGTCGACATGCAGGTGGGCGATTCGCTGGGCTGGTTGTTCTACACGTGCTACGTCATCGGCTCGCTGGGCGCGGTCTGCGCGGTTCAGCGGCGCAGCCTGTTCGGGCCGATGGTGCAGCCGCCGTTGATCCTGGCGGTCACCGTGCCGAGCGTCGTGCTCCTGGTTTCGGGGCTGCCCGCCAGCAGCGACACACTGGCGAAGGCGCTGGCGGTGGGCACGCCGCTGATCAACGCGTTCCCCACGATGGCGATCACGACCGGTTTCACGCTGGCGATCGGGATCTTCCGGATCTATCGCGAGCGGGACCCGAAGGCTCCGCTGAAGGGCGCGAAGGCCGATGCGGCGATGAGGAAACGTCCGCCGGTCAAGGCGCCTGGCCGTGATGGTGCTTCGCGTCCCGGTCGTCCGGGCCGCGAAGGTGCCCGCGGCCGGGAAGGTGCCCGCGGCCGGGAAGGTGCCCGCAGGGATCCTGACGGCGCCGCTGCGGCCCGGGAGGGCCTGCCTGGGCGTGACGGTGCACCGGGGAAGCGCGAGGGCGCGATCCGCGGCCGCCGCCCGGCGGAGGGCCGTCCTCAGCCGCCGCGGACGCCGCCCGCCGATCAGCACCCGTCCCTGCCGCTGACGCCTCGGCGCCCGCGGCCGGAGGATCCGCCGCGGCGCGGGGAGCGTGGCGGCGACCCTGGTGCCCGCGAACGGAAAGCACCGCCGCCCGGAGCGCGGCGGCCGCGTCCGCCGGAGGATGACCGTCGGCGTGGTGGCGACGGCCGCGGTGCCGGCACGGGTGACCGGCCACGCCGCCTGCCGCCGCGAGGCGAAGGCGACCCGCGCGGCGGACGTCAGGGCGACCCGCGACGTTTTCCCGGCCGCCGGAGCAATCCGCCGGAGCGGGGTGGGCGTCGGCCGTGGGACGACGAGGGCTGAGCTGAGCCATACTGAGCTAAGCCGTCTCGGTTGGCCCGCTTCGTCCTCAAGCGACCTTTTCCGACGCTCCACAAAGGACAACTCGCGCGTGGCCAGACCACCGGTCCAGCCGTGCGGGAAGTCCTCGGGACTACTTGCCTGCCTTGCTGCGAAGCTCTCGCGGCAGTGCGAAGGCGATCTTCTCGTTCGCCGTGGTGACTTCTTCCACCTCGCCCCAGCCGCGCTCCGCCAGCCACTCGAGCAGTTCCATCACGAGCACGTCCGGCACCGAGGCGCCACTGGTCACGCCGACTGTGCCGACGCCTTCGAGCCACGACTCGTCGACCTCGCGCGCGTAGTCGATCAGATGCGCGTCCTTCGCGCCCGCCTGCAGGGCGACCTCGACCAATCGCTTGGAGTTCGACGAGTTCCGCGAACCGACGACGAGCACGAGGTCGCATTCACCGGCCATCGCCTTCACCGCGACCTGACGGTTCGAGGTGGCGTAACAAATGTCGTCGCTCGGCGGGTCGGCCAGGTTGGGGAAACGCTCCCGCAACTGGTCGACGCGCTCCATGGTCTCGTCGACGCTGAGCGTCGTCTGGGAGAGCCACACCACTTTGGACGGATCGCGGATCTCCGCCTTGGCCACGTCCTCGGCCGTGTCGACGAGCTGCACGTGTTCCGGCGCTTCACCCGACGTGCCTTCGACCTCTTCGTGACCGTGGTGACCGATCAGCAAAATGTCGAAGTCGTCCCGCGCGAACCGGTTGACTTCCTTGTGCACCTTGGTGACCAGCGGGCAGGTCGCGTCGATGGTGCGCAGGTTCCGCTCCGCGGCCTCGGCGTGCACGGCCGGGGAAACACCGTGCGCGGAGAACACCACCAGCTCGCCCTCGGGCACCTCGGACGTCTCGTCGACGAAGATCACGCCGCGCTCGCGCAGCGTGTCGACGACGTGCCGGTTGTGCACGATCTCCTTGCGGACGTACACGGGCGGCCCGTAGAGCTCCAAGGCCTTTTCGACCGCGATCACGGCGCGGTCCACACCCGCGCAATAACCGCGCGGTTTGGCCAGCAGCACTCGCTTGGCGGATTCGGTCGAAGGTGTCCCTGCACTCATATGCCCCAGGGTACGGGCCATGGGCAGGTGCGCGCGGAACGGTCGCTCCCGCCCCTGGCCAACGGCCGGTGTCATCTCGCGCACAGTCGTCGCAGGCCGGGCCGCGGACGCCCGGCCACCGGAAACCCCGCTACCGGCAACCGGGAAAACGGCTCGGGATTGTGCGGCCCGTCACGTCGGATGGGCCATTGGTCTTGATCGGTTGGGCAGGATGGCCCACTTGGGGCACGCTGTACGCATGAAGCCGCTCCCGCTCCCCCTCCGTGTTGCCGCGGGCCTGGCCGTGACCGCCGCCGAGCATGCCCGCGAGCTGCCGAAACAGGTAGCCGGACTGCCCGTCACGGTGTTCTCCCAAGTCCTGCAGTTCTCCATGCGCCTGCAGCAGCACGTCACCGAACTCGCGATCAAGGGCGACGAGGCGCTGTCCGCGCTGCGGCCCGTCGAGGAGACGCCGAGCTGGGCCACCTTCGACGAAGACCTCGCGGCCGACGACGAAAACCCGGCCGACGCGCCCCCGTTCAGCGAGCCTTCGGCGGTCAAGAACGGCTACCGCCCGGTGACTGTGCTGAAGGACGTCAGCGAAAGCCCGCGGGACCCTTGGGAGCAGGAAGAAAGGGCACTCGCGGAGGACCACACCGAGGGCGAGTTCGACAGCGACGCCGAACCGGGCGACGGGCTGGGCGACGGGCCGGTCGGGCTGGCGAACTACGACGAGATGACGCTGCCGCAGCTGCGGGCGCGCCTTCGCCGGTTTTCGCTCGAGCAGCTCGAGGAGTTGCTGGCCTACGAACGCGCCCACGCCAACCGGCCGTCGTTCGTCGGGATGCTGACCCGCCGCATCGGCAACGTGCAACGACTGGCGGAAAGCGACGGCCCGGACACCGCCGGACTGTGACGCCCCGGCGGGTCGCCACAGTCGAGTCGGCGCACCGCAAGGGCCGCGACCCAACCGGACGATCGAAACCCGATCGGCGCCAGGCCTGCTTTCGGACGGAGCCACCGAGGTCGAACCGGCGCACCGCGGGCGGTCCGAGCTGCGCCGGGCTATCACGGGACCAGCCAACGCGAGACGCGCGAGCCACCACGGAACCACCACAGGCCCAACGCAAAACGGGCGCACGGGCAGGGGCATCGCGGCCAGCCCAACACCAAGACGGGCACGCGGGCAGGGGCATCGCGGCCAGCCCAACACCAAGACGGGCGCGCGGGCGAGAGCATCGCGGCCCAGCCAGACGCAAGGCGCCATGGCCGGAACCACCGCGGCCCCACGCAAGAATTCGGCGAGCCACAAGCGAATTCCACTGCCGAAAGTGACCGTTGCCGATAGATTTACCGGGTTCACGCGCCAGGCCAGCCGGTGATGCACGATCGCGCAGGCAGCGTGCCCACCACCGATTGCACCAGGCCGGCCGACCGCGCCAGGCCACCAGAACACCCGCCGAGCGACACTCCACGACCAAGCCAGGACGCCCCATGACGACCGAATCGACCGGGAACACGCCGCCGACCAGCGCCGAGAATCCGTGGCCCGTCCGCACCGTCGCGCGCAAGATCGCCGACTGGGTGCATCGGCTCGGGGTCGTGTGGGTCGAGGGCCAGGTCACCCAGATCTCCGCCCGCCCCGGCACGCAGACCGCCTTCCTCACCCTGCGGGACCCGAGCGCCGACGTGTCGATGACCGTCACGTGCCCGGTGCGCCTCATCCGCGGGATCGAGCCGCCGCTGCGGGAGGGCGCCAGCGTGCTGGTCAACGCCAAACCCACGTTCTTCCTCGGCCGCGGCACGATCAGCCTGCGGGCCAGCGAAATCCGGGCGGTCGGCATCGGCGAACTGCTCGCGCGCATCGAGCGGCTGCGCCGGCTCCTCGACGCCGAGGGCCTGTTCGCGAGGGAGCGTAAACGGCGACTTCCCTTCCTCCCCAAGGGAATCGGGCTGATCACCGGGCGCGCGTCCGCAGCGGAACACGACGTGCTGGCGAACGCGCACAACCGCTGGCCCGCCGCGCCGATCCAGGTGATCAACACCGCCGTGCAGGGCCCCACCGCGGTCCCGCAGATCCGCAAGGCACTGTCCATTCTGGACGCCGACCCGAACATCGACGTCATCGTGATCGCGCGCGGCGGGGGCAGTGTCGAGGACCTGCTCCCCTTCTCCGACGAAGCGCTCTGCCGGGCGGTCGCCGCCGCGGGGACGCCGGTGGTCAGCGCCATCGGGCACGAACCCGACACCCCGCTCCTCGACCACGTCGCGGATCTGCGCTGCTCGACCCCCACCGACGCGGGCAAACGGATCGTGCCCGACGTCAAGGAGGAAACCGCCCGCGTGCACCAGATGCGTGACCGCGCCCGGCGCGCGCTGCACGGCTGGGTCGACACCCAGTGCCGCCTCCTCGACCAGCTCCGCAGCCGTCCGGTGCTCGCCGACCCCTTTGCCCCGGTGGATCGCCGCGCGGAGGACGTCGAGCTGCACCGTGAGCGCGGCCGCCGCGCGATGCTGAACTCGCTTTCCCACGAGCAGGCCGCGATCGCCTCGGCGCGGGCGCGGCTGACCGCGCTCGGCCCGGCCGCGACGATGTCCCGCGGCTACACGGTCGTGCAATATCCCGACGCGGCAGGCAACCTCCAGGTGCTCCGATCCATCTCTGAAGTAGCGGAGGGCACGCCTCTCCGCGTGCGGGTCGTCGACGGGGCGATCCACGGGACGGTCACGTCGACGGAACCAGGAGAGTAGGCAGTGCGAGCCCCCACGTTCCTCCCGCTCACCGCGGACGTGGCGGCACGCGCCGGAGCCAGGGCCGTGCTGCTCGAAGCCGCGGAGACGGACGAAGCCGCCAACGCGTGCTGGTCGTCGCTGCTGGCGGGCTGCGAGGCGGCGAGCCGCTGGGGCCTGGACAAGCACCTTCGCCGGCTGTCCGAGGTCACCTCGGTGCAGGTCGGCACCACGTGGTGGTTCCGCGAGGGCTCGGCCTACCGGCGCCGGGTCGCGCACGCGCAGGGCTGCATCGAGGACGCGATCACCGAGAGTGATGGCCAGGAGTTCGCCCAGGCGTTCATGGGGTACGACCACGCGGTGGCGAGCGCGCTAGTGTGCGCTGGTGAGCGACGACCCGGAAAACACCGAGCTCGGCTATGAACAGGCCCGCGACCAGCTCGTCGAAGTGGTGCGGGAGCTGGAGGCGGGCGGCCTTTCGCTGGAGCAGTCGCTGGCGCTGTGGGAGAAGGGCGAGCACCTCGCGAAGGTCTGCGAGCGGCATCTCGAAGGCGCGCGCGAGCGCATCGAAGCGGCCCTGAAGTCGGTGGAGGACGACGAGGCGGCCGCCACCGGAGACGGACAGTGACCTTTGCCATGCGGATGGCGGCCTGCGGATCCGAAAGCGTCTGAGAGAATCGACGTCCGGCCAGCACCGACCCTGGAGGCATCAATGTCGAGCGGCACCCCGTCCCCCAGCTCCGAGCGACGTAAGGAAGCGCCCGATCGCAACCTCGCGATGGAGCTGGTGCGCGTCACGGAGGCAGCCGCCATGGCGGCGGGCCGCTGGGTCGGCAAGGGCGACAAGAACGGCGGTGACGGCGCCGCGGTGGACGCGATGCGCCAGCTCATCTCCACGGTTTCGATGCGTGGCGTCGTGGTCATCGGCGAGGGCGAGAAAGACGAAGCGCCGATGCTCTACAACGGCGAGGAGGTCGGCAACGGCGACGGCCCGGCGTGTGACGTCGCGGTCGACCCGATCGACGGCACCACGCTGATGGCGAAGGGCATGCCCAACGCGCTGGCCGTGCTGGCGGTCGCCGAGCGCGGCGCGATGTTCGACCCCTCCGCGGTGTTCTACATGGAGAAGCTGGCCGTCGGCCCGGAGGCCGCTGGCGCGATCGACCTGGCCGCCCCGATCGCGGAGAACATCCGCCGGGTCGCGAAGGCCAAGCACAGCGGGGTTTCCGACGTCACGGTCTGCATCCTGGACCGGCCGCGGCACGAGCAGATCATCAAGGAGGTCCGCGAGGCGGGCGCCCGGATCCGGTTCATCTCCGACGGTGACGTGGCCGGCGCGATCGCCGCGGCCCGGCCGACGACGGGTGTCGATCTGCTCGTCGGCATCGGCGGCACGCCCGAGGGCATCATCGCCGCGTGCGCGCTGAAGTGCCTCGGCGGCGAGCTGCAGGGCCGCCTCTGGCCGAAGGACGACGCCGAGCGTGAGAAAGCGCTCGCGGCGGGGCACGACCTCGACCGCGTGCTCACCACCGACGACCTCGTCCGCGGCGACAACGTCTTCTTCTGCGCCACCGGCGTGACGGACGGCGACCTGCTTCGCGGCGTGCACTACCGCGCGGGCGGCGCGACGACGCAGTCGATCGTGATGCGCTCGAAGTCCGGCACGGTGCGCCTGATCGACGGCTACCACCGGCTGACCAAACTGCGCGAGTACTCGGCGATCGACTTCGACGGTGCCCCGGGTGACGACGCCGACCTGATGCCGCCGCTCCCGTGAGGCGGACGTTGCTGATCACCGCGAGCTGCTTGCTCGCGGTGATCTTCTGTGTACAGCCCGCTTCGGCGATTCAGCCCGCGCTCGTCGGCGGGGTCGAGGCCGATCAGCCGTACCCGTTCGCCGCGGCGCTGCAGAACACCTCGGGCGAGTTCTTCTGCGGTGGCTCACTGATCAACCCGTCGTGGGTGGTCACGGCGGCGCACTGTGTCGAGGGCCGTCAGGCGGACGCGTTCACCGCGCGGGTGGGCAGCAACGACCGCACGCAGGGCGGCGAGGTCACCAAGCCGGACAAGATCGTGGTCAGCCCGGACTACAACCCGTCCGGCGCGGGCGGCGATATCGCGCTGGTGCACCTGACCGCTCCGGCGGCGGCCGCGCCGGCCGCGATCGGCACCGACACCGCGCCGGGCACCAAGGTGCGCCTGCTCGGCTGGGGCCAGACGTGCCCCGACCCGAACTGCGGGCAGGCGCCGAACCTGCTTCAGCAGCTGGACACGCAGCTGCTCGACCCGGCGAAGTGCACCGCCTCCATCGACGCGAAAACCGAGCTGTGCACGGACAATCCCAACGGGAACTCCGGCGCGTGCTACGGCGATTCCGGTGGTCCGGAGCTCGCGCAGGTGGACAACCGCTGGCTGCTGCTGGGCGTGACGAGCCGCCCCGGCAACAATTCCTCGACCTGTGCCACGGCGCCGTCGATCTACACCTCGGCGGTGGCGTACACGAATTGGATCAACCAGACCACGGCCGCGTAGCTATTCGACGTTGCTGGAGTGCCCCGGGAACAGGTGCGCGTCCGGATCGAGCGCGACGGCGATGTTGTTCACCGCCGTCGCCGCTTCGCCGAACCCGGTCGCGATCAGTTTGACCTTGCCTGGATAGCTCGCCACGTCGCCGGCCGCGTACACGCGTTCCCGCGCCGTCGCCATCTTCGAGTCGACAGCGATCGCGCGGTGGTCGATCTCCAATCCCCAGTTCTCGATCGGGCCGAGGTCTGCGGTGAACCCGAGCGCGGCCACGACGGTCTGCGCCGGCAGCACCAGCGCGTCGGATCCCTTGGGCTGCACGGTGATTTCGCTCAGTTCGCCGGATTCGCCTGCCCGCATCTCCGACACCTCGGCGTCGGTGATCATCCGCACGCCGAGCCGTTGCGCCTCGCGCACGATGGAGTCCGCGGCGCGGAACTTGGCCCTGCGGTGCACGAGCGTCACGCTCGCCGCGACCGGATGCAGCGCCAGCACCCAGTCGAACGCCGAATCCCCGCCGCCGACGACCACGACGTCCTGTCCCGCGTGCGCGTCCAGCGCTGGCACGAAATGCACCATGCCGCGGCCGAGCCAGCCGTCGCCCGCCGGCAGCGGCCGCGGGGTGAACTCGCCGATCCCGGCCGTGATGAGTACCGCGCCGGCACGCACGACGTCGCCGCCGTCGAGCAGGATCTCCAGCCCGGAATCCGCCGAGCGCAGCCCTTCCGCCTTGCGCCCCAGCAGATATCGCGGATTCCACGGCGCGGCCTGTTCGACGAGGCCCTTCACGAGATCGCGGCCGCGGACCGCGGGGAAACCGCCGACGTCATAGATCATCTTCTCCGGGTACATGGCGGTGACCTGACCGCCTGCCTCCGGCAGCGAATCCACCACGGCCATCGAAAGGCCGCGAAATCCCGCGTAGTACGCGGCGAACAAACCCGTGGGTCCCGCGCCCACGATCAGCAAATCGACGGACAACTCCTGAGGCGCGCCCACGGCGTACCGCCCTTCCGCAGTGATCTCTGGCACACCGATCCTAGGTGCATCGGGTGCGCAAGCACACGAAGCGAGTCCGGCCGGGCTGCGCGAAACTGGCGTCATGGCTGAACAGGAATACCGGATCGAACACGACACGATGGGCGAAGTGAAGGTGCCCGTCGATGCGCTGTACCGCGCCCAGACCCAGCGGGCCGTCGAGAACTTCCCGATCTCCGGCCGCGGGCTCGAACGCGCCCAGATCCGCGCACTCGGCCTGCTCAAGGCCGCCGCGGCGCGGGTGAACGCCCGGCTCGGCGTACTGGAACCCGACCTGGCCGAGGCGATCGCCGCCGCCGCCGACGAGGTGGCCGAAGGCAAGTACGACGAGCATTTCCCGATCGACGTGTTCCAGACCGGTTCCGGCACCTCCTCGAACATGAACGCCAACGAGGTGATCGCAACGCTGGCGAGCCGCAAGCTCGGCCGCGACGTCCACCCGAACGACCACGTCAACGCGTCGCAGTCCTCCAACGACACCTTCCCGACGACGATCCACGTCGCCGCCACCGAAGCCGTGCTGCTGGACGTCATCCCCGCGCTCGGCCACCTCGCCGCGACGATCGAGCAGCGCGCCGCGGACTGGCAGGACATCGTGAAGTCCGGTCGCACGCACCTGATGGACGCGGTGCCGATCACGCTCGGCCAGGAGGCGGGCGCGTGGGCCGCGCAGGTGCGTTACGGCATCGAGCGGTTGCAGTCCGGCCTGGAGCGGCTCGGGGAACTGCCGATCGGCGGCACCGCGGTGGGCTCCGGGCTGAACGCGCCCGACGGTTTCGGTTCCTCGGTGGCGAACGAGCTCGCCAGGGTCACCGGGCTGCCGCTGACCGAGGCGCGCAACCACTTCGAGGCGCAGGCGAGCCAGGACGGTGTCGTGGAGACGTCGGCGAATCTGCGCACGGTCGCGGTTTCGCTGAACAAGATCGCGAACGACCTGCGGTGGCTGGGTTCCGGGCCGCGCACCGGGCTGGCCGAGCTGGCGCTGCCGGATCTGCAGCCGGGCTCGTCGATCATGCCGGGCAAGGTGAACCCGGTGATCCCGGAGGCCACGCTGCAGGTGGTGGCCCAGGTGATCGGCAACGACGCGGCCGTCGCGTTCGCCGGTTCGCAGGGCAACTTCCAGCTCAACGTGAACCTGCCGGTGATCGCCCGCAACGTGCTCGAATCGGTGCGGCTGCTGGCCGCCGTTTCGCGGCTGCTGGCGGACAAGGTGTTCGCGGGCCTGACCGTGAACGAGGACCGCACCCGGGCTTACGCCGAAGGTTCGCCCTCGATCGTCACGCCGCTGAACAAGTACATCGGCTACGAAGAGGCTGCCGCCGTGGCGAAGCAGGCGCTCAAGGAGCTCAAGACGATCCGCGACGTCGTGCTGGAGCGCGGATACATCCAGCAGGGCAAGCTGACCGAGGCCCAGCTGGACGAAGCGCTCGACGTGCTCCGCATGGCCCGCGGCGGGAAGTGACGCCGGTGGGGGCGGCCCGGCCAGGCCGCCCCCACGCGGTTTTCACCGGCGCCGCAAGGACTTTTCGGTCAACGCCGGTGGCAGGTGGTCCGACTCCAGCCGGTTGAGGTCCACGCATCATCCCGCGAAGGCGTACGCGCTGGCCGAGATGCCCGTGTCGCCGAGAATCCGCCGTTCCCTTTCGAAGAAACGCTCCGGCTCAGGTGTGGACGGACTGCTTCAGCTGCACCTCACCCGCCGGTGAGGTCAACGTGGCGATGCATTCCAGCTGCTTGCCGACGAGGTCGCCGGACACGGGGAGGCTCGGGTTCGTGGCGCCCTCGACGGGAACGTTGTACTTGAAGCCGTCCCCGTCGTCCTTCTCCTCGAACCACTCGTATCCCACCTGAGCGGACGCCGGAGTGAGCCCGCCGACCTCCGCGGTCAGGGACTGGCCAGCGGTTCCGGTGATGCGCAGCGTTCCCGTCGGCGCCAGTTCCGGGTTCGGGCGCAGGGCCTGCTGCCGCCAGTCGGCGGGGTTCATGAACTCGCCCTGATGCGCGCTGCCGTCGCAACCGTCGCCGCTTTGCGCGCTGAGCACACCGGCGACCTCGGGCCCCTCCGCCGTCGTCAGCAGCAGCGGGCCGCCCGAATCGCCGGGGCAGATGCTCGGCACCGCCGCGCCGGAACCGGAGGGCACACCGGTGACGCAGAAGCCGTTGTCCCCCACGGAATCCTGCGGGACGTTCGGCGCGCATTGCTGCGGCGCAAGTAGCTTCATCGTGGCCTGCTGCAGCCTGTCGGTCATCCCGGTGGTCTGCTCTGTGCTGCCGTGGCCGTAGACCGTGCCGGTGCCCGAGGCCGCCACTGCCGCGGAAACCTCGACGGGACTCGCGATCCGCGCGGGGCGGACCCCGCGCACCGGCTGATCGAGGACGACCACGGCCAGGTCGTCGGCCGCGAACGTGCCGTCCTTGGTGTCGATCTTGCGCCACCCCGGGTGCCAGAACCAGCCCCGCACCTGATGCGCGGCGCCCCGGGGCCGCGAGAGTCGGTCCGCGCCGAGGTAGACCTGGAAGTCCGCCGGGGACTTGTCCAGCACGCAGTGCCCGGCGGTCAGCACCCTGTCCGGGGCGATGAGCGTTCCGCCGCAGTAGCCGCTCCGCGTCAGCGGATCGGTGCCGGCGAACGCCAGCGTCGCCATCCAGGGGGCCGAACCGGCCGGGGCCTCGGTGCCCTGCGAAATCGCCGACGCCCCAGGCGTGTTCAGGACCATCCCGGCCAGCAGCGCCGCCGACGCCAGTACCGGTACGCCCAGCCGGCGAGCCGCGCGGCGGAGGTCAGAGGGTGCCATCAGACGTCTTCTCCCGTTGGTTTCAGCTTCGCTTGCAGAGAAGACGCTATTGCCGGCACCGCTGCGCGCACGTCGGCCCGAGGTCGCCAACCGCGCTAAGCCGAAAGACCTATTCCAGCAACTGCTTCGCGATCCGCTTGGCGTTGGACACGGCGCCCGGTACGACCTCCAGCGAAGCGGCCACGGTCGCCCCTTCGATCAGGATGAACAACGACTCCGCCACCTTCCCCGCGGCGCGAAGCCCTGCCGCCTCCGCCAGTTCACGCAGGTAGCCGAGCATCCATTCCTTCTGTTCCTTGATCACCGCGCGGCCGGGGTGCTCGCTGTCCGGCAGCTCCGCGTGCGCGTTCACGAACCCGCAGCCGCGCACGTTCTCGGCGGCCATCCACTCGTCGAGCGCGTCGAACACCAGCAAGGGGCGCCGCGCCGGTGTCGTGCGGGGACTGCGCGCCACGACCTCGAGGACGTGGGCGCGCCAGCGCTCGTCCCGGCGGCGCAGGTACTCGGCGACCAGGGCCTCCTTGGAACCGAACCGGTCGTAGAGGGTTTTCTTGGTCACCCTGGCCGCGGCGGCGATGGAGTCCACGCCCACCGCGTGGATCCCGTTGGCGTAGAACAGCTTCCCGGCGACGTCGAGCACCCGCTCCGCCGCCGGGGTCAAGGTCCGCGTCGTGGTCATGGCTCCAGGGTATACCGATCTGTATAGTCGCGCTTGAAGTAAACAGATCTGTATACCTGGAGGTCCGATGTGGACGTTCGTGCTCGGCGCCGGGTTCGTGGTGCTGTGGTCGTCCGGATTCGTCGGCGCCACGCTGGGCGCCTCCGCCGGCGGGGCGATCACCCTGCTGGCCTGGCGGTTCGTGCTCGCGGCCGTGCTGCTGCTCCTGTGGCGAAGGCGGATTTCGCTGTGCCCCAGGCAGATCGCGGTGCAAGCGGGCCTCGGGCTGCTGTCACAGGGCGGCTATCTGTACGGCGTCTACCAGGCCGCGGACCTCGGTGTCGCCGCGGGCACGTCGGCGCTGGTCGCGGCGCTGCAGCCGATCGCTGCCGCGGCGCTGGGCCAGGTCGTTCTCGGTGAGCGCGCCAACATAAGGCAATGGGCCGGGCTGGTCGGCGGGCTCGCGGGCGTGGCGCTCGTCGTCGGTGGCGACGTCTCCGGGCATCCGGGGACCCCGTTGTGGGCGTACGCGCTCCCGTTCGGCGCGATGCTGGCGCTGGTCAGCGCCACGCTCCTGGAACGCAGAACCACGTCGGAGGTTCCTGTCGCCGACTCGCTCGTCGTGCAGTGCGTGGTCAGCGCGCTCGGGTTCGGCACGCTCGCCGCCGCGACGGGACAGCTCGCTCCGCCGATGACCGGCTCGTTCTGGTTCGCCGTGCTGTGTGTGGTCGTGCTGTCCACGTTCGGCGGTTACGGCTGCTATTGGCTGCTCCTGCGGCGCACCTCGGTGACCACCACGTCCAGCCTGCTCTATCTGACCCCGCCGGTGACCATGCTCGCCGCCTGGGCGATGTTCGGCCAGCAGCTGACCGTCAGCGGCCTGCTCGGCCTGGTGATCTGCTTCGCCGCGGTCGCCCTCGTCCTGCTCCCTCGGAAATTGTCGGTACCCCGGAGCATGATGGCCACATGTTCCTCGCCGATGTCGTCGACGCCTCCGCGGCGCTAGCGGCCACGCGCTCGCGCAAGGCGAAGATCGCGACGCTGGCCGAACTGGTCAACCAGGCCGGCCCTGCCGAGCTGCCCGCTGTCGTCGCCTTCCTCACCGGGCAGCCGACGCAGGGCCGCATCGGCACGGGGTGGCGCACGCTGGCCGAGCTGGGCGCGGCACCGGCCGAGGAGTCCGCGCTCACCGTGGCCGAGGTGGACGCGGCGCTCGGCGAGGTCGCGGGCACCTCGGGCAGCGGCTCGGCGAAGCGCCGCGCCGAAACGCTGCACGCGTTGTTCGCCGCCGCGACGGAGGAGGAACAGCGGTTCCTGTTCCGGCTGCTCACCGGCGAGCTGCGCCACGGTGCGCTGGAAGGGGTGATGATCGACGCGATAGCCGCCGCGGCCGAAGTGCCCGGCGAGGCGGTGCGCCGCGCGTTCATGATCTCCGGGCAGCTCCCGGTCACGGCTGTCGCGGCGGTCACCGGCGGCGCCGAGGCACTGGCCGGGTTCCGGCTCGCGCTGGGGCGACCGTTGCGGCCGATGCTGGCTTCGCCTGCCGAATCGCTCGAAGAGGCGTTGGCGGAGCACGATTCGGCGATCGTCGAGTACAAAATGGACGGTGCGCGCATCCAGGTGCACCGTCAGGGTGACGAGGTGCACGTGTACACGCGCACCTTGCGCGAGATCACGAAGAACGTCGGCGAGCTGGTCGAGCTCGTGCGCGGGCTGCCGTGCGATTCCGTGGTGCTGGACGGGGAAACGCTCGCGCTGACCGACGACGGCAGGCCGCGGCCGTTCCAGGAGACGATGAGCCGGTTCGGCAGCACCCGCGAGGAGCAGGTGCGGGAGTTGCTGCTGCGGCCGTACTTCTTCGACTGCCTGCACCTGGACGGCGTCGACCTGCTGGACGCGCCGCTTCGTGAGCGCAACGCCGCGCTGCACAAGGTGGCGGGCGAGCACCTGATCCCCGGCGAGTCCGTACCGGCGGACCCGGCGGGGCTGCTCGAAGCAGCGCTCGAAGCCGGGCACGAGGGCGTGATGGTCAAGTCGCTGGATTCGGTCTACGCGGCGGGCAGGCGTGGTCGCGCCTGGCTGAAGGTGAAGCCGGTGCACACCCTCGACCTGGTGGTGCTGGCGGCGGAGTGGGGGCACGGCAGGCGCACGGGCTACCTGTCGAACCTGCACCTGGGAGCACGGGATCCGGACGGCGGCCCGCCGATCATGGTGGGCAAGACGTTCAAGGGACTGACGGACGAACTACTGGCGTGGCAGACGAAGACGTTCCCGGAGCTGGAGGTCCGGCGGGACGACTGGACGGTGTACCTCCGCCCGGAGCTGGTGGTGGAGATCGAGCTGGACGGAGCGCAGGTCAGCAGCCGGTACCCGGGCGGGCTGGCGCTGCGGTTCGCGCGGGTGCTGCGCTACCGCCCGGACAAGGACGCGGCCGACGCGGACACGATCGACGCCGTCCGCGCCACGTTGAAGGGCTGAGATGTCACTGGAAGAGCGGTTCGAAGATCTCGTCGACGAGCTGGTCGGCCTGCCGGGGGTCACTCCGCCGCAGCCCGGCCGTGGCTTCGGCGCGCACGCGCTCAAGGTGCGCGGCCGGATCTTCGCGATGTTCGTCCGGGGCAGGCTCGTGGTGAAGCTGCCCGCCGCCCGCGTCGACGAACTTGTCGGCGCGGGCGAAGGAATCCCCTTCGACGCGAACAAGGGCAAGCCGATGAAGGAGTGGCTCAACCTCGATCCGGAGTCCACAGTGGACTGGTCCGCGCTCGCGAAGGAGGCGATGTCCTTCGTCGGCGGGTGAACCTCAGGAGCGGCCGAGGAAGATCGGGTTCGTCATCGCCGCCATCGCACCGAAGTTGAGCCCGGCCGAAAGCGCCGGTGCCCCTGCCGTGCCATCGGTCTGCGGGTGCCGTACTTCGGCGCGCACGTAGACCGAGACGGCCGGCGTGGTCAGCCAGGTCACCGAACCGCTGCCGGACGCGTCCAGGCTCTGCTGCAGGATCTGGCCTTCGTCGGTGATCAGCCGGACCGTGCCGTTCGGGACACCCTTGACGTCCAGGTGCACCGACACCTTGTCGTCGGTGCCGACGTCGAGCCGTTCCCCGATGCCCGCGGACTGGCCGCGCGGGCCGGTGGCGGTGAAGGCGAGGTCGACGGCGGCGGACTCGGCGAGCCAGTTCCGCCCTGCCTTGATCCCGGCGAGGATGGCGTCGCGGGACAGGTCGTCGGCGAGCACCACGTTCTGCGGCAGGCCGATCACGTTGCCCGGGTTGTGCGCGTCGCTGTTGCCCATGGCCGGCAGCCAGTCGCCGGTGCCGCCGCGCGCGAACTCAACCAGCTTGTTGTCCCAAGTGGACACGGTGGCGTCGTCGTCCCAGGTCCACGGCCCGTTCCACACCTCGACCGCATCGAAGTCGGTGTAGCCGAACTTGAAGTTGCAGGCCACCCAAGGGCAGTAGGGGTGCGCGGCCACGGTCAGGCCACCGGATTCGTGCACCTGGCGGGCGTAGTCGGGCAGCACGTGGTCCCGCGAGCGGTAGCGCCAGTCGACGAACTGTCCCGGCTCGAGGCCGAGCGCGAGCCAGTGCCCATTCCGGGTGGTGACCTCCTCGCCGAGGATGATCAGCAGGTCCGGCCCGGCGAACTCGCCCCACACCCCGTGGGAGGACGAAGTGTTGTGGTCGGTGGAAGTGATGAAGTCGAGCTTCGCCTCCCGCGCCCCGGCGGCGACCTCGGTGGGCAGGCGCTTGCCGTCGGAGTACACGGTGTGCAGGTGACAGTCGCCGCGATACCACGTGCGCCCGCGCCCGCGCGCCTTGAGCGGCGGGTAGTTCGGCTTGAACGGCTCGCCCGGCGTGCCGTGGGTGAGCGTGACCTCGACGCGGTAGTTCATCCCTTGCGGCGCGACCTGGTACGGGCCGAGCACGATGTTCCAGGTGCCCGGCATGACGTCGCCCGGCAGGTAGCCCGGCGTCGCCTCGGTGCGGCTGATCGAGAACCTGTCCCGGAACCCGCCGGACCAGCCGCGGAACCCGGCACCGCCGAGTTTCGTGCCGCGCGCGTCGAAAACCCCGATGTCACAAGAGTTTCCCGGCGTGCCCGAGGGCACCGTGGGCTTGTCGTAGCTGTACACCGCGGAGATCTGGCTGACGCCCGCGGGCACCTGTACGGGCAGGTAGACGAAGTCGGCGACGCCGGGGTCGAAGTGCCCGGTGATCACCTTCGTTTCGGTCTGCCCATCGGCCGCTTCGGCGAAGGCGACCGGCGCGAGCGCGGCCGCGGTGCCGATACCCGCCGCAGTCAGGAAATTACGCCGCGAAACACCGGACCCACAGTTCAAGCACATGGCGGGAACGCTCGCAGAGACCGGTAAAACCGCCGGACCGATCAGCCGTCCAGCCGGTGTCGCCAAGCTGAATCACAGTGGCTTCCAAATCAGGCAAGGCTAAGTTAAGTTACTCATCCGGCCCAAAGCAGACGGAACGACCGATCGGAGGGGTGTCTTGCGTGCCGACGGTTCCGCCGTGACGGTGGCCGGATCAGTGGCGAACGGCGCGCGACGGCCGCTGTTCCTCCTGCTCCTCGCGATCGCCGTGCTCGTCTCGGCGCTGCTGAGCCTCGTCGTGGGCAGCAACCACCTCGGCTTCGGCACCGCGATTCACGTGCTCCTGCACGACGACGGGAGCGAAGCCGCGACGATCGTCCGCCAGGTCCGCCTGCCGCGCACGCTGCTCGGCATCTGCGTGGGGATCGCGCTCGGCGCCGCCGGAACCCTGATGCAGGGCCACACTCGCAACCCGCTCGCCGATCCCGGGCTGCTCGGGGTCACCGCCGGCGCGGCGTTCGCCGTCGTGCTGGCTTCGCAACTGCTGTCGATCACCAGCCCGGCCGGGCAGACGTGGTTCGGCCTGGCGGGCGCGCTTGTCGCCACCGCAACGGTTTTCGGCGTGACCGCGGCCGGGAGCGCACGGTTGAGCCCAGTGCCGATGGCGCTCGCCGGCGCCGCCGTGACGGCGTTGCTGACCGCGTTCACGTCGATCATCGTGCTCAGCGACCACACCACGCTCGACGTCTACCGGCGCTGGGCCGTCGGCTCGATTTCCGGCCGGGACGCGGGAGTCCTCGCCGACGTGCTGCCCTTCCTCGCGCTCGGCCTGGTGCTCGCGGTGTTCAACACCAGGGCGCTCAACGTCGTCTCGCTCGGCGAGGACACCGCGCGCGGGCTCGGCCAGTCGGTGACGAGCAGCCGCTTCGTCGGGCTCGCCGCCGTCACGCTGCTCACCGGCGCCGCGACCGCCGCGGCGGGGCCGGTCAGCTTCCTCGGCCTGATCGTGCCGCATCTGGCGCGAGCCGCGACCGGGCCGGATCACCGTTGGCTGCTGCCGTGTTCCGCGCTCGGCGGCGCGGTTCTGCTGCTGCTCGCCGACGTCCTCGGCCGGTTGCTCGGCGGCGCGGGCGAGGTGCAGGTGGGGATCACGCTCGCGGTGCTGGGCGGCATGTTCTTCATGGTCATCGCGCGGCGCGGCAGGCTGGTCCGCCTGTGATCGCACGGACCACCACGATCTGCGTCACGACGCTCGTCGCGATCCTCGCCGTGACCGCGTTCGGCATCGCTCTCGGCGAATACCCGCTGGCCGTGCGGCAGCTGCCGGAACTGCTGTTCGGCGGCGGCACCCGGCTGGACCGGCACATCTTCCTGGACCTGCGGCTGCCGCGCGCGGTGATCGGCTGCCTGGCGGGCGCGTGCCTGGCCATGGCCGGCGCGCTGACGCAGACGATCTCGCGGAATCCCTTGGCCACTCCCGATTTCATCGGGGTGACGGCGGGCGCTTCGGCGGGTGCGGTGGCGGTGATCGTGTTCGGTGGCGGTAGCTACGCCGTCACCGGAACCCTTACCGCACTGGGCATCCCGGCCGCGGCGCTGATCGGCGGACTACTCGCGGCCGGGGCGGTTTACGGGCTTTCCTGGCGCAACGGGGTGGACGGCTACCGGCTGATCCTGATCGGCGTCGGCGCGGCGGCGGTGCTCACCGCGATCACGTCCTGGCTGCTTGTCGTCGCGAGCATCAACAACGCCGCGCAGGCCGTGGTCTGGCTGGCCGGCTCGCTCAACTCGCGCACCTGGGACCAGGCACTGCCGCTGACCGTGCTCGCCGTGGTCCTGCTGCCGTTTTCCGTGCTGCTGCCCCGGGTTCTGCGGGTGACGCAGCTCGGCGACGACGTGGCGACCGCGCTCGGCGTGCGGGTGCAGGCGACCCGGCTGGGCAGCCTCGGGCTCGCTGTCGGGCTGACCGCGGCGGCCGTCGCGGCCGCGGGGCCGGTTGCGTTCGTGGCGCTCGTCGTCCCGCAGATCATGCTCCGCCTCACCCGCGGCTCCCGCCCGCCGCTGCTCGCTTCGGCGCTTGGTGGCGCGTTGCTCGTGCAGAGCGCCGACCTGATCGGGCGCAGCCTGTTCGCCTGGGAGATCCCGGTCGGGCTCGTGACCGCGGTGCTCGGCGCGCCCTACCTCATCTGGCTTCTCGTTCGCAGGAAATAGAAAGGTCGACGAAATGGTGGCTACGCGCAGATCCTTCCTCGCCGGAGGACTCGCCCTCGGTCTGCTGACCGCTTGCGGCACAACGGATTCCTCGTCCTCGGGCGGTGGCGCCTGGTCGTTCACCGACGACCTCGGCAAGAAAACCGAACTGCCGCAACGGCCCGCGCGCGTCGCCGGGCTGAACGACGCCATCGCTTCGCTGTGGAACTACGGCGTCGTGCCGGTCGCGTCGTTCGGCTACACCGGGCTGGCCGAAGACGTGAACTTCCAGGGCAAGGACCTGAGCAAGGTCAAGGAGGTCGGCCGCACCTACGGCGAGATCGACATCGAAGCGCTCGCGGCCGCGAAGCCGGACGTGATCGTCACGCACGCGTACCCCGTCGACAGCGCCGGCACGCTCAGCCCCGACAAGGCGTTGTACGGCTTCAAGGATGTCAGCCAGCAGCAGGCCGTCGCGGAGATCGCGCCGATCATCGCGCTGAAGATGGCGGGTTCGGCGACCGGCGTCGTCCAGCGCACGGTCGAACTCGCCACCGCGATCGGCGCCACCCCGACCGCCCAGCAGGACTACGCCTCCGCGCAGACCAGGCTGAAAACCGCTGCCGCCAAGGGACTTTCGGTGATGGCCATCGCCGCGTACCCGGCCGACGGCGTCTACATCGCGAAGGCCGCGGACGACCCCGCCCTGCGCAGCTACACCGAACTCGGGCTCACCTACCCCGCTCCCGGTGGTTCGGCCTACTACTGGGAAACGGTCAGCTGGGAGAACATCGGCAAGTACAGCACCGATGTCGTGCTGTACTCCCTGCGCGCGATGAACCGCGACGACCTGCTCAAACAGGCCACGTTCGCCCGGCTGCCCGCGGCCACGGCGGGGCAGGTCTTCCCGTGGGAGTTCTCGTCGATGGACTACGTCGCGCAGGCCCGCACGCTCAACGACCTCGCCGGTCACCTGGAGGGCTCCCGCAAGGTCACCTAGCCCACCCGCCAGCCCGACCACCGCCCCTGTCGGGCGCGCTTCGCGCGACTAGCCTTACCGGCATGACAGCAACCGTGCAGAACGTGGTCACGTCCGGGGTCTTCGAACTGGACGGCGGCAGCTGGGACGTGGACAACAACGTGTGGGTCATCGGTGACGACCGGGAGGTCTTCGTCATCGACGCGGCGCACGACGCGGACGTCATCGCGGACGTGGTCGGCGAGCGCACGCTGCGGGCGATCGTCTGCACCCACGCGCACAACGACCACGTCAACGCCGCGCCGGCGCTCGCCGAGCGCACGGGGGCGCCGATCCTGCTGCACCCGGACGACCGCGTGCTGTGGGACCTGACCCACCCGGAGCGCGCCCCGGACGGCGAACTCGCCGACGGGCAGGTGCTCACCATCGCGGGCACCGACCTGACCGTGCTGCACACACCCGGTCACGCTCCGGGCGCGGTCTGCTTGTACGCCAAGGATCTCGGCGTCGTGTTCACCGGGGACACGCTCTTCCACGGCGGCCCCGGCGCCACCGGACGGTCCTATTCGGACTATCCGACGATCGTCCGGTCCATCCGGGAGAAGCTGTTCGCCCTGCCGGAGTCCACGCGGGTCAACACCGGCCACGGCGAGTCGACCACACTGGCCGCGGAGAAGGAGAACGTCACCGGCTGAGGCCGAGCCGCGGCGCCGCCCCGGCGGCGCCAGCGCGGACCCAGTGGACGAGCCCCTCGACGTCGATGCCGTGCGGCGCCTCCGCGGCGTACGGCTCGATGGCGTCGGCTCCGCGGGTGAGCAAGGACACCGCGCCCTTCTCGTTCCCGCGCGCGGCGTGCGTCATCCCGACAGCCAGCTGCGCGAGGCCCTTCCACAGCCCCCGCTCGGGCCCGTCCGAGGACTTCCAGGCGTCCTCGAACACCTCGTGCGCGTGGAACGGCTTGCCCTCGTCAAGCAGCCGTTGCGCCTCCTGAACCGTCTCCTGCGGCGTCCGCACGACACCCTCGGGCTGACGCGCCACCCCGGCTGAGCCGTACGGCAGCGGCCGTCCCAGCCCGTCCCTCGGACGAGCGTTCCTGGCCCGTCCCTCGGTGTCTCGATCCCGCTCGGCCATGTGCCCATCATGACGTATCCTGGGTTCTCGTGCGCTTCCTCGATGGCCACCGGCCCGCCCACGACCTCACCTACGACGACGTGTTCCTCGTGCCGAACCGTTCGGACGTGGAGTCCCGGTTCGACGTGGACCTGTCCACAGTGGATGGCACCGGGACCACGATTCCCATCGTGGTGGCCAACATGACGGCCGTCGCCGGCCGCCGGATGGCCGAGACGGTCGCCCGCCGCGGCGGGCTCGTCGTGCTCCCCCAGGACGTGGACCCGGCGGCGGTCGCCGAGATCGTCGCCTGGGTCAAGCAGCGGCACACGGTGTGGGACACCCCGCTGGTGCTGACCGGGAACGACGCGGTGGCCGACGCGCTCAACCTGGTCGGCAAGCGCGCGCACGGCGCCGTCGTGATCGTCGACGGCGAGGGCAGGCCCACCGGCGTGGTGGACGAAAACGATTGCGCCGGGGTGGACAGGTTCGCCAGGCTGGCCGAGGTCGCCGCCCCGGCCGGGGTCACGGCCCCGCTGGACACCCCAGCCCGCGAGATCTTCGAACGCCTGCACGCCGCCGGGTCGCGGCTCGCGCTGGGCGTGGACGGTGACGGCAGGCTCGCAGGCGTCCTCACACCCACGGCCGCGCTGCGCGCCGACATCTACCGCCCGGCGGTCGACGACGCCGGAAAGCTGCGCGTCGCCGCCGCGATCGGCGTGAACGGCGACGTCGCGAAGAAGGCCGAGGCCGTACTGGCCGCGGGCGTGGACGTGCTGGTCGTGGACACGGCGCACGGCCACCAGGAAAAGATGATCGCCGCGCTCAAGGCCGTGCGCTCGGTCTCGCCGAAGGTGCCGGTGGTCGCGGGCAACGTCGTGACGGCCGAAGGCACGCGGGACCTCATCGCGGCAGGCGCGGACGTGGTGAAGGTCGGCGTCGGCCCTGGCGCGATGTGCACCACCCGGATGATGACCGGCGTCGGCCGCCCGCAGTTCTCGGCGGTCGCCGAATGCGCCGCGGCCGCCCGCGAGCTGGGCAAGCACGTGTGGGCCGACGGCGGCGTCCGGCATCCGCGCGACATCGCGCTGGCGCTGGCCGCGGGCGCGTCCGCCGCGATGGTCGGTTCGTGGTTCGCGGGCACGCACGAATCGCCGGGCGACCTCCGCTACGACGAGAACGGCCGCCCGTACAAGGAATCCTTCGGTATGGCGTCGAAACGCGCCGTCGCCGGCCGGACACGCACCGACAACGTTTTCGAGCGCGCCAGGAAGGCCCTGTTCGAGGAGGGCATCTCGTCCTCGCGGATGCTGCTCGACCCGGCAAGGCCCGGCGTGGAGGACCTCCTGGACTCGATCTGCTCGGGCGTGCGGTCCTCGTTCACGTACGCGGGTGCGCGCGGGATCAAGGAGTTCTCCGAGCGCGCCGTGCTGGGAGTCCAGTCCGCGGCCGGGTTCGCGGAGGGACGGCCGCTGCCGTCCGGGTGGTGACGCCGTTTTTCCCTGACCGAGAAATCGGCGGAAAAGAATCGCGGCCGCGCTTACGCTGAATAACGTGACCGACGCAGTCGTGGTGACCGATCTGGTCAAACGCTATCGGAAAAACGCCCCGCCCGCGGTGGACGGGCTGAGTTTCTCGGTGCCGCCGGGCGAGGTGTTCGGCCTGCTCGGCCCGAACGGCGCGGGCAAGACGACCACGGTCGGAGTGCTCACCACCAGGGTGCTGGCCACGTCGGGAAAGGCGCTGGTGTACGGCGTCGACGTGCGCCGATCGGCCAGCCAGGCGCGGCAACTGCTGGCCGTGGTCCCACAACGGAACAATCTGGACCGTTCGCTCGATATCCGGCAGAATCTGATCTTCCACGCGATCTACCACGGCGTCGGCCGGGCCGAACGCAATCGCCGGGCGGACGAAATCCTCGGCAGGATGGGCCTCGCCGATCAGGCCAAGGCGCGGCTGGACTTCGTTTCCGGCGGGCAGTCCCAGCGCGTGATGATCGCGCGGGCGCTGATGCACCAACCGAAGGTGCTGTTCCTCGACGAGCCGTCCACAGGCCTGGACCCGCAAGCCCGGCTGTTCGTGCACGAGCGGGTCGCGGAGCTGAAGGACGACGGGGTCACGGTCGTGCTGACCACGCACGACATGGACGAAGCGGCCAAACTGTGCGACAGGGTCGGCATCGTCGACCACGGCAAGCTGCTGGCGCTCGACACGCCGGAGGCGCTCACCCGCTCGCTGCCGGGCAGCACCACGCTGAGCGTCACGGTGCTCACCGGCGGCCATTCGCCGGAACGGATCAGCGAGGCACTGTCCACAGTGGATGACGTCGAACGGGTCGAGCGGATAGCGAAGAACCCCGGTCTGTCCACTTCGGACGTCGAGCAGTTCCGGCTGTACACCGCGCACGAGCCCGCGGTCGTGCTTCCGCTGGCGCTCAAGACGTTGACGGCATTGGGTTGCGACGTAACGGATCTGGCGATCGGCACACCCAGCCTGGAGGACGTGTTCATCCACCTCACCGGAAGGGAACTGCGATGACCGCCGCCGTCGACCTGCCCGGGGCGGGCCCAGCCGTCGCGGCGAGGACGTTCTTCGCCGTGCTGTGGCGGGACACCTTCGTCACCGGGCGCGAACTGCTGCCGTTCCTCGCGCAGGTGGTGATCCAGCCGTTCTTCATGCTGTTCATCTTCGGCAAGGTGCTCACCGGGATCGGCTACGTGCAGGGCGATTTCGCGCAGATCCTGCTGCCGGGGATGGTCGCGCTCACCGGGTTCCTGACGGCGCTGCAGAACACCACGATGCCGCTGATCCTGGACTTCTCGTGGACCCGCGAGATCGAGGACAGACTGCTCGCCCCGATGCCGATCCCCTTGGTGGCACTGGAAAAGATGGTGTTCGGCGCGTTGCGCGGGATCGTCGCCGCGCTGCTGATCATCCCGATCGGCTTCCTGATCCTCGACGGCATCCACTGGCCTGCCTCGGCCTGGCCGGGTGTCGTGGGCCTGATCGTGCTGGGCTCGCTCGCGGGTGCGGCGATCGGGATGACGGTGGGCACGCTGGTCAACCCGCGGCGGATCCAGATCATGTTCGCCGTGGTGCTGATGCCGTTGATGTTCACCGGATCCACGCAGTTCCCGTGGCACGGGCTCACGCACCTGCGGTGGTTCCAGGTGATCTGCGCGCTGAACCCGCTGACATACGTGAGCGAAGGCATGCGCGCGCTGCTGCTGCCCGGCGAGATCCAGTCGATCCCGTTGTGGATCGACCTGCCGGTGATCCTGGTGTCGTTCGCCGTGTTCGCCGGGATCGGCATCAAGGGTTTCCTGCGCCGCTCCATCGACTGAGCACGGAAGCCCGCCCCGGGCCTGGGCCCGGGACGGGCGGCGCGCCTTATCCGTGGTCCTCCAGCATTTCCGTCACCAGCGCCGCGATCGGCGAACGCTCCGAGCGGGTCAGCGTGACGTGGGCGAACAACGGGTGCCCCTTCAGCTTCTCGATCACCGCCGAGACGCCGTCGTGCCTGCCGACGCGGAGGTTGTCACGCTGGGCGACGTCGTGGGTGAGCACCACCCGCGAAGCCGTGCCCAGACGGGAAAGCACCGTCAGCAGCACGTTGCGCTCCAGCGACTGCGCCTCGTCCACGATCACGAACGCGTCGTGCAGCGAGCGGCCGCGGATGTGGGTCAGCGGCAGGACTTCCAGCATCCCGCGGTCGAAGACCTCGTCGAGAACCTCCTGGCTGACCAGCGCGCCGAGGGTGTCGAACACCGCCTGCGCCCACGGCTGCATCTTCTCGCTCTCGGAACCGGGCAGATAGCCCAGATCCTGCCCGCCGACCGCGTAGACGGGGCGGAACACCACGACCTTGCGGTGCTCGCGCCGCTCCATCACCGACTCCAGGCCGGCGCACAGCGCCAGCGCGGACTTGCCGGTACCCGCCCGGCCGCCGAGCGAGACGATGCCGACTTCGGGGTCCAGCAACAGGTCCAGCGCGATGCGCTGCTCGGCCGAACGACCGTGGAGGCCGAAGGCTTCCTTGTCGCCGCGCACGAGCCGCACCTTCTTGTCCGGCGTGACCCGGCCCAGCGCGCTCGAACTGCCGGACAGCAGCCGGACACCGGTGTGACACGGCGACTCGCCCAGCTCGGGCTGGCCGAACTCGGCGACGTCGACCGTGCCGTTCGCGAACAGCGCGTCGATCGCCTCCTGCGGCACGTCGACGTCGGCCATCCCTGTCCAGCCCGAGGGCGTCACGTCCTGTGCGCGGTACTCGTCGGCGTCCAGGCCGACCGCGCCGGCCTTGACCCGCAACGGAATGTCCTTGGTGACCAGCGTCACAGTCTTGCGCTCGACGGCGAGGTTGAGCGCGCAGGCCAGGATCCGGTGGTCGTTGGAATCCGTCCGGAACCCCGGCGGTAGCACTGTCGGATCCGAGTGGTTCAGCTCCACGTGCAGGGTGCCGTCCTGGTCCCCGATCGGGACCGGCGCGTCCAGCCTGCCGTAGGTCCGCCGCAGGTCGTCCAGTAAGCGCAGGGACTCCCGCGCGAACCAGCCGAGCTCCGGGTGGTGCCGCTTCGCCTCCAGTTCGCTGATCACGACCAGTGGCAGGACCACTGCGTGCTCGGCGAACCTGGTGACCGCCCACGGGTCGGACAGCAGGACCGACGTGTCGAGCACGTAGGTGTGCCGCTGGGATTCAGGGGATAGCGGGCCAGCCGCTGATTCTCCAGCGCCCTCCGCGCTGGTCGAGGCCTTCCGGGGCGAACGCTGCGCAGTCACGACGGCATCTCCCTCAGTGGGCGTGGCACCCACGCCCGCACTCGCTGGGCCGGGCCGCCCTGGCTTGTCCGTTTCCGCTGACGCCGGTTACGTCAGTCGGGCGCGGCCAAGAAGGCCGGGTGCCGGCCCCCTTGTGCGTTTCGCGAACGACGCCGCGGCTACTACCGCCGCCGTTCCCTCAACTACCGCCACGTCCAGGGCCTCCCGCGATGTTCCGCAAGGTCACGGTCCATCACTTCGGAAGTTACCTGCGATTCGCCGATCTTGCAGGCAGCCAGCCAGGTGATTCGCGAAGATGTCATCTCACCGTCGGTAGAAACATCCCCACAGCGCGTGCATCTACCGTGGGTGTCAATTACCGAATCGGCGGTGCCGCCAGGCGTAGTCACGCAGGGCACGGAGGAAATCGACCCTGCGGAAGGCGGGCCAGTAGGCCTCGGTGAACCAGAACTCCGAGTGCGCGGACTGCCAGAGCAGGAAGCCGGACAGGCGCTGTTCGCCGGAGGTCCGGATGATGAGATCCGGATCGGGCTGGCCCGAGGTGTAGAGGTGCTCGGAGATGTGGTCCACGTCGAGGATCTTCGCCAGCTCGCGGATCGACGTGCCCTCGTCGGCGTGCTGCAGGAGGAGCTTCTTCACCGCGTCCGCGATCTCCTGGCGGCCGCCGTACCCGACGGCGATGTTGACCTCCATGCCGTCGCGGCCCTCGGTGCGCGCCGCCGCGGCCTTGAGGCTGCGGGCCATCTCCGCCGGGAGCAGCTCCAGCGCGCCGACCATGCGCAGCCGCCAGGGGTTCTCCGGCGCGGCCAGCTCGTCCACCACGTCGACGATGATCTTCAGCAGCGGCACGACCTCTTCCTGGGCGCGGCCGAGGTTGTCCGTCGACAGCAGCCACAGCGTGACCACCTCGACGTCCGCCTCGCGGCACCAGGACAGGAAGTCCGCGATCTTCTTCGCCCCGGCGCGGTGCCCGTCGGCCACGTCGGTGAAGCCGGCTTCCCGCGCCCAGCGGCGGTTGCCGTCGAGCATGATCGCGACGTGCCGGGGATGGCGTCCGGCGGCTTGCTGGATGAGCCTGCGGCCGTAGACGGTGTAAGCGATGCGGGAACCGATAGAGCGAAGACTCACGTCGGCCAAGCGTACGCACTCGGCTGTGTGACCGTGGTTCCGGCCACGGACACTGGCGGAAAACCTACGGTCCCGTAACCTTGACTCGTGAGCGTCGCGACCGAGAACCCCGTGGTTGACACCCGCCCGCGACTTCGCGGTCATATCCACTTCTGGTCGTTCTTCGGCGCCCTGGTCGGCGCGGCGACACTCGTCGTGCTCGCGGCCACCACGGTCTCCGGCGAGGCCGCACTGGCCACGGCGATCTATGGGGCGACCGTGATGGGCGTGTTCGGCGTGAGCGCGCTGTACCACCGGCGGCTGTGGAGCCCGCGCGCCTACCAGTGGATGAAGCGCGCCGACCACTCGATGATCTTTTTGTTCATCGCCGGCACGTACACCCCGTTCACGCTGCTGTCGATGTCGAAGCCGACCGGGTACGTGATCCTGGGCGTCGTGTGGGGCGGCGCGGTGCTGGGTGTCGCGCTGAAGATGCTGTGGCCGAAGGCGCCGCGCTGGCTCGGCGTGCCGATCTACATCGCACTCGGCTGGGTGGCGATCTTCGTCCTGCCCGAACTGGCCCGGCACGCGGGCGTCGCGGCGCTCGTGCTGCTGCTGGTGGGTGGCCTGTTCTACACGATGGGCGCCGTGTTCTACGGCGTGCGCTGGCCCAACCACTGGCCGGACACCTTCGGCTACCACGAGTTCTTCCACGCGTGCACAGTGCTGGCGGCGATCTCGCACTACATCGCGATCTGGTTGGCCTTGTACGCCTAGCGCCCGAGTTGGCCGCCCCCGCGCGCGAGTTGGCCACCCCCGTTCACGAATTGGCCACCCCCGCGCGCGAGTTGGCCCGTGGCGGCGACCCGCGTGGCCGCGCAGGTTTCCAGAACGCCACCCGACTGCGGCCCGGGCAGCCCTCAGCCGAGCATCTCCGCGCGTAGGAATGGCTCCGGGATCGCGAAGGCGTCCACCAGCAGCCGCGCGTCCGGGCGTAGCTTCGCGCAGAGCTCGTTCACTGCCGCGATCACCGACTTCGCCCGGGACGCCGTCAGACGGCCGTGTTCCAGGAACCACGCGCGGTCCTCTTCGAGGTTCGACAGCACATACAAGTCGCACAGCTGGTTCAGCACCCCGCGCGCCTCGTCGTCCTCGCAGCGCTCGATCGCGGCGACGAAAGCTTCCAGCACAACCCTGTCGACGTGCACCCGCGCCGCGCTGAGCACATGGTCCTGCGCATCGTTGAAAGCCTCGAACGGATCCCCTTCCGCGGCACGGCGAAGCCGCCGCGCACAGCCCTCCAGCACATGCTTCTCGCGGTCCTCGAACAACGCGACCTGCCAGCCGCGGTCGAACAGCACCCCGTCATCGTCACGGCCGGGCGCCGCGTCGACGAGTCGTTCGATCACCTTGCGCGCGGCCGTCCGCTCGATCACGGTCTCCACCACCTGCTCCGCCACGAACCGCGCCATCGCGAGCGGGCTCAGGTCCGAGAAGTGGTCCCGATAGTTCGTCAGCAGGCCCTTCGCGACCAGCTGCAACAACACCGTGTTGTCGCCCTCGAAAGTGGTGAACACGTCGGTGTCCGCCTTGAGCACCGTCAACACGTTCGCCGCGAGATATCCCGCGCCACCACAGGCTTCCCGCGCCGTCTGGATCGTCTTCGTCGCATGCCAGGTGGCCATCGCCTTGATGCCGGCGGCACGCGACTCCAGCTCCCGCTGACTGTGCTCGTCGACCTCCTCCTCGGCACTCTGGATCTCGTGCAGCTTCCGGACGAGCTCCTCCTGCGCGAAGTGCAGCGCGTACGTCTTGGCGATCGCGGGCAGCAGTTTCCTTTGGTGCGCACGGTAATCCAGCACGACGACCTCTTCCGCGTCGCCGGGCGCGTTGAACTGCCGACGCTGCTCGCCATACCGGACAGCCAAAGCCAGCGCACGTTCCGCGGCGCTCGTGGCCGCGCCCGCGACGCTGATCCGGCCGCGGATCAGCGTGCCCAGCATCGTGAAGAAACGCCGCCCGTCGCTCTCGATCGGACTCGAGTAGGTGCCGTCCTCGGCCACGTCGCCGTACCGGTTGAGCAGCGCCTCCCGCGGCACGCGCACGGAACGGAACGTCAGCCGCCCATTGTCGACCCCGTTCAAACCACCCTTGCGCCCGCAGTCGCCGATCTCCACGCCCGGCAGCGGCTCACCCAGCTCGTTGCGGATCGGGACCAGAAACGCATGCACACCACGGCTTTCACCACCGGTGACGAGCTGCGCGAACACCACGGCCATCCGCCCGTCACGCGCCGCGTTCCCGATGTAGTCCTTGCGGGCCGAGGGATCCGGGGTGTCGATGACGAACTGGCGCGTCTCCGGGTCGTACGTCGCCGTGGTGCGCAGGTGCTGCACGTCCGAGCCGTGCCCGGTCTCGGTCATCGCGAAACACCCCGGCAGGTCGAGGTCCATGATCCGCGACAGGTACCGCTCGTGGTGCTGCTTCGTGCCGAGCAGCTGCACCGCCCCGCCGAACAACCCCCACTGAACCCCGGACTTGACCATCAGCGACAGGTCACCGAGCCCGAGCAGCTCGAACGAGACGACCGAACCGCCGATGTCCCCACCACCGCCGTACTCGCGGGCGAACCCGAGCCGCGGCTGCCCCGTCTTTGCCAGCTTGTGCAACTGGTCCAGCACCCAGACCCGGTAGTCCTCGGTGCTCAGGTCACGCGGCTCGTCGTAGGCGTTCTCGCTGAGCTGCTTGCGGACTTCCCGCCGCAGCTCAGCCCACTGTCCATCCAGAACGACCGTCAGCGCCTCAGGGTTCATGCCCCAAGTTTCGCGCAACCAGGCGGAGTCCGCACGGTTCAGCCGAGGTCGGGACCCTTCGCCCGCAGATCGTCCACTTTGGACATCGCGTCCCGCAGCCCGGTCAGCCACTCCTCCGCGTGCTCGCCGACCAGCCGGACCGCCCAGGCCAGCGCCTCCGACCGCGACCGCGCCACGCCCGAATCGACCAGCGTGTCCAGCACCCGCCGCTCCGGCTGGCGCAACCGCGTCATCACCGGCACCGACAAGGTGGTGAACAGCTCGGTGGTCTCACCGATCCGCGCGCCCCAGGCGACCTTGCGCTGGTAGCGATGTTCGGCCTGCCGGGCGATTTCGATGCGCTGGTCCCTGGTGTCCTCCCGGAACCGGCTGATCCGCCCGGACTCGGCGGCGGCACGGGCCGCGTCGTCGGCGAACTCCTCGGTCAGCGCGGGCAGCGTGCCGACGACGAGGATCTCCTCGCGGTCGACGGTGATCTCCGGCGCTTCGGTGAACCACTCGTCGGGCAGGCGTCCGGTGAACCAGCCCGCGGCGTCGTCGGCGGACGGCACCTCGTTCTGCTGCCAGCCGCCGCGTCCCTTCCAGCCTCGTCCGTGCGTGCGCATTCCGACCTCCGCGATTACATGATTACATCGCTACACACGCTACGCCGATTTCAAGCAGCCGAGCCCACTGTTTGCCGAGGGCGAAACCTAGCGGGCCAGCGCCGCTTCCAGCTGGTCAGCGGTGGTGACAGGGCGTTCGCAGACGTAGCCGCGGCACACGTAAGCGGCCGCCGCGCCTTCGACGAGCGGGCGGTCCGCGAGCAGCGGCACCGTCTCCGGCTGCCCCGCGAGCACGACACCGCCGCCGTGCACGAGCTGCGCCGCCGTGGTCCGCAGTTCGGCCCACGACTCCGGATCCAGCCCGACCACGGCCACCTGGATCGGCCCGGACGCCAGCGCCTCCGCCACCGACAACCAGTTCCCGGCGAACCGGGGCACCTTCGCGGCGAGCCTGCCGACCCGGCTCACCGCGCTCTCGGCGGCCTCGCGATACCGGGACGCACGCTCAGGCCCGACGAGTACGGACGCCGTCACCAAGGCCGCCGCGAGCGCCGAAGCGCCCGACGGGCTCGCGTTGTCCCCGGGGTCGGAAGGACGCTGTACCAACGTTTCCGCGTCGTCCGCCGTGTCGTGGTATGCGCCAGGAGTCTCTTCGACGGCAAAGTGCTCCAACGCGATGTCGAGCAATTTCACTGCTTCGTCGAGCCAACGCTGCGCGCCGGTCGCCTGGTGCAGCGCCAAAAGCCCTTCCGCGAAGCACCCGTAGTCCTCGAGCACGCCTGCCGCTTCGCCGACCTCGCCGTTTCGCGAGCTTCGCCGCAGGCGCCCGTCCACGACGTGTACACCGAGGATCGTTTCCGCCGCACGCTCCGCGGCCGCAACCCATTCAGGCTCGTTCAGCGCGACGCCCGCTTCGCAGAGCGCGGTGATCGTCAGACCGTTCCAGGACGCGATCACCTTGTCGTCACGACCGGGCTGCGGCCGCAGGTTCCGCACCGCGAGCAGCAGCCGGCGAACCTGCTCGAACCGCTCGAAATCGTCCGGATCCCGACGCAGCTGCAGCACCGACGTGCCCCGCTCGAAGGTGCCGGACGCCGTCACGCCGAACAGCTCGACGGCCCAATCCCCGTCCGCCCCAAGGACTTCCCGCAACTCCGCCGGCGTCCAGACGTAGGTCAGGCCCTCCTCGCCGTCGGTGTCCGCGTCGAGCGAAGCTGCGAACCCGCCTTGCACCGTCCGCAGCTCACCGAGCAGGAACCCGGCCGTCTCCCGCGCCACCGCGAGCGCACGCGCGGACTCCGTCAAGCGGGCGAGATGCGCGTACACGCGAAGCAGCAAAGCGTTGTCGTACAACATCTTTTCGAAATGCGGCACCACCCACGCGCTGTCCACCGAGTACCGCGCGAAGCCGCCGCCGAGCTGGTCGTACATCCCGCCGCGCGACATCGCCGACGCGCATTCTTCGACCAGGGACAGCGCTTCCGCCGAGCCGGTGCGTTCGTGGTGGCGCAGCAGGAACTCCAGCACCATCGACGGCGGGAACTTCGGCGCACCACCGAAACCGCCGTGCTCGTGGTCGGCCTCCGACGCCACGCTCTTCACCGCCGACTCGAGCACCTCGGCATCGACGGCGGCCTCCGGCAGTGGGCCGGTGCGCTCGGCCAGATGCGCCACGATCTGCCCGGCTCCCTCACGCAGCTCCTCGCGGCGCTCCTGCCACGCCTGCGCGACCGCGACGAGAAGGTGCTGGAACGAGGGCATTCCCGGCCGCGGCTCGGGCGGGTAGTAGGTGCCGCAGTGGAACGGTTCGCCTTCCGGCGTCAGGAAACACGTCATCGGCCAGCCGCCCTGGCCGGTCATCGCCTGGGTGGCGGTCATGTAGACGGCGTCGAGGTCCGGCCGCTCCTCGCGGTCGACCTTGATGTTGACGAAGTTGTCGTTCATCAGCCGGGCCGTTTCGGCGTCCTCGAACGATTCGTGTGCCATCACGTGGCACCAGTGACAGGCCGCGTAGCCGATCGACAACAGGATCGGCACGTCGCGACGTTTGGCCTCGTCGAGCGCTTCGGGGCCCCACTGCCACCAGTCCACCGGGTTGCCGGCGTGCTGGAGCAGGTACGGACTGGTCGCGGTGGCGAGTCGGTTGGCCATGCACCCAGGGTGTCACGGCCCCGCACTCGCCACGCCGCTAGGAGCTTTCGCTCTTCTCCTGTTTCGCGGTGGCCGCCTTCACCTTCGGCTCCTCGGCTTCCGGCTCCGTGGCCTGCTCACCCTCGGCCGAAGCCTGTTCCTCGTCGGCCGGGTCGAAACTCGCCGGAACACGCTTGAGGTGCTTGGTCATCGAGCGGACCAGGAACGCCACCGCGACCAGGAACACCAGCAGCAGCAGGAATCCCACCGGCGAGGACTTGCCGAAGTCCTCGCCCTGGCCGCCGTTGTCGCCGTTGCCCGGCTGCTGCGCCAGCACCAGCGCGGTCGTCGCGACCGGCGCCGCCACCGGCAGCACGAAAGTCATGCCGTCACCTTCTCCCTCACCCCGGCGAACAGATCGTCCTCCGGCAACGTGCTGTCGACAAGGGAGCGGACCAGCTCGTACTCCTCGGTCGGCCACACCCGCCGCTGCATCTCCAGCGGCACGGCGAACCACCGGCTGTTCGGGTCGATCTGGGTGGCGTGCGCCTTCAGCGCCTCATCCCGGACCTCGAAGTAGTCACCGCAGTCGACCCGCGTGGTCACCCGCTCCATCACGTCGGCACGCTCAGGGTCCCACTTCTCCAGCCACTCGCCGTACGGGGAGTCCAGTCCGGCCTCCGTCAGCGCGTCGTGGAACAGCTGCATCTTGGCCCGCGAGAACCCGTGCATGTAGTAGAGCTTCAGCGGCTGCCACGGCTCGCCCGCGTCGGGAAAGCGGTCCGGCTCCGCGGCCGCGTCGAAAGCCGCGACCGACACCTCGTGGCACCGGATGTGGTCGGGGTGCGGGTAGCCGCCGTTCTCGTCGTACGTGAGCACCACGTGCGGGCGGAACTCGCGGATGACCTTCACCAGCTCGTGCACCGGCTCCTCGAGCGGCACCACCGCGAAGCAGCCCTCCGGCAGCGGGGGCAGCGGGTCACCCTCCGGCAGCCCGGAGTCCACGAAGCCCAGCCAGTGGTGCTTGATGCCGAGGATCTTGGCCGCGCGCGCCATCTCCTCGCGGCGGATCTCGCTCATGTTGGCGTGCACCTCGGGCCGGTCCATCGCCGGGTTCAGCACGCTCCCGGCCTCGCCGCCCGTGCAGCTCACGACCATCACTTCGGCGCCATCGGCGACGTACTTCGCCATCGTCGCGGCACCCTTGCTCGACTCGTCGTCCGGATGCGCGTGCACCGCCATCAAGCGAAGGCGCGACCCTGCTTCGGCTGTCCGCTCGTCAGATCCCACCATGCCTGCAACGACCCCTTCTGCACCGCTATTCCGCGCCTGACGGATACTCGACCTGGACCCCATTGTCCCCGGGGGTACGACAAGACCGATCAGGAGGCCCTGTTGAGCACACGCGCGCTGCCGGAAGGCCGATACGGCCCGGTGCGCGCACGCACGCAGAAGCGCTGGCTTCGCCGGCTGTGGACGGCACTCGCGCTGGTGGTCAGCTGCGCCGTCGCGTGGATCGCGTACGTCAATCTCGGCCCGGCGCCGATCGAGGCGGACCGGACGAGCTTCTCCGAGCAGCCCGGCAACGCGATGTCGGTCACCATCAACGTGACCAGGGACGACCCGTCCAAACCCGGCGTCTGCATCGTGAAGCTGCAGGACATCACGGGCGCGGAAAGCGGGCGCAAAGAGGTCTACGTCCCGGCGGGTGACGACCACAGCATGCAAACCACCGTGGTGCGCAGCATCGACCGGCCGGTCACGGCGGACGTGTTCGGTTGCTCCTACGACGTACCAGGGTATTTGTCAAGCAGCTAGCGGCCAACGGGGTGAAACCCGCGCCGAGTGTCCGGGGCCGACCAAAACGGGCGGCCTCCGGCGCTTGCTGCGTGCTATCCTGGTCTACCGGCACGGCCCATGCGGGCCGTGTTTTTCCTTTATCTCAGCCTCGCTGGCTGCCAGTCAGTGAGGCCGCCGGCTTGTATACCCATGCCCGGCAGGCACAACGAGGAGATGGTGACCGTGAGCGACACCCAGGTGACCTGGCTGACCCAGGAAGCCTTCGACAGGCTCAAGCACGAGCTCGACGAACTGATCGAGAATCGTCCGGTCATCGCCGCGAGGATCAACGACAGCCGGGAAGAGGGCGACCTCAAGGAGAACGGGGGCTACCACGCCGCCCGCGAGGAGCAGGGGCAGGCCGAGGCGCGCATCCGCCACCTGCAGGAGCTGCTCCGCTCCGCCAAGGTCGGCGAGGCCCCCGCCAACGACGGAATCGCGGAGCCGGGCAAGGTGCTCACCGTTCGCTACGACGGTGACGACGAGGACGAGCAGTTCCTGCTCGCCACGCGCGAAGAGGGCGCCGAGGGCGAGCTCGACGTGTACTCCCCCGAATCGCCGCTGGGCAAGGCCCTGCTCGGCGCCAAGGAAGGCGAGTCGCGCGAGTACGACCTGCCCAACGGCAGCAGCCAGAAGGTCACGCTGGTGAAGGCCGTGCCCTACAAGGGCTGAGCTCACGGGCAGCGGGCCCTTTCCCACCGGGAAAAGCCCGCTGCCCGGCGCCGCGGGCGCGCTAGCGTTGGCGGATGGACTCCCTTCCGATCTGCGCCACCTGTGGCATGCAGTACGCGTCGCCGAGGCCCGACTGCCCGATCTGCGAGGACGACCGTCAGTGGGTGCCGCGGTCCGGCCAGCAATGGACTGATCTACGGTCTCTCCGCGCGGAGCACACCGCCCTCATCCAGGAAGAGGGCGAGGGCGTGCTCGGCATAGCCTGTCAGCCGAAGTTCGCCATCGGGCAACGAGCGCTGCTGATTTCGGCCGGTTCCGGCAACTTCCTCTGGGACTGCGCCCCCTACCTCGACGACGAGATCATCGAAAAGATCAACGGACTCGGCGGGCTCACCGGGATCGCGATCAGCCACCCGCACTACTACGCGACCGTCGTGGACTGGGCGCACGCCTTCGACGTTCCCGTTTACCTGCACGAGAAGGACCGGGAATGGGTGGGGCGCCCGGATCCCGCGATCGAGTTCTGGGGCGGGGAGACCAAGCGGGTCGCCGAGGACCTCACCCTGGTCCACCTCGGGGTCCACTTCGCGGGCGGCACGGTGCTGCACTGGCCCGACGGCGAGCAGGGCAAGGGCGCGCTGTTCACCGGCGACATCGCGAACGTGGTCGCCGACCGCAAGCACGTCGCCTTCATGTACAGCTACCCGAACCAGATCCCGGAACGCCCCTCGCTGGTCCGCCGCGCGGCGGAAATCCTTGCGGGGTACCGGTTCGACACCGTCTACGGCGCCTGGTGGGACGCCGTCATCCGCACCGACGGGCACGACGTGGTGCAGCGCTCGGCGAAGCGCTACCTGGATTTCGTTTCGTCGTAAGCGATCCGCTCCAGCAGCGGGCGCACACGCGGCGGGATCGGCGTGGTCAGGGCGAGGGAAGTGTTGGTGCGCAACACTCCCGGCAGTCCGACCACGCGGTCGATCACCTGCTGCAGGTCCTCGTGGTCCCGCGCGACGAGCCGCACGAACAGGTCGCCCTGGCCGGTGGTGGCGTGCGCTTCGCAGACCTGGTCGATCGCGGCCAGCCCCTCCGCCACTTCGAGCCGGCTGCCCTGCGCGATCTCCAGTACGGCGAAGGCGGTGAGCCCGTAGCCGATCGCCGTCATGTCCACCTCGGGCGGGAACCCGCCGAGAATCCCTTGCTCCGTCAGCCTGTCCAGGCGCGCCTGGACCGTCCCGCGCGCCACACCGAGCCGTCGCGCGCATTCGAGCACGCCGAGCCGGGGCGCGTCGGTCAGCAGGAGCAGCAGCCGTGCGTCGAGCGAATCCAAGGTGGCCACCTCCTACGCCATGCGCTCGCGGACGAGGGTGTATCCGGCCCGCTGGAGTTCGGCGGCGACGTCGGCGCAGTGCTCCGGGCCGCGCGTCTCCAGGTTGAGCGCCACCTCGACCTCGCCGAGCGCGAGCGCGCCGGAAATCCGTGAATGCTCCACGTCCAACACGTTCGCACCGAGTTCGCTGATCCGCGACAGCACGGACGCGAGCACACCCGGCCTGTCCGGCACGCGCAGACGCAGCGCGAGGTAGCGGCCACCGGCGGTCATGCCGTGCTGGATGATCTGCAGCAACAGCAAGGGATCCACGTTGCCGCCGGAGAGAATTCCGACGATCGGCCCGCGGAACGCCCCGGGGTACTGCACCAGAGCGGCGACAGCGGCCGCACCCGCCGGTTCCACGACGAGCTTCCGCCGCTCCAGGCACAGCAGCAGGGCACGGGAAAGCGCTTCCTCGGAGACCGTCACCACGTCGTCCACCAACGCCTCCACGTGCGCGTAGGTGGTCGGCCCCGGCTGCCCGACCGCGATCCCGTCGGCCATCGTGGACGGACTCGGAACCCTGGTCGGTTTCCCTTCCGCCAGCGACAATTTGAGCGACGCGGCCCCCTCGGCCTGCACCGCGATCACCCGCGCTTCGGGCCGCGAAGCCTTCACCGCGGAGGCGACACCGGTGACCAGCCCGCCACCGCCCGCGGGCACCAGCACCGTGGCGACCTCCGGCACCTGGTCCAGCAGTTCGAGACCCACCGTGCCCTGTCCGGCGATCACGTCGGGGTGATCGAAGGGGTGGATGAACACCGCTTCGGTGCGCTCGGCGAAGGCGATCGCCTCCGCGAGCGTCTCGTCGAAGACGTCTCCGTGCAGATGCACGTCCGCGCCATAACCCCGGGTCGCGGCGAGTTTCGGCAGCGGCACCCGGTTGGGCATGAAGACGGTGGACTTGATGCCCAGCAACGACGCGGCGAGCGCCACGCCCTGCGCGTGGTTGCCCGCGCTCGCGGCCACGACGCCACGCTCGCGCTCAGCGGCGCTCAGCCCGTGAATCCTCGTGTACGCGCCGCGGATCTTGAAGGAACCGGTGCGTTGCAGGTTCTCGCATTTGAGATGCACCGGGGTGCCGTGAACCTTTTCCAGATCCCGTGCGTGTTCCATCGGGGTGACGCGGACGATCCCCTCGAGGAGCGCACGCGCCTCGAGGATCCGGTCCAAGGTCACCAAACGCATAACCGGGATCATGCCACCCCGGCCGGACCGCTTTCGGTACCCTGGACGCGGTCAGGACCGGGAACCAGGGAGTAACCATGCGAAGGCGGAGCGGTACGGCCGACGGCGGCAGCCGGCGCGCCCTTCGTTCGGCCGGGGTCCTGCCTCTCGTCGCGGCGGTCACCTCGGCCTTGGCTCTGACGGGCGCCGCGTTCTACACCGTCGACAGGGCCGCCTGTGGCGACCCGGCGCAGTACATCCGCCACGACAACCACGTCGAGCTCGTGGGTGGCTGCGTGGACAGCTCGGATCTCGCCCAGCTGCGCTCGCAGACCCACTCCTCCGGCCAGATCACGGACGACAGCTACCGCCCCTGATCAGCCGGCCGCTCATCAGCCCAGCGCCCGCCGGAGATCCTCGACGAGGTCGCGGCCGTCCTCGATACCCACCGAGAGCCGCAGCAGATCCGCGGGCACCTGCAGCATCGAACCCGCCGTGCTGGCGTGCGTCATGCGGCCCGGGTGCTCGATCAGCGACTCGATCCCGCCCAACGACTCGGCGAGGATGAACAGCGAGGTGCGTGAGGCCACGTCCAGTGCCGCCTGCTCACCGTCCACATGCCGGAACGAGACCATGCCGCCGAACCGCCGCATCTGCTTCGCGGCCACCTCGTGGCCCGCGTGCCCGGCCATACCCGGGTAGTACACCTGCGCGACCTTCGGGTGCGCGGCCAGCGCCTCGGCCACACGCTCCGCGTTGTCGCAGTGCCGCTCCATGCGCACCGCCAGCGTCTTGGCGCCACGCAAGGTCAGCCACGCGTCGAACGCGCCCGGCACCGCCCCCGCGGCGTTGCGCAGGAAGAAAAGCTGCTCGCGCAGGTCGTCCTCATTGGTCAGCACGGCGCCACCGACCACATCGGAATGTCCGCCGAGGTACTTCGTCGTGGAGTGCACGACGATGTCCGCGCCCAGCGCCAGCGGCGTCTGCAGGTACGGGGTGGCGAAGGTGTTGTCCACGACCAGCCGCGCGTGCACGCCGTGGGCCACGCCTGCCAGCGCGGGGATGTCGGCGATGCCGAGGAGCGGGTTGCTCGGGGTCTCGCACCAGATCAGCTTGGTCCCCGGCCGGGCGGCGGCCCGCACCGCTTCCACGTCGGCGAGGTCGGCCACGGTGTACTCGACGCCCCACTGGCTGAGCACCTTGTCGATCAGCCGGAACGTGCCGCCGTACGCGTCGTTCCCGAGCACGAGGTGGTCGCCGGGGCGCAGGGTCGCGCGGAGCACGGCGTCGGTGGCGGCCATGCCGGAGGCGAACGCGAGGCCGTGCCGGGCCCCCTCCAGCGCGGCGAGCTGCTGCTCGAGCGCCGTCCGGGTCGGGTTCGCGGTCCGTGAGTATTCGTAGTCACCCTCGCGGGTGCCGCCGACACCGTCCTGCGCGTAGGTCGAGGTCTGGTAAATCGGCACGATAACCGCGCCGGTCCGCGGGTCAGGCTCCTGACCAGCGTGGATGGCACGGGTCTCGAAACCGAACGCAGAGGTGTCGTGGGTCATGGCTCGAATGTAAACCGTCGCGCGAAGCGTGTCCGCTGAGGGCGGTGGTGGGGAAGCGGCCGGCCTTACGACCAGCCGCTGGTCACCCACCGTGCGGTCGGCCGGACGCTGGCGAGCACGAGCGTCGCCACCGCGGGCAGGCACAACAGCGCGGTGTACCCGACCGGGATCGTCTTGTCCGCCAGGCCGAGGAAGAACACCCCGAACGACCCCAGTACCAGCACGGACACGTACAGCAGCAAGGCGAGCACCGCGCCGCCGATGGTCCACGTCCGGCCGAACGGTTTGGCGAGAATCAGCCCCACCCCGCCGGTGATCAGCACTCCCGCCACGAGCACGTGCAACAGGAACGTGAGCAGCGCGCGCCCGAGATCGTCGTCCCCGGCCAGCATCACCGCCCCGCCCGCGACGCCGATGAGGTGGAAGATCCCGCCGAGCAGCGCGAGCACGGCGGCGGGGATCCCGGTACCGCCCCCGCGGGAGGACTGCGAAGACATGGTCAATCAACTACCAGGCCCGCGGCGGACAGGGCTGAACGGGGTAACCCGGATCCGCCGGTCGATAGCGCAGATAGCGGAACGTCGCAGGCAGGACGGACAGCACCAGCACGACGAAACCGCCTGCCACGCCCGCTATCCGCACCCACGAGTCGTCGAGCTGGAGCTGGAACACGGCCTTGAAGAACTGGGTGAACTGCCCGGGGAAGAGCAGCAGCGGCTCGGCGACCACCGCCCCGATGGCGGCGAGCGCGGCCAGGATCAGCAGCACTCCGCCCGCGAGCGCGCGGAAGAACGTGACCAGCGCGCCGATCAACAGCAGCAGCGCGGCACCGAGGTAGAGCCCGAGCACGATCTTCGCCTTGTCCGGCAGGTCGTTGATCCCGAAGTCGATGAACGTGCGGACCGGGAGGTAGCCGAGCACGCCGGCGAGCGCCAACGCCAGCAGGCCCGCGAGCACGGCCGTCCCGCCACTGGGTCGTCGAAGTGCGGCCTGCTGGCCGTACGGAGTGGTCACTATGCCCCCAGATGGCGAGCACAAGGCTGGTCCGCACACTTTAGCGGCGCCGGGCACATTCCGGATGAGGTTCGCGAAACAACGATGCCCCCGGCCTCGTGGCCGGGGGCATCGGGTTGTTCAGCTGGTCACCACTGGGGCGGCTGACCGGGCTGCTGCGGCGGCTGGCCGTACGGGCCGGGCTGGCCGGGCTGCCCGTAACCACCGGGCTGCTGGCCGGGCTGGCCGTAGCCGGGCGACGGGAACCCGCCGCTGGTCGGCGTCGGGCCACCGGGCTGCTGGCCGTACGGACCAGGCTGGCCGAAGCCACCGCTGGGCGGACCGTACTGCTGCGGCTGACCGAAGCCACCGGGCTGACCCGGCTGGCCGAAACCGCCACCGGGGGGCGGGCCCCCGAAGCCGCCGGGGCCGCCGAAGCCACCACCGGACGGGCCGCCGTCGAGACCGACGAACTGCTTCGTGGCCGCGACGAGGCCGAGCGCGCCGATCGCCGCGATCACGATGCCGAAGATCAGCTCGAACACCGCGCGGGTCAGGTTGCCCAGGCTCGCGAGGAAGATGATCGAGAAGATCAGCAGGAGCGCACCGCTGGCGGCGAGCACCCACGCGGACAGCTTGTTCTTCAGGAACAGCAGCACCGCGCCACCGACCGCGGCCAGCGAAGCGACCGCGAAGATGATCACGTAGATCCACGCTTCGGTGGTCTGGCTGTCGGCTTCCTTGTAGCTCTCGCAGATGCTGGTGTTGCCACCGAGCTGCTGCATCGAGCTCATGCACTGGTCGTAGGCGCCGCTGCTGCTCGAAGAGCCGCCGAGGTCGCCCATCAACGTGAAGGCGAGGATGGCGCCGATCAGGCCCAGCAGGCCCGCGACACCGGCCGCGATCCAGCCGAACAGCTGGGTGTTGCCGCCACCGCCGCCGGCCGGAGCGCCGTACTGCGGGGCGCCGTAAGCACCGGGAGGCGGGCCGCCGAAGCCACCGGGCTGGCCGCCCGGCGCGCCGAAGCCCTGCTGGGGCGGCTGGCCGTACGGCCCGGGCGGCGGCTGCTGGCCGAACCCACCGGGCTGCCCGAATCCGGGCGGGGGCTGCTGGCCCATCGCCGCGGGGTTGTCCGCCGCGCTGGGCGGCGGCGCGTACGGGATGGAGGGCGGTGGCTGGGAGCCAGGGGGAACCAGCTGCGTCGACTCCGCACCCGGGCCCTCACCGCCCCCGGCCTGGGTCGCGCCGGACGCACCCTGCTCGCCGGGCTGGCCCGGCTGGACGACCTGGGTCGGCTCGGCGGTCTCCCCGAAGTTGCCGGTCGGCTGTGCTTGGCCGGGTTGTACCACCTGGGTCGGCTCGGAGGAGCCGAACGGACTGTCTTGCTGCTGAGGGCCGCTCGGCGGCTCCTGCGGTGACTGTCCGCCACCCCAGGGCTGATTCGGCGGCTGCGGAGCGCTCATGCGGGTCTTGAACCCCCCTTGACGAGGACTGTTGAGGACAAAAATTTGTCTACTGGCGGCACACGCTATCGGATGCCACCAGGGGACGCTCGTAACGCCCCGAACGAAAAGGGCGATAAGTCTACCCTCGGCGCCCGGCGAGGAAACCCAGCAGATCGTGCCGGGTCACCACACCGGCCGGTTTTCCGTCCAGCAGGACGAGTGCGCCGTCTGCTCCGGAAAGCGCTGTCATCGCGACGCTGACCTGCTCACTGGCCCCGATCGTGGGCAGCGGGGCCGACATGTGCCGGTCGAGGCGGTCGGCGAGGTTCGCCTTGCCGGTGAACAGGGCTTCGAGCAGGTCGCGCTCGATCACCGCGCCCACCACCTCGGCCGCCATGACCGGCGGTTCGGCGCTGACCACGGGCATCTGGCTGACGTTGAACTCGGACAGGATCGCGACCGCCTCGGCGACGGTCTCGTTGGGATGGGTGTGCACCAGGTCCGGCAGGGTGCCGGTCTTCGCCCGGAGCACGTCGCCGACCGTGGCGCCCGACTGGTCCGGGGAGAGGAAGCCGAAGGACGACATCCACTGGTCGTTGAAGACCTTCCCCAGGTAGCCGCGGCCGCCGTCCGGCAGCAGCACCACGATCACGTCGTCCGGGCCGAGCCGCTTCGCGAGCTTCAGCGCCGCCGCGACGGCCATCCCGCAGGAGCCACCGACGAGCAGGCCCTCTTCGAGCGCCAGCCTGCGGGTGATCTCGAAGGACTCGGCGTCGGAGATCGCGATGATCTCGTCGGCGACCGTGCGGTCGTAGGTCTCCGGCCAGAAGTCCTCGCCGACGCCCTCGACCAGGTAGGGACGGCCGGAGCCGCCCGAGTACACCGAGCCCTCGGGGTCGGCCCCGACGACGCTGACATGGCCGTCCGAGACCTCCTTGAGGTACCGGCCGGTGCCCGAGATCGTGCCGCCGGTGCCGACACCCGCCACGAAGTGCGTGATCCGGCCTTCCGTCTGCTGCCACAGCTCCGGGCCGGTGGAGTGGTAGTGGCTGGCGGGGTTCTCGGGGTTGGCGTACTGGTTGGGCTTCCACGCGCCGTCGATCTCTTCGACGAGCCGGTCGGACACGGAGTAGTAGGAGTCCGGGTGCTCCGGCGGCACCGCCGTCGGGCAGACGACCACGCGGGCGCCGTAGGCCTTGAGCACGTTGCGCTTGTCCTCGCTGACCTTGTCCGGGCAGACGAAAACGCAGTGGTAGCCCTTGCGCTGGGCCACCATGGCGAGGCCGACCCCGGTGTTGCCGGAGGTCGGCTCGACGATCGTGCCGCCGGGGCGGAGTTCGCCGGACTTCTCGGCGGCTTCGACCATCCGCAGCGCGATGCGGTCCTTCACGCTGCCGCCCGGGTTGAGGTACTCCACCTTGGCCAGCACGAGCGGCTGCAGGCCTTCGGTCAGCGCGTTCAGCTTGACCAGCGGGGTGTTGCCCACGAGGTCGACGACATGCTCGACGTAATCCACCCGGTCAGCCTAAACGGTCAACGTGATGCTCCCGTTGCGTTCGGTCGCGATGGTGGCTCGACGGCGTGGTGGCGCCCGTCGCGTTCGGGTTTTGCCCGGCGCGGCGGACAGGGCAGGATATGGGTAAGCACCCGCTTAGCTTGACCCGAAGGAGTGTCCCGCCATGCCCGAAGCCGTGATCGTGTCGACAGCCCGCTCGCCCATCGGGCGTGCGAACAAGGGCTCGCTCGTGAACCTGCGCCCCGACGATCTGGCCGTGCAGATGGTCCGGGCCGCGCTGGACAAGGTCCCGCAGCTGGACCCGAAGGACATCGACGACCTGATGCTGGGCTGCGGCCTGCCCGGCGGCGAGTCGGGCTTCAACATGGGCCGCGCGGTGGCCGTCGAGCTGGGGTACGACCACCTGCCGGGCTGCACCGTCACCCGGTACTGCTCGTCGAGCCTGCAGACCACGCGGATGGCGCTGCACGCGATCAAGGCGGGCGAGGGCGACGTGTTCATCTCGGCCGGGGTCGAGACCGTCTCCCGCTTCGGTAAGGGCAGTTCCGACTCGTGGCCCGACACGCACAACCCGCTCTTCGCCGACGCGGAGGCCCGCACCGCGAAGACCGCGGCCGAGGGTTCGGAGACGTGGACCGACCCGCGTGAGGACGGCAAGATCCCCGACGTCTACATCGCGATGGGCCAGACCGCCGAGAACCTGGCGCGGCTGAAGAACGTTTCCCGCGAGGAGATGGACGAGTTCGGTGTCCGCTCGCAGAACCTCGCCGAGAAGGCCATCGCCGACGGGTTCTGGGCCAAGGACATCACCCCGGTCACGCTGCCCGACGGCACGGTCGTCGCGAAGGACGACGGGCCTCGCGCCGGCGTGACGGTGGAAGGCGTTTCGGGGCTGAAGCCGGTCTTCCGGCCCGACGGCCACGTCACCGCGGGCAACTGCTGCCCGCTCAACGACGGCGCCGCGGCACTGGTGGTCATGTCCGACACGAAGGCGAAGGAGCTCGGCCTGACCCCCCTGGCGCGGGTCGTGTCGACCGGCGTTTCGGGGCTCTCCCCGGAGATCATGGGCTACGGCCCGGTCGAGGCGTCGAAGAAGGCGCTCGCGAAGGCGGGACTGTCCACTGGGGACATCGACCTCGTGGAGATCAACGAGGCCTTCGCCGCGCAGGTCATCCCGTCGTACCAGGACCTCGGCATCGACCTCGACAAGCTGAACGTCAACGGTGGCGCGATCGCGGTCGGCCACCCGTTCGGCATGACGGGCGCCCGGATCACGTCCACGCTCATCAACTCCCTGCAGCACCACGACAAGCAGTGGGGCCTGGAGACGATGTGCGTCGGTGGCGGCCAGGGCATGGCGATGGTACTGGAACGGCTCAGCTGAGCGGAAAGCCCGGGCGCTCCGGCGCGCCCGGGCTTTCGCCTCAGGCGGCGCCCTCGGTCTGGGACGCGCAGATCGTGGTCGGTGGCTTGGAGTAGGTGAGCGCGCCGTCGGCGTCCGTGCCGTCGCAGGCACCCTCGTCGGCCTGGCCGTCGACCACCTTGAGGATCTTCACCTCGGCGGTCGGGTCCGCGCAGTCGACCCGCTTGTAGCCGGCCGTGGTGTTACTGAGGACGTTCGCGACGCATTCGCCCTCTTGCGCGTTCAACATCAGGCAGAGCTTGTACCCCGAGGACCGGCCGCTCACGGAGTACTCGTCGTAGTCGCCGCTGGGGCAGCTGCCGTTGTCGTCGTCGAGCCTCACCCCGACCTTCACGTTCGCCGAGGGGTCCGTGCAGGCGACCTTGTCCGGCTCGGCGCCCTTGCGGAACTCCTTGACGTTGAGGCAATCCCCTTCCGCCGCGTTGTCCGGCGAAGAGGTCGAACCGATGATCACGGCGATCCCGACGCCGATCACGACGACAAGGCCGATACCGAGGCGCAGCCAGCGCTTGACGTTCGACGGCTTGATCGGCGCGCCCGGCGGCGGGCCGAAGTTGCCGGCGGGCTGGCCGGGAGGCGGGAACCCGCCGGGCGGACCGGGCGGCGGGAAGCCCTGGCCGGGCATGCCACCCGGTTGTCCCGGAGCGCCGAGCGGCGGACCGGTGGGAGCGGGCTGACCGGGGAACCCGCCGGGCTGCGCAGGGGCACCGCCGTAGGGCGCCGGCTGACCAGGTTGTCCCGGCTGAGGGGGAACGGACACACGAACCTCACAAATGTGAAATGACGTCAGGTGTCCGTATCTAACACCGCGTAAGCAACTCCGGAGGCACATACCTCCGATTCAGTGGAAAAACAGACAGGGGACGTTCGGCCGGTTACCGAACGTCCCCTGCTTCAGCCTGCAGGCGCTAGTCGTTCTGGAGGTACGACAGGAGCCGGAGGATCTCGAGGTAGAGCCAGACCAGCGTGGTCATCAGGCCGAAGGCCGCGAACCACGCCCACTTCGACGGCATGCCCTCGCGGATCATCCGGTCGGCCATGTCGAAGTCGAGCAGGAAGTTGAACGCCGCGATGCCGATCACGACGAGGCTGAAGACGATCGACAGCGTGCTGCCGTCGCGCAGCCCCATGTTCACGCCGAACAGCGCGAGCACCAGGTTGGCCAGCATCAGGATGACGACGCCGGCGGTGGCCCCGATGATCCACTTGGTCAGCTTGGGCGTGACTTTCACGGCACCGGTCTTGTAGACCACGAGCATGGCGATGAACACCCCGGCCGTGCCGAGGATCGCCTGCAGCGCGATGCCGTGGTACACCAGCTCGAAGATGCCGGTGAGCGCACCGAGGAAGACGCCCTCGACGGCCGAGTAGGCCAGGGTCATCGGCCCGCTCGGCTTCTGCTTGAAGATCATCACCAGGGACAGCACGAGGCCGATCAGGACGGACACGCCCATCACGGCTCCGACGACGCCGACGTTGTCGGCGGAGACCTGCCCCATCGCCCACACCGCCGCGAGCACACCGGTGACCAGCGCGACGCCCAGCGAAATACCGGTCTTGATGACGACGTCGTCCACCGTCATCGGGCGATCGGCGGCACCTGAGGGCGCCGGCGGCATGCCGTAACCGGGCACGCCGCCCTGCGGTTGGTTGAAGCCCACGCTGGGCCCGTACTGACCGTATCCCGCAGCCCGGCCGGTGGGCAGATTGCGGAACGCGGGGTTGCTCGTGGAACGCACCTTGATCCTCCGGATCTCCTGGCACCTGCATCAGGTCTAACGGCGGGGACCGCAGACCGGTTCCCGTTAAGTAAAGGCGACTTTACCCACGCTCGAGGGCCTGCCCGCGCCGTGGCACTCATAGACGGCGGTAATCAGCACTTCAGCGGATTGTCCATGAACCTCTTTCCCGTGACCCTCACATGGGGTGTCCGCCTGGTCACCCGGAACCGTCGTCGGGGGACGATACGCGAAGGAGACGGCAGTTCATGGGGAGGACACCACGTGCCCTGCTGGGCGTTCTGGCGGTCTGCCTGCTCGGCGCACTGGCCACGACCACACTGGCGGCGCCCGCGTCGGCCGAGTTCCGCGAACAGACCGGCCGCCTGGTCACCCCGGGGCAGCCCTACGGCGGCAAGCCGAGGTCCGGCGACTGGCTCGGCTCCTACCTGGTCAACGGCAAGCAGGTCTTCTGCGTGCAGTTCGAATACAAGGCACCCGACACCGACGAGCAGTACCAGCCGGGCGACGAGCTGCGGACCAAATGGGGTGACGCGCTCGAACCCAACATCGCGGCGAACATCTCGTATCTCTTGCTGCGCTACGGCGACACCACCGACGCGGACGAGGCCGCGGCTTTGGCTCACCTGCTGCATTCCTGGACCTCGCCGGCCCGCGCTGGGCACGACGATCTCAACCCCGCCAACGATTTCCGGCACATCGCCTACGACGCGCCCTTCCATCTCGCGAAGCTCCCGGCCGGCGCGCGGACGGCCGTCCAGCAGCTGACCGCCGACGCCGAGGCGAACCGCGGCCCGTGGACGGCCTCGGTCACGGCGCCGAAAGACCCCCAGACGATCGGGACCGCGGCGAAGTGGACGGTCACCGTGCACAACGCCAAGGGCAACGGCATGGCCGACGTGCCCGTGTCCCTGAAGCTGAAAGACGCGACCGTCAAGGGCGGCTCCGACGAGGCGTCGCTGACCACCGGCAAAGACGGCACCGCGACCGTTGAGGTCACGCCCACCGGCACCGAGCCGAGCGCCACGGCCACCCTCGCGGGTCCTGCCGACAAGCCGTACGTGCAGGCTCCCGTCGACGTCGACACCCAGCGCGTGGTGTCGACCGGCGGCGAGAAGCAGCTGACCGCGAAGGCGAGCGTGACGGCACGCACGAAACCGGGCGCGGTGCACATCGCGAAGCTCGATGCCAAGAGCGGTAAGGGAATCAGCGGGGTCGCGCTGCGGCTGACGGCCAAGGACAAGACGTCTCCGGCGAAGGGCCAGAGCGGTGACTCCTTGGTCGGCCCGGACGGGAAGCCCGCCGTGCTCACGACCGCGGGAGACTCCGGCGAGGCCGCGGTGGCGGATCTCCAGACACCGCAAGAGATCTGTGTCGTCGAGGTGAGTCCTCCGGCCGGCTACGACGACGCCTTCAACCCGGAAGATCCGCCTTCCGCGTGTGGCACGGTCCAGCCCGGCGACACGCTGGCGCTGACCATCGAGAACTCGCCGAACGAGGTGCCCACGGCGATTCCGGCCGGCGCCGATCCGCCGACCGCCGTGTTCCGCGCGTCGACCACCACGACCACGTCGCCGCTCGGCATCGCGGCTGTCGGCGGGCTGGCCCTGCTGGGCACCGGCCTGGTCGGGTTCCTGGCGCGCCGCCGGTTCGGCCGGAACTGAGCGATGGAGTCGCGACACGGCAGGTTCGCCACGCCCTTTTTGCTGGGTGTGGCGAGCCTTCTCCTACCGGGGCTGCTGATCGCCGCCGGGCTGATCCGGCCACCGACGACGGCCATCGCGGGCAGCCCCCAGCCGGTGCAAGCCGCCGTCGCCTCGGTGAACGCCGGGACAACTCCTGCGCCGGTGGTTCCCCGACCGACCCAGGACGCGCCCACGAGTTCCGCGCCTCCGACGTCGACGGCACCGCGGACGCAGACGGCCCAGCCACCGGGCACCGTGCGGCTGGCGGACGGCAGCACCGCCCGGCTGGTGCGCCAAGAGGTGGTCGGCGGAGTCCTCCCGGTGCCGAAAAACCTCGACGAAGCGGCCTGGTGGGGCGCGGAGCTGAACGCGCCGCGCGGCGCCAGCGTGCTGGCGGGCCACGTGAACTGGGGTGGCCGAACGGGTCCGTTCGCGTCGTTGTGGAGCGCCCGGATCGGCCAGGAGATCACCGTCGCGGACGCCGACGGCAAACCGGTGCCGTACCGGATCTCGCAGCTCGTCACGCTGCACAAGGACGAACTGCCGCAGCGCGCGACCGAGCTGTTCGGCCAGACCGGATCCCACCGGCTCGTGCTCGTCACGTGCGGCGGCGAATGGATCGGCGGCGCGGAGGGCTACGACGAGAACCGGGTCGCGGTCGCCGACCCGGTTTGACGGTGGACGGCTGAACGGGTGCCTGTGCGGGACGGCGGTGGTCTCCGCACCGCCGGTGCAGCAGAATGCGCAGTGATTCTGCACGGACGCGGCGAAGAGGTGCACCATGCCCGGCTATTTCGTGACCGGCGCGACCGGCCTGATCGGTCGCCAGTTCACCCGGCTACTCCTCGCGCGGGAGACGACCGAGCGGGTCTATCTCCTGGTGCGGGAGGCCTCCCGCACCAGGCTCGAGAAGCTGGTCGCCACGTGGCCCCATCCCGAGCGGGTCACGCTGGTCACCGGGGACATCTCCGCCGAGCGGCTCGGCGTGGGCGACGAGGTCCGCGAGGATCTTCGCGGCCGGATCGACCACCTGGTGCACCTCGCGGCGCTCTACGACATCACCGCCGACGACGAGACCAGCATCCGCGCCAATGTGGACGGAACGCGGAACGTCGTCGAGCTGGCCGCGGACGTCGACGCGGGTTGTCTGCACCACGTGTCCTCGGTCGCCGTCGCCGGGGACCACGAGGGCGTGTTCACCGAGGACATGTTCGACATCGGCCAGCGGCTGCCGACCGCTTACCACCGCACGAAGTTCGAGGCCGAGCGCATCGTGCGTCAGCAGCACGAGGTGCCGTGGCGGGTGTACCGGCCCGCCGTGGTGGTCGGCCACTCGGAGACCGGCGAGATGGACAAAGTGGACGGTCCCTACTACCTGTTCACCGCGATCGACAAATTGCACGGGCTGCCGAACGTGCCGCTGGTCGGGCCGGACCTCGGGGACACGAACATCGTCCCGGTCGACTACGTGGCGAAGGCGCTGCTGGAACTGGCCGGCAGGCCCGGCCTCGACGGCTGCGCGTTCCACCTCGTCAGCCCGGAACCGCAGTCCGTGGTGAGTGTCTACAACGCTTTCGCGAAGGCCGCCGGCGCGCCGACCATCAACGCCGAGCTGGAGCCACGGCTGTCGAAAGGGCTGCTGCGGCTGGCGAAACTCACCGAGCACGTGCCCGGCGTTTCCCTCGCCCGCGACGCTTTCCTGGCGCGCCTTGGCATCCCGCCGGTACTGCTGGAGACGATGTCGTTCCCGTCGGTGTTCGCCTCGGCCGCGACGCGGAAGGAACTCGCGTCCTCCGGCGTCGAGGTGCCGCGGCTCGAGGACTACGCGGCGGTGCTGTGGCGCTATTGGCGCGAGCACCTCGACCCGTTCCGCGCCCGGCAGCACGGAAGCCGGGGTGAGCTCGACGGCCGCCGGGTGATCATCACCGGCGCGTCGTCGGGCATCGGGCGCGCCACCGCGCTGAAGGTGGCCTCCGAGGGCGGCGTCCCGCTGCTCGTCGCGCGGCGGCAGCACGAACTGGAGGAGGTCCGCGACGAGATCGTCGCGGCGGGCGGTTCGGCGTCGGTCTACCCCGTCGACCTGACCGACGAGGAGGCGATCACCAAGCTGGTCAAGCAGATCCTCGTCGAGCACGGCCGGATCGACATGCTGGTCAACAACGCGGGCCGCTCGATCCGCCGGTCGATCAAGCTCTCCTACGACCGGTTCCACGACTACGAGCGCGCGATGGCGATCAACTACTTCGGCGCCGTGCGGCTCATCCTCGCCGTGCTGCCGCACATGTCCGAACGCAAGTTCGGGCACATCGTCAACGTGTCCTCGATCGGGGTCCAGGGCATCGCTCCCCGGTTTTCCGCTTACGTGGCATCGAAAGCGGCGCTGGACTACTTCAGCAAGATCGCCGCGACGGAGACGCACGGTGACGGGATCACCTTCACCACCATCCACATGCCACTCGTGCGCACGCCGATGATCCGGCCGACCAAGATCTACGACGCGTTCCCGACCAAGTCACCGACGCAGGCCGCGGACATGGTGTTGCGGGCACTGAAGGAACGCCCGAAACACATCGGTACCCCTGAGGGGTACCTGATGCAGGCGGCCTACGCGCTGCTGCCCGGGCTCGTCGACGCGGTCGCGTATGAGGGGTACCGGATTTTCCCCGACTCGACGGCCGCGGGCGGCTCCGGACAGCTCAAGCTGGGCAAGGGTGAACTGCACTTGTCCAAGGCGGCGACGAGGCTGATCCGACTCACTCGCGGGTTCCACTGGTGAGTCCAAAAAGCTCGGACACGAGCTGACCTGACAGCACTAACACCCTGTACCCGGGTACCTTCGTCGGTATGGTTCCCGAGCGAGACAACGCCCTCCTCCCGCTGAAGCGTGAATACAACCAGGTGTGGCACGGTTTCGACCGCGGTCAGGTGCTGCAGTACCTGGACCATGTCGAGGTAAACCTGCGGCGGGTCATGGCCGATCGCGATGCCGCGCGGGCACAGGCGAGCACCATGTCGCGTGAGCTGGAGAACGCGCGCGCGGAAATCACCCGGCTCCGCAACCGGGTGGAGGAACTGAAGCGGCCGCCGGAGCGCGTCGAGGACCTCGACGAGCGGATGCAGCGCACCGTCGACCTGGCGAACGCGCGCGCCGAGGAGATCGTGAGCCGGGCGCAGGTCGCCGCCGAGGAACACTGGGCGAAGAGCACGGACGTGTCGAGCCGGCTCCGGGAGCGCTACCAGAAGCTGATCTCCGCGCTCGAAACGCACGCCGAGGCGCTCGAAGCGGAGCACAAGAACGCGCTCGACTCGACCAAGAACGAGGTGCGCAGGCTGACCACCGAGGCGGCGCAGCGGCGCACCGCGATGGACATCGAGGCCGAGCGCAAGCGGCGCACCATCGAGCACGAGTTCGAGACGTCCATGAACTCGCAGCGGGCCCAGCTCGAGAAGCACGTCGCCGATCAGCAGACGGCCAGCAAGAACCAGGCCGAGCGGCGGATCAACGAGGCGACGGCCGAAGCGAAGCGGCTGGTCGACGAAGCGACGGCGCGGGCGAAGCAGCTGGTCTCGGACGCGACGGCGAAGGCCGAGCAGCGCGAGAGCGAGGCCGACCGGAAGGTTCAGCGGCTCAACGGGTTGAGCGAGCAGGCCGCGTCGCGGCTCCGCCGGGCGAACGAGGTACTCGCCCGCAGCCAGGCCTCGCTCGAACCGCTCAAGGACGAGTCCGTGGTGAACATGGCGCGGGCGACCGAGGCGATCGACCCGCCGACCAAGCCCGCCACGTCCACCACCACGCGGCCCGCGACCTCGGCCGCCACCCGTTCGCCGTCCGCGACGAAGCCCGAGACGAAGCCGGCCACGCCGTCCGAGAACGGCGACGGAAACGGCAAGGCGCCGTCCGACAGGCCGGAGCCCGCAGGCACGACGAAGCGGAACTGACCAGGCGCCTCAGGGCAAGCGCGGCCAGGGGTTGAGGCGTTCGAGCTGGGCCGCCAGGCCCAAGAGCCGAGACTCGCCGCGCGGGGTGGTCACGAGCTGGATCCCGATCGGCAGTCCATTCGGATGCCGTGCAGCGGGCACCGTCATCGCCGGGAAGCCCGCCAGGTTCCACAAGCCCGCGAAGCCCGCCACGCGAATGGACGGCAGGGCGTTCGCCGGGCAGGAGCGGGTGTGCCAGCGTTCCGCCTTGGGCGGCAGGGTGGCCAGCGCCGGGGTCAGCAGGATGTCGTAGTCCTCGAAGAACCTGTTCGCCCGCGCCAGCCAGCGCTCCTTCGTGCCCGGCTTGATCAGCCCGGCCTTCCGCAGCACCCGGCCGAACCGCACCTGAGCGCGAGTCCGTGGCTGCAACAACTGCTCGTCCAGTTCGTCGGCCTGTTCCGACGGGCCGCCGAACCAGCGCGCGGCGATGCCCAGCGTCGCCTCCACCCCGTAGTCCGGCGTGGCCCGTTCGACGGAATGTCCTTGTGCCGCAAGGACGTCCGCCGTGTGGAACACCGCGTCGCACAACGCCTTCGGGACCGGGGCGTGTGTCAGCGGCAGATCGGTCGACACGGCGACCCGCAACGGACCCGGCTCGGTGAGCCCCGCCAGTTCCGGCTGGTTCGCGAGGACTGACAGCAGTAGCGCGGCGTCGGTGACCGTCGTCGCGAGGCTGCCGTGGGCCGACATGCCGTACCAACCGCTTTCGCTCAACAGGTCGGCTCCGGGCTTGATCCCCACCAGACCGCACATCGCCGACGGCAGCCGGATCGAGCCGAGCCCGTCCGTGCCGTGCGCGATGGGCACCAGGCCCGCTGCGACCGCGGCCGCGCTGCCGCCGGACGACCCGCCCGCGGTGTAGGCCGGGTTCCACGGGTTGCGCGTGATGGCCTCCGGCGAATCGGTCATGGGCCAGATGCACAGCTCGGGCACCCGCGTCAGGCCGACGATCACCGCGCCAGCGGCACGGAGCCTGCGGACGATCTCCCCGTCCTCGGCGGCAGGCCGCTCCGGTACGGCGGCCGAGCCCCACGACGCGTACTCACCACGGATGTCCGCGACGTCCTTGACCGCGACCGGGACCCCGGCCAGCGGAAGCTCACCGAGGTCGGACCGGGTCGCAAGCGCTTGCGCTTCGGCCAGCGCCTGCTGCGCCCGGACCTTGCGGAACGCCCCGACCACGCGGTCGGCCGCTTCGATCCCGTGCAGCACCTTTTCCGTCAGCGCAACAGGATCGACCCGGCCCGCGCGCACGCCTTCGGCCCATTCGGCAGCAACCATGCCGGAACTCTAGCGCCGGGAGATCGCCCGTGGCGTGCTCAGTCGATCGCGGCCGGTGCCGTGGCGGTGCGGTCGGTGCCGAAGCTGATGCCCTTCGCCTCCTTGCCGACCAGCGTCAGCACCGCCACCACGATCAGCACCGGAATGATGGTCACGGCCAGCGCGAACGGATACCCGTGGCTCTCGGCCAGCGACTCCTGGATCGGCAGGTTGAAGGCGGCGAGGCAGTTGCCGAGCTGGTACGTCACGCCGGGGTAGAACCCGCGGATGGCGTCCGGCGACATCTCGGTCAGGTGCGCCGGGATCACGCCCCACGCGCCCTGCACCATGACCTGCATCAGGAACGCGCCGAGGCACAGCATGGCCGCCGTCGTGGAGAAGGCGAACAAGGGCACGATCGGCAGGCCGAGCACGGCGCAGAAGGCGATCGTGTACCGGCGGCCGAAGCGTTCCGACAGCGAGCCGAAGACCAGCCCGCCGATGATCGCGCCGATGTTGTAGATCACCGCGATCCACGTGGCCGTCGTGGCGGACAGGCCCGCGCCGCCGTTGGTGTGCGCGGACAGGAACGTCGGGTACACGTCCTGGGTGCCGTGGCTCATCCAGTTGAACGCCGTCATCAGCACGACCAGGTAGATGAACCGGCGGATGATCTTCGGGTCGAGCAGGATGTCCTTCACCGAGGTGCGGGTGAGCCGCATCTTCTCCTGCGCCGACTGCCAGACCTCGGACTCCTTCACCCGCGACCGGATGATCAGGCTGATCAACGCGGGAATGACGCTCAGCGCGAACAGCCAGCGCCACGACAATCCGGCCCAGTCGAGCACGACGAGCGAAGCCAGCGACGCGAGCAGATAACCGAAGGAATAACCCTCCTGCAGCATTCCCGAGAAGAACCCGCGCCGTTTGACCGGGATCTTCTCCATCGCGAGCGCGGCGCCAAGCCCCCATTCGCCGCCCATGCCGATCCCGTACAACAGCCGCAGGATCAGCAGCACCGTGAAGTTCGGCGCGAAGGCGCAGAGGAAACCGACGATCGAATAGAAGATGACGTCGACCATCAACGGGATCCGGCGGCCCACCCGGTCCGCCCACAGCCCGAACAACAGCGCACCGACCGGCCGCATGATGAGCGTGGCGGTGGTGATGAAAACGACGTCGGCCTTCGCCATCCCGAAGCTCTTGGCGATATCGGCGTAGACGAAGACGACGATGAAATAGTCGAACGCGTCCATCGTCCAGCCGAGCACGGCGGCGAGGAACGAGTTCCGCTGGTCGGACGTGAGGCGCTGACGCGCGCCGGTGCCGGATGACGACTCTGCCATGCCTGTAGACCCTATTTCGACAACTCTCGCCGAACCACTCTTACCGGTGATTAGTTTCCACCATTGACGGCAAAAGGGATGTTTCAGGCGGATTCGAATTCGGCCCTTACTCCTAACAGCCGAATCGGGCGGCTGTCCTCGAAGCGCGACCACACCTCGAGTGCCGCTCGCTCGATTTCGTCGCCGTCGCTCGTCGGTGCGGGCAGCGTGGCGCTCCGGGTCTGAGTCACGAAGGGCGCGAAGCGCACTTTCACGGCAACGCGCACAGCCGGCCGCCCTTCGGCGACGACGTCCGCGGTGACGCGCCGGGCGAGCGCCGCCACTTCACGGCTGATGTCCGCCGGGTCGGTCAGGTTCTGCTGGAAGGTCACCTCGCGGCTGCGCGAGCGCGGCACGTACGGGGTCGCGGTGACCTCACGGTCGCCGACGCCGAGCGCGAGGATCCGGTACCACGGCCCCATCGTCGGCCCGAAGCGCTTGGCCAGGTCCGCCGGATCGCTGCGCGCGAGCTGCTCGACGGTTTCCACGCCCAGCTCCGCCAGCTTCTTCGCGGTTTTGCGGCCGATGCCCCACAGCGCTTCCGTGGGGCGCGCGTTCATCACCTCGCCCCAGTTTTCTTGGGTGAGGCGGTAAACGCCGGCCGGTTTCCCGAATCCCGTGGCGAGTTTGGCGCGCAGCTTGTTGTCGCCGATGCCGACCGAACAGAACAGGCCGGTGTTCTCGCGAACCCGGCGCTGGATCTCCGCCGCCAGCGCCTCGGGGTCGTCGGTCCGCGCGCCGAGGAACGCCTCGTCCCAGCCGACCACCTCGACCACGACGGGCAGCTCGCGCAAGGTCGCCATCACCCGTTCGGAGACCTCTTCGTACGCGGGCTTGTCCACGGGCAGAAATACCGCGTCGGGGCAGCGCTTAGCCGCGGTACGCAGGGGCATGCCGGACTGGATGCCGAACTCGCGCGCTTCGTAGGACGCCGTGGCCACGACGGCACGCTGTGTCGGATCCCCGACGCCACCGACCACGACCGGGCGTCCGCGCAGCTCAGGGTGCCGCGCCACCTCGACGGCGGCGATGAACTGATCGAGATCGACGTGCAGGATCCAGTCCTCGGGCACGCGATCAGTATGGGGCCGGATTCGGCCGAGGGCCGCCTGGATTTCCCGCCCTGGAGTGACGCATCACACGGTAGGGTGGCGCCGGTCGCCCGCGGCCGACTACAAATCCGGTGCGGGTTAGGCTGACTCACCCAGACGAAGGATCAGGAAGGGCACGATCTGTGACGACCGCGACCCATAGCCTCGACACCTCGTCCGGCACGACGGTGGCCGAGCTCCTCGCCCGCAACGGCGCCCGCCCGAGCCGTACACCGCACCGGCGGAGCCGCGCCGAAGGGCAGTTCGACGGCACCTTGGCCGAAGTGCCGATCCCCGCGCAGTCCGGCACGCTTTCGGGACTCGTCGCGGAGCCTTTCACTTCCGTTCGGCCGGATGCGCCGGCGCGTGAGGACGACACGGTCCTGATCCAGTACCGCTACGACGAGTCCGCCTTCGCGGGATTGCTCGCGCCTGCCGCGGAAACCACGGCTGTCGACGCGCTGCCGATCGTGGAACCCGCGGTTGCCGAGCCAGTCAAGGAAAAGAGCCGCACCGGCCGGAAGATCGCGGGCCTGGCGTTCGCCGGCGCGGTCCTCGTCGGTGGCTGGGCGCTCGCCAGCGCGCAGACTCCCGACCACCAGGGCCCGGCCAACGCGGGTCCCGTTCCCGGCCAGGGCGCGGCGAGAGACTCGCTGGCCGACCTCTCCGCCCCGGTGGGCGGGCAGGTCGCGCTGCTCGGGTCATCCACGCCGACCGGCACCGCCGAGATCCCGGCACCGGCGACGACCGCCCAGCGGCAGCCGGATCAGGGGCAGATCAGCGGCAAGCTGCCGACGACCACGCAGAAGAAGGCCGCGGCCGCGCCGACCACGAAGAAGGCGCCCCAGGCGCCGGTGGCCGCGCGCGTTCCGGCACAGATTCCGGCCCCGGCCAACTGGCCCACGGCCGGGCGTCCCGGTCAGAAGAACCAGGGCAACCAGCACGACGGCGGCGGGAAGTCCCACAAACCCCATCACTGAGCTCCGGCTGGGCTCGCACCCGATCGTGGTCAGGGCAGCCGGGTCATGCCTGGGCGGTACGTGCTCGAAACCGGCGGGCGGCTCGCTTGGCCGTACCCGCGGACGATCTCTTGGCTGGCACGGTTTTCCTCACGGTGCGGGTGGATCTGGCTGACCAGCGGTTTCGAGCTCCGCGAGTTCCGTCCGCAGCGCGGCGACTTGCGCGGGCGTGAACCGCCGCAGCTGCAGGTCGAGGACCGCGAGCGCCTGTTCCTCGGTCACGCCGAGCACCCGCTGCACGGCCGCGCGCGCCTCCCCGTCGTCGCTCACCTGCCACAACGCCTCAAGCAACTCGTGGCGATGCCCGGCGGCGAGCACCAGGGCGCGGAGAACCTCCACGCGGTCGCGGATCAGCTCGTCACTCGGCATGGCAGGCACCCTATCCGCCCGGGGGCGTGGGTGGGC
>NZ_VMNW02000139.1 GCF_007713735.2 Amycolatopsis acidicola | reverse complement strand
GACCACACCCCTCCACCGCCCCGATCCCCAGCCTGCTCTTGCGGTTCCGGGGGTTTGTCAAGGTACTCTTTCCCGCCTTGACGAACCCCCGGAACCGCGAACACTCAAAGATCGGGGCGGTGGAGGGGTGTCACACAGCGCGCCCCGCGCGCGTCCGTTGCTGCCGCAAGCCGCCCTTAAGCGATCAGGCAACAGCCCGACCGCGTCAACCACCTCCCGCACCTCCACATCGAACACCCTCACGGCCCGAGCCTCCGTGTCATAAGGACTCCACCCCGGCGACCCCTCCCGCACGAAGCGGACGAGCGCGCCGTGCAGAGCGGTCGCCAGCTGAGCCGGCGCGCCCGGCCCGAGTAAGCCGGCCACTCCCGGAGCGTCGAGGTGATCGAAGACGAACGGGAGGTCGGCGCAGTGCGCGGCGCCGAACACGGGCGCGGGCCAGGCGAACTGGTAGGTATAGGTGGGAATTCCCGCTTTCGCGGCCCCGTCGGCGAGTTCGCGCGCGGGCATGCGGAAGGTGCGGTCGGTCAACGCCTGCGCGAGCGCGTGCCCGGGATTGTCGGTTGCCATGGCGCGCAAGTAATCCGTGAGGTCTTGGCCGGTGAGCCCGAGGTTGGCGAATCCCTGCAGGCAGGCGTCGAGGGAGGGGGCGGGGGCGGTCTGGCCGAGCATGAAGTTCCACTCTTCGACGGTCGTGCCGATCAAGAGCGCGTCGAGGGATCCCGCGGTGAGCGCGTCGGACGGCGAGGCGGTGACGACGGTTCCGTCCAGAGTCGGTTGCCAGCGCAGGGAATTCCGCCGTACGCCCCGGGCACGATCGTCGACATCGGCCGGAGGTGCTTGGACCTCCTTGGGCAACCAGGCGGTTTCCAGCTCCAGTCGCTTGTGGACCGACGTGCCGGTGAGCGCGGCGACGGTACGGCGCGTGCCGAGTCGCGCGGCGAATTCTTCCGACAGCATCCGGGTGCGGTCGAGCGAGGACAGCAATGGCGTGCCCGCGCTCATCGCGGCCAGGCGGTGGAACAGCCCCCGTGCGCCGGGACAGCCGGAGAGCGCCAGAGTCGCGGTGGCTCCGGCGGATTGTCCGGCGACGGTGACGTTGCCGGGGTCGCCACCGAAGGCTTCGATGTCGTCGCGAACCCACTCGAGCGCCAGGATGATGTCGAGCAGGGCCCGGTTGGCGATCCCGTCGTCCAGGAGCATGAATCCTTCGGCGGCGAGCCGGTAGTTGGGGACGACGACCACGATTCCGTTGCGGGCGAAGGATTCCCCGGTGTACCACGGGCTCGCGTTGCCACCGCTGAAGAATCCGCCGCCATGCAGCCAGACCAGGACCGGGGAGTGGCCATCGGCGTTCGAGGGCGCGTACACGTTCAGGTTCAGCGGATTGGGGCCTTCGATGACGGGATCGGGGAAAAGTTCCCGCGCCACCGGTGGATGGGCCGCCGTCGCCCCGGGGGCCGTGGCCTCGAACACGCCGCTCCAGGGCGCGAGTGGGCGGGGAGGATCGAACGCGTGCCGCGGGTAAGGGGCGGCAGCGTAAGGAATGCCCAGGAATTCCCGGTATCCGCGGTGTTCGAGCCCTTGGACGCGGCCGTGCGGGGTGTGCACCACCATGGTTCGTTTTCCTTCTCGATGTCGGTCAGGACTCGGTGTTCCTCTTGAGCAGCAGCGAAAGCAGGGCTGTGACGATGCTCGCCGCGGCGATGGCGTAGAACGCGACGCGGTACCCATCGGTCACGCTTGCCGCGGAACTGTTGTGCGTGACGGTGGCGGCGACGGTGACCAGAGCGGCCAGTCCGAGCGCCGCGCCGAGCTGGCGGCACATGTTCAGCAGACCGGAGGCGACCCCGGCGTCGCGCGGGGCGACCCCGGTGGTGGCGGCGACGATCGCCGGCATCATCGTCAGGCTCGTTCCCGCGCCGACGACCACGGTGGGAAGCAGGATGTGGCCGACATAATCGGCGTGCTCGGGTAGCCGGGCCAGCCAGACCAATCCCGCCCCGGCGATCACGCACCCGAGGACCACCATGGGCCGGGGCCCGATCGCGGGGATCAGCTTCTGGGAGACGAGCACACCGACGCTGATCACCGAGACCATCGGCAGCAGCGACAGCCCGGTCTTCAGCGCGCTCTCCCCGAGCACCTGCTGCAGGTACAGCGAGAGGAAGAACAGCGGCGCGGTGATCACCACGCCCATGCACAGGGTCAGGAGGTTGCCGATGCGCACGTTGTGGAGTGCGAAGACGCCCGGCGGAATGAGAGGCTCGGGGCTGCGGCGCTCGATCGCCACGAACACGATGAACAGCACGATCCCGACGATCAACAGCGTGAGCGTCCGGCCCGAGAGCCAGCCGTAGTCGGGGGCGGTCGATACGCCGTAGACGATCGCGGCGGCGGACAGGGTGATCGCCACGGCGCCCGGGATGTCCATCCTGGCCCGGGGTCCGGAAGACGCCGAGCGCTGCAACCCGAGCAGGCTGGCGGCGAGCAGGCAGAGGCCGATGGGCACGTTGACGAGCATCACCCAGCGCCAGCTCAGCGAGGCGGTCAGGAGCCCGCCGAGCACGATTCCCGCCGCGCCGGCGCTGGACGCGGCGACGCCCCACCACGTCATCGCGCGGGTGCGCTGCGCGGGTTCGGTGTGGCTGGCCGTGATCAGGCTCAGGCTGGACGGCGCGAGCGCGGCGGCACCCGCGCCCTGAACCACCCGCGCAGTCAGCAGGATCCACCCCTCGGTGGCCAGGCCCCCGGCGAGGCTGGCCACCGTGAACACGACCAACCCGATCTGGAACACGCGGCGGCGGCCGAACAGGTCACTGGCGCGCGCGGCGAGCAGCAGCAGGCCGCCGAAAGCGATCAGATAGCCGTTGACCACCCACTGCTGCGCGGTGACCGACAGGCCGAGCCCGGCCTTCATCGACGGCAGCGCCACGTTCACGATGCTGGAGTCGAGGACCACCATGAACTGCGCGACGCAGGCGATCGCGGCGACGACCGCCAGTGGCACACGGGGTTTGGCGACCTGCTGCGCGGCGGGCAGCGTCGTCCCCAGTGAACGTTCGTAAGGCATCGGGAAGCTCCTCCGCGCTGTGGCCGAATGGCTGTGAGGCCCCGCCGGAGACAGTGGCGGATAGCCTGTCCGTCAACGGTACCTCGATACCGGATAGGCTGTCCACTAAGGTTGGGGTCAGCCGAGCAGGACCGGAGCAGAGTGATGACCGCGGACAAGACGCATTTCCCCACCCGGCGGGCCGCCGCGGAGCGCAATCGCGACAAGATCCTGGCCGCGGCGCGCGCGGCCTTCGCCGACGGCACCACCGACATCTCCATGGCGGAGGTCGCCCGGCGCGCGGGCGTCGGCATGGCCACGCTGTACCGCAACTTCCCCGGGCGGCGGGAACTACTCGAAGCCCTCTATGCCGACGAGGTCGACGCCATCTGCGCGGCCGCGGTCGTGGAAGACGGCCAGATGCCGGGGGCGGCGCTCATCGCCTGGCTGCGCCTGCAGTTCGAGTTCATCTCCCACAAACGCCTCATCGTCACCGAACTGCTGGAGCACACCGACGGGGGCGGCCCGGCCAGCCGTCGCGAGCAGGCGCTCGAGGCCGGCCGCCCGCTGCTGACCGCCGCGCAGCGCGCCCGCGAAATCCGCGACGACATCACCCTGGACCAGGTCTTCGACATGATCGTCGCGATCGCCAAGATCCACGGCGGCCGGGACTACCTGGAACCGGTCATCCAGACCATGCTCGACGGGCTCCGTGTCCGCCCCGGGGTGAAGCGCCGCTGGTGATCCATTGTGGACTGTCGCTATCGCTCGTCCCGTACGGGTTTCGCGTTGTCGCCGATGAGGTTCCACAGTGCCAGCCCGGCGTCGGAGGTGACCCCGTTCGGCAGGGTCGCGGCGGCGACCGTCCACACCAGTGACGCGTTGTCCAGCGGCACGAGCGCGATCGGGACGCGGGTGGCGATGGCCAGCGGCCGGGGCACGATCGCGAGCCCGAGGCCGTGCGCGACGAGTTCCAGCAGCGAGCCGATCTCGTTGCAGGTGACCCGGACGGTGCGCGGGATCCGCGCCGTGGTGAAGGCGTGGTCGGTGACCTGCCGCGCGGCGAGCTCGGGCCGGAAGTCCACAAAGGTCTCGTCGGCGAGCGCTTCGAGCTGGACCGAATCGTGCGTGGTGAGGCGGTGGCCCAGCGGGCAGGCCAGCACCATCGGATAGGTGGCCAGCGGGGTCAGTTTGAGGTTCTCGGGCAGGTCGAGCGGCATCGTGACGAAGCCGAGTTCGATCTTTTCCTCGATGAGATCGGCGAAGAGCCGCAAGGGCATTCCCACGGTGACGTCGACGTCGACGTTCGGATTCTGTGCGGTGAACCGGCTGAGGAGGGCGGCCAGGTCGAGCCCGGCGAACGAGGGGATCGAGCCGACCCGCAGCGTGCTCTTGGCGACGCCGTGGCCGCGGCGGATCTGGGTTTCCACGGCTTCCAGCGTCGCCAGCGCCCGCCGCGCGCCGGCGTAGAGATTCCGGCCCGCCTCAGTCAGCGTGGCCCGCTTGCGGCTGCGCACGAACAGCTGCGCGCCCAGCCCGTGTTCCAGCGCGCGGATCGACGAGGACAGGCCCGGCTGCGAGATCCGGAGGCGTTCGGCCGCCGCGGTGAACGTGCCCAGATCGGCCACCGCGAGGAAGTGGCGCAGCTGCCGGGTTTCCATGCATAACTCCGTCCTATGGATTACCGAAAAAACCGGTATTGGACAGCTCAAATCTATACGAGCACGCTACGAAGGCATAGGGCGATGCGGCCTCGAGCGAAGGAGTCACATGGAGATCAGCCCGAAAACGGTGGCGGCGCTGGATTTCGGCGCGTTGCTGGCCGGGATTCCGCCGGCCGGGACGTGGGCCTGCCGGATCGAGCTCGGGGGAGCGGCGTTCGGCCTGCGCCGCGAGGGAACGCGGACGACCACCGTTCCGGTCACCGGCATCAACGACAGCTGGGATTTCGAGTTCGTGGCCGGGAAAACGGACTGGGCGGCGTTCTGTGACTCGCCGCGCCGCCGGGGTTACACGACGGCTCAGGCGATGGTCGCGGGCGCGGGTGCCGCCACCGTCCACGGCGACCGCGCCGCGTGGGCGCGCGCCGCGGTCGTGATCGACCGCGTACTCGACGCCCTGCGCCCCGGTCCTTCCCCGGAGCGAGAGCCCGACCCGGCGCCCGCCCCGCTCGGGATCGGGCCGATCGTCGGCCGGTACGTCTCGTTCGAGGTCGGCGGCGTCCGGCAGCGCGTCTACTACGAGTCCGCCGGCACCGGACCCGCGTTGGTCTGCCTGCACACCGCGGGGGCCGATTCGCGGCAATTCCGTTACCTGCTCGAAGATCCCGAACTGACCGGGCAGTGGACGGTGATCGCGTTCGACATGCCGTGGCACGGCCGGTCCGAGCCTCCGGCCGGGTGGCGGCACGAGACGTACCGGCTGACCACGGAGACCTACGCCGCGACCGTCCTGGGCTTCCTCGACGCGCTCGGCCTGCGGCGCCCGGTACTCGCCGGTTGCTCGATGGGCGGGGCGATCGCGCTGTACCTCGCGAGCGAACACGGTGACCGGTTCACCGGCGTGTGCGCGCTCGAAGGCGGGCTCGGCAATCCGTCGCGGTTCGTCGAGTGGACCCATCGCGCCGACGTCGACCATTCGGCGTTCCTGACCAGCTGGGTGGGTGGCCTGATCGCACCGGCCAGTCCGGCCGGCCCCGCCGCCCAGACGCTCTGGGGTTACGCGCAATCAGGGCCCGGTGTCTACCAGGGTGACACCTACTTCTACGCGCAGGATCTGCCGAAGTACGCGGACTCCCTGAAACCGGCCGGGTGCCCGTTGTACGTGTTCAGCGGTGAATACGACTACTCGGCCACGACCGAGATGAGCCGTGAGGCCGCGGTGCGCCTCGGCGGGGAACTGGTCGAGATGAAGGGCAAGGGGCATTTCCCGATGTCGGAGGACCCGGCCGGGTTCGCCGGGCACCTCTTCCCGGTTCTCCAGCTGCTGCACGGCAAATACGAGGGGTGAATCCCGACTGTCCACAAAGGAGTGGTGAGCAGTATGACTTCCGACCCCCAGGCCGCCATGGCGGCGGATCGCCGGCGGCGCCTCGTCGCCGTGGGCATCGGCAACTTCATGGAATGGTTCGACTTCGCCGTCTACGGCTTCTTCGCCGTGGCGATCGGCGCGAACTTCTTCCCCAGCGGCAACCCGACCTCGTCACTGCTGTCGACACTGGCGGTGTACGGCGTGGCGTTCCTGATGCGTCCCGTCGGCGGCGTGGTCATCGGCGCCATCGGGGACCGGCGTGGCCGTCGGTTCGCCCTGATGCTGTCGGTCGTGCTGATGGGCACCGCGACCGCGCTCATCGCGGTCCTGCCCTCCCACGCGCTGATCGGCGTGGCCGCGCCGATCCTGCTGGTGATTTTGCGCTGTGTGCAAGGGTTTTCCGCGGGCGGCGAGTGGACGGGCTCGGCCGCGTTCCTCGTCGAGAGCGCGCCGCCGCACCGCCGGGGTCTCGTGGCGAGCGTGGTCCCGATGACCGCCGCGCTGGCCGTCGCGGCCGGTGCCGCGGCGGCGCTGATCGTGCAGACCACCGTTCCGGCGGCGGAAGTCACCGCCTGGGGCTGGCGATTGCCGTTCCTGGCCGCGTTCCCGCTCACGCTCGCAGGGTTGTACCTGCGGATGAAACTGGAGGACACCGAGGTCTTCCGCGATCTGCGCGCCCAGGGCGCCGTGGTCCGGTCGCCGATCCGGGAAGTGGGGCGCAGCAACGGAAAGAGCGTCGCGATCTCGTTCGCGCTCTCGGCCATCACGGTGCTGGGGTTCTACTACATCGCCACCTATGTCACGACGTTCCTGGTCACCACGGCCGGGATGCCCCGGCTCACCGCGCTCGTCGTGGTCGCGATCGGCGTGCTCGGCTACGCGGCGCTCTGCCCGCTGGCGGGACGGCTCTCCGACCGGATCGGGCGGCGCCCGGTCTCCTTGCTCGGCGGCGCCGGGCTGGCGGTTTTCGCCGTTCCCGCGTTCCTGCTGATGGGCACGAGCAACCCGGTCGTCGCCGTCCTGGGACTGGTCGTCTTCGGCGTTTTCGAAGCCATGCACAACAGCACCACCACGGTGATGCTGATCGAACTGTTCCCGGCCGGGACCCGGTCGACGGGCAGCGCGATCGGCTACAACATCGGCGCGGCCGCCATCGCGGGCCCGGGGCCGTTGATCGCCGCGGCGCTGGCCACCGCCGGAGCCGCGCTGCCCGCCGTGTACCTCGCCGCGGTCTCCGCCGTCTGCACGGTGCTGTTGTGGATATTCCTGCCGGAGACCCGCGGCCGGGACCTCCGGCCGGCGCGGCGGGCAGCTCAGCAGCCGATCACCAACGCCTGAAAGACAAGGAGGGACACCGTGCATCTCATCGAAGCCCGTGCCGGGCGCCCGTCGATCCAGCGGACCGACACCTTCACCGGCACCGTCTGGGCGGATCCCGTTTCCGCGGCCGGGGACGACCCCACGATCAACAGCGTGCTGTTCACCCCGCGCGCCCGCACCTACTGGCATCGCCACGAAGGCGGCCAGCTCCTCACCGCGACCCAGGGCCAGGGCGTCGTCGTCGACGAGACCGGCCAGGTGATCGTGCTCAAGGAGGGGCGGCGCGTGTGGACACCGGCCGGTCAGGCGCACTGGCACGGGGGCGGACCGGACAGCCTGCTCGGCCACACCGCGTGTTCGTTCGGGGCGACCGAATGGCTGGAGCCGGTCAGCGACGAGGACTACGAACGCGCGACCAGGAGGATTTCATGACCGCGGGGCTGGAGGAGATCGAGCTCTACATCGGCGGCGGTCCGGTGCCCGCGGACGGAGGGCGCAACTACGAGTCCATTGACCCGTACACGGGACATGCCTGGGCGCGGGTCGCCGACGGCAGCGCCGCCGATGTGGATCGCGCCGTGCGTTCCGCCCGTGCCGCGCTCGGCGGGCCGTGGGGCGCGATGACCGCTCCGGAACGAGGAAAGCTCCTGGACCGGCTCGCCGGGCTCATCGAGCGGGACGCGGAGCTCCTCGGTGAGTGGGAGACCCGCGATTCCGGCAAGTTGCTGCGGGAGATGTCCGGCCAGGTTCGCGCGCTGCCCGAGTGGTACCGGTATTTCGGCGGCCTCGCGGACAAGGTGCAGGGCGAGGTGATTCCCACCGGCAAGCCGAATTTCCTCGTCTACACCCAGCACGAACCGGTCGGCGTGGTCGCCGCGATCACGCCGTGGAATTCGCCGTTGCTGCTCCTGACGTGGAAGCTCGCGCCGGCGCTGGCCGCCGGGTGCACGGTGGTCGTCAAGCCGAGTGACCACACCCCCTCGTCGACGGTCGCGCTGGCCCGGCTCTTCACCGAGGCGGGTTTCCCGCCGGGCGTGGTCAACGTCGTGACCGGATGGGGGCCGGAAACGGGGCGGGCGCTGACGGAACACCCCGACGTCGACAAGATCGCGTTCACCGGCTCCAACGAGGTCGGCCGCTCCGTCGCGCACGCCGCCGCCGAGCGGTTCGCCCGCGTCACCCTCGAACTGGGCGGGAAATCCGCGCAGATCGTCTTCGAGGACGCCGATCTCGAAGCGGCCGCGAACGGCGTGATCGCCGGGATCTTCGCCGCCGCCGGACAAACCTGCATGGCGGGTTCCCGGCTGCTCGTGCACGCCTCCGTGGCCGACGAACTGGTCGGCAGGGTGGCGGCCCGCGCGGAGTCCATTGTGGTCGGTGACCCCACCGACGCGCGCACCGAAATGGGTCCACTGGCCAACGAACGCCAGTTCGCCAAGGTACTGGAGCATTTCCGTGACGCGCGTGCGGCCGGCGCCACGATCGTCACCGGTGGCGAGCCGATCCCGGAACTCGGCGGCTACTTCGTGCGGCCGACCGTCTTGCGTGATCTGCCATCCGATTCCCGGGCGCTCACCGAGGAAATCTTCGGTCCCGTGCTGTCGGTGGTGCCCTTCGAGACCGAAGACGAGGCGGTCCGCCTGGCCAACGGCACGAGGTTCGGGCTCGCCGGGTCGGTCTGGACCCGGGACATCCACCGGGCGCACCGCACCGCGTCCCGGCTGCGGGCGGGTTCGGTGTGGATCAACGCCTACCGAACCGTGGCGCCGCAAGTGCCCTTCGGGGGTTTCGGCGCCTCGGGTATCGGCCGCGAGAGCGGCATCGGCGCGATCACCGACTACCAGGAGACCCGGTCGGTCTGGGTCGAACTGAGCGGCGAAACCCGCGACCCCTTCACCCTCGGCTGAGCCCGCGACACTCGCAAAGGAGCGACATGGACGACAAGACCTACCAAGAAGGGCTGCGGATCCGCCGCGAGGTCGTCGGCGACGAGTATGTCGACGCCGCGCTGGCCAAGGCGGGAGACCTCGGCGCGCCGTTGCAGGACCTCGTCACCGAGTACTGCTGGGGAGCGGTCTGGGGCAGGCCCGGTCTCGAACGCCGGACCCGCAGCCTGATCAACATCGCGATGATCTCCGCGCTGAACCGGCCGAACGAGCTGCGGGCCCACATCCGTGGCGCCGTGCGAAACGGGTGCAGCCACGAGGAAATCCGCGAAGTCCTCGTCCAAGTGGCCGCCTACTGCGGGTTTCCCGCCGCGCTCGACGGCTTCAAAATCGCCCAAGAAGTGTTCGGACAGCGGTAACTCGCGCGGGAGGGAACCTCATGGAACTCGGCTTCATCGGTTTGGGCCGGATGGGCGCGCGCATGGCGGGCCGGCTGCTCGCGGCCGGACACGATCTGATCGTGCACGACGTGGACCCGGCTGCGGTGCGGAATCTGGTGGATCTCGGTGCCACGGCGGCGAAATCGGCCCAGGACGTCGGTGATCGCGCCGGACTCGTGCTCACCAGCCTGCCCACTCCGGGCATCGTGACCGACGTCGTGCTCGGGGAATCGGGGCTCGTGGCGGGGGAGCGGGTAAAGCACCTTGTCGACCTGTCCACGACGGGTGCCCCGGCGGCGCGCCTCATCGCGGATGCCTTGGCGGAGCGCGGAATCACGGCGGTCGACGCCCCGGTCAGCGGGGGGACGAGGGGCGCGGAGGCCGGCACGCTCGCGGTCATGGTCGCCTGCGCCGACCAGGACTTCGCCCTCGTCGAACCCGTTGTGAGCGAACTGGGCCGGGTGTTCCACGTCGGCGCGGAACCCGGCCTCGGGCAGGTCATGAAGCTGGTGAACAACTACCTGTCCGCCGTCGCACTCGCGACGACCTCCGAGGCGATGGTCGTGGGGGTGAAGGCGGGGCTGGATCCGCGCACGATGATCGAGGTGCTCAACGCCGGGTCCGGGCGCAACAGCGCCACCCAGGACAAGTTCCCCCGCGCGGTGCTGCCCGGCACCTTCGATTTCGGCTTCGCCAGCGGGCTCATGGAAAAGGACCTCGGCCTGTTCGCCGAGGAGGCGGCCGGGCTGCACGTTCCCCTGTGGGTCGGCTCGGCGGTGCACCAGATGTGGCGGCAGGCCAAGGATCAGCTCGGGCCCGCGTCGGACTTCACCAGCATCGTCCGGCTCGTCGAAGGCTGGGCCGGTGCCGAAGTCCGGGACCAGGACCGGTGAACGGCGAGTCCTACCGGGTCCACGCCATCCGCTACGGGCGCGTCGACCGGACGGTGTCGGAGAATTTCCTGGATTCCGAGGGCTGTTCCGCGCCGATGCCGATGGACTATTTCGTCTGGGTGCTCGCCGGTGAGGACCGGACGGTCGTCGTGGACACGGGATACGGGCCGGAGGAAGCACTGCGGCGGGGGCGCGTGATCACCCGCCCCGTCGCGGACGGCCTTCGCGCGCTGGACGTGGAGCCGTCGCGAGTCACCGACGTGATCCTGACCCACCTGCACTGGGATCATGCGGGGAACCTCGGCCTGTTCGGCAACGCGCGGTTTCATGTGCAGGAAGCCGAAACGCGGTTCGCCTTCGGCCCGGCGATGGCGGACCAGACGCGCTCGTCCGCCTACGCGCCCGCGGATATCGCCGAGCTGGTGCACCTCGTCCATGGCGGTCGCGTGCGGTTCGCCGGGGCGGACGAGGAGCTGTTTCCCGGGATCGAGGTCCACCTCGTCGGCGGGCATACCGCGGGCACGCAGGTCGTCCGGGTGCGGACGGCGTCGGGCCCGGTGCTGCTGGCGTCGGACGCCGCCCACTTCTACGCCAACCTCGACGAGCGGCGCGTCTTCGCCGTCACCCACGACCCGGGACAGCTACTCGACGTCTACGCCCACCGCTTCCCGGCCCTGGTCGACTCGGCCGACGACATCATCCCGGGCCACGACCCCCTCGTCCTGCGCCGCTACCCCGCGGCGGCCCCCACCCTGACCGGCTGGGTGGCGAGGCTCGACCGATGAGTCAGTCCCCAGCCGTGGTTTCGGCGGGTTGGGGCGTGTCGAGGGTCGCGCGCAGGGCAACGGGTTTGAGCAGGATCGCGGCGACGACGCTCAGCAGGGCGACGGCCGCGGAGATGACGAAGACGAACCCGGTCGCGTCGCCGTAGGCGGCAGGGGCGGAGAGCCCTTCGGCTTCGTGGTGGGCGACTTGGCGCGCGAGGAGCGCGCCGAGCACGGAGACGCCGACCGTGCCGCCGAGCGAGCGGAAGAAGGACACGGTGGCGCTGGCGGAGCCGATGTCGGTGATGGGGACGGAGTTCTGCACGACGAGGACGAAGTTCTGCAGGGTCATGCCGACGCCGGCGCCGACGAGCACCATCGGGATCGCGATCAGCGGCAAGGGGGTCGATTCGCCGAGGAAACCGAGGCCGGCGAAACCCGCGGTGAGGCTGAGGGAGCCGGTGATCAGGAACGGCTTGATCCGGCCGGTGCGGCTGAGCAGCCGTCCGGCGATGATCGACGCGACGAGGATGCCCGCCATCATCGGAATGGTGAGCAGGCCCGATTCGGTGGGCGTGTGGCCGCGGCTGGTTTGGAAGTACTGGCTGAGAAAAACGGACGCCCCGTACATCGCGGTGCCGGCGGCGAGACTGCCGAGGATGGCCAGCGCGGTGGTGCGCTGCCGGATGATGCGCGGCGGGACGACCGGCTCCGCCGCGCGGGTTTCGGCCCAGGCGGCGAGGCCGAGCAGGACGAGGCCGCCACCCACCATGGCCGCGGTTTGCCAGGAGCCCCAGGCGAAAGCGTCGTCGACGAACGAGATCCAGATCAGCAGCAGGCTGACACCGCCGGTGATCAGGGTCGCGCCCCAGTAGTCGATGCGGACGTTCTCCCGGCGCACGACCGGAAGGCGCAGCGTCGCCTGCAGCAGGACCAGGGCGGCCAGCCCGACGGGGACGCCGATGAAGAAGCACCAGCGCCAGCCCAGCCACGAAGTGTCGACGATGAACCCGCCCAGCAGCGGGCCGCCGATCGTGGAGAGCGCGGTGGCGCTGCTCTGGTAACCGGCGTACCGGCCACGCTCCCGCGGCGGGATCATCGCCGCGATCGCGATCTGCACAAGGGATTGCAGCCCGCCGACGCCGATGCCCTGCAGCGCGCGGGCGGCGATGAGCTGGCCGCTGTTCTGCGCCAGCCCGGCCGCGATCGAGCCGAGGAGGAAGACCACCGTGGCGATCTGGATCAGCGACTTCTTGGGGTAAAGGTCGGCGAGTTTGCCCCAGATCGGCGTCGCGGCCGTCGCCGCGAGCAGGGTGGCGGTGACCACCCAGGTGTACTGGGTCGGCGAGCCGTTCAGGTCGCGCAGCATCCGGGGCAGGGCGGTGGTCACGACCGTGCTGCTCAGCGTGGAGACGAACAGGGCGAGCAGCAGTGCCGCCAGCGCCTGGAGAACCTTCCGGTCCGGCGGTGCGATGGTCGTGGTCATGCCTCTCCGCGGGTGTGGGGTCCGTGGCCCGTCCCGGTCTGTCGTGACGGGCCACTCCTCATCTTAAGTCAATTGATTGACTTAAGACCAGGCGACCCGGGGTGACCGGACGAACGAGGCGAGGTCCATTGTGGACAGCTGGCTATTTGGTGTGCACAATTCCCAGCACCGGGTTGTCGCGGATCGCGTCGAGGGCCTGCTTCCACGCGGGGTCACCGGGGTGCAGGGCGGATCGTAGGTAGGCCCAGGTCATGCGCTGGGTCACGGCGAGCCGTTCGGGATCTTCGTCGTCGGTTTCGGCGAGGCTGTAGCCCATGATCCCGCCGAGGTAGTGTTTCGCGCCCGGCAGTGTCAGCAGGGCGTCGGCGCCCGGGCTGAGGTGGTAGGGCTCGGCGTGCCAGCCGGCGCCGCGGGCGGTGGCGACGGGGTTCCCGTCCTGGTCGCCGTAGACGACCAAGGTCCGCGTGGTCAGGTGTGCGAAGTCGGCGTCCAATTCGGGATACTGATTCCGCATGGTGTCGGTCATGCCCTCGGCGCTGCCGGTCGGGGCGAGTAGTACGCCCGCGCTGATGCGGGGGTCACGCAGGTCGGTGCCGCCGGTCCGTGCGCCGAGCAACGCGCTGACGGTGTTGGCGCCCGCGGAGTGACCGACGGCGGCGACACGCGCCGGGTCGAGCCGTCCGGCGAAGACCGGTGCCTGGGCCTCGACGGCGTCGAGATTGTCGAGGATGAGCCGGAAGTCTTCGATGCGTGATCGCCAGAACAGCGGGTAGCCGGGAGCGTCCTTGTCCAGGCCGAGTCCGCCGCTGGGGGAGCTGAGGTGGGTCGGCTGGAGGACGGCGAATCCGTGGCCGGCGTAGAAGTCGACGAGGGGCGCGAAGCCGTCCTTGGATTTCAGGTAGGGCGAGCTGCCGCCGCCGTGGGACAGCAGCACGATCGGGAGGGCGTCTCCGTGCAGGGGCGCGGTGATCCGCAGTTCCAGCGGGAGGCCACGCTCGGGTGCCGGCAGGGTGACCGGGTTGACGGAGACAGTGGGCACGGCATCCGGGACGGGAATGTTCCGGGCGGAGTTGTCGGTCATGGATCCACCGTGCGGCCGATCGTCCTCGCCCAGCCAGGACCAGCCTGGTCCTGGCTGCGGATGTGTCCGCGTGGGCATACTGGGGAGGTGATCGACCGGCCCGGACTCGCCGAATTCCTGCGTCGCCGACGTGCGGGGCTCTCGCCGTCGGACGTCGGCCTGCCGGAGACGTCGCGTCGCAGGACCCCCGGCTTGCGGCGTGAGGAGGTCGCCGTCCTGGCGGGTGTGTCGACCGATTTCTACGCGCGGCTGGAACAGGCGCGCGGCTCCGACCCGTCGGAGTCGGTCGTGGCCGCGCTCGCTCGGGCGTTGCGGTGCAGCCCGGACGAGCAGGACCATCTCTTCCGCCTCGCCGGTGTGCCGGTGCCACCGCGCCAGGTCGGCCGCCGCCTCGACCCGGGACTGCGGGACCTTGCCGCGCGCCTGGAAGGCGTGCCGACGTGCGTCTACAACGATCTCGGCGAAGTGCTCTACACCAACGCGCTCGATGACGCCCTGCACTCCCGCGGCGAGCTTCGGCCCGGCCGGGACAGCAACGTGTACTGGCGTTGGTTCACCCGCGAAGAGTCGCGGGATCGCGTTCCGGAAGCAGACCGGGCCCGCCTGTCGGCCGCTCACGTCAGCGACCTTCGCGCCACCTACTCCCGCCGCGCCGAAGACGGCGAGATCACCGCGTTGGTCGAGGATCTCGCCGTGCAGAGTGCGGAATTCCGGATGCTGTGGGACCGGCACGATGTCGCCGTGAGGCGCGTCGATCTCAAGGACGTCCAACACCCCACAGTCGGCCTGATCCGGCTGCGCTGCCAACTGCTCGTGACCCCCGAAACAGGAATCCGGGTGCGAATCCTGCTGCCCCTGGAAGGCACGGACGCCGCCGAAAAACTCGACCTGCTCCGCGTCATCGGCACCCAGCACTTTTTCGAGCCACAGTGAAAAAGCCGTGACGAGGTCGTGCGGGGCGTGAGCGTTCACTTGGCCAGGTAACCGCCGTCGACGGTGAGTGCCGAACCGGTCATGAAGGTCGACGCGTCGGAGGCTAGCCACAATGCGGCGGCGGCGACCTCTTGGGGATCACCGATGCGGCCCAGTAGGTGCTGATCGGCGAACTCTTTCGCGGCCGCGGTCGGGTCGGGTGCCTTGTTCGTGTAGTCGGAAACCATGCGGGTGTCGATGTAGCCCGGAATGAGGACGTTCGCCCGGATGCCGTCGACGGCGTAGTCGAACGCGATGCTTCGGGTCATCGACAGGACACCTCCTTTCGCGGAGATGTAGGACACCGAGCCCGGGATCGCGGCCTGCGCGTTGATGCTGGCGACGTTGATGATCGACCCGCCGGTTTTGAGCATCAGCGGGATGGTCTCGTGCGACATGGCGAAGACCGACCACAGGTTGAGCCTGATCGTTTTCTCGAAGATCTCATAAGGGGTCTCGTGGACCCGGAGGAAGCTCTTCGCCAAGGCTCCCACACCGGCGTTGTTGTAGAGGGCGTCCACGCGGCCGTGCTTTTCCTGGGTTGCCGCGACCACGCTGCGAATGCCCTCGATGGTGCCCATGTCGGCGACAACGGTGGTGACCGCGTCACCGTATTCGTCCTTGACTCGCTCTAGGTGTACTGACCCGTGAGGTTGGGGACGCGGCTGGCGGGTGGTTGGCCGCCGAGCGCGGTGTGGCCGCGGTGGTGATTGTAGGTGTGCAGCCATCGCGGGAACGCTTCGCGGTGTTGGGTTTCGGACTG
>NZ_VMNW02000138.1 GCF_007713735.2 Amycolatopsis acidicola | reverse complement strand
GCCGGGAGGGGCCAACTCGTGCGCGCGAGGGGCCAACTCGTGCGCGGGAAGGGCCAACTCGTGCGCCGGAGGGGCCAACTCGCCGAGGGGAGGGGGCGTGACTCAGGCGTGCGTGAGGAAATGCCGGAGCACGCGGGTGCCGAACCGCAGGCCCTCCAGCGGCACGCGTTCGTCGACGCCGTGGGCAAGGGCGCGGTACGGGAAGCCCTCGGGCAACCACAGCGGGGCGAAGCCGTAGCAGTCGATGCCCAGCGGGCTGAACGCCTTCGCGTCGGTGCCGCCGCCCATGCAGTAGGGCACGACCACGGCCTCCGGGTCCTCGGCGCGCAGCGCGGCGGCCATCGCGCCGAACCACGGGGAATCCACCGGGGCCTGCACGGGCGCCTGGTGCGCGACGAACTCGCGCTCGACGTCCGGGCCCAGGAGCTCGTCGAAGGTGGCGAGCAGGTCGTCCTCCGTGCCGGGCAGCACGCGGGTGTCGACCTGCGCCTGCGCCACGCTCGGGATCACGTTCACCTTGTAGCCGGCGTCCAGCATGGTCGGGGTGGTGCTGTTCCGCACCACGTTCTCGGCCAGCGACGCGGCCGGGCCCAGCCTCGCCAGCGTTCCGTCCACATCGGACAGATCCACCTCGACGCCGAGCGCTTCTCCCGTGCGCACAAGGAAAGCCTCGACCGTCGGCGTCAGATGCACCGGCCAGCGGTGCGCGGCGATCCGGGCCAGCGCACCGACGAGCCGGGCCACGGCGTTCTCGTCGTTGCGGCGCGAGCCGTGGCCCGCGCGCCCGCGAGCGGTCAGCCGCATGTGCGCCGTGCCGCGCTCGGCCGTGCCCACGGGATACAGCCGCACGGTGCGCCCGTCCGCCGCGGGCACGTGATACGTGTAGCCGCCCGACTCGCTGATCGCCGCCGCACACCCCTCGAAGCGGTCGCGGTGGCGGGCGGCGAGCCAGTGCGCGCCGTAGTCGCCCTTGTCCTCCTCGTCGGCGACGAACGCCAGCACCAGGTCCCGCTTCGGGCGCAGGCCCTCGGACACCAGCGCCAGCACCATCGCGCAGAAGTCCTTCATGTCGACCGCGCCGCGCCCCCACAGGCAGCCGTCGCGGATCTCGGCCGCGAACGGCGGCACCGACCAGTCGGCGGCGTCGGCGGGCACCACGTCCAGATGCCCCTGCACGAGCAGCGCGGGCAGTGACGGGTCCGTGCCCGGCACGCGCGCGAGCACGTTGGCCCGGCGCGGCGCGGACTCCAGGATCTCCGGCTCGATCCCGGCGTCGGCGAGCACGCCCGCGACGAACTCCGCCGCCTCGCGCTCGCCTTCGGAATCCCCGCCGCCGCGGTTGGTGGTGTCGAAGCGCAGCAGCGCCGCGCACAGATCGACTACGTCAGCCATATTTCCCCTGTACCGCACCGCCCGCGATGGCGGTGACGATCTTGAACGCCTTCATCGCCTCGGTCATGTCCGGCGCGTCGAACCCGACCCGGCGGACGCCCGTCTGCTCCACCGTCGGCACCACCGCGGCGGCCTGGGCGAGGTGGGTCGCGTCGAATTCCACCTCGATGCGGTGCGGGCCCGGGGCGGGTTCCCCGCGCCCGGCCAGCGCCATCGACGCCTCGGCGGCCTCGGCGATCGCGGCCGCGGTGCGCTCGGGCGGGGTGCAGATCGCCGCGTACCGGCTCACGCATTCCTTCACCGCCACCATTTTCGCGTCCGGCGCGTAGCCGCGCGCGTCCTCGCAGGTCTTGTCGTCGCCCGTGACGAGCAGGACCGGCACGCCGTACTCGGCGGCCAGCGCGGCGTTCAGCCTGCCCTCGCTGGCGTGCACCCCGTCGAGCCACACGCCGGTGATCTGGTTTTCCAGGTATGTATGCGCCAGCACGCCTTCGGCCCCGGCCCCCGCGTGGTAGCCGAGGAACACCACACCGTCCACACCGGACGCGACGCCCTGCATCATCGACAGCGGCTTGTGCCTGCCGGTGAGCATCCGCGCCCGCGCGTCCAGGTCCTCCAGCAGCAGGTTCCGCTGCGAGGAATGCGCCTCGTTGACCAGGACGTCGTCCGCCCCGGCCGCGTGCAGCCCGGCGATCACCGCGTTCACGTCGCCGGTGAACAGGCGGCGGAACCGTTGCCACTGCTCGGTCCCCGGCACGACATCGTCGGTCCAGGTCACGCCCGTGGCGCCCTCCATGTCCGCGGAGATCAGGATGCGCATGGACGCGGACTCTACGCGAAATGCCCGGCCGCGCGCCGCAGGACGGCGGGATCCGGCGTCGTCCCGCGCCAGGCGATGTGCTGGTCAGGACGCACGAGCACGCTCTCGCCGCCGGTCGGCAGCACGGTGAACGGGATGCCCAGCCGCGCCGCCTCCCGTTCCAGCGGCGCGGAGTTCCCGTTGCCCAGCAAGGTGAATCCCGGCCCGAGGTGGTCGTACAGCGAGGACCCGTCGGGCAGCCAGCGGTGCGGCAGCCGCATCCCGGGACGGCCGGAGCCGTGGTAGCGCAGGAGATCGTGCTCGGGGACGGGGGAGCCGTCGTCGGTCACCAGTGGCGAGGCCGCGTAGTGGTAGCCCAGCACGAGGCCGAGGCTGTGGAACTCGCCTTCCTTGGCGCGCAACGCTTTCGCGGCCTCGGCGCGCGCCGCGGGGTCGGTGTCGAGATCGGCGCGGGCGAAGGCGCGGGCCAGCCGCGACTCCTGCGCGGAGGCGGCGGCGATCGTCTGCTCGGCGACGGGACGTCGCTCGGGTTCGTAGCTGTCCAGCAGCGCCGGGCCGCCCCAGCCCTGCAACACCGCGGCGAGTTTCCAGCCCAGGTTCACCGCGTCGCCGACCGACGTGTTGTAGCCGTGCCCGCCCCACGGCGGGTTGAGGTGCGCGGCGTCGCCAACGAGGAAGATCCGCTCGCCGCGGTAGCTGTCGGCCAGCATCATCCGCGCCGACCACGGGTCCGTGGCGCGGACTTCGACGTCGAGATCCCGGCCGAGGAGCGCCCGCACGAGCGCCACCGGATCGCCTTCACGCACGCCCTGCGCGATCGCCCACCACGTGCCGTCCAGGTCCATCGGGCCGACGATGCCGCCGACGTCCGCGCCGAGCACCCAGTAGTGGATCGCGCGGGCGCACAGCAGATCCTCGGTGAGACCGGGCGCGGTGAAGGTGATGTTGAGGTTCGGCAGCGCGCCGCTGCTGCCTTCGTACCGCGCGCCGATGGCGTCCCTGGTGAGGCCCGCCGCGCCGTCGCAGCCGATCAGGTACCCGGCCTCCACGACGTCGTCGGACAGTTCGGCACGCACGCCGCCGGTGCCGTCCTTCGCGGAGAGAAGACGTTGCCCGGTCAGGAAAGTGACCGAGGGCAGCTCGCGGACCGCCTCCCGCAGCACGGCCTCCACCACCGGCTGCGGGATCTGCTGCCCGCATTCCGCCAGCTCGTCCCGGCGCCCGTCGTACATGCCGAAAGCGTGGGAGAAGCGGGTGATCTCGTGCCCCGTCACCCGCGAGCAGAACACCACGTCCTGCGAATAGGACACCGGCAGCGGCGCCGCCGCCCGCACCTGGTCGGCCAAACCCCAGCGCCGCAACAACTCCATCGTCCGCGCGCTCGTGGTCTTCGCGCGCGGCCGGTCGGTGGTGACGGTGGTGCGGGGTTCGACGAGGCAGCACGGGATCCCGGCCCGCCCGAGTTCGATCGCGACGGCGAGACCGCTCGGCCCGGCCCCGGCGATCAGCACGGGGGTGCGGATCATGCCGGGACGAGCCGGATGTCGAACGCGAAGCCCAGCACCCCGTCTTCGCGCGGTTCCGGCGCGACGACGAGCGCGTCCTTCACCGCGAAGGCGGCGTCGGAGCCGAGGTACTCGTCCCCGGCCACGAACACATGCGTGGTCAGCGGGCGGAAACCCTCGGCCTCGACGTGGTAGTGGATGTGCGCCGGGCGCATCGGGTGCCGGCCCAGCGCGGTGAGCAGCTCGCCGACGGGCCCGTCGGTCGGCACCGGATAACTGCTCGGCAGGACGCTGGAGAACCAGTACCGCCCGTCCTCGTCGGTGGTGAACAACCCGCGCAGGTTGCCCGGCGGCTGCTCGCCGTCCTGCGTGTCGTAGAACCCGGCGTCGTCGGCCTGCCAGATGTCCACCGTCGCGCCCGGCACCGGAGTCCCTTCGCAGTCGGTGACGCGGCCGTGCACGAACGTCGGTTCGGCGCGCCCGTGCTCGGGGCCTTCGGCGATGGTGGCGCCGAGCGCGCGGCGGGGCGCGGGGGAGTGGAACGGGCCCTCGACCGAGGACGGCGTGGCCTCGGGCGGCCCGGGGTGGGCCACCGCGTCGACGGCGGAGGTCAGCCCGAGCATGTCCGAGAGCAGGATGAACTCGTTGCGCGTGCCGGTGCACGTCTGCCCGGTCCGGACGAGGAAATCCAGTCCCCGCAACCATTCCTGCTCGGTCGGGCGGACCTCGCGGACGAAGGCGTGCAGATGGGTCACGGCCGAGCGGAAGATCTCCGCGAGCCGGGGGTCGGCGGTGTCCGTCCGGGCGAGGACCTGGGCCAGCAGGCCGTCGAGTTCGTCATCCACGACGTTCCAGCATGGTCACCGTGACCGGCCCGCGTCAGCAGCCGTTCCATTGACCGGACCTGCCACACTCGGCTGATGGAGCCCGCGGCGACCGGACGAGGGAAGCGGCCGAAGAAGGGCGATCCGGTGGTGGATCGCGCGTTGTCCCTGCTCGCGGCCTTCGGCTCCGCGCATCGCGCGCTCGGGCTCGTCGAGCTGAGCCGCCGCGCCGGACTCCCGCGCAGCACCGCGTCCCGGCTGGCCGCGCGCCTGGAGGCGTGGGGCGCGCTGGAACGGGACGAGCGGGGCCGGTTCGTGGTCGGGCTGCGGTTGTTCGAGATCGCTTCGCTCGCGCCGCGCAGCCACGGACTGCGCGAGGTCGCGTTGCCGTACCTGGAAGATCTGCACGAGGTGACCCGCCAGCACGTGCTGCTCGCGGTGCGGGACGGCGCCGAGGCGCTCCTTGTCGAACGGTTGTCGGCACGGGACGCGGTGGAGATCGCGTACCGGGTCGGCGGCCGGATGCCGCTGTCCGACACGGGAGTCGGGCTGGTGCTGCTGGCGGCCGCCGAGCCGGAGGTGCGTGAGCAGGTGTTCGCGCGGCTCGGCGACACGACGGCGTTGCGGCGGCAGCTGGCGGAGGTCCGCCGCACCGGGATCGCGGTGTTCGCGCGGCAACGGCCGGCCGCGGTGTCCTCGGTCGCCGTGCCGGTCCGCGACCGTTCGGGCCGGGTCGTCGCCGCGGTCTCGGTGGTCGTGCCCGCGCGGGCCGGCGCGCCGCAGGCGTACGAACAGGTCGTCCGCGCCACCGCGCTGGCCATCTCGCGCGGGGTGGGCTGACGAGCGGCTACCTTCACGGGCATGTCCCGTACGAGGCTCTACCGTGACGGCGTTCTCGCGAAGGAGAACTTCCCCGTGGCGGATATTTCCGACTACCTGCCCGAACCCGGCGCCGTGATCTGGCTCGACATGTGCGCGCCCACCGAGGACGATCTCGCCGCGATCAGCGAGGAGCTGGGACTGCACAGACTGGCCGTCGAGGACGCCGTGCAGAAGCACGAGCGCTCGAAGCTCGACCGCTACGACACGCACTCGTTCCTGACCGCGTACGCGGTGCACCTCGACGAGAAGACCGGCGTGCTGAGCGACACCGAGCTGGCCGTGTTCATCACGAAGAAGGCGCTGGTCACCGTCCGCAAGTCGGAGGACTTCGCGATCGGCGAGGTGGTCGAGCGCTGGGACGCGTCCTCGGAACTGGCGGGCCACGGCGTCGGGTTCCTGCTGCACGGCCTGCTCGACTACGTCGTGGACGGGTACTTCGAATCCGTGCAGTCGCTGGACGAGCAGATCGAGGCGCTGGAGGACATGGTCTTCGCGCCGCGCGTCGACCACAAGGACATGCAGCGCCGTTCGCTGGCGCTGCGCAAGAGCCTCGTGATGCTGCGCCGGGTGGTGCTGCCGATGCGCGAGGTGGTCAACGCGCTGATGCGGCCGGACCTCGCGCTGGCCGACGAGACGATGCGGCCGTACTACCAGGACGTCTACGACCACGTGCTGCGCGCCTCGGAGTGGACGGAGTCGCTGCGGGACCTGGTCACGACGATCCGCGAGACCCAGCTGACGATCCAGGGCAACCGGCTGAACTCGATCATGAAGAAGGTGACCAGCTGGGCGGCGATCATCGCGGTGCCCACCGCGGTCACCGGGTTCTACGGGCAGAACGTGCCCTACCCCGGGTTCGAGCAGCTGACCGGTTTCTGGGTGTCCTCCGCGGTCATCGTCGGGATCTCACTCGGGCTGTATGTCCTGTTCCGCCGCAATGACTGGCTTTAGCGTCAACACGCCGTCAAAACCCGGGGCCGCGGCGCAGAGGTCGTGACAAGAAACCGCGCGGGGCGCCGTGGCGGGGCTGCACTGGAGTCATGCGCAGCACGCCATTGCCGACGGGTTTCGGGTTCCCGCTCGGGTTCGCCACCGCCATCGCCGTCACGCTCGGGACGATCGCGGCGGGGGTGACCCGGCAGCCGGGCTGGTCGGTGTTCGCGCTCGCGGTGGTCGTCGCCGCGGCCGGGGTGCTGAGCACGCCGATGGCGGCCGCCGGGACCGCGCTGGTCGCGTGGGGGCTGCACGACGGGTTCGTCCTCGGCCGCGCGGGCGACCTCGTGTTCACCAGCGGCTCGGCGGTCGCCGCCGGTGTGTTCGCCGGGGTCGCCGGTGTGCTCGCCATGACCCGGATTCCCTTGCCGGACAAGGTGAAGGTGCCGGCGCCGCGGCGCGCTTCGCCCGTGGTCAGCGTCCGGTCCAGCGGGGCGGGCGCTTCTCCAGGAATGCCTGCACCCCCTCGCGGTGGTCCTCGGACGCGGTCACCGTGGTGAGGGCTTCGCCGGTGACCTGCCAGCCGAGTTCGTCGTCCGCGGCGAGCCAGGTGTTCATCGCGGCGAGGCTCGCGCGCACGGACGCCGGGGAGTTCTCGCAGATCTGCCCGGCCAGCTCCAGCGCCCCGGCCGCGGCCTCGCCCGGCTCGGTCACCACGTTCACGAAACCCGCCTGGTAGGCGCGTTCCACCGCGATCGGCCGACCGGTCAGGACCAGTTCGCGCGCGAGGTTCACCGGCAGCGCCCGCGGCCCCCGGAACAGCCCGGCGCACGTCGGCACCACGCCGCGCGCCACCTCCGGCAACCCCAGCCGCGCGTCGCGGGCCGCCACCACCAGGTCGCACGCCAGCGCGAGTTCCAGCCCGCCGCCCAGCGCCATGCCTTCGATGGCGGCGATCAGCGGCTTCGCCCGGTTCCGGCGGATCAGCCCGTACTCGCCGCCGCGCTCGGTCACGTAGTCCCCGATCGAGGTGAGGTCGCTCCCGGCGGAGAACACCTTCGGCGTGCCGGTGAGCACCCCGGCCCACAGGTCCGGGTCGTCGTCGAGGCGGTTGAACTCGGCGTCCAGCTCGTCGGCCAGCTGCCGGTTCACCGCGTTGCGCTTGGCCTCCCGGCACATCCGGATCACCAGGACGTGGCCGTGCCGCTCGGTTTCCACCAGTTCCGCCATGATCCCCAGTCTGACAGCAGCCCCGGCGTGGCAGAGTGTCGGCGTGGACGACCATGCGGTGGCCGCGGGACTCGCGGCAGAGGCGGGCAGGCTCCTGGTGGAGATCCGGGCGCAAGGCGGGGCGGCGGGGGACAAGCAGTCCAACGAGCTGCTGCTGCGCCGGTTAGCGGAGGTGCGCCCGGACGACGCCGTCCTGTCCGAGGAGAGCGCGGACGACGGCACGCGCGTGCGGCACGAGCGCGTGTGGATCGTCGACCCCCTCGACGGCACCCGCGAATACGGCGAGCCGCCCCGCGAGGACTGGGCCGTGCACGTCGCCCTCGCTCTCGACGGCGTGGCCGCGGTCGGCGCGGTGGCGCTTCCCGCGGCCGGTTTGGTGCTGCACACCGGCGAACCGCCCGTGGTTCCCGCTCGCGAGCCGGGCCCGATCCGGCTCGCCGTCTCCCGCACGCGGCCCCCGGCCGCGGTCGATCACCTCGTGCGGCACCTCGACGCCGCCCTCGTGCCGATGGGTTCGGCCGGGGCGAAGGCGATGGCCGTCGTGCGGGGCGAAGTGGACGTGTACGCGCATTCCGGTGGCCAGTACGAATGGGACTCCTGCGCGCCCGTCGCCGTGGCCGCCGCCGCGGGCCTGCATGTGTCCCGTTTGGACGGTTCCCCGCTGCGCTACAACCAGCCGGACCCGTATCTGCCGGACCTCCTGATCTGCCGCCCGGAGTTCGCCGGGCCGGTACTCGAAAGCCTGGCGACGGCCTGAGTTCAGCGCACCGAGCGGTCCTGCTCGCGCGCCTCCGGGGCCGCGAGCGCCGAGATCAGGCCCAGCTTCTCCGCGCTGTCCGTGCCCGGCACGGCGTGGTAGATGACGAGCATCAGCCCCTGGGCTCCGCTGACGGCCAGTTTTTCCCGGCTCAGCGTGAGCTCGCCGACCTGCGGGTGGCGCATCCGCGTCGGCATGCCTTCGCGGGCCGACACGTCGTGGCGCGCCCATAGCCGCCGGAAACGGTCGCTGGACAGGGAAAGCTCGCCGACGAGCTCGACGAAGCGCGGGTCGTCGGTGTCGGTGCCCACGGATTCCCGGAAGCCCGCCACGAGCATCGCGGTGGCCGCTTCCCAGTCCGGATACAGCGCTTGCTCGCCGGGGTCGAGGAACACCGAGCGCAGCCGGTTTTCGCCCAGCCGCAGGTTCGGCGACAGCGCGGTGGCGAGCGGGTTGACGGCCAGCACGTCGAAGTACCGGCCCTCCACGAAAGCGGGCAGCGCCAGCACGTCCAGCAGCTGCTGGATTCCCGGCGGAACGGTCTCGCGGCGGGCACGACGACGCCGCTTGGGCGGGCGCAGGGCGGCGAGGCTCAGCAGGTATTCGGTGCCGGCCTGGTCGAGCCGCAGCACCCGGGCGAGTGATTCCAGCACTTGCGCGGACGGGTTGCGGTCCCGGCCCTGTTCCAGCCGGAGGTAGTAGTCGGAGCTGATCCCGGCGAGCAGGGCGACTTCTTCGCGGCGCAGCCCGGCCACGCGGCGGTTTCCGTGCACGGGCAGGCCCGCGTCCTCGGGACGCACCAGTTCACGACGGGCCCGGAGGTAGTCACCCAGCTGGTTGTTCTCGCTCACGTGCTCCACGGTAATCGCGGGGCGCGGACTCCGCGTGTCCCCGCGAGTCCCAGGATCGAGGGGGCCTGGTGGCCGTTTCGGGGTACCGGCACAGTGGCATCAGACGAAGAGAGAAGGGATCTCATGACGAGCACACTTCCCGGCGGCACCTACACCCTCGGCGGGGACCTCACGGTCACGCGGATGGGATACGGCGCCATGCAGCTGGCCGGCCCGCACGTCTTCGGCCCGCCCGCGGACCGCGCGGGCGCCGTCGCGGTGCTGCGCGAGGCGGTGGAGCTGGGCATAACGCACATCGACACGGCGGACTTCTACGGCCCGCACGTCACGAACGAGATCATCAAGGAGGCGCTGCACCCGTACCCGGCGGACCTGCACATCATCACGAAGGTCGGGGCGCTGCGCGACGAGGAGGGCAACTGGCCGCAGGCCCTCGCGCCGGAGCAGCTGCGTCAAGCGGTGCACGACAACCTGAAGCGCCTCGGGCTGGAGGCGCTCGATGTGGTGAACCTGCGCGTCGGCGGGTTCGACGCGGCGGAGCCGGGCTCGATCGCCGAGGAGTTCGGCGTGCTCGCGGAACTGCGGGAGCAGGGGCTGATCAAGCACCTCGGGCTGAGCACGGTCAACGCGGAGCAGGTCGCCGAAGCGCAGGCGATCGCGCCCGTGGTGTGCGTGCAGAACTTCTACAACGTGGCGCACCGGGAAGACGACGAGCTGGTCGATTCCCTTGCCGCGCAAGACATCGCGTTCGTGCCGTACTTCCCGCTCGGCGGGTTCTCCCCGCTGCAGTCGACGGAGCTGGACGGGGTCGCCGAGCGGCTCGGCACCACGCCGATGGCGGTGGCGCTCGCCTGGCTGCTGCACCGTTCGCCGAACATCCTGCTCATCCCGGGCACGTCGTCGGTCGCTCACCTGCGGGACAACGTCGCGGCCGCCGGCCTGAGCCTGCCCGAGGACGAGCTGAAAGTGCTCGACGGCATCGCGTCCTGACGGTCACGAAGTGGCGGGAACCTGGTGCAGGGAAAGGGTTCCATCGGCTGTCCCACCCTGGGACCAGGTCCCGTCCGCCGGGGTCCAGGTGCGGCCGTCGAAGGTGACCTTGTCGAGTCCGAAGCGGACGGCGTTCGCCACCAGCCACGAGCTGAGCGCCCAGCCGCGCGCGGGATCGTGCGCTCCGCTCAGCGCGGCCGTGCCCAGCTCGCTGTTCGCGATCTGGACGATGCTCGTGCTGCTCGCCCCGACCGTGAGGTTCTGGCACGTGAACGTGGCCGCTGTCTCCCCGGTGAGCGCCCTCGCGATCACGCGCGCCTCGGGCTCCCACTGCGCGTAGGCGTCCGGCGCGGCGGAGTGCTGGACGAGCTGCGCGGCTTGAGTGACGGTCAGGTCGGTCCAGTTCTTCTGCTGGCGAAGGCGGTTGTAGAAGGCCTCGGAGGCGTACACCGGCTGGGTCACCTGCTCGTAGGTGCCCCAACCCTGGCTCGGCCGCTGCTGGAACAACCCGGCGGAATCCCGGTCGCCGCCGGTCAGGTTGTACAACTTGGACTCCTGCAGCGCGGTGGCGATCGCGACCGTGACGGCGTGGTCGGGCACGCCGAGCCGCAGCCCCACGCCCGCGACGGTGCCCGCGTTCTGCGCCTGCTCCGGGGTCAGCCGGTACGAGCTCTTGCCGTCCTCGGTCGTCGCGAGGCAGACCGGCTGCGGCGGCGTGCGCTTGCTGAGCACGAACCACGCCAGCCCGCCGCCGAACAGCACGAGGACGACGACCAGCACCCCCCACCGCAGAGCCCGCACGGCCCCCTCCTTCCACCCACGCTTCTTCTAGCATTTTCCGTGCGTCGCCGGTGTGAGCCCACGCGGGCACGGCGAAGCCCCGCGGGGAAAATCCCACGGGGCTCCGTCAGGGGAGGGGAGAGATCAGGCGACCGGTGCCGGCTCGCGCACCTCGAGCTGGTGCACGACCCGCTCGGTGCTCAGCTCGTGCACGGTCAGGTCGACGAGCGCCACCAGCACCACGGCCAGCGCGTCGGCGAACAGCAGCGCCGGGCTCGTGAACACGAGCGCCGCGATCAGCGACCACAGGCCGACGAGGCCGAGCACGCCGTGCCCGATCCGGGCCGAGAGCCGCCCGGCGAGTACCGCGCCGAGAGCACCGAGCACCGCGAGCCCGGTGAAAACTCCGAAGGCGACCCAGCCCGCCGCTTCGAGCGGCAGCGCAACGGCGGTGACGGCGAGGAAACCGCCGGCGAGCAGAGCCAGTACGTCGATTCCGAAGCGTGCGTTCAACTTCATGGGGAAGACACCTCCACACCGCCGTGTTCCGGCGGCATTCTTCACGTGGACGAGTCGGGCAGGACGCGTGTCCCCGTGCCTGGGCGGCTCATGGACCCGGACCCTTCGTCCGGTGTCTGCAAAGCACAACACCGTTGGGGCGCCAGGGTTTCCCGGCGGTGTCTGTCTACTGCGCCACAGGCTCGTCGGGGTTCCAGTCGAGCAGGCGGACCCGCCGCACCGACTCGAGATGGGCCCGCATCGCGCCCACCGCGGCCCGCGCGTCCTGCTCGCGGATCGCTTCGGCGATCGCCTCGTGCTGGGCAAGGGACTGGCGCGGCCGGTCCGGCTGGCTCAGCGACTCGTGCCGGGTTTCCGCGATCTGGTCGGCGATCTTGTGCATGAAGTCGGCCAGCAGCTCGCTGTGCGCGGCGTCGGTGACCGCGGCGTGGAAGCGGCGGTCCCCGTCCTCGCCGAACTCGCCCCGCTCGACCTGCTCCCGCATCGTCCCCAGCGCGACCTCGATCATCAGCAGGTCGTCCTCGGTGCGGCGTTCCGCCGCCAGCTCGGCGAGTTTGGTCTCCATCGCCTCGCGCGCGTCGAGCACGTCCGGCAGCCGGCGGCGGCGCTCGACGAGCCGCTCGACGGGCTCGGGACGCAGGCTCCCGGTGCGCAGGTACGTGCCGCCGCCGTGCCGGATCTCGACGAGCCCCTGTACTTCCAGCACCACGATCGCCTGCTTCAGCGAGGCGCGGCTGACCCGGAGGCGCTCGGCGAGATCGCGCTCGGACGGCAGCCTGTCCCCGGTCTTGAGCCCGGCGGATTCGGCATACTCCTGCAGCTGGGCCATCACTTGCTCGTACAGCCGCGGCCGGGCGACCGGGCGGAGCGAATCGGACATCGGCCACCCCCTTGACAGTTCGCCACGAGCCTAGCAGTGTCGTGGATCACTGACCTAGTGGATGAGTGGATGAGCCAATGGAGGCCATCATGCCGCGAGCAGACTCCGCCGCCCGCGCCCACCGCACTCGTGCGGTCGTCGCCAGCACGGTCGGCACGACCATCGAGTGGTACGACTTCTTCCTGTACGGCACGATCGCCGCGCTGGTGTTCCCGAAACTGTTCTTCCCCGGCAGCTCCACCGCGACGGGTGTGCTCGAATCGTTCGGCACGCTGTTCGTCGGCTTCGCCGCGCGCCCGGCGGGCGCCGCGATCTTCGGGCACTTCGGCGACCGCGTGGGCCGCAAGGCCACCCTGGTCACCACGCTGCTGCTGATGGGCTCGGCCACCGTGCTGATCGGCGTGCTGCCCGGCTACACGGCCTTGGGCTGGGGCGCGCCGGTGCTGCTCACGCTGCTGCGCGTGGTGCAGGGCATCGGCGTCGGCGGCGAGTGGGGCGGCTCGGTGCTGATGTCCATGGAATGGGGCACCCGGCGCCATCGCGGGTTCCTCACCAGCCTGCCGCAGCTCGGCGTCCCGCTGGGGCTGCTGCTGTCCACGGCGGCGGTCGCGTTGTTCGAGTCGGTCAGCGGGGACTCGTTCGAGACCTGGGGCTGGCGGGTGCCGTTCCTGCTCAGCATCATCCTCGTCGGCATCGGCCTGTGGGTGCGGCTGAAGGTGGTCGAAAGCCCGGACTTCGCCGAGGTGAAGCGGGCCGGGAAGGTGGAGCGGCGTCCCGTGTGGACGGCGATCCGCCACCACCCCAGGGAAATCCTCACCTCCGCGTTCGTGCGGCTGGCCGAGCAGGCGCCGTTCTACCTGTTCATCACGTTCGTGCTGACGTACGGCACGAAGCACCTTTCCCTGCCGCGCGGCCAGCTCCTGAACGACACGCTCATCGCCGCGGCCGTCGGATTGATCAGCGTGCCGCTGTTCGGGCACCTGTCCGACAGGGTCGGCCGGAAGCTGGTCTACGGGCTCGGGATCGTCGCCACGGGCGCGTTCGCCTTCCCGTACTTCGGGTTGCTGGACACCCGCTCGTCGGGGCTGGTGCTGGTGGCGATCGTCGTCTCGCTGATCGTGCACGACATGATGTACGGCCCGCAGGCCGCGCTGATCGCGGAGAACTTCGGCACCGGGGTCCGCTACAGCGGCGCCGGGCTCGGCTACCAGCTGGCGTCGGTGATCGCCGGCGGGCCCGCGCCGCTGATCGCGGCCGCGATCCTGCAGAGCACCGGCTCCAGCACCGGGATCAGCTGGTACATCGTCGGCTGCGCCGTCGTGTCGATGCTCGCGCTCGTCTTCATGCCACGCCGGGTCGAAGCGGGCGCGCGGACGGCGGAGCACGCGGAGTCCGCGAAGGCCTGACCGGCATACTCACCCCCGTGGCGGATCAAGGTGAGCGGCACGCGTCGTGGCTGGAGCTGTTCTTCGACCTCGTCGCCGTCGCGGGGGTGGCGCAGCTTTCGCATCTGCTGCACAGCAGCCCGGGATGGTCCGGCGCGGGGCTGTATGTGTTGTGTTTCCTGGCTTTCTGGACCGCGTGGATGTGCTTCACGGTCTACGGCAACGTCGCGGCGGGCACCACACAGGCGTTGCCGGTGCTCGCCGCGATGATGGGGCTGGCGGTGATGGCCGCCGCGGTGCCGGAGATCCACGGAGACCGGGCGAAGGTGTTCGCGCTCGCCTACGTCGCTGTCCGGGTGCTGTCGGACCGGGCGTGGCGGGGCCGCGGGGCGGTCGTGGTCGATTGGCCGGTCGCGCAGATGGGCGCTGGCGTCGTGCCGTGGATCGCTTCGCTCTGGGCTGGCGATCCGTGGCGGTACTACCTGTGGGCTCTCGGGCTCGTGCTGGATCTGGTCGTCAGCTTCACCTTCAACCGCGACCGGATGGCGCGCGCCATCGCCGAGCGGCAGGCGCGGGCCAGCGAGCGGCGGCCGGAGCTGCGGAGCGTCACGATCGCCCGGCTCGACGAGGCGCATTTCGGCGAACGGCTCGGGCTGTTCATGATCATCGTGCTGGGCGAGGGCGTGCTCATGGTGACCCAGGCGATGAGCGAGCTCGCAGCGTGGCACGGCGCCGTGTTCGGCACGGCGATCGGTTCGCTCGCGCTGCTCGCGGGACTGTGGGCATTGCTGCTGCAACGCGGTTTCGGCGGGATCCCGATGCTGGCGGACACCGCCCCGCCGCGGACGATGCTGCTCCTGCACTGTCTCGTCGCCGGGGTGCTGGCGGCGCTCGCCAGCGGGATGGGTGAACTCGTGGAAAGCGTGCCGCACGGCCACGTCGAGCCGTCCGCGCGGTGGCTCGTGTGCGCGGCGGTGGCCGCGATCGGCGTTGTCGGCGCGGGTGCGGCGGCCGCCCGGTACGGCTGGCTGTGGGGGTTGCGGCCGCTGGCCCCGGCGGTGCTGATCCCGGCGCTGGCGGGGCTGCTCGACCCGGGCGCGGCCGGGCTGGTGTGGCTGCTGGTGGCGGCGGTGGCCGGACAACTGCTCGCCACCCGCCGGAAAGCGACCGGCCAGTAGGGTCGGCATCGTGAACGACGAACGACCGCGGCTGCGCCGGTTCCTGCGCGACGCCGACCGCAACGACGCCGTGGTGCGCACGGCCCGCACGATGCGCCGGCTCGCCCCGGGTTCGGCGCAGCTCATGGGCGGCGGCCGCGCGTCGGACCGCGTCGCGCGCCTCATCTCCGAAGCCGGCACCGACGAGCCGAGCGCCACCCGCGAGCTGGGGCTGGCGGCCGTGCAGGTGTGGCAGGTGCTGAGCCGTTCGCGGGCGGTCTCGGGTGGCGGCGAGGTCACCATCCTGTTCACCGATCTGGTCGGGTTTTCCAGCTGGGCGCTGCATGCCGGGGACGACCACGTGCTGCGCCTGCTGCGCGAAGTGGGCGACGTGAGCCGCGCGGCGGTGCAACGCCACGGCGGGACGGTGGTGAAGTTCCTCGGTGACGGGATGATGGCGGTTTTCGCCGATACGGCCGAGGCGATCAGCGCCGCGCACGAAGCGTGTACGGCGGTCAGCGCGATCACCCTCGACGGGTACCGGCCGCAGCTGCGCACCGGAATGCACGCGGGACGCCCGAAACGCGTCGGCCGGGACTACGTGGGCGTGGATGTCAACGTCGCGGCCCGGGTGGCCGATGCCGCCTCGGGCGGCGAGGTGCTGGTGTCCGGCCCGGCCCTGTCCACAGTGGACGAGACGCAATACGTGGTGCGGCGCAGGCGCTTCCGGGCGAAGGGTGCGCCGCGGGGCCTCGAGGTGTTTTCGGTGGTGCCGCGGGGCGAGAGTTCCTGACAGGCACGTGTTGGCTGCCGCCGGTGGTGTCTTGGCCCGTGGCGGCGGTGTGTTGGCTGGCGGTGGTGGTGTGTTGGCCGGTGGGGGGTGTGTGTTGGCCGGTGGCGGTCGGGGGCGGCCTGGGCACCAGGGCGAGCGCGGCGCAGGAGGCTTCGGGGCAAGGGCAAGGGTGCGCCGCGGGGCGATAATTCCTGGCGGGTGCGGGTGCGGGTGCGGGTGCGGGTG
>NZ_VMNW02000137.1 GCF_007713735.2 Amycolatopsis acidicola | reverse complement strand
GTGGAGGGGTGTGGTCGGTGGGTGTTCCCGGCTTTCGTTGCCGGGCGGCGGTTTGCTGGTGTGTGGTGGGGTGGCTTGCGTTGCGTTGCCGGGTTCCGGTGAGTGGGGTGGCGGTGGGGAGTGGGCTATCGCAGGACTCCCAGCCAGCCGGGCGGCCCCCTTAGGAATCGAGCACTGTCAGGTCAAGCGTCGCCAGCCGGGCGGGGTCGCTGAGGATGTCCATCGCGGCGACGCGGCCGCCGCGCACCGTGAACGCCGCGACGGAGACCGGGCGCCCGTCGACGATGCCGACGGCGCCGGCGGCCCCGTTGACGATCGCGGGGCGGGCAAGCTCGGCGAAGCGCAGGAAGAGCATGGCGCCCTCGGCGACCTCCTTCGGCCCGCGCAGCACTCGGCTGGACCTGCCCGGACCGCCGTCGGTGCGGACCACGACATCCGGGTCGAGCAGCGCCATCAACCTCTCCAGGTCGCCACCGCGGGCGGCGGCCACGAAGGCGTCGATCACCTCGCGTTGGCTCGCCAGGCCGGTGTCGGGCGCCGGGGCGCCGCGCACCCGGCGCCGTGCCCGGCTGGCGAGCTGCCGGGTGGCGGCTTCGCTGCGGCCGACGATCCGCGCGATCTCCTCGAACGGCACGGCGAACAGGTCGTGCAGCACGAAAGCGAGGCGTTCGGCCGGGTCCAGCGTTTCGAGCACCACGAGCAACGCGATCCCGACCGAATCGCCGAGGATGGCCTCCTGTTCCGGGTCGAGGGCATCGGCACTGCTGACGAGCGGGTCCGGCAGGTGGAACTCCAGAGGCTCCTCACGGCGCCGGGTGCGGGAGCGCAACATCGTCAGGCACACCCGCCCGACGACGGTGGTCAGCCAGGCCGCGAGGTTGTCGACGTCGCCGGTGTCGGTACGGCTCAGCCGCAGCCACGTCTCCTGAACGGCGTCCTCGGCCTCGGCGACCGAGCCGAGCATCCGGTACGCCACGGCCCGCAGCTTCGTGCGCTGCTCTTCGAAGCGCTCCGCCAGGAACTCTCTTTCGTCCATCGGTCACATTCTCCTCGGCTGGGGGTCGTCTCTACGACCCCGCGCGCGGTGCGGATGTGACCGGAAAAGGCGGACTACGCGTCGGGGTGGATGGTGAGCGTGGTCCACGCGCCGAGGTGGATCTCGTCGTCCGCCTCCAGCGGGTGGGGGACGTTGGCGGGCAAGGGAGTGTGCGCGCGGTTGAGGTACGTCCCGTTGGCGGAGCCCATGTCCACGACGGACCACCCTGCCGGACCCGCCACCAGCAGCGCGTGCAGCCGGGACACCCCGATGTCCTCGGGCGGGCCGGTCAGGTCGATGTCCGGCAGGATCCCGCGGCTCTGGCTCCGCCGCCCGATGGTCACCTGCCCGCCCGAGAGCGGGAAATGCCGCTCCGGGCAGAACGGCGGGAATTCGATCGGCTCGGCGTCGGGCCCGCCCTCGGCCTTCACCTTCTCGAAGTAGGCGCGGTCGGCCGAAACGACCACCGACCACGACTGCACGGCCCGCACCGGCTCGGCCGCGGCGGGCGCTTCCGTCGTCTGGACGGCGAGCGAGTCCGCTCCGCAGTTCTCACAGAACCGGGCTTCCAGCGTCGCCCCGCAGACCGGGCACGGCTTCGGCTCCGGCTCCGGTTCCGGTTGCGCCGCAACGGCTTCCGCGGCGGCCGGCCCGTCGAAGGCCAGCCCGCAGACGTCACAGAACTCGTCGTCGGCCGAATCGTGGCCCTGCGCGCAGACCGGCATCAGTCCTCCTCCGCGGAGTCGGACCGCCCGACGCGCTTGGTCACCTGCGAACGGCTCTCCAGCGTCATCGCGTCCACCGCGCTCACCGACCGCTTCAACCGCACCGTGCCGCGCACCGGATCCTCGATGTCCACCACCTTCGCCAGCAGCTTCGCGGTGTCCTCGTGCCCGGACTCGGTCGCCAGCGCGACCGCCCTGCCGAGCTTCGCCGTCGCCGTCTCGACGTTGCCTTTCCGTTGTGCCTCAAGGCCTTCCTCGATCACCTCGGCCAGCTCGGCCTGCCCGGTGTAGTGCGCGACCTCGGGGCTGATCTTGGTGGACAACGCGGTGTCGTCGGTCCAGATCGCCAGCACCTGCCCCTTGCCCAGCACTTCGCCGCCCGGCGCCACGAGGCTCACCCGCGCGGCCAGCATCTTGTCCCCGATCCCGGCGGCCGGCACCTGCACGCACACGTGGTAGTCGCGGCTTTCCGTGCCCCAGGCGCCCGTCGGGTAGTCCCCGCTGCGCGGCGCGTTTTCCGCGCGCCGCCCCGTGAGGTCCACTAAGGACGGTTCGACCTGTTTGACGAACTTCACCCGCGCGCCCTGCGGGGTCCACACCCGCAGCGCGACGTCGGCGACCTCCTTCCCCATGGCCGCTGTGGTCATGGCGCGGAAGTCGGCCTCCAGCCCCTCGGGCTCGGCCACGATGTCCACCGACCCCAGCAGGGTTTCGGAGATCCTGCGCAGCTCCTTGACCTCCCAGTCGGTGCCGACGCCGCGGCAGTCGCACACGAACTGCCCCGACACCGAGTTCAGGATCCGGTCCAGTTTGGACGCTTTCTCGTGCACGTTCTTCCCGTCCGTCAACAGGATCGCGTGCCGCAGCTGCCCGGCCTGCGTGGCGAACACCTGCTTCGCCAGCAGCAGCCACTCCCCCATGGCGGTGCCCCTGTCGGCGCGCAGCTTGTCCACGGCCTTCTTCGCCTCGGCCCGCGACGAACTGCTCGCCGTGGCCATGCCCAGCCGCTTCGGGTACACCAGCTGCGCGATGTCCGTGCCCGAGATCACGGCGAAGGCGACCCCGTCGCGCAGGGTGTCGATCGCGGCGTTGGTGGCCTGTTTCGCGGCGATCAGCTTGGCGCGCGGGTGATCCATCGACCCCGAGCAGTCCACGATGATCACCTCGGCGGCGGGCGCGCCCCCGGCCGGTGCGCCCCCGCCGCCGGACGAGGTGACCGTGACGATCGCGTTGACCTCCGTCGCGCCCTGGGGCAGGTACTCGTTCTGGTAGACCTCGACTGAGAACTCACTCATGATCGCTCCCTGAGTGGTCGAACGGGTGCGGCACCACGACGACCGTGATGTTGTCCCCGCCGCCCGCGGCCGAGGCCGTGGCGGTGAGCTCGGCCGCCACCGCGAGCGGCGGCGCGTCCGGGGTCTTCGCCGCGATGCTTTCCGCGGTGGGCAGGTAGTTCCAGAGCCCGTCGCTGCAGAGCACGAGCGTGCCCGGCGGCCCTGCGGGCAGAGTCAACACGTTCGGCAGCCGTTCCTGGGCGTCCGCGCCGATCCAGCGCACCAGCGCGAGCGCGTTCGGCTCCGCGGCCGCTTCCTCTTCGGGGACACCGGCGGCCACCAGCTGCGCGTGCAAGGTGTCGTCGGTGGTCAGCTGCCGGGAAGTGCCGCCGGAGAGCCAATACGCGCGGCTGTCCCCGATCCAGCCGACCGTGACCTCCTCGGCCGTGACGACGGCCGAAACGAAGGTGCACGACGGCGACAGCCCCTGCGGATCCGGTTCGGCCAGCCGCCGGACCGCGCGGAACGCCGCCGCCACAGCGTCCACTGTGGACTCATACGCGTCGCGGCCCGCTTCGAGCGAGGCGGCGAAAGTCGTCAACGCCGCGTCCACCGCCGCCTGCGAGGCTTCGTCGGCGCGCTCCGTCGAACCGACGCCGTCGCACACCACGGCCACGACCTGCTCCGGCGCGTTCTTCGGCCCCAGCGTCGCGAAGGCCATCGAATCCTCGTTGCGGACGCGGACGCGGCCACGATCGCTGACCCCGGCGACGAACCCGAGGTCGAACTCCATCCTGTCACGGCCCACCGGCTGTGCCCGGCCGCACTGCTCGCAGAACCCGTCCTCGGAAACCGTTTCCCCGCAGGCCACGCACCCGGGCCGGACGAGCCCGCGCGGGCCGCCTTCCGGGGTGCGCCGCAACCACAGCGCCGCCCCGCAGTTCTCGCAGAACCGGAATCCGGGGCCGGTTTCCTCCCCGCAGTCGGGGCATCGCGGCGCCGCCACTAGAACCAGGTCCTCGGCCGGACGCGATTCGCGTGGTCCACCAGCGAGATCTTCTCGCGGCGCGTGCCGGCCTGGCGGGCGAGGCGCAGATACCACTTCTCCAGCCCACGGCGCAGTTCGTCTTCTTCGAGCCGGCACCCCAGCACCTTTCGCGAACTCCCGTCGGGCCCGCCACGCACCCAGTCCAAAGCGGACTCGAGCAGATCGCGGGCGGCGTGCGCGCGCCTCGCCTCGTCGAGTTCCAGCCGCGCCAGGCGATCCCCGGCCGTCACGAGGTCCTCTTCGGACAGCCCCGCGGCGCGGCCGATGCCGGTGCGGGACTGGATCGCCGCCAGCTGCGCGGCCAGGTAATGACTGGACGTCTCCGGCACCGACTCCAGGACGTCCACCGCCTCCGCGCGGCCGTCCCGGCCCAGCAGCGACCGCGCGAGGCCGAACGCGGCGCTGATGAACGCGCGGTCGGTGCGCCAGACCGTGCGGTGATAACGGTCGGCCTCGGCCAGGTCGCCGCCCAGCTCGGCGCACGCCGCGATCGCGAGTTTCACCGCCGGCTCCCCCGGCACGAGGTCGAACACCGACTCGAACGCCTGCCGCGCCTGGTGGGGCCGGCCCTCGGCCAGCGCCGCCAGCCCCCGGTGCCATTCCGCGCGCCAGTCCCCCGGGCCGACTTTGGCTTTGTTGAGCGTCGCGCGCGCCTCGGCGAACTGCCGCAGCTCGATCTGTGCGCGGGCCAGCCGCAGCTGGATTTCGATGCTCCGCACCTGCGACCCGGCCAGATCCCGGGCCAGCGCGGCCGCGTCGGTTTCGGCGAGCCCGGCCAGCACCGCCGCGCCCGGGTCGGCCAGGTCCACCCGTGGCACCGGCAAAGCCGCGGCGACCTCCTCCCCCGTGGGCGTGCCACGCACCCCGAAGGTGCGCCGCTCGGGGGTGAACTCCGTCGAGGCCCCCGGCCGCGGCTGCCCGTCCTGCGCTGCGGCCACTTCCCGGAACACGCCTTCGAGCTGTTCGCGCATCTCCTCGGCGGAGGAGAACCGCAGCACCGGATCGCGGTTCGTGGCCCGGAGCAGCAGGCGGTAGAACGACTCGTGTTCGGCCAGCAGCGGCACTTCGTCCGGCGTGGGCAGCGAGGTCCGGTACGCGGTGTGGAAGTCGAACGGGAACGTCATCACCGCCAGCGAGCGGCCGACGGTGTAGATGTCCGACAGCGGCGACGGCAGCTCCTTGCCGACCTCCGGGGCCTGGTAGCCGGTGGTGCCGTAGATGGCGCTGTGCTGGTCGTCGGCGTGCCGGACGGCGCCGAGGTCGATCAGCTTGAGCTGGTCCTCGACCTGGATCGCGTTGTCGGGCTTGAAATCGCAGTACACCAGCCCGTTGCCGTGCAGGTAGCCGAGCGCGGGCAGGATCTCCAGCCCGTAGGCGATGGCCTGGGTCAGCGGCAGGCACGCCGCCGGGTCCTCCTGCTCGCGTCTGGCCTTGATCATGTCCTTGAGCGAGGTGCCGCCGACGTACTCCATCACGATGTAGCCGGTGTCGCGGTGCTCGACGAAGTTGTAGATCCGCACCACCGACGGGTGCTCCATCTGCGCGAGAAAGCGCTTTTCCGCGACCGCGGCGGCCATCGCGTCGGCGTCGCCGGTGTCGAGCAGGCCCTTGAGCACCACCCACCGGTCGGCGACCTTGTGGTCCACCGCGAGGTAGATCCAGCCGAGCCCGCCGTGCGCGAGACAGCCGGCCACCTCGTACTGGTCGTGCACCATCTCGCCGGGCACGAGCTTCGGGGTGAAGGAGAACCGGTGCCCGCACCGCGGGCAAAAGCCCTCCACGCGGCCGGGTTTGCCGTCGTGGCCGCGGCCGACCTTCGCGGTGCAGGCGCTGCAGAACCGTTTGCTCTCCGGCACCTGCGGGTCTTTGAGCACCGCCTCGCGCGGGTCTCGCCGGGGCACGGCGGGCACTTCGACCACGCCGCGGCCGAGCAGGTTCTGGCTGGAGACGCGGGTGGACCGGCGCGAGGGCCGGGAACCCGGCGACGAGGGCGTGCTCCAGGAAACCGACGTCGGGCTCGTCCAGGACCACGTGCCGGTACGCGACGACGGAGCGGAAGTGCGGGAGGACGGCGCGCCGACGGAAGTACGGGACGAGGTGGCTTCCAGGCCGCAGGTGTCGCAGAAGCCGTCCTCGTCGATCTCACCGCCGCAGCTGCCGCGGGGACACGCGCTCATCTTCTCTCCTCCGTGCCGGTTCCGGCGTCGTGCAGCGCCTTCTGGTACTCGTTCACCGCCACGGTCGCCGCGCGGAGGTCGCACGGGATCGTGTAGAGCACCTCGTGCGCCCTGCGGTGCAGCTCGGCCAGCGTCAGGTCCTCGGCGAACCCGAGACGGCCCGCCTTGGCCCGGTAGGCGTCGAGCCTGCCGCGCAGCTCCAGCCTGCGGTCGAGCAGCCCGGTGCGTTGTGCCAGCTGGGCGCGCAGCCCGGCGAGCGCCGCGGCCACGTCCCGGTCCAGCTCTTCCAGAGTGCCGGAAAGCGCTTTCCAGCGCCCCTCCCGCCACATTCCGGGCAGCGCGCCCAGCCGGGCGGAAAGCCCGCGCACCGGGTCCGGCAACGGGCCGAGACCGGGCGCGGCGATCTTCTCCAGCACCGTGTCGTGCACCGTCCGCGCTTCGCCGCGCAGCGCGACCAGCTCGGCGACCCCGTCCTCCAGGCGTTGCCGCCGTTCCTCGTAACTTTCCTTGACACGGGCCAGTTTTTCCAGTTCCGCGCGGATGTCCTCGATCCGTTTGGCCAGCTGTTCGGGCGGCCGCACCCCGGCGGCGAGCGGGTCGGTCAGCGCCGTGCGCCGGAAGTCGGCGAGCTCCTCGGCCGCCCGCGGCAGCTCCGGCTCGGTCACGCCGAGCGATTCGGCCAGCTGCTGGGCCGAACGCAGGCTGGTGTCGAGCGGGTCGATCCTGGCGATCGTGGCGTCCCAGGCCTTTTCGGCCGCCCCGAGCACCTCGGTGACCTGGGTGTAGGCCGTTTTCATCCGGCCGACCAGCTCGGTCAGGGTGACGCGCTCGGCGACCACCGCGGGCCCGGTCAGGCTGCGCTGCTCGATCGGGACCTGTTCCGCGCCGAGCTCCACGACGGTGCCGGTGAGCAGCCCGGTCAGCTCGCCGAGCTCGGCCGGACCCGGTTTCTGCTTGCGCGCGCGGACTTCCCTGGCCTGCTCGAGCAGCGCCCGATGCCGGTTGAACTGTTCCCACAGCACGGTCATCGTCGCGCTCGCCTCGTCCCACCGGCGCCGGGTGACGCCGGTCAGCGGGCCGGACAGCAGCCGCTGACCGGGATGGGTGTCCATCGCCAGCAGGGCGTCGGCCATCCGGTCGCTTTCGGCGCCCAGCTCCGCCAGCGTCCGGTCGGCCTCGTCCGCGTCGAGCACGCCGATCAGCTCCGGTAGCGCGGAGCGGGCGGCGCGGGAGTCGCGCCGGGCAGCAGTCCGCCGAGCCATTTGCCGTAGGACGCGGTCCAGGTCCCGTTCGCGCGCACCCGCTCCAGCACGCCGTTGACGAAGCCCACCATGTCGGTGTTCTGCAAGGGAATCGCGATCCCATAGGGCTGGGGCCCGAGCGAATCCCCGACCACCTCGGTGTAGCGGTCCTGCGCCGCCATCCCGGCGAGGATCACGTCGTCGGTGGACACGGCGTCCACCTGACCCTGCTGCAGCATCAGCAGGCAGTCGGTCCAGTCCGCGACGCCCACGGCCACCGGCTTGGCGGGCAGCGCCTGCACCGCGGCGAGCGACGTGGATCCCTTGGTGGCGCACACTTTCCGGCCCGCGAGCTGGGCGGAGCCGGTGATGCCGGAGTTGCGGCGGACCAGGATGCGCTGCTGCGCCTCGTAGTAGACCGAGGAGAAGTTGACCTGCTTGGCCCGGTCACAGGTGATCGTCATCGTGCGCACGACGATGTCCACGTCGCCGTTCTGCAACGCCGGGATCCGCTGGTCCGACGTGAGCGCGCGAAGCTGGATGGCGTCCGGATCACCGAACAGCGCCTGCGCGACCGCGCGCGCCATGTCGATGTCGAAACCCTGGATCTGCCCGGTGAACGGGTCGCGGAACCCCATGTTGAGGGTGTTCTGGTCGACACCGACGATGAGCTTCCCGCGCTGCTGGATCTTCGCCATCGTGGAGCCGGCGGGCATCTGCCCCGGCGAAGGCATCGGGCTCGGCGGGCGGTAGCTGGCGAGCAGGTCGCCGCAGTTCTGCGCGGCGGGCGCGGTCGAGGCGGTCGCGGGCGCCGCGCCGCCGGGCACGGGTTCCTGTGCCGGCACGATCGGGATCGTCGTCATCGAAACCGTCGAGCAGCCGGTCAGCACCAGCGCCACGAACAGGAGCGCACCCGCGAGCCGTTTCATCGGTAGTCCTTCAGCCGTCGCCAGATCCCGGCCGCGGCGGCACCGGCCACGACGACCGCGAGCACGCTCACCGCGGCGACCGTGCCGGCGAGTGCCTCGCTCGCGTCGGCGACCTTGGCGCCGAACGTGTTCCGGGTGGTGTCGATCGCGCTCTGCAGATCGTTGTCGAGCCGGTCGAAGGCGCCCGCCGCCCCGGTCTGCCCGGTATCGTTGGCCAGCTGCACGGCGGTGGTGTAGTCGCCGGAGTCGTCCGCCGCGCGGATCTTCGTGTGGGAGTCGGCCCAGGTCCGGCTGTCCTTCTGGGCGAGATCGAGCGGAGCTCGGACGTCGTCGTCGGTGGCCCTGGCCTGCGCGTCGGCGATCAGCTTGTCCAGCTGGGCGCGCACTTTCACGTAGTCGTCTTCGTACGCCTTGCCCGCGCCGCGGGCCACCAGGGTCAGGGTCTCGTCCGAACGTGCCGCGAGCGTCGCGATCTGGGCCCTGGCAAGGACATCGACCTGCGCGGACCCCTCCGTGCGGCTGTCGCTCGCCGCCACCATCGCGCCGATCGACGCGATGAGCACCCACAGCAGCGACATCACCGCCGCCGCCGTGGCCACGAGCAGGCCGGCGTTGAACACCCTGTTCGTGCGCCGCCGCACGAAGATCTGCGCCACCACGAGCAGGGCGATCACGACGAGCGCCAGCAGGACCTCGGCCCACGGGAACGCGCCCGCCCGGTTCTGGTCCGCGGTGAGCTGGTTGTTTTCCGATTGGTACAGGGTTTCCGCGGCGGGCAGCAGCCGCGTGCGCATGAGGTTGGACGCCTCGCGCTGGTAGGCCGCGCCCAGCGGCAGCCCCTGCCTGTTGTCGGCGCGCGCCGTCTCGACCAGTCCGCTGTAGACCGGCAGCTGCTGGGAAAGCGTGGCCAGCGGGCTGCCTTGCGCCGTCACGTCAGCCGCTTCCCGCGCCGCGACAGCGATGGCGAGCGCGTTGCTCGCCTGCGCGATGTCGTTCTCGTAGCGCTGCCGGGAGACGGTGGGTTCGAGCCCCGCGGCCAGGAACGCGCTGGTGGCCGTCGCGTCGGCGTCCGACAGCGAGCGGTAGACCTCCTCCGCCGCGGCTGTCAGCGGCCCGCTGCGGGTGGCGAGATTGTCCAGCGCCTGGGCGCGCTGCTGCACCGAAAGCGCGGTGAACAGGCCCGCGAGCAGCCCGGCCACGACGAGTACCAGTGCGAACGCGCTGAGTATCCCCGGGGTGGTGCGGGCCAGCGCCGACGCCTCCCGAACCGGCCTGCTGGCCAGGATCGCGGTCATATCCAGCCCCCCGGCGTGGTTTCGCGCCGCCTCCCGATGGCGTGGTCCCGTTCGGCTCCCGGTGGTGCGGTCATGTCCAGTCCCCGGCGCGGTCCTGTCCCGCGTCCCGGTGGTGCGGTCGTATCCAGCCCCCGGCGCGGTCCTGTCCCGCGTCCCAGTGGTGCGATCGTGACCCCAACGCGGCCCACCCTCCCGTGCCTTCTGCCGGTCAGCATCGTGGACTCATCCGTTCGAGGGACCGGTTGATCCCGGATCGCCGCGACATCGGTGCCTATATGTGATCAAGCTAGGCGATTAGAGGGACGCCCGCGAGGGGTCAGCGGCGGATGGCCACCGGCAGCGATTCCCAGGCGCGCAGCGTGTTGTTGTGGTGGCGCCGCGCCGGGCCAGCCGGTTCGATCGTGCGCACCCGCGCGGCCAGCGCGCTGAGCAGGGCTTCCGCCTCCAGCCGTGCCACGTGCTGGCCGACGCACTGGTGCAGGCCCATGCCGAACCCGACGTGCCCGGACGGATCGCGGAACAGGTCGAACTCGCCGGGCGTGTCCCAGCGGCGCGGGTCCCGGTTGGCGGCGCCGAGGAACATCAGCAGCTTCTTCCCGTCGGGCACCACGGTCCCGCCGATTTCCAGCTCGGCGGTGGTGGTGCGGAAGAACGTCTGCACGGGCGACTCCCAGCGCACGGCTTCGTCGAACGCCACCCGCGCGAGGCCGGGCCGGTCCCGGAGTCGTTGCCATTGCACGGGATTCACCGCCAGCGCGTAAAGCACCGCCGCCAGCCCGTGCACCGTGGTGTCCACTCCGGCGGACAGCAGTGAGCGCACGATGAGGGGCGCCTGCGCGGGGGTGATGTCGCCGTGATCGGCGGCGGCCCAGATCGCCGCGCCGAATCCGCCGGGAGCCAGCTCTTCCCGCGCGCACCGGGCGGTGACCCATTCGGTGCTCGCCCCGATCTTCGCCTGCCCGCGGGCCACGAGATCGTTGGGCGGGCCGAAGGAGTTGAACAGGTGGTCGCCGTAGGGCAGGAGGTTTTCCCTGCCCTGCTTCGAAATCCCGACGGCGTCGGGGAAGACGCGCAACGGGAACGCCTCCGCGAGCGCCGGTACGGCGTCGAACTCGTCGTCCACCAGCACCTCGTCGACCAGTTTCTCGGCGTCGGCGAACCAGGCGGCGCGCAGCTTCCGCAACGCGCGCGGGCCGAGGATCTTCGACAGCACCGCGCGCGGCGCGTCGTGCCCGGGCGGGTCCGCCTCGAGCAGGAGACTCGGTGGACGCCAGGGCTTTTCGAAGCGGAAGTTGGCCAGCCCGACCCCGGCCGCGGACTGGAAATGCTGCCAGTCGGTGAGCGCGGCGTGCACCTGTTCATAGCGCGCGAGCGCGTAGACGTCGTAGCGTTCGAGATGCACGACGGGGCCCGCGTCGCGCAGTTTCGCGTGCAGCGGCAAGGGGTTTTCGAGCACGTCGTGGGAGAACGGGTCGGCGTCGGTGGCGGGCAGCATGGCGGGCCCCTTCACAGGTCGAGGACGAGACGGTCGGTGCGGGAGCGGGAGACGCAGACGAACATGCAGTCACCGGCGGCGCGTTCGGCGTCGTCGAGGAGCGAGTCGCGGTGCTCGGGCTCCCCGGCGAGCACCCCGGTTTCGCAGGTGCCGCAAGTCCCTTGGCGGCAGGACGAAAGCACGGGCACGCCGAGGTCACCGAGAGCGTCCAGCACGGACTGTCCCGGGTGGACTGTCGTGGACCGGCCGGAGCGCGCGAGTTCGACCTCGAACGGCTCGGCGCGAGCGGGTGCGCCCAGTTGCTTGGGCACGAACCGCTCCGTGCGCAGCAGCCCGGCCGGCCATCCCGCGCACCGCGCTTCGACGGCCGCGAGCAACGGTTCGGGCCCGCAGCAGTAGACCTTGGTGTCCGGCGCCGGTTCGGGCAGCCAGGAATCCAGGTCCAGCAAGCCGAACTCGTCCTGCGGCCGCGCCACGACCCGGTCGGCGGGGAGCTCGTCCAGGAACGCCATCGATCCGCGGGTCCGGCCTCCGTAGAGCAGCCGCCAGTCCGCGCCGAGTAGTCCGGCCTGCCGGATCATCGGCAGCAACGGGGTGATCCCGATGCCGCCCGCGACGAACACGTACCGGCGGGCCGGGACGAGCGGGAAGTTGTTGCGTGGCCCGCCGATCGCGACCTCGTCCCCCACGCGCAGCCGGTCGTGCACGAAGGCGGAACCGCCGCGCCCGCCGGGTTCCCGCAGCACCGCGATCCGGTAGGCGCGGGCGTCCCAGCGGTCGCCGCACAACGAGTACTGGCGGACGAGCCCGCCGGGCAGGACCAGGTCGAGGTGCGCGCCGGGAGCCCAGTCCGGCAGCCGCCCGCCGTCCGGCCGCGCCAGCGTCAGGGCCACGACCCCTTGTGCCACCGGGGTTTTCTCGGTCACCAGCAGTTCGGCCGTCGTCATCGTCATCGACGCACTCCTCGGGAACGGGTGTCCCGAGGGTCGGCCGCCACCGGCGCGGCCCGCTACGCGATTCTCATCTAATGAGAGACCGGGAGATCCCGAGCGCCGCCGCGCGCAGCGCCGGAACCTGCATGCGCGCGTTGGCATCGTTCGGCACCACCACGCCGAGCGCCGCCACCACTTCCCCGTCCGGCGCCCGCACCGGCACCGCGATTCCCGTCGCGGCCTCGTCGATGTAGCCGGGACACAGGGCGTACCCGTCGCGGCGGATGGCGGCCAGCCGGGTGCGCAGCTTCTTCGGATCCGTGGGCGTGGCCGGGGTGTAGGCCCGCAGCGGGCCATCGAGGATGCGCTGCTGCAGCTCCGCCGGCGCGAAAGCCAGCAGTACCTGCCCGGACGAAGACGCGTGCAGCGGCAGGCGTCCCGCGATGCGCGTGAGGTTGATGACCGCCTTCCGGCTGGAGAGGCGTTCCAGGAACAGCACTTCGTCGCCTTCGAGCACGCCGAGCTGAGTGTGGTGCCCGACGACGGCGTGCAGATCCTCCATGAACGGCATCGCCGTCTCGCGCAGCGGCAAGGTCGGCGAGGCGCGCGCGGCCAGCTCCCACAACCGCACGCCGATACGGACTTTGCGGTCCTCGTCGCGCTGCAGCCAGCCATAGCCGACGAGCCGCTCGACCAGCCGCGACGCCGTCGCGACGTGCAGATCCGCCCGGCGGGCCAGCTCGGAGACGCCCAGCGCCGTCACCTCCGAGCCGAACACCTCGAAGATCCGGACCACCCGGCCCAGCACCGACTCGCCGTTCGCCGTCTTCACCACCGCCCCATTCTCCCCCGCTTGTCAGGGGAAGCGGGCCGGAGCAGGATCGCCTCGCATGGACGTCGTGGAGTTCCGGCCCCAGCGAGACCAGTACGCGTGGACGTTCGGCGGCGTGGAGCCGGTGCGCCGGATCGCCCCCGGCACCGCGCTCCGGCTGTGGACGGAGGACGCGTTCGGCGGGCGGCTGCAGAGTCCGTCGGACCGGCCCAGCGAATGCCTGGACATGACCGAGGTGAACCCGCAGACCGGCCCGTTCCACGTAGAGGGCGCGGAGCCCGGCGACACGCTAGCACTGCATTTCGCGGAGCTGGAACCCGCGCGCGACTGGGCGGCGTCGGCGACGATCCCGTTCTTCGGCGGGCTCACCGGCACCGACCGCACGGCGCTGCTGCACGAGCCGCTGCCCGAGCTGACCTGGATCTACCAGCTCGACCGGGAGCGTGAGGTGGTGGTGTTCGAAGCACTGCGCGGGCAGCTGCGGCTGGACCTGCCGCTGGAGCCGATGCTCGGCACCGTCGGCGTCGCCCCCGCCGGGCGGGAGGTGCGGACTTCGCTGGTGCCGGACAAGTTCGGCGGCAACATGGACACGCCGGAGATGCGCGCCGGCGCCACCTGCTATCTCGGCGTGAACGTCGAAGGCGCGCTGTTTTCGGTGGGAGACGGGCATTATCGGCAGGGCGAGGGCGAAGCCTGCGGCACGGCGGTCGAAGGCGCGATGAACGTGACCCTCATCGTGGAGCTGATCAAGGGACATGCCCCGGTGTGGCCGCGGATCGAGCAGGACGGGCACTACGTCGTGGTCGGTTCGTCCCGGCCGCTGGAGGACGCGTGGCGGGCGAGCCAGGTGGGCATGATCGACTGGCTGCACGAGCTGTACGGCCTCGACCGGCTGGACGCGTACCAGCTGCTCACGCAGATCGGCCAGGCCCCGCTGGCGAACGTCGTCGACGCGAACTACAGCGCGGTCACGAAGATCCCGAAGAACCTCCTGCCCGCGGCGGACGCGTACCAAGGAATGCACCGCTACCTGCGCGAGCGGGCGGCAAGCCTCTAGGAGCTGATCATGGACCTCCAGCTGAACGGACTGCGCGCGCTGGTCACCGGCGGCACCAAGGGAATCGGCCGGGCGGTGGTGGACACGCTCACCGGCGAAGGGGCCGCCGTCGCCTTCTGCGCGCGCACGGAATCCGACGTCGAAGCCGCGGTCACCGAGCTGACCGGCGCCGGCGCCCGTGTCGTCGGCGGCGCCGTCGACGTGGCGGACGGCCCGTCGCTCGCCGCGTGGGTGCGGGATTCGGCGGATGCCCTGGGCGGGCTGGACATCCTGGTGGCGAACGTGAGCGCGCTGGCGATCGGCCCGGACGAGGAGAAGTGGCGCGCGAGCTTCGACGTGGACCTCATGCACACCGTCCACCTCGTCGACGCCGCCCTGCCGTTCCTCGAAAAAAGCGAGGCGGCGTCGGTCGTGGTGGTTTCGAGCGTGTCCGGCCGCGAGATCGATTTCGCCGCCGCCGCTTACGGTTCGCTGAAGGCCGCGCTCGTGCACTACGCGCAGAGCCTGGCTTTCCAGTTCGCGGACAAGGGAATCCGGGTGAACAGCGTGGCGCCGGGCAACGTGCTGTTCCCCGGCGGGATCTGGGAACGCACGAAGAACGGGAACCCGGAGCTGTTCGGCCAGGCGCTGGCGCTCAACCCGACCGGGCGGATGGGCCGCCCCGAGGAGATCGCGTACGCCGTCGCGATGCTGGCGAGCCCGCGCGCGTCGTTCATCTCGGGCACGAATCTGGTGGTCGACGGGGCGCTCACCCGCGGGGTGCAGTTGTAGGTTCTCTTGGGGCGTGTTCGCGGGGTTTGTGGTGGGGTTTGTGGTGGGGCACGTCGCGGGGTTTGTGGTGGGGTTTGTGGTGGGGCACGTCGCGGGGTTTCGCGTGGGGGCTCCTTGCCGGGCTCGTTTAAGGGTGCTGCCGTGGGCTCCGCCGGGGTTACTTCGCGGGTCCGGGTCAGGGGCTCGTTTAAGGGTGCTGCCGTGGGCTCCGCCGGGGTTACTTCGCGGGTCCGGGTCAGGGGCTCGTTGCTGCTGCCGCCGCGCGCTTCGTCGCGAGTCGCGTCAGGCGGCTTTCGTCGCGGTGCGTGTCAGGGCAGCGCCGGGTACAGCGCCCGCACCCCTCCGGCGAGCCCGGCCTGCACGCGGCGGCTCACGTCGTCGGCGAGGATCTCGTACTCGTCCGCGGCGATCCCGTCGATCGCGAGCTTCGCGATGGCCGCCGGATCGCTCTTCGGCGCGTCGATGCGGGCCGTCATGTCCGTGTCCATGTAGCCGACGTGCAGCCCGCTCACGCGGATCCCGTGGCCCGCAAGCTCTTGGCGCAGCGCGTTCGTCAGAGCCCATTCGGCGGACTTCGCGGCCGAGTACGCCCCCGTCGACGGGTAGCTGAACCACGACAACGCGGACAGCACGTTGAGGACCACGCCCCCGCCATTCGCCGCGAGCACCGGCGCGAACGCCCGGATCACGGAGAGTGTGCCGAAGAAGTGCGTGTCCATGTCGCGCCGCACGTCCGCGATCGCACCCTCCAGCAAGGTCGCGCCGGACGCGCTGCCCGCGTTGTTCACCAACAGCGTGACGTCCCGCGCCACCTCGGCCGCGGCCGCGACCGACGCCGGATCGGTGATGTCCAGCGCGATCGGCGTGACCCCGGCCAGATCGACCGAGCGGGGATCGCGGGCCGCGGCGTAAACCGTTGCCCCTCGCGAGAGCAGCTCTGCCGCAAGCTTGCATCCGAAGCCCCTGTTGGCACCCGTAACCAGCGCCACACTGCCAGCGATCTCCATCTGACCTCCTTAGTCCTGTTATCGAACCTACTGGGTTAGTTGGAAAAGTCAACCCAGTGTGCGGTCGAAGGGTCGAGGCGGCGAGGATCCCGGGCGGCGAGATCGCGGGTGGTGCGGGGCGGGCGACGCACGCCACGCGGGCG
>NZ_VMNW02000136.1 GCF_007713735.2 Amycolatopsis acidicola | reverse complement strand
GGAGGGCTTCGCCCCCCTGGACCCCCCCAACGTGCGGAGCACGTTTCGTTGTCGTCTTGCCTACGAAGTTGGGCCCGTCCGCATGGCGGACGGGCCCTCTTCTTGGTGGTGATTCAGGCGCGCTGGCCTTATCGCCCCGTTGCTCGGTCTTACCGTGCGCGGCGGGCTAGGCGTTCTGGGTCCAGGATCAGGACGCTCTTGCCTTCCAGGCGGAGCCAGCCGCGGTGGGCGAAGTCGGCGAGTGCCTTGTTGACGGTCTCGCGGCTCGCGCCGACGTACTGGGCGATCTCCTCCTGCGTCAGGTCGTGCGTGACCCGCAGAATGCCGGCCTCCTGACTGCCGAAGCGCTGCGCGAGCTGCAGCAGCGCACGCGCCACCCGGCCCGGCACATCCGTGAAGATCAGCTCCGCGACCATGTTGTTCGTCCGCCGCAGCCTCCTGGCGATCACCCGCAGCAACTGCTCGGCGATCTCCGGGCGGGTCGAGATCCACTTGCGCAACGACGGCCTGTCCATCGTCACGGCGCGGACCTCGGTCACCGTCGTCGCACTCGACGTGCGCGGCCCAGGGTCGAAGATGGACAGCTCGCCGAACATGTCCGACGGCCCCGCGATCCACAGCAGGTTCTCGCGCCCGTCCGGCGACTTCCGGCCGATCTTGACCTTGCCGGAAAGGATGATGTACAGCTTGTCGCCGGGCTCGCCCTCAGTGAAGATCACGTGGCCACGCGGGAACTCCACGGTCTCCAAGGTCTGCGCGAGCGCCTCGGCCGCGGCCGGTTCCACCCCCTGGAAGATGCCCGCCCGGGCCAGGGTCTCGTCCACCTCGTGCCTCCTCATTGCTGGCGACCCGAACCCGAGGTGCGGGCACGTGTCGCCGATCACTTGCGTGCAGTCTAGGCCGTTCGGGCGAGATCGCCGCACGGCTCGCCGAATGGCCAGGCTGCTAACGCCCACGAGGGTGAGAACGATCTCGTCCGGACACCTCAGCTTAACCGGCGCCGACGGAGAGTCGCCGAGGGTGGTCGGAGGACTAGCTCCGCGAACGCTTCGGCCGCAGCTTGGCGGCCCTTCCGCCGAGCCTCCGCAACCGGAACAACTCGAGCGCGCGGCCGATCCCGTGACCGTAGAGTGCCCTGACTTCGTTGGGCCTCGCCTGCTCGAGGAACTCCTCGACTTCCTCCTCCTGCACGGCGACGTGCTTGAGGCGGCTTTCCACGCGCTCCATGGCCAGCGCGAAGAACATCATCACGAGCGGAACCGCTACTACGAACCAGACCGTCATCGACTTCAGATCCTCGCTTAAGTTGCTCGGTTCTCGCGCCAGGCCGGGGCGCGGCGTGTCGGCCACCGAGAGGTGCCCGACGAACCTTTCGTAGGCTATCGGGGTGCCTCCTGCCGTTCGCCGTGGACCCCGAAAGGGTGACGAAAGTCGGCTTGCTCTTGTTAGACGCGCGCGCCGCATGGTGCGTTGCCTCGCCGAGGCCTATCCCGACGCCCGCGCCGAGCTCGATTTCACCAACCCGCTCGAGCTGATCGTCGCCGTCGTGCTTTCCGCGCAGACCACCGATGTGCGCGTCAACCAGGTCACGCCCGCGCTGTTCGCGCGCTACAGGACCGCCGCCGACTACGCCGCCGCGGATCGCACCGAGCTCGAGGAAATGCTCCGCCCCACCGGTTTCTTCCGGGCGAAGGCCAACTCGGTGATGGGACTGGGCGCCGCGCTGGTCGAGCGCTTCGACGGCGAGGTGCCGCGCAAGATCGAGGAACTCGTCACACTTCCCGGCGTCGGGCGCAAAACCGCGAACGTCGTACTGGGCAACGCCTTCGACATCCCCGGCATCACCGTGGACACCCACTTCGGCAGGCTCGTCCGCCGCTGGGGCTGGACCAGGGAAGAAGATCCGGTCAAGGTCGAGCACGCGGTCGGCGAGCTGATCCCGCGCAAGGACTGGACGATGCTCTCGCATCGGGTGATCTTCCACGGCAGGCGCGTCTGCCACTCCCGTAAACCGGCGTGCGGGGCTTGCCCGCTCGCCCGCGACTGCCCCTCCTACGGCCTCGGGCCGATCGACTTCGAAGAAGCGGCGAAGCTGGTCAAAGGCCCGGAGCGCGATCACCTGCTGGCGATGGTGCAAGGGCAGTGACCAAGGCGACGAAATGGGCGCTCGTCATCGGCGTGCTGGTGCTCGGGGTGATCATCGCGGTGCTCCCCAGGGACAACGGCACGACGCGGAACGCGGCGGCGCCCGATTTGTCGCAGGCACGTGCCGCGGCGGCGCTGCCGCCCTGCCCGGCCGGAACCGGTGAAGTCGCGCAGCTCAAAGGTGTGCGGGCGCAATGCCTCGGCGACGGATCGACGGTGAATCTCGACACGGCGCTGGCCGGGGCGCCCACGCTCGTCAACTTCTGGGCCACCTGGTGCCAGCCCTGCAAGACCGAGCTGCCGGTGCTGAGCCAGTACGCCGCGCAGCCCGGCGCGGTGCGGGTACTGGCCGTGCAGGTCGACAGCTCGGAGGCCGACGGGCTGGCCCTGCTCAAGACACTCGGCGTGCATCTGCCGGCGGCGTTCGACGGCGAGGGCCAGACCGGTCCCGTGCGGACGGCGTTCAAGGTGCCCTCGAGCCTGCCGGCGTCGTACCTGGTCACCCGGGACGGACAGGTCCATTTCATCGAAAACCCACGCCTCTTCGACAACAGTGACGCGGTGCGCAAGGCCGTGGAGGAGTACTCGTGAGCGGTCCGCTGGTCGAGGCGGGTTCGGTCCCCGCGTGGTTGCGCCCGCTGGTCGAGGCCAGCGGGCGGGTCGACTCCAGCACGTTCACGAGATTCAGCCCGCCGGACAACGAGTACACCCGCTCTGCCGCCGTGCTGATCCTCCTCGGCGAAGGCCCCAGCGGCCCGGACGTCCTGCTGCTGCGCCGCGCCGACACGCTCGGCTCGCACGCCGGCCAGGTCGCCTTTCCCGGCGGCGGAGTCGAGGACGCGGACGACGGGGTCGTCTCCACCGCGTTGCGCGAGGCCGAGGAGGAGACGGGCGTCGACCCCATCGGGGTGCGGCCGGTCGCGATCCTGCCCGAGCTGTTCGTGCCGGTCTCGCGGTTCGCCGTGACACCGGTGCTCGCGCACTGGGAGAAGCCGTCCCCGGTGCACCCGGTCGACGCGGCCGAAACCGCCGCGGTGGCCAGGGTCGCGCTCAGCGATCTGGCCGATCCGGCGAACCGCTTCCAGGTTTCACGGCCGGGCATGAAATACCGCAGCCCGGTCTTCGTCGTCGACGGTTTGTTCGTCTGGGGCTTCACCGCCGGCCTGTTGTCGGTGCTGCTTTCCCTGGGTGGCTGGGAACGCGAGTGGGATCGCCGCGACGTGCGCGATCTTGACGTAGCGTTGCGCGATCACGAGAGGGAGACACGATGAACTGGGTCGACGTCCTGGTGATTGTGCTGGCGCTGCTGGCCGCGATCTCAGGTGCCCGGCAGGGCGTTGTCATCGCGTTGCCCGCGCTGGTCGGCGTGGTCGTCGGCGCCATCGCGGGCATCAAGCTCGCGCCGCTGGTGGTGGAGCTGTTCGAGAATCCGGCCGCGAAGGTCGCGTTCGCCGTCGCGACGGTGGTCTTCCTCGTGGCGCTCGGCGAAACGCTCGGGGTGTGGCTCGGCCGCCGGGTCAAGATGGCGATCAAGGACCGGTTCAACACCAGCAAGCTCACCGGGATCGACCAGACGCTCGGCGCGATCGTGCAGGGCATCGTCGTCTTCGTGGTGGCCTGGCTGATCGCGGTCCCGCTCACCGGGGTCGCTGCGCTGCCGGGGCTGGCCAAGGCGATCAACAACTCGGCCGTGCTCGGCGCGGTCGACAAGGCGATGCCGGCCGCCGCCGAAGGGCTGCCGGCCGACCTGCGGAAACTCCTTGACGCATCCGGGTTCCCGTCGGTGGTGGACCCGTTCCAGAAGACCCAGATAAACGAGATCGCGCCGCCGGACACGAGCCTGCAGACCAGCGCCGTCGTGCAGCAGCTGAAGGGCAGCGTGCTCAAGATCCGCGGCACGGCGTCGTCCTGCTCGCGCGCCTTGGAGGGCAGCGGGTTCGTCGTCGCGCCGCAGCGGGTGATGACCAACGCGCACGTCGTCGCGGGCACGGACGAGACGGCGGTCGAGACGTCGCAGGGCCGGTTGCCGGCGAGGGTCGTCTACTTCGATCCGCAGGTCGACGTCGCCGTGCTCGCGGTGCCGCGCCTGAACGCCACGCCGCTGACAGTGGCCTCCACACCGGGCCAGGCCGGCGACAGCGCGATCGTGCTCGGCTACCCGCTGGACGGCCCGTACACCGCGACGGCCGCCCGCATCCGCAACGAGATCACCTTGCAGGGCCCCGACATCTACGACTCGCGCACGGTGCGGCGAGACGTGTTCACGGTGCGCGCCCAGGTGCGCAGCGGGAACTCCGGTGGCCCGCTGGTGAACCCGTCCGGCCAGGTCATCGGGGTCGTGTTCGGGGCTTCGGTGGAGGACCAGGACACCGGATTCACCTTGACCGCCAAGCAGGTCAACCCGGTCATCGAGGAGGCGCCCGCGCTGAGCGCCCGGGTCAGCACGGGCTCCTGCGCGGCCTGAGCTACTGCTCGTTCAGGAACGCGATGAGCGCCTTGTCCGTGCGGGCCGGGTCTTCCAGGTGCGGGAAGTGGCCGATGTCCGAAAGGGACTCGAACCGCGACCGCGGCCCGAGCCATGGCGAGGAATCGCGGGCCGTCTCCGGCAGGACGCAGGTGTCGGCCGTGCCGTGGATCTGCAGCACCGACGCGGCGGGCCTGGTGCCGACGTCACTGGTGAAGCGCCTGCCTTCGCCGCGGAACTGCGCGCGGAACGCCCACCGGTAGTACTCCAGCGCGCTGTGCGCCACGCCCGGCACGAGCATCGCCTGCCGGAATTTCCGCATGGTGTCGGGAAAATCCCCGGCCGATGGCCAGGCTTCGCCGGACCAGGCGCGGACAAGTCGTTCCACCGCCGCCGCCTCGTCCGCGACCAGCCATTTCTCCGGGCGCATCGGTACCTGGAAGCGGAACAGGTGCCCCATCGCCCTGGCCTGGCTTTTGTGCTTGCGCCGCAACGGTGTTCCGGCGATCGCGGAGCGGAACGCCAGCGGATGCGCCCCGCCGAGCACGCTCACCGACGCGACGAACCGGGGGTGCAGTGACGCCGCCGTCCAGGCGAGCATCCCGCCCCAGGCATGCCCGACCAGATGCGCCCGGCGCTCGCCGAGCGAACGGATCAGGCCGGTCACGTCACCGGCGAGCGTCCACGCGTCGTAACCGCGCGGGGGCTTGTCGGAGTCGCCGTACCCGCGCAGATCGACCGCGACGACGCGGAACCCGGCGTCGGCCAGCGAGCGCAGCTGATGCCGCCAGGCCCACCAGAACTCGGCGAACCCGTGCAGCAGCAGCACCAACGGGCCGGTTCCGGCTTCGGCGACGTGCAACCGGATGCCGTTGGCGGACACGTCTCGGTGCGTCCACGGTCCGGCGAACCGGACGGTGGACGGATCGGGCGGCTCCACGGCTACGGGCCGGGCGTCAGCTGTGCTCGGGTACGGCCTCGCGCTTCGGCTTGAGCGCGGCCGCGGTGTCCTTGAAGCTGGTTATCGTGCGCTCCGGCGCCCGGATCTTCTTCAGCTTGCGGTACCCGAGGAGGCCGCAGATGCCGGCCACGACCAGCATCAACAGGAAGACGATGCCGAAGGCGGCCCAGCGCTTGAGCCATTCGGACAGCAGCTCTCCGAGGAAGAAAAAGAAGAAGAACGAGCTGTAGAGCGCGATCACCCCGGCGACGATGAAGAAGACGCTGCCTTTGACGCCCTTCTTGACCTCGCCGACGACCTCTGACTTCGCCAGCTCGACCTCGGCCCTGACCAGCGTCGACATGTGCTGGGTCGCCTGGCCGACGAGGCTGCCGATCGACTGGGCGCCATCGGCTTTGCCGTCGTCACCGGACAACGGGATGTAGGGCACGGCCCCGAGGCCGTCCGGGCCGTTGCGTTCGTGCTCCTGGCTGCTCACGGGGGCCATCGTGCCATGTGTCGTGGCGGGCGGCTCGGTCAGTCCTCCCGCGCGCCGTGCACTTTGTTGCGGCGCAGCAACACGGCGGCCCCGGCGAGCGAGGCGATCGCGGACGCCAGCAGCACCGCCGCCTTCGCCCGCTCGCTCGCCGCTCCGGTCAGCGCGAGATCGGAGATCAACAGGCTCACCGTGAACCCGACCCCGCCCAGCAGCGACAACGCCGCCATGTCCCGCCACCCCGTGCCACGCGGGCGTTCGGCGAAGCGGAGCCGGACGGCCAGCGCGGAGGCGCCGAGCAGTCCGGCGAACTTGCCGACGACCAGCCCGACGAGGATCGACAGCGGCAGCGCGGTGGTGAACACCTCGCCGAGCGAGTGCGCGTCGATCTCGATCCCGGCGGCGAACAGGGCGAACACCGGCACCGCGACCGCCGCCGACCACGGCTGCAGGCGGTGTTCCAGCCGCACCGCGGGCGCGACTTCTTCGCCGGGATCCGGCCGGACCCGCGTCAGCAGCCCGAGCGCCACGCCCGCGATCGTCGCGTGCACACCGGTTGTATGCACCGCGACCCAGGTGATCACCGCCAGCGGCACGTAGATCCACGCGGTCCGCACGCGTCGGTGTTGCAGCCAGGCGTAGAGGCCGAGCGCGGCGACGGCGACCGCGGCGGCGATCAGGTTGAAGCTCGTGGTGAACAACACGGCGATCAGCACGATCGCGCCGAGATCGTCGACCACCGCCAGCGAGAGCAGGAAGATCCGGGCGCTGCTGGGCAGGTTCGAGCCGGTGATCGCCAGCACTCCGAGCGCGAAGGCGATGTCCGTGGCCGTCGGGATAGCCCACGCGCGCTCGGCGCCCGGCGTACCGCCCGCGATCGTGAACGCGATGAGCGCGGGCACCACCATGCCGCCGATCGCGGCGAACACCGGCAACGCCGCGCGCTTCCAGTGGGACAGCTCGCCGACGACGAGTTCGCGCTTGAGCTCCAGCCCGGCGACGAAGAAGAACAGCGCGAGCAGCCCGTCCTTCGCCCAGTCCCCAATGGACAGGTCCAGATGCAGGAAATGCGGCCCCACCGGGAAATCCCGGATCGTCCGGTACACGTCGCCGAGCGGGGAGTTGGCCCAGACCAGTGCGACCGCGGCGGCGCCGAGGAGGATCAGGCCGCCGGTGGTCTCGGTGCGGAGGAAACGGACGAACTCGGCGGCGGCTCGCTGCACGGGCACTCCCTGGGGGAACGGTCGGTTCAGTCTTGCCGACCAGACTTCCCGGCGCACCTGCGGCCATTCTACCGGTACCCGTGCGGGCCAAGCCGAACGAAGTTCTAGTATGTGAATCGCCAACAATGTCTAGACCAAAGGACTGTCGGCGATGACGACCTCCACCGAGGCCAGAACGGACCGCAGGTTCTTCGGGCACCCACTGGCGCTCGCGAACCTGTTCGGCGTGGAGATGTGGGAGCGCTTCTCCTACTACGGGATGCTGGGCATTCTGCCCATCTACCTGTACTACTCCGTCGCCAACGGCGGGCTCGCGATGCCGGAGGCCACCGCCACCAGCATCGTGGGCGCGTACGGCGGGCTGGTCTACCTCTCGACCATCGCCGGGGCGTGGATCGCCGACCGGCTGCTCGGCGCCGAGCGCACGCTGTTCTACAGCGGCGTGCTGATCATGATCGGGCACCTCGCGCTCGCCGTGCTGCCCGGTTTCGCCGGCGTGGGCGTCGGTCTCGTGTGCGTCGCGCTCGGCAGCGGTGGGTTGAAGGGCAACGCGACCTCCGTCGTCGGCACGCTTTACGACGAGAAGGACGAGCGGCGCGACGGCGGGTTCAGCCTCTTCTACATGGGCATCAACCTCGGTGGCTTCATCGGTCCGCTGCTCACCGGGCTGGCCCAGAGCAACGTGGGCTTCCACCTCGGCTTCGGGCTGGCCGCGATCGGCATGGCGCTGGGCCTGACCCAGTACGCGATCGGCAGGCGGCACCTGCCGGATTCCGCGCGGACCGTGCCGAACCCGCTGCCCGCGAGCGGTCGGCTGCCGATGACCGGCGTGGCCGTCCTGATCGTCGTGGTGATCGTCGCCGCGGTGCTGACCGGGCTGGTGACCGCCGCGAACCTCTCCGACGTCGTCGTGTGGGTCGTCGCGATCGCCGCCGTCGTCTACTTCGCGGTGATCCTGACCAGCCGCAAGATCACGTCGCTGGAACGCAAGCGGGTGCTCTCGTTCATCCCGATGTTCATCGCTAGCGCCGCGTTCTGGTCGCTCTACCAGCAGCAGTTCACCGTGGTCGAGGTCTACTCGGACAAGCGGCTGGACCGGAACCTGTTCGGCTGGGAGATGCCCGTCTCGTGGGTGCAGTCGATCAACCCGGTGTTCATCATCCTGCTCGCGCCGGTGTTCGCGCTGCTGTGGACGAAACTCGCGCGGCGGCAGCCGTCGACGCCGATCAAGTTCGCGCTCGGCACGGCGATCATGGGCGTGGCGTTCCTGCTCTTCCTGCCGATGGAGGGCGGTGGCCCGAACAGCGCGCCGCTGCTCGGTCTCATCGGGATCCTGCTGGTGTTCACGATCGCGGAGCTGATGCTTTCGCCGGTGGGGTTGTCGCTGTCCACGAAGCTCGCGCCGGAGGCGTTCCAGACGCAGATGGTCGCGCTGTTCTTCCTCTCGGTTTCGCTGGGCACCGCGCTTTCGGGCTCGCTGGCCGAGTACTACAGCACCGACAACGAGGGCCCGTACTTCGGCATCCTCGGCGGTGTCGCGATCGTGATCGGCGTGCTGCTCGCGGTGTTCAGCCCGTTCGTCCGGAAGCTGATGTCCGGCGTCCGGTAACGGAATACCCGCGGGGCGTCGGTGTTGGTCACTGGTATGCCGAGTGCCGCGATGAACGAGCTGATCGACCGGTTCCGTGCCGTACGGGACGCGCCCGCCGGGCAGGAGCCCCCGCCGCTGGAGGAGATCCGCGCCGCGTTCGCCCCGGCAGGCCGGATCCACCCGGTCCCCGAAGACGTGCGGGTCGAAGAGGTCGACGCGGGCGGGGTGCCCGCGCACTGGCTGACCGCGCCGGGCGTAGACGCCGGCAAGGTTCTCGTGTACGTCCACGGCGGCGGGTTCATGGTCGGTTCGTTGCGCTCGCACGCCGAACTCGCCGCGCGGCTCGGGCGCGCTGCCGGCGCGCGGGTGTTGCTTCCCGAGTACCGGCTGGCGCCGGAGCACCCGTTCCCCGCGGCGCCCGAAGACGTCCGCACGGTGTGGCAGTGGGTTCGTGCACAGGGCGTGCCCGCGAGTTCGATCGTGCTCGCCGGCGACTCCGCGGGCGGCAATCTCGTACTCGGGCTGCTCATCGCGCTGCGGGACGCGGGCGAGGAGCTGCCCGCCGCGGCAGCGCTGCTGTCCCCGGGCACTGACTGCACCGGCGAGTCCTTCACCGACACCGACGACCCGATCTTCACCGTCGAACGGCTGCGTGCGCTGGTAGCCCCGTACGTGGGCGACGCCGATCCGCGCGACCCGCTTGTTTCGCCTTTGTACGCCGACCTCACCGGCCTGCCACAGCTGCTGGTGCAGGTGGGCACCGCGGAACTGTTGCTGGCCAACTCCGAGCTGTTCGCCGAAGCGGCGACCGCCGCCGGCGTCGACGTGACCCTGCATGTCGAGGAAGGCGCGCCCCACGTCTACCCGATCATGCTCGGTACCCCGGAGGCCGAGGCCGCCACCGCGCAAGCGGCCGAGTTCTTCCGTGCCGCGGTCGGCTAACCCGTCGCGACGCCGAACAACGTTCCGACGTAGTAGGTGACCAGCATCGTCAGCAGGCCGACACCGACGTTCCGCAGTACGGCCCGGCGGGCGCGCGCGTTGCCCAGCCGGGCGCTGACGTAACCGGTGATGAACAGGCCCGCGGCGACCGCGATCACGCACGCCCACACCCGCCACGAGACCGGCGGCAGCGCGATGGCCAGCAGCGGCAGCAGCGCGCCGACGGAGAACGACAGCAGGGACGCCCAGGCCGCCTGCCACGGGCTGGTCAGCCCGTCCGGGTCGATGCCGAGCTCGGCCTCGGCGTGCGCGCTCAGCGCGTCGTTCTCGCTGAGTTCCTTGGCCACCCGCGCGGCGAGCTCCGGGGAAAGCCCTTTCTCCTCGTAGATCTCGGCGAGTTCGCGTTCCTCGGCCTCCGGCATTGTTTTCAGTTCCTGTTTTTCCAGCCGGAGCATCGCGCGTTCGGTATCGCGCTGAGTGCTCACCGAGACGTATTCCCCGCCCGCCATCGAAAGCGCGCCAGCCACCAGTCCCGCTATTCCGGCCATCAGCACGGCGGTGCGGTCGGTGGTCGCCCCGGCGACCCCGACGACGATCCCCGCCGTCGACACGATCCCGTCGTTGGCGCCGAGAACCCCGGCACGCAGCCAGTTCAGCTTGCTGCCGAGCTTCTCGTGGTGCGGTTCGTGCGAGTGCGCCGAAGTGGCGTCCTGGGTTTCGGTCACGCCATTATTCAAACACAGTGACCGCCCGGTCGCCGTGTTATCTTCGTGGTACGAGAAAAGGCAAACCTCAGTTAGTTTTGCCTATCCTGAATGCTATTTTCCGGTGAACTCCGGGAGCCGCCGCACGCGATAACCGAGGCCGATCGAGGCCCCGGTCTCCGGGTCGCCCAGCTCCACGCGCCACTGCCCGGCGAACTGGTCGGCACCGGGCCGCATCGGGATCGTGCCGGACAGCAGTGCCACGCCCTCGGTGCGCAGGCCGTGTCCGGTGAGGAATTCGAGCCAGTACTGGGGGCTGAGTAGTTCGGCCAGCGTGCCGTCCTGGATCAGGGTTTCGCCGGCCCACGCGCGCAGAGTCAGTGTGTCGATCCGGTCGGCGACGTCGGTCAGCCGCCAGGCGTTGCGGGCGAGCACGTCCGGGCCGGCGTTCTTGCTCCACGCCACGCCGTGCACTTCCAGCGCGCGATCGGTGTGATCGCAGGCCGCGGTGAGCAACACGTCCTCCGGTCGCGAGCCCGTCACGAGCAGCGCCCATTCGGCCTCGCCGGAGGTGCGTCCGTGCTGGGCGGGCACCTCGTCGGTCTGCATCGCCAGGTACGGGGCGATGGGGTAGACGGCGGGGGTCGAGTCGGGCGCGGGCACGCCGAGCTCGGCCAGTTCGGCGACGTGCGCGGCGACGTCCTCTTGGTTGCGCCCGGCGTACCCGCCGTTGAGCAGCGTGTGCACGCTGACGGCGGCCTCGGCGCCGTCGGGTAGGCGAAACCGCAGCTCGGGAGGTGTCGTCATGTCGTGCTCTCCGTTTCCGAGGTAACCCAGTTCTTACAACCGGGACCCGCGACGGTGTTCGGCCACCAGTTCTTCCCCGGCGGAGATCCGCTGGTCAGCACGATGGCCGCCTTCTCGACATATGCGGTCGGCTACCTGTCACGGCCGCTCGGCGGGTTCGTCTTCGGCAGGCTCGGCGACGTGCTCGGCCGCAAGCGCGTCCTGGTGACGACGCTGCTGCTCACCGGCATCAGCACGTTCCTGATCGGTCTGCTGCCGACGCACGAGGCCGTCGGCGGCCTGGCCGCGGTGCTGCTCGTGCTGCTGCGATTCGCGCAGGGTGTCGGCATCGGCGGCGAGTGGGGCGGTGCGGTGCTGCTGTCCAGCGAGTTCGGCGACCCCGCCAAACGGGGGTTCTGGGCTTCGGCGGCGCAGGTCGGCCCGCCCGCGGGCAACCTGCTCGCGAACGGCGTCCTCGCCGTGCTGTCCGTCTCGCTGACCGAAGCGCAGTTCGACTCCTGGGGCTGGCGCGTGGCCTTCCTGCTGTCCGGCGCACTCGTCGCGTTCGGCCTGTGGATCCGGCTGAAGCTGGAGGAAACGCCGGTGTTCCGCCGCATCGCCGCGACCGGCGAGCGGCCGCGGGCGCCGATCTCGGAGGTGTTCCGCACCGAAAAGCGGGCGCTGCTGGCGGCCATGTTCGTGCGCGTGTGCCCGGATGTGTTGTACGCGTTGTTCACGGTGTTCGTGCTGACCTACCTGACCCAGCAGCTGCACATGTCACGCGGCGCGGGACTCGCCGCCGTGATGATCGGGTCGGCCTGCCAGCTGGTGCTGATGCCCGCGTTCGGCGCACTGTCCGACCGGATCGACCGGCGCCGGCTGTACCTCGTCGCCACCATCGCCGCGGCGGCATGGCCGTTCGTGTTCTTCCCGCTGGTGTCCACGCGCTCGTTCGCCGCCGTGCTGATCGGCGTGGTGATCGCGTTGGTGATCCACGCGGCGCTGTACGGGCCGCAGGCGGCGCTGGTCACCGAACAGTTCTCGGAGCGACTGCGCTACACCGGCAGTTCGCTAGCTTACACCCTCGCCGGGATCATCGGCGGAGCCGTGGCGCCGCTGCTGTTCACGAGCCTGCTGGCCGGGTTCGGCACCTGGCTCGCCCTCGCTCTGTACGTGCTGGTGGCGGGCGTTGTCAGCGTGATCGGGGTGGCGCTGGCGCGCACCGCCACCGAGCCTGCCGAGGTGAACGACCAGGTCACCTCGCGGTGAGCTGGGTGTTCAGGGTGGTCGTGTGGTGGTGGTCGATCGCCGCCATCGCCGCGGGCAGCGCCCGCACCTCCAGGGCCTTGAAGATCGCGTAGTGCTCGGCCAGCACCCGCTCCTGGCGCCCGCTGGAGCGGGCCAGGGCGTTGAGCCCGGCGCGCATCTGCCGGGCGCGCAGCGAGGCGTACGTCTTGCTCAGCATCGAGTTGCCGACGCTGTCGATCAGCACGCTGTGGAAGTGGTGGTCGAGCTCGATGAACTCCTTGGCGTGCGCCGGGTCCTCGAACCGCTTTTGCTCCTCCATCGCCGCGCGCAGTTCGTCCTCCGGGACGTTGCCCGTCTCGATGGCCCGCTGCGCCGCGTACCGCTCCAGCACACCCCGCAGCTCGAACAGCTCGCGCAGGTCACGGCCGCTCAGCGGGGCGATGTACGCGCCCCTGTTCGGCACCAGCTGGACGAGCTCTTCGGACGCCAGCTGCAGCAGCGCCTCCCGGACCGGCGTCCGTGAGACGCCCACCTGCTCGGCCACGTCCTGCTCGCTGACGAAGGCGCCTTCCATCTCGGGGTCGGCCAGTACCGAGCCCTTCAGGAACCGGTAGGCCTTGTCACGGCCCGAGGACGGGGCCTTCGTCGTGCCGGGCATCCCGGATACTCCCTCCATACACGTTGTATACAGATCGTACTCAGGGCTGTCCCGTTACAAACGGAACGCCGGGGCGGATGCCTGATCGAGTGAGCATCCGCCCCGGCGAGTCTGTGGCGCGATATCGAGTGTAGGTCAGCTGTCCAGCTCGGCGAGCGCCTGCTTCGCTTCCTCCAGCTCGGCCTCGAGGGCGGCGACCTTGGCTTTCTGCTGCTCACGGGCCTGGTTGATGACCTCGTCGATCGGCGTCGCGAGGTCCTCGTGCAGCTCCTTGACCGCACGGGACACGGCGGAGGCGGAGATCGCCAGGCCGCGAGCCACCCAGGTGCTGCCGTGCTTGAGTTCCGCCTGCCAGTCGCCGTCGGCCGTGCCGGTGACCGTGAGGGTCAGCTCGACGGTGCGGGTCTTGCGGGCGGTCGCGCCCTTGGCGCGGCCGCGCTTCGGCTTCGGGGCCTCTTCGGCCTGCCCGGCCTCGGCGGGCTCGGACTTCGTGGCTTCGGTGGCCTCGGTCTTCGCGTCGGCGGGCTTCTCCTCGTCGGCGGCCTGCTCCTGCGGGGCGGTCGTGGTGTCCAAGCTCATTGCGGGTGCGGTCTCCCTCGTTGTGGGGTCCGGCTACGACGTCCGGAATCCTAGAACACGTGTTCGACTTTGGGAATAGTGGGTTCCCGGACTCAGATTGTGCGGGCGGCGGCCACCCCGGGCCCGGTTGGGGGTGCGCTCACTCGCACGGGTGGACGCGGATGGGGGTGGGCCGACGCGCCACGTTACAGATCTGCACTCGATCGAGTGTAGTGCCCGATTTTTCCCGAGCTTGGGAAATGGTGCGTTTCCGCAGGTGGCGGGCTTGAGCGTGAGCTACCCGATAGTTGATCACCAGAACGAGTTGCTGATAGCTCTTTGGACAGACGCCCCTGCGGTGCCACATGTCTTCGGGGAGACACGGCGCGGCGGATTCTCTGTCCGAAGTAGTCTCGAGGATTGGTAGATGCAGAAAACTGCGGTTTCGCGCGCCCGGAAATTGTTCGCGGTCGCCGGTTTTTCGATTCTGGTTGCCTGCACTTCCGCGTGCGCCGGAAATGATTCTCCGGAGGTCGCGCCCGCGGCCGTCAGTCAGGAGGATCTCACCCAGCTGCCGGAGGCGAACACCTTCGCCACGGTCACCGGCGCGCCCACCGACCCGCAGCCGGGAGCCGGTGCGAGCGCGGGCAAGGTGCTGCACCCGAAGAGCGATCTGGTGGTGTACGCGAGCGTCGGCGGCAAGCCGATCGCCAAGCTGCCCGCGATCCAGATGGGCTCGCCGACCTGGGTTCCGGTCGTCGCGGAACAGGACGACTGGGCGGAAGTGCTGCTGCCGACGAGGCCGAACGCCTCGGCGGGCTGGATCCACGTCCCCGAGGGAACGGCCGAGCCCGCGCAGAACGACTACGCCATCAACGTCGACCGCGCCTCGTTCACGTTGCAGATACTGGAAAACGGCAAGCAGATCGGGAAGTGGACGATCGGCACCGGCAAGCCGGAGCACCCCACCCCGGCCGGGCGCGCCTACATCATCGCCTCCATCGAGGAGTCCAAGAACACCTACAGCCCCATCGTGCTCCCGCTGAGCTATCACTCGGACTCGCTGGAGACCTTCGGCGGCGGGCCCGGCACCGTCGGCCTGCACACCTGGCCGAACGACAGTTTCGTCGGACAAGCCAACAGCGACGGCTGCATCCGCGTTCCGCAGGACGCGCTGGACCAGCTCGTCAAAATGCCGCTCGGCACCATCGTCAACATCGTCTGACACCGCCGGGCATTCACAGAACAATTCCATGAAAGGTGATTTCTTGTCCAGAAAGAAGGCTGTTGCCGGCGGAATCGGCGCGTTGTCCGCGCTGCTCGTTTCAGGGGTGCTGCTGGCCCCCGCCGCCGGCGCGGCGACCGCTGCCGGTTCGGGCGTGAACTCCGCGTTCGCGATCTCCGCCTCGGGCCTGCTCACGATCAAGGAAACCCCGTCGGTCGACGACTCCGACGGGTTCTCCCAGGAGTCGCTGGCCAAGCTCGACCTGCCCGCGAACCTGGTCTCGCTGCACGCGTTGAACGCGCAGGCCGGCGCCGACAGCGCGCGGGCCAGCGTCGCGGACGTGTCCGTCGGCCTGGGTGTCGGCAAGCCGCTGCTGGAGGCTTCGGCGATCGAGGCCCAGTGCGACGGGACCAAGGCCTCGTCCTCGCTCGCCAAGGCGAAGATCGGCGACGTCAAGCTCGACGTGGCCGTCCCGGCGAACACCGGTGTGACCGTGCCCGGCGTGCTGTCCGTGACGCTGAACAAGCAGGTCACGCACAAGGACGGGTCGGTCACCGTCACCGCGATCTCGATCAACGTCGACAACATCCAGAAGATCGACATCGCCTCGGCCACCTGTGCGCCGGGCGACGACGGTGACGGCGGCGGCGAAACCCCGACCAGCACGAAGTCCAGCGAGCCGACGAAATCCACTTCGCACACCCCGACCTCGTCGAAGGGTGGCGGCTCGGGTTCCGGCTCCGGCGACAAGGCCACTTCGAGCGGGAAGGCGCCGACGCCGACCCCGGTGAAGGCGCACCTCGACGTCACCGGCTGACCTTTGTGGACAGACGAATCGGCCCCTTCCCGAGGGAAGGGGCCGATTTCGTGTCAGATCAGCCGCTCAGTCTTCGCCCTTGCCCGACTGGAGTCCGGACGAGATGAGGTCCATGACTGAGGAGTCGGCGAGGGTGGTGACGTCGCCGATGGCGCGGTTTTCCGCGACGTCGCGCAGGAGGCGGCGCATGATTTTCCCGGAGCGGGTTTTGGGGAGTTCGGGCACGACCATGA
>NZ_VMNW02000135.1 GCF_007713735.2 Amycolatopsis acidicola | reverse complement strand
ACCCCATCCACCACCCCGTTCACTCGCAGCGAACACCGCTCTCATCCCGTTCCTGATAGCTTTGCTCGCAAAGCAAATCATCTCAGCGAGGCGGTGCATCGTGGAGTTCAACCAGCGCGTCATCGAGGAGTTCCGCCGCAACGGCGGCCGGGTGGGCGGCATGTTCGAGGGAGCGCCGCTCGTCCTGCTGACCACCCAGGGCGCCCGCAGCGGAGCGCCCCGCACCAACCCCGCCGTCTACTTCCGCGACGGCGCACGGCTCCTGGTTTTCGCCAGCAACGCGGGAGCACCCCACCACCCGGCCTGGTACCACAACCTGCTCGCGTACCCGCAGGTCACTGTCGAGATCGGCGAAGACGGCCGCCTGCGCACCTACGCCACCCAGGCCACGCCGCTGGAGGGCGCCGAACGCGATCGCCACTACCGCGAGCAGGCCGAGCGCGACCCGGCTTTCGCGGAGTACCAACGGAAAACCACGCGCGTCATCCCCGTGGTCGCGCTCCACCCACTGGCTCTGGGCGACGGTTCAGCACGCGTCGAGGCGGTCAGCGCGCAACTCCGGCGGCACCACGCGGAGCTACGCGCCGAACTCGCCCGACTCCGCGAGGCCCTGGCGGCAGGCGTGGTCCCGGACGCGCCCCAGCGCGCGCTCGCCGAGCATTGCCTGACCTTCTGCGATCACCTGGATCTGCACCACATCCGGGAAAACGGCGCGTTCACCGCGTTCGAGGACCACTCCCCCGCGCTGCGCCCCGCCATCGCCCGGCTCCGCGCCGAACATCACGTGGTCGCCGAAAAGCTCGCCGAGCTGCGGTCGGTGCTGACCGGCGGCGCCGACCCCGGCAGGATCGGCGCCGCGCTGGACCGCATCACCGACGGCCTCGAAGAGCATTTCGCCTACGAAGAGGCGAGTCTTTTTCCCGCGGCCTAAAGGATTTCGGCGATGCGGTCGAGCTGGTGCACGTCCGGCGACCAGCAATAGAGCATCACCTCGTCCGCACCCAGATCACCGAAGCCCTGGATGGCTTCGCGGATCGCGGCCGGGGTGGTGAGCATCCCGGCCGCCACGGTGGCCGCGTAGTCGCCGCCGAACCCGTAGTACGCGAGGATCGCCGAACGAGCTTCGTCCACAGTGGACTCCGGCCCGAGCGCGACGTTCACCTGCGCGACCATCCGCGGCTCGCCGGCGCGCCCGGCCTGGGACCAGAACCCGCGCACGGAGTCGAACAGACTCCCCGCGAAACTCAACGGCGCCGCGCACAGGAACCCGTCGCCCCAGCGCGCCACCCGTTCCAGCGCGGGCGGGGCGAAGGCGCCGAAGAGCACCTCCGGACCGCCCTTCACCGGCGCGGGGCCGATCGGGCCGATCTCGTCCGAGTAAGGTTCGCCCGACCAGATCCGGCGCAGCAAAGCCATCTGCTCGTCGAGCCGCTTGCCGCGGCGGCGCACGTCGCCGCCGACGACGGTGAACTCGTCCTCCCGGCCGCCGACGCCGAGCCCGAGCGTGAACCGCCCGCCGGACATCCTGTCGAGCGTCGCGGCCTGCTTCGCGAGCAACGCGGGCTCGCGCAGCGGCGCGAGCAGCACCTCGGTCTGCACCCGGACACGAGTCGTCGCGCCCGCCAGCGCGGCCAGGGTGACCAGCGGTTCCGGGTTGTCCCAGACCAGCCTGTCGAGCAGGCCGAGTGAGCGGAAGGGCCCGGCGTCCGCGCGCCGGGCCCAGTCGAGCAGGGTTTCGGGTTCGGCGATGGGCAGGCCGATTCCGACGTTCATCGTGCGGTTCCTCCCAGAAGGGCAGGGGCCATTACCGTGCCGCCCCTCCGGTTTTTCCTTCGCTCCCGTGCCGCGGCGTGGTTCCCGGGAGCATGATCGTTGGAGTACCCGCACCCTAGCAAAGGAGCGAGCCTTGCCCGACCGGTTATTTCGTTTCGGCCTCGTCGCCACGTCCGCCGGCTCGGCCCGGGACTGGACGAAACTGGCACAACAGGCGGAGAACCTCGGTTTCTCCACGCTGCTGATGCCCGACGGCGTCGGCATCCAGTCCGCCTTTCCCGCGCTCGCCGCGGCCGCCGCCACCACGGAGCGGCTCCGGTTCGGCAACTTCGTGCTCGCCGCGCCGCTGCGCCCGCCGGGCCTGATCGCCTGGGAGACCGCGACACTCGACCAGCTCTCCGAAGGCCGCTTCGAACTCGGCATCGGTGCCGGGCGTCCGGACGGCGCCCACAACGCCGAGGTGCTCGGCGTCCCCTACGGCACGGCCGGCTCACGCGTGCGGCAGGTCGCCGAGATCATCGACACCGTCGACAGGCTTTTCTTGCAGGACAAGGCTTTCCAGCCGGTGCAGAAGCCACGGCCGCCGATCATGGTGGCGGGCGGCGGCGACAAGCTCCTCACCGTCGCCGCCCAGCGCGCCGACATCCTGGCCGTGCACGCCGACGGTTCCGAGGCCGGCCTGGCCACGAAGCTCGGCCTGGTGCGCGAAATCGCGGGTCAGCGGTTCGACGACCTCGAGCTGAGCGTGAACGTCTTCTCCGTCGGCGACGGCGAGCTGTCGCCATTCGTGCAACGGTTCGGCATCGACCCGGCGCAGGCCAAGGACAACGCGCACGTCTCGGTGCTCAACGGCTCCTCCCCCGCCGACGTCCTCAAGCGCCGACGCGACGAGCTGGGCATTTCCTACGTCACCTTCAACGTGCAGACGCTGGACTCGGCCGCGCCGATCGTCGAGGAACTCGCCGGCACCTAGAGCAGCCGCAGCTGGGTTTCCCTTGGCCTGACACGGGAAACGGTCTCGAGCTGCTCCACTCCCTCGGTCACGTCCGCCAGGAACGGCGAGCGGCGCACCGCGCGCCCGGACCGTTCGGCGGCGTGACTGAGGTAGAGGTGCCGCCGCGCGCGGGTGATCCCGACGAACAGCAATCGCCGCTCCTCCGCGAAATCGTCGCCATCCTCGCCCGGCCAGCGCAGCGGCAGCAGCCCGTCCTCGCAGCCGATGACGAACACCACCGGGAACTCCAGGCCTTTGGCCGCGTGCAGGGTGAGCAGCGAAACCCGGTCCGCGCGCGGATCCCACGTGTCCACCTCGACGCCCAGCGCCAGCTCGGTGCGGAACCGGGCGAGATCGTCCCCGCACTCCGCCGCGAGCGGCTTGAGCAGCTCCACCGCCGAGTGGATCTCAGCGGCCTCCGCGCCGCGCTCGATCAGCACGTCCCCGGCGCGGCGAACCCGTTCCAGCGCGGTGCCGCTGCCTTCGAAGGCCAGTTCGGCGAGGATCGGTTCCACGCCAGGCCGCTCGGAAAGCCTGTCGTGCGAACGCTTCTGGAACGGCACCCCGGCCTGGGTCAGCGCTTCCATCACCGCGCGCGCCTGCCGGTCGGTCCGGTAGAGCACGGCGAAGTCGTTGAAGTCCAGCCCCTGCGTGCCGTCGGTGCTCACCCGCCCGCTGTCGAGCGAGTGGAACGACGAACCGCCCAGCAGCTGGTCGATCGTGCGCGCGACGAACGACGCCTCGCCCCGTTCGTCGGCCACCGCACACAACCCCACGAGCGCGTCGCCGTGGTCGCCCAGCGGCCGTAATTCGCGGTCCGGCACCAGGGTCGACGGCGCGATGGCCTGCGTGGCCGCGCGCAGGATGTGCGCGCTGGAGCGGTAGTTGCGGTCCAGCCGCACCGTGCGCGCACCGGCGAAATCCTCCTGGAAGCGCAGGAAGAACCCGACATCGGCGCCGCGGAAGGAGTAGATCGCCTGGTCCGGGTCGCCGATCGCGGTGAGGTTCCCGTCCGGCGGCGCGAGCAGCCGCAGCAGCCGGTACTGCTGCTCGTCCACGTCCTGGTACTCGTCCACGGAGATCCACCGGTACCGATCGCGATACCCGGCGGCGAGGGCCTCATCCTCCGCGAGCAGCGCGGCGGGCACCGCGACCAGATCGTCGAAATCGACAAGATCCTGCTGGCGCAAGGCTTTCGTGTAGCGCTCGGCCAGTTCGTCGGCGGCACCGGTGCGCCGCGCACGCGACAGCTCCCTGAGTCTGCGCCGGGCTCCCGGCACGTCACCGGTGATCTCCGCGATCATCGCGAGCTGCCGGGGCTGGTCGGCGATTCCGAAGTCCGCGCTCAGCCCGGCGCGGTCGTGCTGCTGACGCAGGATGCGCACGCCGAGCGAGTGGAACGTCGCCACGGTCAGCTTTTCCGCCTGCTCCGGCGCGAGCGATGCCAGCCGCTCCGCCATCTCCTCGGCGGCCCGGCGCGTGAAGGTGATCGCGAGACAGTGCTCGGGAGCGACGCCGCGCTCGGTGACCAGATGCGCGATGCGATGCGTCAGCGTGCGCGTCTTCCCCGTGCCAGGGCCCGCGATGATCAGCAGCGGACCGCAGTCACTCGCCGCGGCCGCCCGCTGGTCCTCGTCGAGCCCGTCCAGCAGCGACCCTGTCACCGGCGCGGGCACGGGCTCCGGCTTCTCCTCCACCACGGCGGGCGCGGCCGGTTTCCGTTGCGGGGCAACGGGTTTCTCACTCGCGAACAATCCGTCGTCGAACAGGCCGATGGTCGCGTTACGACTCAGCTCCCCCGGCTCGAACAACCGGATCACGCCGTACTCGCCGTCGTAGCCGGGGTCGCGGATCACCTCGCCGCGGCGCAGCCTCCGCACGGCTTCGCCCAGCAGCGGCGAACGCGTCTCCAGGTCCTCGGGCGGAACGTCCTGCAGGATCGACAGTTCCGGCCCGAACGCCGCGGTGAGCTTGTCGATCTCGCCGAGCACCTTCTTGCTTTTCGGCCCCACCCCGAGGATTTCGCTCATGATCTCGGGCAGCGGCACGAGGCTGCGGAACTCCGGCGCACCCGCCGGGCGCACCGCCTCGGCGCGGTCCGCGAGGTCCTCGACCCGGCTGAGCACGCCCACGGTCAGCGGTTTCCCGCATTCCGGGCAGCGCCCGCCGTGTTCCCTCGTCTCCGCCGGCTCCATCCGGACGCCGCATTTGCGGTGCCCGTCGACGTGGTACTTGCCCTCCTCCGGGAAGAACTCGATCGAGCCCGCGTGCCCGTTCCCGGTTTCCAGCGCGCGTTTCACCGCGTAGTAGTCGAGATCGGTGTCGAACAGCGTCGCCTCGCGGCCCAGCATCGGCGGGGAGTGCGCGTCGGAATTGCTGACCAGGCGGTACTTGTCGAGCCCGGAGATCCGCCAGTTCATCTCGGGATCCGAGCTCAGGCCCGTCTCCAGCGCGAACACGTGGTCGGCCAGATCGGCGTAGCAGTCCTCGATCGCGTCGAACCCGGATTTCGAGCCCAGCACGGCGAACCACGGCGTCCACACGTGCGCCGGCACCAGATAGGACTCCGCGCCCGCCTCCAGCGTGATCTCCAGCAGATCGCGCGAGTCCAGCCCGAGGATGGGCCGCCCGTCGGAACCGAGGTTGCCGATCCGGCCGAGCGCGGTGTTGAACTTCTCCGCCGCCTCGAAGTCCGGGACGTAGATGAGGTGGTGCACCTTGCGCGTGCGCTCTCCGCGTTTGTAGATCGTGGAAATCTCCACCGAAAGCATGAACCGGACGTCCGTGGGCGCGCACGCGGGCGGCAGCCGCCGCCGGCTGTCGGCGTCCAGATCGTCGCGCAGCCGGAACAGCCCGGGGTCCGCGGGCACGAGGTTCTCACGCAGGTGCTCGAACCACGCCGGATGCGTGAAATCCCCGGTGCCGACGAGAGAAACACCCTTGCGCCGCGCCCACCAGGTCAGATGTTCGAGATCGCAGTCCTTGCTGCAGGCACGCGAATACTTCGAATGGATGTGCAGATCGGCGATAAAGCGCACCCGCGGCATCTTGCCACAGCGGTCAGGAAGCGCTTTCCTGGCTCGCGATCAGCTCGTCGAGCCTGCCCAGCGCATGCCCGGTGGCCAGCGGGCTCCAGTAGTCCCGGAAGGACAGGATGCCCAGCGCGCCCACCTCCAGGATGCTCACGTACGGCAGCCGGTAGTGCCGCCCGGACCGCACCGCGGCGGCCGCCGCCACCCACTCCACCACGAGCACGTCCGGATCCGCCGTCTCGTGCCGGGTCTCTTCCACGATCTCCGTCACCCGCACCTCGCGCAGGAAATCGCGCAGGTAGTCGAGGATCTCCCGGCGCCCGCGCAGCTTCGGCCACCCGGGCGGGGCGAACGGGAACTCCAGCGTTCCGTGCGGCGCCCACACGTGGCCCAGCCCGTACAGATCGCGGGCGACGAGCCGCTCGTGGAACCGGGCGACAGCACTGTGCGCGCGCTGGTGCCGGTCCTGGACGGAAAGGGAGTCAACCATGCGGATCAAGCTATTTCCGCGGGCAGCCCGGGCCCGCGCGGGTTGTACCCAACCGCGTGCCAGTGCGGTACAGACCGCGGCCCACCGCACCGGCACGCAAAAGAGCCTCCGGCCGAGCGCGGTACGAAACCGCACTCCGACCGGAGGCTCCGAGAGAGTCCGGATCGGCGAGCGCTAACTGCCCGCCGGATTCACGCCGGGAGCGGGCGCCTGCGCGTTGCCCGCGATCCCGTACCGGCCCACCGCGCCGTCGAGCTGCTCACGCAACGCCAGCACGGTCGCGACGCGACCCGCCGCGCTGTTCACATTGTCCACTGTGGACAGGATGGAGGTGGCGGAGGTGTCCGCGCGCACGACGCCGACGGCGCCGGTGCCCGACGCCGAGGCCGGGTCCCCGGCCAGCACGGTGCCCGCGCCGGAACGGTCCAGCTGCGCGGAAAACCGGGCCAGCGTCGCGGCTTTGTCGCCCGCGCCGTCGCCGGTGGCCTGTCCCGCCGTCATCACCACGGCGAGCTGGCCGGGGCCGATGTTGGGGCTGGCCTTGACGAACCCGCCGTCGGTCAGCCCGCCGATCGCGGCCGCCAGCTCGTCGGTGCTCGACTGCGGCTGCGCGGTGTCCTTGTTGAGCAGCAGCACCGAACCCACCAGCGCGCCGGCCAGCGTCCCCGGATCACCGGCGGTCGGGAACGTCGCCCCCGCCGGCTGCAGCCGGGTCACCACCTGGCGCAGCTGGTCGGCCTTCGCCGGGTCCATGAAGGACGCCGTCAGCTGCAGCTCGCCGGTCACCGTGGCGCCGGACTGGGTGATCAGCTGTTTCAGCGCGTCCCGGTCAGCCGGGCTGGTCTCCTCGGTGGTCACCATGACCACGCTCCGCTTGTCCAGCGCGCCCGCGACGATCTTCGGCCCCATCGCGCCGGCGAACGAGTCGGCGTCGTTCAGCCGCGCGTTCAGCTCGTTGCGCTGTGCCTGCAGATCGGAGACCTGGCTGGCCAGCTCGCCCTTCTCGTTCGACAGCCCGGACAGCAGCGAACCGCTCAGCGCCGTCGAGCCGAGCACCACCCCGACCGCCAGCGCGAGGAAGACCGCCGCGATCGAGATGATGTGGTACCGCAGAGAGATCACGCGAAAAGCCCCTTGACCCAGCTTGTGAAGGAATTCCAGGTGTCCCGCAGCCAGTCCAGGTAGACACTGCCCACATCGGACATCAGCAGCGCGACGGCGACGACGATCAGCGCGGCCAGCACCAGCAGCACGACCGCGCCGACGGAAACCCGGCTGCGGTGCAGCGCGGCGACCGCCTTGCCGTCCACGATCTTCGTGCCCAGCTTGAGCCGGGTGAGGAACGTCGACGGGTTCGAGCCCGAGCGGCCGTGGTCCAGGAACTCCCGCAGGGTGGCCTGGAACCCGACGGTGACCACGAGGCTCGCCTCGTGCGTGTCGGCGATCAGCAGCGCCAGGTCCTCCGGGTTGCCCGACGCCGGGAACGTGACCGCCCCGATGCCCAGGTCCTGGATGCGGGTGATCCCCGGCGCGTGCCCGTCCGGCTGCGCCGGCACGACGACCTCGGCGCCGGACTTGAGCGTTTCCGCGTCGATCCCGTTCGGGTCGCCGACGATGATGTCCGGCTGGTAGCGCAGCTCGCGCAGGGTGTCCGCGCCGCCGTCCACGCCGACCAGCACCGGCCGGTGCTCGGCGATGTACTTCTTGAGCGCCTTGAGGTCCGCGGCGTGCCCCTTGCCGGGCGCGACGACGAGCACGTGCCGGTCGCGCAGCGAAACCCGCACGTCGGGCACGCCGACCCCGTCGAGGATCAGCGTGCGCTCGCGGCGCAGGAACTCGATCGTGTTGGCGGAGAAGGCTTCCAGCTGGGTCGACATCCCGGCCTTGGCCTCGATCATCTGGTCGGCGACCATCTCCGGGGTCAGCTCGGTGCCCGAGGCGATCCGCCGCTCGCCGACGTAGACCACGCCCTCGTGGAGGCGGATCTTGCTGCCGTCCTTGAGTTTGCGGAACACCTCCCCGCCGACCGCGTCGATCAGCGGGATGCCGGCGCCGACCACGACTTCGGGACCCAGGTTGGGAAACCGGCCCGAGATCGAGGGCGAGGCGTTGACGACCGCGGCGACCTCGGCTTCCACCAGCGCGTCGGCGGTGGCGCGATCGAGGTCGAGCTGGTCGAGGACGACCACGTCACCCGGGCTGATCCGGCGCAGGAGCTCCCGCGTGCGCCGATCCACCCTGGCGACACCGACGAGTCCGGGAAGGTTCTCGGTGTTGCGCGTGAGCAGGCCGGTCAGCTTCATACCACCGATAGTGACAAACAGACGCCCGATGGCGCGGCCAACACGCCGGGGGCGTGGCTCTTCGTGAGGGTGATTCCTAGCCCTGTTTACGCCGCTTGGAGCCCTTGCCGGAGCCCTTTTTCCCTTCTGGACCAGGGGAAGTCTTGTCCGCCTCCGCCACGGCGAGTAACTCCTCGGCGTGCGCGCGCCCGGTCTCGGTGCCGTCCATCCCGGCCAGCATCCGCGCCAGCTCTTCCACCCGGTCGGACGGTTCGAGCAGTTTCACGCCGCTGCGCGTGATGCCCTTCGCGGTTCCCTTGTCCACCACCAGATGCCGGTCCGCGAACGCGGCGACCTGCGGCAGGTGCGTGACCACGAGGACCTGGTGGCTGCGGGCGAGCCGGGCCAGCCGCCTGCCGACCTCCACCGCCGCGCGGCCGCCGACCCCGGCGTCGACCTCGTCGAACACCAGCGTCTGCACCGTGTCCGCGTGCGCGAGCACGACCTCGATCGCGAGCATCACGCGGGACAGCTCACCGCCGGACGCCGCCTTGTGCACCGGCATCGGCGGCGCGGCCGCGTGCGCCTTGAGCAACAGCTCCACGTCGTCGATTCCGTCCGGGCCCGCGTGCACCAGCTCGTCTTCCACGCGAAGGCCCTGGGCGTCCGAGCTGTCCGTGGTGCGGCGGCGGACCGTCACGTCGATCTCGGCCTGGCCCATCGCCAGCCCGGAAAGCTCGGCGGTGATCGCCTCGGCCAGCTGCTCGGCGGCCTTCGCCCGCGCGGCCGACAGCTTCGCCGCGTGCCCCGCCAGCTCGACGGCCAGCTCGTCCCGTTTCGCCGCCAGCTCCGCCAGCGCCTCCTCGGAGGTGTCCATAGTGGACAGACGGGCGCGGGCGTCCTCGGCCCAGGCCAGCACACCGTCCACATCGGCCGCGTACTTGCGGGTGAGCTTCTTCAGCTCCGCCTGGCGCGCGAGCACCTGCTCGAGCCGCTCCGGGTCCGCGTCCAGCCCGTCGAGGTAACCGCCCAGCTCGGCGCCGACGTCCGACAGCAGCACGGCCGCTTCCGCCAGCCGCGGCTCCAGCTCACGCAGCACCGGATCCTCAGCCGCGGCAAGCCTTCGCCGCGCCTCGCCGACCAGACCGAGCGCGCCCGGCTGATCCGGGTCGCCGTCCGGGGAGCCCGACACGGCGCCCTGCGCGGACCCGGCCGCGCTGCGCAGCTCGTCGGCCGCCGCGAGGCGTTTGATCTGCTCGGCCAGCTCGGCGTCCTCACCGGCTTGCGGCTCCACGGCCGCGATCTCGTCCAGCCCGTGGCGAAGCAGATCCGCCTGCTGCGCCATCTCGCGGGAGCGGGTCTGCCGCTCGGCCAGCTCGGTGACCACGGAATGCCATTCGTCCCGGACCGAACGGTATCCGGTCAGCGGTTTGGCCACCGCGTCCCCGGCGAAGCGGTCCAGGACATCACGCTGCTCGGACGAACGCAGCAGTCGCAGCTGATCGTTCTGCCCGTGCACCGCCAGCAGCCTGTCCGCCAAGTCCGACAACACGTTCACCGGCACCGACCGGCCGCCGAGGTGCGCGCGGGAACGCCCGTCGGCGCCCACCGAACGCAGCGCTATCAGGCTGCCGTCCTCATCGGCCTCGCCACCGGCGTCGGTCACGATCCGGGCGACGTGCTCGGCGAACACGCCCTCGAACCGGCCCTCCACGGTCGCCTTGCCGGTGCCGTTGCGGACCTTGGAGGCTTCCGCACGCCCACCGGAGAGCAGGTGCAACCCGGTGACCACCATCGTCTTGCCCGCACCCGTTTCCCCGGTGACCACGGTGAATCCCGGGTGCAGTTCGAGCAGGGCGTCCTCGATCACTCCGAGGCCCTGGATGCGCATCTCGGCCAGCACGGGCACCACCGTAGCGGCACCCACCGACATTTGCGAATGTATGTTCGATCGCGTCGGGGCCGAATGGTGAAAAAGCCGGTCAGCGCGCTCAGCCGGAGTGGCGCTCCCGCCAGCCCTTCACCGGTAGCGCGAACTTGTGCACGAGCCGGTCCGTGAAGGGCCCGCGCCACAAGCGGGCCAGCCGCACCGGCACGCGCCCGGCGACCACCTTCACCCGCGCCCCCGGCGGCAACGGCACGTGCCGCAACCCGTCGCAGGTCAGCACGGCGGGCGCCCCGTCCGGTGCGATGTCCACCGTGATCACCGAATTCCGCGAAACCACCAGCGGCCGCGAGAACATGGCGTGCGCGTTGCTCGGCACGACGAGCAACGCCTCGACGTCCGGCCAGATGATCGGCCCGCCCGCGGAGAACGCGTACGCCGTCGAACCGGTCGGGGTGGCGCACAACACACCGTCGCAGCCGAACGCCGAAACCGGGCGGCTGTCCACCTCGATCAGCGCGTCGAGCACCCGTTCCCGGGACTCCTTCTCCACGCTCGCCTCGTTCAGCGCCCACGTTTCGGCCACGCGCTCACCGTCCACGGTCACCGTCACGTCGACGGTCATCCGCTTCTCCACGGTGTAGTCGCGTTCGACGACGCGGTGCACGGTGTCCTCGAGCGCGTCCGAATCGGCCTCGGTGAGGAACCCGACGCGGCCCAGGTTCACGCCCAGCACCGGCACACTCGCCGGGCGCGCGATTTCGGCCGCCCGCAACAGGGTTCCGTCGCCGCCGAGCACCAGGACCAGCTCGGCGCCGTCGGCGGGATGCGCGCCGGAATCCACCAGCCGGCACGCGTTCGCGTCCCCGCCGATGACGTCGCGCACGTCCGGGTCGGCCACGCGAAGCCCGATGCCCGCCGCGGCGAACTTGCCCGCGACCTTCTGCGCGGCCTCGCGGCTGGTCTCCCTGTCCGGGTGCAGGACGAGGAGCACCTCGCGGTTTTCGTTCACTGTGGGCCCTCTCTGACCGCGGCGCGCACCAGCTCCGCCACCTCGTCCACAGTGGACGGTTCGCGGCGCAGCCAGGCGAAGTACTCGACGTTGCCGGACGGACCCGGCAACGGGCTCGCCACCACGGCCCGCGCGTGCAGCCCCAGTTCCGCCGCCGCGGCGAGGACGTCCAGCACCGACTGCGCGCGCAGCTCCGGATCGCGGACGACGCCACCGCTGCCGAGGCGTTCTTTGCCGACCTCGAACTGTGGTTTGACCATCGGCACCAGGTCGGCGTGTTCTTCGGCGCAGGCGAGCAACGCGGGCAGCACGAGCTTGAGCGAGATGAAGGAAAGGTCGCCGACGACGACGTCGACCGGGCCGCCGGTCTGTTCGGGCGTCAGGTTGCGGACGTTCGTCTTGTCCAGCACCACGACACGGTCGTCGGTCTGCAGGCGCCAGTCGAGCAGGCCGCGGCCGACGTCGGCGGCGACGACCTCACGGGCGCCGCGGCGCAGCAGCACGTCGGTGAAGCCGCCGGTGGAGGCGCCGGCGTCCAAGCAGCGTTTGCCCGCGACGGACAGGCCGAGCGGCTCGAAAGCCTCCAGCGCGCCCAGGAGTTTGTGCGCGCCGCGAGAGGCCCAGCCCGGGTCGTCGGCGTCACGGACGACGATCGGCGCGTCGGCCGACACCCCGGTGGCCGGTTTGCTCGCGACCATGCCGCGCACCGTGACCTTGCCTTCGCCGATGAGGGTGCTGGCGTGCTCACGGGAGCGGGCCAGGCCCCGGCGGACGAGCTCGGCGTCGAGGCGGGCCCTACGGGGCATCCGTCAAACCTTGTCGATGCTGGACAGGGCGAAGGTGAGCTCGGTGTGGACCGCGTCGAACCGCTCGACGTGTTCCGAGAGGGGCACCTCGTCGAGGTTCTCGAGGCCGTTCATGGCCTCTTCGATGCCCGCGCGCGGGTCGGCGGGTTGCGGCGGCGGACCCGGCACCGGGTACGGCTGCGGGTTGGGTTGTTGCTGCACGCTCACCACGCTAACGGATCGATCAGGCGGCGGATGTGAACCCCAGCCCGGCGAGTGCCGCGCGGGCCGCTTCGTCCTCCGCGCGCACCGTCGTGACGCCCGACTCCCAGGCCACTTCGCACAGCGCGCGAAGCAGCTCGGAACCGTCGCGTGCCCCGTCGCCGGCGACGGCGAGCGCATCGGAGTCGACCCGCACCCGCCAGCCGTCACGCGGGCCGATCAGGAGGTCTTTCGCCGGGGCGGCAAGGGCGCTCAGCTCCGCCGCGACGTAGGTGGGACGTTCCTCGGGCGCGGCGGCGAGCAGGTCGGCCGGGGTCGACACCCCGGTCAGGACGAGGAGCGAGTCGAACCCCGCGGCGACCCCGCCCGCGATGTCGGTGTCCAGCCTGTCCCCCACCACAAGTGGTTTGCGGGCGCCGGCCGACTCGGAGGCCGTGCGCAGCAACGGCGCGGCAGGCTTCCCGGCGACGGCGGGCTCGGCACCCGTCGCCGCGCGGAGGGCCGCGACCATCGCCCCGTTGCCCGGCAGCAGGCCGCGCTCGGTGGGCAGGGTGACGTCGACGTTGCAGGCCACCCAGCGCGCCCCGCCGCGGATGGCCAGCGCCGCCTCGGCGAGGTGCTTCCAGCCGGTGCCCGGCCAATGCCCCTGGACGACGGCGGCGACGTCTTCGCTGTACTCGCGGACCGCGCGGAGGCCGAGCGCCTCGACCTCCGCGATCAGCGCGGGCGCGCCGACGACCAGGACGGTCTGTCCTTCGTCGAGCTGTTGCCAGGCGAGCTTGGCCCCGGCCTGCGCGCTGGTGCTGACCTCGGCGATCTCCGCGTCGATCTGCATGGAGCGCAGCGTTTCCACGACGTCACCGGGTGCCTTGGAGGCGTTGTTGGTGACGAACCGGACGGCCGCCCCGTGCCCCCGCGCGTCCCGGATCGCCTCGGCGACGCCAGGGATCGGGCGGGGGCCGTGGTAAACCGTGCCGTCGAGGTCGAGCAGGACGGCGTCGTACAGCGAGAGGAGCGTGTCGCCGTCAGTCATCCTTCGCCTTGCCTCCGGGCTGGTCGTCGGGATTGTCGCCGACTGCATCGTCCGATTCGGGCGCGCGGGGTTCCTCCCCCGCGGCCTCGTCGGCGTCGTCGGCGATTTCGTCGGCGTCGCCTTCGAGCTCGTCGGCCGCGTTCTCGGGCTCCTCGTCGGCGGGCCCGTCATGGTCGAGGTCGACAGTGTCGTCTTCGAGCTCGTCGGCCTCGTTGTCATCAAGGGCTTCGTCGGCGGCCTCGTCATCGTCGAGTTCAACGGTGTCGTCTTCGGCCTCGTCGTCGAGGTCGGCGGTGTCGTCTTCGAGCTCGTCGTTCTCGTCGAGGGCTTCGTCGGCGGGCTCGTCAACCTCGAGTTCGGCGGCGTCGTCTTCCGGCTCTTCGCCCGCGGTCAGGCGGGCGGCGCGGTCGGCAGCGTCGGTCTCGTCCTCGTCGTCTGCCTCGGCGGCCGTGAGGAACCACCGGATCGCCTCTTCCTCGCGCCCGGCGGCGGCGAGGTTGTCCGCGTACGCGTAGAACAGTCGTGCGCTCCACGGGTCGCGCTTCGCCGGGTCGAGATCCGACCCCTGCAGCGAGACGACCGCGGCGTCGAGCTGCCCCATGTCCCGCCGCGCCCCGGCGGCGACGATGCGCAGCTCGATCTCGACGTCCCGGGGAAGGTCACTGCCCCTCGCCTCCTTCGCGAGGTCCAGTGCGCGTTCCGGGCGGCCCAGCGCGCGCTCCGCGTCGGCGATGACCGCGATGTGGTTGTCCGTGCGGGTCATGCGGCGGACCGCACGCAGCTCGGACAGCGCTTCGGCCCAGTTGCCGGCGTGGTAGGAGACCAAACCGAGCGCCTCCCGCACGATCGGCACGCGTGAGGCCTTGGTCTTCGCGTACCGGGCGTGCGCGAGCGCGGCCTCCGGGTCGACGTCGATCAGCCCGCCGGCGGCGACCAGATGCTTGCCGACGGTCTCGGCGAGCTGCTTGGGCAGCGTCCGAAGTTCGCGGCGGGCTTCCTCGTCGAGGTCGGAGAAGTCGATGTCCTCGGGCAGCTCGGGCGCTTCGAGGAGTTCCTTCGCCAGGGTCGCGTCGTCGAGCTGCTCGTTGGCCCTGCGGGGAGTACGCGGGAAGTCCCCGCGCGGGCCGGTGCCGTGGTGCTCGCGGCGCTCACGGGACCCCGTGGGCCGCCGGTCATCGCGTGGCCCGCGTTCGCCGAACTTCCGGTCGCCCCGGGAGCTACGGTCATCGCGGGAACCCCGGTCGTCGCGGAAGTTCCCGCCGCCACGGGGACCACGATCGTCCCGGAAGTTGCGGTCACTGCGTGGGCCCCGGTCGTCGCGGAAGTTCCCGCCGCCACGGGGACCGCGGTCGTCGCCGAACCTGCCCCCACTACGCGGGCCCCGGTCATCGCCGAACTTGCCGCCGCTGCGAGGGCCACGATCGTCACCGAACTTGCCGCCGCTGCGAGGGCCCCGGTCGTCGCCGAACTTGCCGCCGCTACGAGGGCCCCGGTCGTCACCGAACTTGCCGCCGCTGCGAGGGCCACGATCGTCACCGAACTTGCCGCCGCTGCGAGGGCCACGATCGTCACCGAACTTGCCGCCGCTGCGAGGGCCACGATCGTCACCGAACTTGCCGCCGCTGCGAGGGCCACGATCGTCACCGAACTTGCCGCCGCTGCGAGGGCCACGATCATCACGGACGTTGCGGTCGCCGCGGGGGGCGCGATCGTCGCGGAAGTTGCTGCCGCGGGGGCCACGGTCGCCGCCGGCGGTGCGGTCCCGGGGACCGCGGTCGTCCTGGAAGTTCCGACCACCGCGGGAGTCGTCGAACTTCCGGCCGCCGCGGGGGCCGTCGGCGCGGAAACCGCCGGGGCGCTTGTCATCGCCTCGGTAGCCACCGGACCGGCCACGGTCGTCACGTCCGCCGGAACCACGGCCCCGGTCGCCGCCGAAGTCGCGCCCGCCGCCGGAACGGCGATCATCACGCGAGCCACGGAAGTCGCGGCCCCGGTCATCCCGGGAGCCGCCGAAGTCACGGCCACCACGGCCCCGCTCGTCACGCGAGCCGTGACCGCCGCGACCGCTGTCCTCGCGACGGTCACCGAACTTGCGGTCGCCGCCCTGACCCCGGTTGCCACCGCGGTCGTTGAACTTGCGGTCACCCCGGCCGCGGTCGTCGCGCGAGCCGCCGTAACCGCCGCCCTGCCGGGAGCCGCCTTGCCTGTCGTCGCGCGAGCCGCGGTAGCCGCGGTCGTCACGAGAGTCGTTGTTGTACCGCTTGTCGCCACCGCGTGCGCCGCCCTGGCGGTCGTCACGCCGGTCCTTGTTCCAGGACGGGCGGTCGCCGCGGCCTTCGAACTTGCCACCGGTGGAACGGCGGTCCCCTTCGCGGGACCTGCCGGCGTCACCGCGGCCTCGGTCGCGCTGCCCTGACTTGCCGTAGCCTTGCCCGCGTTCGTCGTCACGCGGGGCACCTGCGCGTCGGTTTCCGGGGGCCGAGTCACGGCGTCGTGGGCGGCCGGACGCGTCGTCCTCAGCGTCGCGCCGTCCGTACTCCGCCACGTCTTCCTCCTCGATGAAGTTGAGAAAAGTCTAAGTGCAACACGCACAAAGGGCCCGCTAGGAGCAGCCAACCGGCTATCCTAGCGGGCCCTTCGGAAGTAAAGTTCGGCGGTGTCCTACTCTCCCACAACCCTTCGGTTGCAGTACCATCGGCGCTGGCGGGCTTAGCTTCCGGGTTCGGAATGGGACCGGGCGTTTCCCCGCCGCCATGACCACCGAAACACCACGA
>NZ_VMNW02000134.1 GCF_007713735.2 Amycolatopsis acidicola | reverse complement strand
CAGCCACCCCCCGCGACCGACCCCTGAAAGCGCTTACTAACTCTTCGCGCACCGTCGCGGGGCGGATTCGCTCCGACTTCACTCGGAAGAGTGGTGTCGGGGTCTCGCGCGTCCCGGGGCGGAGGGGTGCGCCTCTCTTGTCATGGGCGTGCAGGTCCGGATCGTCCAGCCCCCCGAACGAACCGGACCTGCACGCCCGTTCAGACTCAGGTCCTGGGCGGTGCTGCGGCGCGGAAGCACCGCCCGGGACCACTCCCGCGACCCGCTCCCGAGCAGGGCGCCCCGCCTTATGATGAGCGGAGCGTATCGACCGCCGGGGTCGGCACTGGGACAACAAAGCAGGCCGGGACATGGTGGCTCGCGACGCGATACCGGCCTCGGCGCCGGAAGGGGAGAGATCCGGCCCCACCCGGCTGCTGCTGGTCGAAGACGACGACGGCGACGCGCTCCTGGTCGAGGAGTTGCTCAGCGAGGTCGGCGCCGGGGTGCAGGTGCGCCGGGTCCGTTCGCTCGCCGAAGCCCGCGCGGCCCTGTCCGGCACCGAATGCGTCCTGCTCGACCTCGGCCTTCCCGACACCCACGAGCTCGACGGGCTCCGCTGGCTGCAGCGCAACGTCCCCGGCGTCGCCGTCATCGTGCTCACCGGGATCGCCGACGAGTACCTCGGCGAAGAGGCCGTCCGCACCGGCGCCCAGGACTACCTCGTCAAAGGCCAGGTCGACGGGCCGCTGCTGAACCGCGTCATCCGCTACGCCGTCGAGCGCCTGCGCGCCGAGGAAGTGCAACGCCAGCTGCGCGAAGCCCAGATCTACGCCGAGGAGAACGCCCGCCTCGAACGCGGCCTGCTGCCTTCGCCGGTGCTGTCGGACCCGGCGGTGTCGGTGGCCGCCCGCTACGCGCCCGGCGGCCAGCAGCTGTTGCTGGGCGGCGATTTCTACGACGTCGTCCAGGCCGCCGACGGCTGGGTGCACGCGATCGTCGGCGACGTCTGCGGGCACGGCCCCGACGAAGCCGCGCTCGGCGTCTCGATGCGCGTGGCGTGGCGGACGATGGTGTTCGCCGCCCGCCCGGTCCCCGAAGTCCTCTCCACGATGCACCAGGTCTTCGCCCACGAACGGCACCAGCCCGGCCTGTTCACCACCCTGTGCATGCTCTCGGTCGACCCCGCCCGCACCACCGCCAGGCTCCACCTCGCCGGGCACCCGCCGCCCCTGCTCCTCACCCCCGGCGACGTGCGCCCACTCGACGCGCCCGTGCACACCCCGATCGGCATCGGCGACGGCACCCACTGGCCCTCCGCCGACATCGCGCTGGGCGAGAACTGGTCGGTCCTGCTCTACACCGACGGCCTCATCGAGGGCCGCGTCGGCACGCGACGCCGCTGCCTCGACGTGCACGGGCTCGTCGAACTCGTGCGCGAGGCACGCCGGGCCGAGCCGGGGATCAGGGAAGAACGCTTACTGGACAAGGTGATCAGCCAGGCGCGGGCGCTCAACGGCGGAGAGCTCGACGACGACCTCGCGGTGCTCGCCGTGTCCGCGCGCGGACGATGACCTCGCGGCCGGACAAGGCGGCGTTCCCGCTCCCGCGCCGTCCCCGGGAACGCCGCGACCGCTGGCCGCTGGCCCGCATCATCACGGTCGCCGTCGGCCTTCTCGCACTGTTTTCCGTCGCGGCGATCGTCGTCGGCGTGTTCGCGCTGACCCACCTCAGCACCGCGCGCGGCCGCGTCGTCGACCGCATCGACCCCGCACTCCAAGCCTCGCTGCGCCTCGACGCCGCGCTCGTCGACCAGGAAACCGGCGTCCGCGGCTACGCGATCAGCGCCCAGCGCGACTTCCTCGACCCCTACACCGCGGGCCAGACAGCCGAACGCGACGCCACCGCCGCCCTCACGCCCCTGCTCGACGACCGGCCCGGCGAACTCGCCGACCTGCGCCAGATCACCGCGCTCGCCGAAGCCTGGCGCACCGGCTACGCCCAGCCCGCCATCAGCGCCGTGAACGCGGGCGGCGCGCCCGGCGCGAACCTCGACGTCGGCAAGGCCGCGTTCGACCGCGTCCGGGCCGCGGTCACCGACCTGCAGGGCGACCTGAACCGGGCCCGCGCCGACGCGGCCGCCACCCTGCACAGCTCCGCCGCGGCGCTGAACACGGCGTGCATCGGCATCGCCGTAGTGCTCGTGTTGATCGTGCTGACGCTCGCGTTCAGCCTGCGCGCCGCCGCGATCCGCCCGCTGACCAAACTGACCGCCGAGGTCCGCACGGTCGCCGACGGGGACTTCTCCCACGAGGTCGTCCCCAGCGGGCCCCGCGAGGTCCACTCGCTCGGCGTGGACGTGAACCTGATGCGGCAACGGATCCTGCGCGAACTCTCCGCGCTCGACGCCCGCACCCAGGACCTGCAACGCTCCAACGCCGAACTCGAGCAGTTCGCCTACGTCGCCTCGCACGACCTGCAGGAACCCCTGCGCAAGGTCGCGAGCTTCTGCCGGCTGCTGCAACGCCGGTACTCCGGGCAGCTCGACGAACGCGCCGACCAGTACATCGAATTCGCCGTCGACGGCGCGAAACGCATGCAGGGCCTGATCAACGACCTGCTCGCGTTCAGCCGCGTCGGCCGCGTGGCGCGCGAACCCGTGCCGGTCTCCTGCGCCACGGTCCTCGAACAGGCCGAGAAGAACCTCGCCGCCGCCATCGAACAGACCGGCGCCACCATCGACGCCGGCGAACTGCCCACGGTGCCCGCCGAAGCACCGCTGCTGACCGCGGTGTTCCAGAACCTGCTCGGCAACGCGCTGAAATTCCACGGCGAAGACCCGCCCCACATCACCGTGCGGGCGGAGCGCGACGGCGACCTGTGGCGATTTTCCTGCCGCGACAACGGAATCGGCATCGACCCCGGGTACGCCGAGCGCATCTTCGTGATCTTCCAGCGGCTGCACGGCAAGAGTGACTACCCGGGCACCGGCATCGGCCTCGCGCTCTGCCGCAAGATCATCGAACACCACGGCGGCACCATCTGGCTCGACACCGGCACCGAGCGCGGCGCCTGCTTCCGCTTCACCCTGCCCGTGCTGCCCGAGGAAAAGGAAGACCATGCCCGACCCGACCCCGCTTGACGTCGTCGACGTGCTCCTCGTCGAGGACGACGACGGCGACGTGCTGATGACCCGCGAAGCCTTCGAACACCACAAACTCCGCAACAACCTGCACGTGGTCAGGGACGGCGAGCAGGCGCTGCGGTTCCTGCGCCGCCAAGGCGACTACGCCGGCGCGCCGCGCCCCGGGCTCATCCTGCTCGACCTGAACCTGCCCCGCCGCGACGGCCGCGAAGTGCTGGCCGAGCTGAAGGACGACCCGGAGCTGCGCGTGATCCCGGTCGTCGTGCTCACCACCTCCGAAGCCGAGGAGGACATCCTCCGCAGCTACCGGCTGCACGCCAACGCCTACGTCACCAAACCCGTCGACTTCGACCGGTTCATCGAGGTCGTCCGGCAGATCGACGACTTCTTCGTCACCGTCGTCAAACTTCCCTGAAGTAGGCTGCCGGATACGGGGAACGGACAGAGGAGCGGAGCATGGCGGACTGGCCCGACGACGGGGATGACGAGGTCTTCGAGCAGCTCGACAGCGAGGACACCCTCGAATACGGCCGCCCGGGCGACCCGCTCGACGAAGGCTACTCGGCGGCCGAAAAGCCTTGGGCGAGCGAGGATTTCGGCACCACACCGGCCGAAGAGGAAGCGGGGGAGAGCCTGGCGGGCAGGCTCGCCCGCGAGCTCCCCGACGGCAACCGCGACGAGGGCGACGGACTCGGCGACAGCGAGGACACCGACGGCGAGCTGATCGACGACGAGGTCGGCGACCTGCGCGCCGGGCGGCTCGTCGCGGGCGAAGGCGGGGACACCGAGCTCTACGCCTCCGACATCGGCATCGACGGGGCGGGCGCGTCGGCGGAAGAAGCCGCGGTGCACGTCGTCGACGCCGACGAGTACTGACCCGTGCGCAACAGCGAGCTGATCGCCGGGTTCCCCCGCATCGAGGCCGACGCCGCGGGCAAACGGGCCTCCGCGGTGGCCATCGTGGTGTCCGGCACCGGTGACGGCGCCGGCGTGTGGCTCACCCGCCGCACCCCGAAACTCCGCGCCCACGCCGGGCAGTTCGCGCTCCCCGGCGGCCGCCTCGACGACGGCGAGGACGCGGTCACCGCGGCACTGCGCGAACTGGAAGAGGAACTCGGCCTCGTCGCCGGGCCGGAACAGGTGGTCGGGCTCCTCGACGACTACCCGACCCGCTCCGGCTACGTGATCACCCCGGTCGTCGTCGCGCTCGACGACGGGCAGCAGCCCAGCCCGAACCCCGCGGAAGTGGCCGAGCTGCACTGGATCCCGTACCCGGACCTTGGCGTCGAACCGCGCTACCTGACCATCCCGGAGTCCGACCGCCCGGTGATCCAGCTGCCGCTGCTCGGGCACCTCGTGCACGCGCCCACCGCCGCCGTCCTCTTCCAGTTCCGGGAAGCCGCGCTGCACGGCAGGGTCACCAGGGTCGCGCATCTGGAACAACCGGTGTTCGCCTGGCGGTGAACGGGAGGTCGGGATGGAGCAGCAGCAACCGGTCGGCGCCGCCGAACTGTTCGACGCCATCGGCGCCCGCTACGAGGACGCGTTCGGCCGCCCGCCCGTCGTCGCCAGGGCGGTCGGGGAACTGCTCTCGCTGCTGCCCGCCGCGGCCAGGGTGCTCGACATCGGCAGCGGCACCGGCCGCCCCGTCGCGCACGCCCTCGCCGGAGCGGGCTGCCGGGTCACCGGCCTCGACGTGTCCTCGGTGATGATCTCCATCGCCCGCGAACAGGTCCCCGACGCCGAGTTCGTGCACACCGACGTCCGCGACTGGACCTCCCCGCCGGAATGCTGGGACGCCGTCTGCGCGTACTTCCCGTTCCTGCAGATGCCCCGCGCCGACACCGCGAAAGTGCTGCGGCGCCTCGCCCGCTGGCTCGTGCCCGGCGGCTACCTCTCGCTGGTGACCGTCCCCATGGACGCCGAGGACCTCCCGGTCGAGTTCCTCGGCCACCCGGTGCGGCTCACCAGCTTCCCCGCGCCCGAACTCGAGGACAAGATCGTCGCCGCCGGGCTGCGCGTCGTCTCCACCTACTCCGAGATCTTCGAACCCGAAGACGGCCGGGGTGAGGAACACCTGCTGATCACGGCCGTGCGACCCTGACCGCCAGCGTGTTTCCGCCGCCGCGGCCCCGGGTAGGCGGGAACCATGGCTGACACGACCACCACCGTGCCCGGGATCCGGCTGAACAACGGGGTCACCATCCCCCAGTTCGGGTTCGGCGTGTTCCAGATCCCCGAGGGGGAGACCGCCACCGCGGTCCGCGCCGCGCTCGACGCCGGCTACCGGCACATCGACACCGCGCAGCTGTACCGCAACGAGGAAGCCGTCGGCGAAGCCATCCGCGCGCTCCCGCGCGACGAGGTGTTCGTGACCACCAAACTCGCCAACGACGCGCACGGCCACGACAACGCCATCAACGCGCTCGAAGGCAGCCTGCGGCGGCTGGGGACCGACTACGTCGACCTCTACCTGATCCACTGGCCCCTGCCCGCGCGCGGCCGTTACGTGGAAACCTGGGGCGCCTTCGAGGAAATCCTCGAGGCCGGCAAGGCCAGGGCCATCGGCGTGTCCAACTTCCAGCCCGCGCACCTCGACGCCCTGCGCGACGCCGGCCTGCCCACCCCGGCGGTCAACCAGATCGAGCTGCACCCGTACCTGCAACAGCCGGAACTGCGCGCCTACCACCGGAAACACGGGATCGCGACCGAGGCCTGGAGCCCCATCGCGCAAGGCGAGGTCCTCGGCGACCCCGTCCTCACCGACCTCGCCGCCGCGCACGACAAGACCCCGGCGCAGATCGTGCTGCGCTGGCACATCCAGCTCGGCAACATCGTGTTCCCGAAGTCTGTGAACCCGCGGCGGATCCGGGAGAACATCGACATCTTCGACTTCGAGCTCACCGACGACCAACTGACCTCACTGGCGAAACTCGACCGCGGCCACCGCACCGGCTTCGACCCGGACACCTTCGAAGGCTGACCCTCGGTATCACCGCGCACTGAGCGTCAGCGGCCCATCGCCGCCGCGAACAGGTCGATCACGTCCTCGTCGGAATACCCGTCGGTGAGGAACCCGCCGAAGATCGGCACCAGCAGCTCCCCGAGATCACGCGCGACCTCGCCCAGCCCCTCGACCATGCCCCACACGAACCGGTAGGTCTCCGGATCGTCGACGTGCAGCACGTCCAGCGGCACCCGGTACCGCACGCCCACGGTCACCCCGTGCTCGCCGGGGCTGGCGAACAGCGCGCCGAAGGAGTACTTGTTCGCGTGCGTGGCCACGAACCGGAACAACTCGGGATCCGGCCGCAGGTCGCGGGCACCGGCGCCGATCAGGTTGACGAACCCGGCCGAAGGCCCCGGCGGCTGGGCGTGCAGCAGGGTGCACAGCTTTTCGTTGAGGCACAACCACATCGGGATCTCGTCGACGGACCAGTCGAGCACCTCGTAGCGGTTCGTGGTCCTCGCCCAGTCGTCGAGCGCGTCGACGAACAGGCCGAACTGAGGCATCGTCATACCTTCAGGAACGGACCACGAGCCCGGGCAGCTCACCCCGTTCGGCCCGCGCCAGCAGGATCGACGCCGCCGAGGGCCAACGCCGGAAAGCACGGTCGAACGGCCGCAACGGGCGCGGCACGTCGTGGTAACAGGCGCCGGCGACGGTGATCCGGCGAAACCCGCGCGCCCGCAACAGGCTCACCAGCGCCCGCCGCGTGAACAGACGCAGGTGCCCGACCACCTGCGAACCCGGCCTGCCGTGCACCTCCCGCAGGCTCACCTCCGAAAACACCGGCTGCACCCCGAAAACGAGGAGCACCCGGTTGTGCCAGGCCGCGAGATTGGGCGTGGACACCAAAAGCGTGCCGCCCGGGCGAAGCACCCGGCGCGCTTCGTCGAGGGCGGCGTCGGTGTCCACGAGGTGCTCGATCAGTTCGCTCATCACCACGACGTCGAACGTCGCGTCGCCGAACGGCAGGCCCGGCGGTTCCGCGGACCCGTTCACGAGCCCGAAACCGTGTTCCCTGGCCTGGCCGAGCGCGCGAGTGGACCAGTCGAGGCCGACCACGTCGTGCCCCGGCGCCCTGCGCGCGATCAGCGCGGTGGCCGCGCCGTCGCCGCAGCCGACGTCGAGGATACGACGGCGCCGGGAGCCGTCGAGCACTTCCCGGAGCTGGGCCACCTGCCGCCTCGCCCGGTCCGCGCCGGAGTTGATCGGCACGCCCGGTTCGTCGTAGAAATCCCGCAGCGGGCTCATCCGGGCGTCCGGCCGTGGCGGGTGATGGCCTCCTCGACGACCGACTCGAACCGGTCTACCGCCGCCGTCCACCGCAATCGCGCGGCCAGCGCGCGAGCCGCGTCGCCGAGCGCCTCCCGCCGGCGGTGGTTGAGCGCGAGCGCCGCCCACGCCGAGGCGAACTCGCTCTCGGTCCTCGCGAGCACGCCGGTTCGCCCGTCCCGCACGGAATCCCGCAGCCCGGGCACGTCGAACCCGACCGTCGGCGTGGCCCGCGCCCCGGCCTCCGCCACCACGAGCCCCCAGCCTTCCAGCAGGGCCGGATGCAGCAGCAGCCACGCCGCCGAAAGGAGGCGGTGCTTGCGCTCCTCGGACACGTGTCCAGTGAAGCGGACCCCTTCTCCCGCAAGGTGTTCGAGCTGTCCGGCGGCCGGCCCGTCGCCCGCGATCACGAGCTCGCCACCGGTGACCGGCCGGACCCGTTCCCACATCCGCAGCACCAGATCCACCCGCTTGTAGTCCGCCAGCCGGCCCAATACCAGGAAAAGCGGCGACGGCGAGCGCGCCGCGGGCGGGCCCGGCGGCTCGACCCCGTTGCGCAGCAACCGGATCCGGTCCGGGGCGACCCCGATCCCGGCGAGCGCGGCGGCGCTCGAACCCGACACGGTCAGGAAAAGGTTCCGCTCGTGCACCCTTGGCAGCAGCACCCGCTCGGTGAACCGGCCGATCGTCGAGAGCGGCGGCGGGTACCGCAGCGGCCACAACGCGGTGTGCACGTGGTTGACCAGGCACACCGCCGGGCCGCGGAACCACAGCGGAACCAGGTACGGCAACCCGTTGCACACCTCCACCAGCACGTCGCAGCGCGCGATCTCCCGCCGGTACACCCACGGCGCCAGCGCGAACTGGCTCAGCGACCCGCCGCTGCGCACCACCCGGTACGTGCGGCGCGCGGCGGGCCCGCCGCACAGCAGGGTCACGCTGTGGCCGCGGTCCGCCATGCCCGTGGCCAGCCTGTCCACCAGCAGTTCCGAGCCGCCCGCGCGGGGATGCGCGAGATCGCGGCCGGCGACGAGCACGAGGTGACGGGGCGGCGCGGCCACGCGCGCGCGAGTCCGCGCGGCGGGCCGCGGACTTCTGCCTGGGCCCCCGAGAATTCGATCAACGGTTTTCTGATCCACGGTGTTTGTCATTTCCGGACGAGTTTCGCGGCTACTTCTGCATGATGGGGAAGATCAATGACTGCCGTAGGTGAACAAAGGTGCGTTCACCGGTTCCGGGGTGCTCGTCGCGGCGGTCGCGACGAGCACCGACAGCGTCGCGGCGAGCACGCATCCCAGCACTGCGGCCAAAACTGCGCGTAAGGGCCAGCGCCTCATCGGATGCTCCTTCCGTCGGCCGGTTCCGGCGCGGAAAGTGGGACCGGGCCCGCGCCTGCGTCTCGAATTGGCGCGGTTTTCGTCGTTCGGGTGATGCAGGTGAACACGTGTCTTGACAGTTTGTCAAGCGCGCTCTAGTTTTTCGAAAACGAGGCTCTCTCGTGAATTCCCGCCCGGTTCCGAGTCAACGAGGACTGAAGATGTCGCGCCGCTCCCGTGGCCCGCGCACCGGCACGATCCTGATCGTGCTCGGGGCGTTCTGCCTCGCCCTCGCCCCGCTGCTGCACTGGTTCGTGCTGCCCCGGCTCGAACGCACGCCGGCGGACATCGACACCACCAACGTGACCATGGCCACCGGCCAGTACTTCGACGGCACCGGGCTGAAGGGCCCGATCCAGTTCACCATCACCACCCGCGTCATCGGCGACGTCGAGGCGGGCGCCGGGCACGACGTGCTCGTGTGGGACATGTCCACCCAGGTCGACAACCCGGACACGCTCGCGTTCGCCGACCCGCGCTACTCGCTGCAGTGGATCGTCGAGCGCATCGTGGCCGACCCGCACACCAACGAACCCGTGCACTGCTGCGGTGAGTCGCCGGCGCACCAGGGCACCGCGTTCCTCAAGTTCCCGTTCAACGTGCAGAAGGTCGCCTACCAGTACTGGAACCCGTTCGTGCGCAAGGCGTTCCCGGTGGTCTACTCCGGGGACGTGGTGCTCGAAGGGCACACGTTCTACCGCTTCACCGGCAAGGTCCCGGCCACCGTCAGTGGCAGCCTCGACCTGCCGGGCTCGCTGGTCGGGATGCCGCAGCAGCCGGGCATGGTGCACCTGGACACCTACTACCGCGACGACGGCATCGAGGTCCTCGTCGACCCGCTGTCGGGAGCCCCGGTGTCGACGGTGCAGCACGTCGTGACCACCGCGCGCCTTCCCGGTGGGAGCGACGATCTCCTGACCCTGTCGACGTTCGCCGTCGCGCCCAGTTCCCAAGCCGTGCACGACAACGTGCAGACGGCCATCGCCAACGACCGCGCGCTGAACCTGATCGGCACCACCGGCCCGCTCCTGCTGCTCGTGCTCGGGCCGGTGCTGCTCATCATCGGGATCATCCTGCTCGTGCGCGCCAGCCGCCGCGCACGCCGGGCCCAACCGCTCCCGCCCGTCCGGGAGCCGGTGTGACGGCGCCGCCCGCGCATCGCCCCGGCGGGCTGCGGCGCTCCGTGCGGCTGTTCCGCGCGTTCCTCGTCGAGCAGACCGATCCCGGGCGCTTCTACGGCGAACTGGCCGGAGACACCGTGCGCCAGCTCGAACGCTACTGCCCGCTGGACAACAAAACCGTGCTCGACATCGGCGGCGGCCAGGGCCACCTGGCCGCCGCGGTGCGCGCGCGGGGCGGCGGCTACCACCTCGTCGAGCCCGACCCCGACGCGATCGGCCTCGGCCGCGACGGCGTCCCGCCCGGGACCGTGGTGGCCGACGGCTACTGGCTGCCCTTCCGAGCGGGCATCGCGGACATCTGCGTGTGCTCGAACGTGCTCGAGCACGTGCCCGACCCCGCCGGGCTGCTCGACGAGCTCGTCAGGGTCACGCGCCCCGGCGGGCTCGTCTACGTCTCCTTCACCAACTGGTATTCGCCGTGGGGTGGCCACGAAACCTCGCCGTGGCACTACTTCGGCGGGGCCCGTGCCGCCCGCCGTTACGCCCGGCGGCACGGGCGGCCACCCAAGAACGAGTACCGGCGCACCCTGTTCCCCGTCCACATCGGACAGACACTGCGGCTGGCCCGGCGGCAGCCGGGCGCCCGGCTCGCCGACGCGCTGCCGCGCTACTACCCGCGTCCCGCGCGGGTCCTGCTGCGCGTGCCCGGCCTGCGCGAGCTGCTCACCTGGAACCTGCTGCTGATCCTCCGCAAAGACGAACCGGGAGCCGTGTCATGACCGACACCAGGACCGCCACGGAGCCGCACGGCGGCGGAACGGCGCCCCCGCCGGTCGCGATCCGCCGGGGCGGCGCCGAGCCCGGCGGCCCCCGCACGGTCAGCCGCTGGTGGCCGCTGTGGGTGTGGCTGCTGGCGTTCGTCGTGTTCCTGCTGCAGAGCCCGGGCAAGATGACGTTCGACACCAAGCTCGGCGTGAACCTCGACCCCGCCGGGTTCTACACGCGCCTCGCGCACCTGTGGAACCCGCTGCAGTGGTTCGGCGGGCTGCAGGACCAGTACATCGGCTACGCGTTCCCGATGGGCGTCTTTTCGTTGCTGGGCCAGGTTGTGCACATCCCGGTGTGGATCACCGAACGGCTCTGGATGTCGCTGCTCGTGGCCGCCGGCTTCTGGGGACTGACCAAACTCGCCACCCGGCTGGGCATCGGCTCACCCCGCACCCGGCTCGTCGCTGCCGCCGCCTTCGTGCTGTGGCCGACGTTCACCGTCCTCATCGGATCGACGTCCGCCGCGGTGCTGCCCGGACTCCTGGCGCCGTGGGCCGTCGTGCCACTGGTGACTGCCGTCGAGGGCGGCTCGGCCCGGCTCGCCGCCGCCCGCTCCGGGCTCGTCGTGCTCGCGATGGGCGGCGTCAACGGCGCGTCCACGATCGCCGCGCTGAGCCTGCCGCTGCTCTACCTGCTCATCCGCGTTCGACGCCACCTCGCCCTGCTGCTGTGGTGGCTCCTCGCCGTCGTGCTCGCGACCGCGTGGTGGGTCGTTCCCCTTGTCCTGCAAGGAAGATACGGGTTCAACTTCCTGCCCTACATCGAACAGGCCGCCAACACCAACCAGACCACGTCGGCGGCCACCGTGCTGCGCGGCAGCGGGAACTGGGTGGCGTACCTGAACTTCGGCAACGCCTGGCTCACCGCGGGCTGGGCCGTCGTGTCCACCCCGCTCGTGATCGCCGCGTCCACCGTCACCGCCGCGCTGGGCCTCACCGGGCTGGCGCGCCGCGACCTGCCCGAAGGCCGGTGGCTGCGGCTCGCGACCGGTGTGGCCGCGCTCGTGCTCCTCGCCGGCTACGCCGGGCCGATGGGCGGGCTGTTCCACGGCACCGTGCAGAACTGGCTCGACGGCTGGCTCGCGCCCTTCCGCAACATCTACAAGTTCGAACCCGTCATCGCCGCGACCCTGTCACTCGGCATCGCGCACCTGCTCGCGAGGCCGATCCGGCGCCCGCGCCGCGCGAAAACAGTGCTCGCCATCGTGGCGACGGCGGCCGTCCTCATCGGACTCGCGGCGCCGTATGGCACCGGAAAAGCCTTGCAGCCTGGGTCGTTCTCGGCGGTACCGTCCTATTGGGACGATGCGGCGGACTACCTCGCCGAGCACGCCCCCAACGAACCGACCCTCGTCACGCCCGCCGACTCCCACGGCATCTACGCCTGGGGCGTCCCGGTCGACGAACCACTGGAGCCCCTCGCGCGCTCGCCGTGGGTGCAGCGCCAGCTCGTGCCGTTCTCCGGAGCCGGATCCCAGTCGATGCTCACCGCCGCGGAGAAGGCACTCGAATCCGGGGACGCGCAACCCGGGCTCGGCACGTACCTCGCGCGCGCCGGCGTGCGCTATGTGCTGGTACGCAACGACCTCGACCCGAACCAGCTCGACTACGTCTCCCCGGACATCGTCCACCGGACACTGGACCAGTCCGGGTTCACGCGCGTCACGTCCTTCGGGCCGGAGACGACCGCGGGCTACGTCCACTCCGGAACCGCGCTGTCCGTGCAGGGCCTCATGGGCGTGTACCCGGCGCTCGAAATCTTCCAGGCCCCCGCCCAGCAGGACACCGGCCCCGTCGCCGTGCAGCCCACCGCCGACGCGATCCGCGCCGACACCGACCCTGGCAGCCTCCTCGACCTGGCCAACCAAGGCGTCCTCGGCGACGAGGCCGTGATCTCCTCCGGCCGCGCCGATACCCAGGTCCTCACCGACGGAAACCGCCGCCAGGACACGACTTTCGGCCTCGTGAACCACAACGAGTCCTACACCTACACCGAAACCGGCACCAACCCCGCCGACGACCCGCACGGCGGCGGGGGAGAGGCGCCACGCCAGCTCCTGGCGAGCAACGGCGACCAGACCGTCGCGCAACTCTCGGGCGCCACAGACGTGACAGCCTCGTCCTACGGCTCGTGGCTCTGGGAACTCCCGCAATACGACCCCGTGAACGCCTTCGACGGCAACCCCGACACCGCCTGGACCCAGGGACGGGCCGACAGCGGCGAAGGGCAATGGCTGCAGATCCGCCTCGACCACCGCCAGACCCTCCCGGTGTCGGTCCCGATCCAGCTGCTCTCGGACAGCGCTTTCCGGCCGGTGATCACCCGCGTCGTCACCACCACCGAAGCCGGTAGCGCCACCACGGACCTGCGCGCCACCTCCGACACTCAGCAGCTGCGCGTCCCGCCAGGCTCCACGTCCTGGCTGCGCGTCACCATCGAACAGACCACCGGCGGCGTGACCGGCGGCCCCGCCGCGGGCATCCGCGAAATCACGATCCCCGGCACCGAAGTCACCCGCTATCTGCGCGTGCCCGGCGTCTCGGGCGGCGCGCGGCACAACGTCGTCTCGCTCCATCGCGACACCGTTTCGCCGCTGCCCCTGGGCGAATCGCAACCGGAACCCGAACTCGCGCGGACCTTCACCACCGCCACGGCCCAGGACATGACCGTGTCGGCCACCGCGACCGCCGTCCCGGGCGCGGGCCTCAACGCGCTGCTCGACCAGTACCGCACCGGCGCCTCGGGCCTGGCCGTCACCGCAACCTCGACGTGGGGCGGGCTGCCGCAATACCGAGTGGCCAACGCCGCCGACGGGGACTGGAGGACGGCCTGGCTCGCGGGCGCCCCGAACCCGACCCTGCGCCTGAGCTGGACCGGCACCCGCTCCATCGGCGAGCTCACGATCGTGCCCGCCGGCGGGCTTTCCACCATGCCGACAACCCTGCGCGTGCAGGGCGCGGACGGCACGCGCGAGGTCACGGTGCCCAACACCAGCACCACCCCGGTCCCCGCGATCGCCGACGTGAAGTTCGACCCGCTCACCACCGACTACCTCGACATCAGCTTCCCCACGCTCACCTCCGCGTCCTCCTACGACCCGCTCGTGGGCGCGGCGGCGCCGTTGCTCGTCGGCATCGGGGACATCGGCTCGCCCGCGCTCGCCGACCTGACCGCGAAACCGCTGCCGGACGACACCCCGGTCAGCCTGCCCTGCGGGAGCGGCCCGCCGCTGACCGTCGACGGCACCGAGTACCAGACCTCCGCCGAGACCACACTCGGCGACCTGGCCGGGTTCCGGCCGATCACGGTCGCCGTGTGCACCTCGGACGGCACCGTGCCGCTGTCGGCGGGCAGGCACACGCTCACCTCGTCCAGCACGACGGGCGCGCTCGCGATCACCGACCTCACCCTCGCCAGTGGCACGGCACCGACCACCGCCACCCCGGCGCGATCGGTGCACGTTTCCGCGTGGGGAGCGGAAAACCGGCAGCTCACCATCGGCGCCGGCGCGGAGTCCTTTGTGGAGGTTCACGAGACCTACAACTCCGGTTGGACGGCCACGATGAACGGCGTCCGGCTGACTCCGGTCCAGCTCGACGGCTGGCAGCAGGGGTTCGTGGTCCCGGCGGGCGCGGACGGGACGATCACGCTGTCCTTCACCCCCGCCACGGCCTACCGTGCGGCCCTGATCGCGTCCGGGATCGGCGTCGTGGTGCTGGTTCTGGGTGCGCTCATCCGGGGCAGGCGGCGCAAACTCACCCCGGTGCCCGATCAAGGCCGGGCCACCAAGGCCGGCCTGTGGGTGGCGCTCGCCGCGGTCACCGGGCTGCTCGTGATCGTGGGCGGAGTCGTCGCCGTCGTCGTGCCGGTGCTGGCCGGGCTGGCGTTCCTGCGGCCACGATGGCTCCCCGTGATCGCCGGGCTCGCGATGCTCGGTGCCGGAGTGTGCGCGGTCGTCGGCGTCGCCCTGCACGGCGTGGCCACCGGATACGGCGCGCTCGGCGGCCCGGCGCAGGTGTTCGCGCTCGCCGCGCTCGCGGCCGCGCTCATGCCGTGGTTCGCGGAAGGCAAGCGGCCATGACCACCGTCCCCCTCACCCCGGTCGACGAGCTGGGCCACTGGCTCGACCGCCCTGGTGAGCCGAACAACGTCCACCTCGAAGCCGCGATCGACGCCCACGTCGACGCGATCCGGTTGCGCGCGGCACTCGACGGTGTTCTGGCCGCGCACCCGCTGGCCCGGGCGCGCCTCGCCCCGGGGCACGTCCTGCGGCGCCGCCTGAAGTGGGAAATCCCGGCCACCACGCCGAAAGCGCTCACCCAGGTGCGCTGGGACCAGCCGGCCGACCTGGCGCGGCGCAGGGAAGAATTCGTCAGCACGCCGGTGCGGCTCGACACCGGCCCGGCGTTGCGCCTGCTGCACGCGATCGGGCCGGAGCGCGACGTCCTCCTGCTGAGCCTGCACCACGCGGTGTTCGACGGGCTCTCCGGCGTACGGCTGCTGCGCTCACTGGCCGACCGCTACGCGGGCCGCTCGGACCCGGTCCCCGATAAGCCTTTCGCCGCAAGGATTCCACGGGCACGGCCGGGCCCCGCGCGCGTGCACGGGCGGCCCGCGCGGATCGCGGAAGACGGGGCGGAACCGTTGCCCGGCTACGGTTTCCACCACCTCGCCCTGCCACGCCCGGCGCCGCTGCCCGGCCCGGCCACGGTCAACGACGTCCTCATCGCGGCGCTCGGCATGGCGATCGCGTACTGGAACGTCGCCCACGGGACAGCCCCGTCGACCGTGCGGATCACCATGCCGCTCAACACCAGGCCTGCCGGGGACGAACGGCTCGGAAACCTGTGCAGGCTCGCGAGTATCGCCGTCACCGACGATGCCGCGAACCCGTTCCGCCGGGTGCTCGGCGACGTCACCGCGCAGACCACCGCGGCCAAGATCCAAGGCGGGCCCCAGCTCGATCCCGTGTCCCGCGCGCTCATGCTGCCCTGGTACCCGGCGGTGCTGCGCGGCCCGATCGTGCGGCTCGCCCACCGGATGGGCGCCGCGCACTACAGCGACACCTCGCTCGTCTCCAACCTCGGGATCCTCGATCGTCCCACCGACTTCGGTCCCGGAGCGCCGGTCGAGGCCGTGTGGTTCTCCACCCCGGCGCCCATGCCGCGCGGGCTTTCCCTCGGCGTCACGACGATGAGAGGCCGGATGCACCTGTGCCTGCGCTACCGGCACGCCCTGTTCGACGCGGCCGCCGCCGCCCGGTTCGCGGCGCTGCTGGAGGAACTGCTCGCCGCGGCCGTGCCGGATCCGGGCCGCCGGGAGGCGGTCTGACCCGGTGAACGGCCACGGGATCGCCTTCGCGCTGGCGGGCACAGCGGCCTACAACGCCGGATTCGTCCTGGAAAAACGCGCGCTTCTGAGCCTGCCGGCACTCGACCTCCGCCACCCGAAGCACCTCGTGCGCACCCTGTTCACCGCCCCCGGCTGGCTCGTCGGCTTCGCGTGCATGGGAATCGGGCTCGCCTGCCAGGTGGGCGCCCTGTTCACGCTCCCGCTCAGCGTCGCCCAGCCGCTGCAGAGCGGGGGAGTCGTGGTGCTGGCCCTGCTGTCCTGGCTCGTACTCGGCGAACGCACCGGCCCGCGCGACCGCCGCCGCATCGCCTTGATCGTGCTCGCGCTGATCCTGCTCGGCCTCTCCGTCGACGACCACGGCCCCGCCAACATGCCCGCCGACCCCGCGACGATGATCATCACCGTCGTCGTGTCGGCCGCCTGCGCCATCGCGCTCTGGCAGGCCGCGGGCGGCGCGCGCGTCACCGGCCCGGTCGCCGCCGGGATCGCCACCGGGCTGTTCTACGGCATCGCGGGGCTCGGCATGAAAGGGCTCTCCGCGCACCTGGCCGGGGAGGGCGTCGCCGCCGCGCCCGCGTCACCGTATGGGTACCTGCTCGTGGCCGCGTCGGTGTGCGGGATGGCGGTGTTCCAGACCTCGCTGCAACGCTTTCGCGCCACCGCGCTCGTCCCCACCGCGAACGTCAGTGGCAGCGGCTACGTGATCCTCGTGGGCTCGCTGCTGTTCCACGAGAGCCTGCCTCGCGAACCCCTGCCGCTCGCCCTGCGCGTCAC
>NZ_VMNW02000133.1 GCF_007713735.2 Amycolatopsis acidicola | reverse complement strand
TGGAGGTGGCGCGGCGGGTCAGAACTCGAAGCCGCCGGGGCGGTTGTTGCGGTCGGCGACGAGGCCCGCCAGCGTGGCGAGCGCGATCTCGGGCGGGGTGCGGGAGCCGATGTTCAGGCCGATCGGCCGGTGCACGCGGTCGATCTCCGCCGGGGCCACGCCCAACTGCTTGAGCGCCTCCACGTGCGGGCCTTCGTGGTGCGGGTTCCCCATCACCCCGACCCACCGCACGGGCTGGGCGAGCACGTCCCGCAGCACCGGGCCCAGCTCCTCGCGGTGGTGGTCGGTGACGACGACGTCGGTCGCCGCGTCCAGGGTGGGCAGGCTGTTCTCGGCCGGGTCGAACAGCACGGTGCGGTAGCCGAGATCGGCGGCGTACTTGAGCAGGTATTCGGCGACGGGCGAGGCGAAGACCGCGACCAGGGTGCGGACGCCGGCCTCGGGCTCGCCCGCTTCGCCGTGGGCGACGGCGCAGGGATCGGACATGCAGCGAGTGTGCCACTCAGAGCAGGGGTTCCACGATCTCGAAGTACTCCGGTTGCGGCGCGGTCCCGGCGAGCTTGAAGTACCGCACCTTCCGCCGCCGCCGCAGGGCCAGTGTGTCCCGGACGGCGTCGTTGTGCACGCGGCGGGCGATGACCACGCGGTGTTCGGCGTCGGAAAGCTCGTCGGCGAGCCGGGGCGGGAGCCCGGCGCGCGCGACGGAACCGAGCACCTTGGTCAGCTCGTTCTCCGCCGTTTCCCGTTCCGCGCGCGGGGCGGCTTCGGCGGCGTCCGCGGCCTGGAGCACCGCCGCACCCTCCACTCCGGACAGTGCGCCCGCGGCGACGGCCCTCGCGACGACGGCGCGGCGGGCCAGCGCGGCGTCGAGCGCGGCCCAGCCCGCGTCGAGGCGGACGTGCAGGCGGTCGAGGCGGTTCGCGGTGGCCACCAGGAACAACCCGCCCAGCACGACGATCGCCGCGAGGATCACGATCAGCAGGACGAAGGTGCTCACCGGCCCGCCTCCTCCGGGACCACGCGGCGCGGGTCCGCGGCCACGGCCGTCTCGTACACGCGCAGCACCTGCGTGACCACCACGCGCCAGTCGTACATGGCCACCCGCTCCCCCGCCGCCGCGGCGAGCGAGCCGCGGCGGGCCGGGTCTTCGAGCAGATCGCGCAGGACCCCGGCCATCCCGTCGGCGTCGCCGACCGGGAACAGCGCCCCGGAGCGGCCGTCGTCGAGCACGCGCCGGAACGAATCCAGGCTGCTGGCCGCGACCGCGGTGCCCGCGGCCATCGCCTCGGTGAGGATCATGCCGAAGCTTTCGCCGCCGATGTTGGGGGCGCAGTACACGTCGACGCTGCGCAGCGCCCGCGCTTTGACCTCGTCGGTGGCCTGGCCGAGCAGTTCGAGGTGCGGCGCCAGTTCCGGCCCCGCCATCCGGCGCAGCTCGTCGGGTTCCCCGCGTCCGACGACGAGCAGCCGCAGGTCCGGGAACTCGCCCAGCAGCTGCCGCGAAGCACCGAGCAGCACGTCCATTCCCTTACGGGGCTCGGTGAACCGGCCGACGAACCCGAGCGTTCCGCCCGCGCGGGGATAGCCGTCGAGCGGGAGGGCACGGGAGAAGAACTCGACGTCGACGCCGTTGGGGATTTCGACCGCGTCGCCCCCGGAATGCTCGACCTGGACGCGGCGCGCCAGCGCCGAGACGGCGATGCGCGCGGTGACCTTCTCCAGCAACGGGCGCAGCACGGGCTGGAACGCCGACAGCGTGCGCGAACGCGGCGTGGACGTGTGGAACGTGGCCACGATCGGGCCTTCGGCGACCTTCAGCGCCAGCAGCGACAGGCTCGGCGCGGCCGGCTCGTGCAGGTGCAGCACGTCGAAATTCCCGTCGCGCAGCCATCTCCGCACGCGCGCGTAGGAGACCGGGCCGAACTGCAGCCGGGCGACCGAGCCGTTGTAGGGAATGCCGAGCGCCTTGCCCGCGGGCACGACGAACGACGGCAGGTCGGCGTCCTCGTCGGCGGGCGCCAGCACGGAAACCTGGTGCCCGCGCGCGAGCAGCGCGCGCGCCAGGTCGACCACGTGCCCCTGCACCCCGCCGGGGACGTCGAACGAATAGGGACAGACGATCCCGATCTTCACCCCGCCGCAGCCTCCTCTTCGCCGGCGGGCCCGGCCTCGCCGAAGTCGGCGGTCCACAGCTTCTGCATCATGTGCCAGTCCGCCGGGTGGGCGGCGATGTCCCCGGCGAAGATGTCGGCGATCGCCTGGGTGGCGGCCGGGACCTCGGCGCGCTGGGTGACCCGGATCCGCGGGTGCACGCGGATGCCCCAGCCGTCCTCGGTGAACCACGAGCCCACAGGCAGCAGCGCGGCGCCGGTGCTCGCGGCGAGCCGGGCCGGGCCGGCCGGCATCTTGGTCTCCTCGCCGAAGAACGTCACCGGGATGCCGGTGCGGGTCAGGTCGCGGTCACCCACGAGGCACACGACCTTGTTCTCCCGCAGGCGTTGCAGCAGCAGGCGGAACGAGCCGGTGCCGGTGGTCGGCAGGATCTCGAAGCCGAGCGACTCGCGGAAGTCCACGAACCGCCGGTACACCGACTCCGGCTCCAGCCGCTCGACGACCGTGGTGAACGAACCCGCGTAGCCGACCATCCACAGCCCGGCCGCGTCCCAGTTCCCCGAATGCGGCAGCACGCACACCACGCCGTTGCCCTCGGCGAGCGCGGCCTCGATGTTCTCCACCCCGGTGATCGCTTCGTCCACTTTGGACTTCACGGCCTCCGGGTCCATCGCGGGCAGCCGGAACATCTCCAGCCAGTAGCGGGCGTACGAACGCAGCGCGCGGCGGGTCAGCTCGTCCAGTTCGGCGGTGCCGGCCTGCGGGACGACACGGGCGAGGTTCCGGCGCAGCTGCCGGACTCCGGGGCCGTCGCGGCGCGCCCCGAAGTCGGCGCCCAGCGCGAACGCGGCCGACGACATCCCGGCCGGCAGCCTGCGGATCAGCTGCCAGCCGAGCGCGTAGCCGAGATCGGTCGCGCGCTGGGCGAGTCCGCTCACGAATGCGCCTCCCGCTCCTTCGCCCTGGCCGAAGCCGCGACGGCGAACATCCGCTGCGCCAGCGTGATGGCGGACAGCACGGCGAGCAGCCACTGCGTGCCCTCGACCAGGTAGGGCAGGCCGAAGCCCTGCAGGCCGGTGCCGACGAGGGCGATGATCAGCCGCTCGGCGCGTTCGATCAGGCCGCCGTCGGCGGACAGACCGGACGCCTCGGCGCGTGCCTTCACATACGAGATGACCTGCCCGAGCACCAGGCAGGCGAGCGTCGCCCCGGCCGCGCGGAGGTTGTGCTCCTCGACGAAACACCACCAGGCGATCGCGGCGAACAGCGTCCCGTCGACGAGCCTGTCGCAGGTCGCGTCGAGCGCCGCGCCGAACGGGGTGCCGTGCCCGCGGGCGCGGGCTATCGCGCCGTCGAGCAGGTCGAGCATGGCGAAGCCCCACACCGTGAAGGTGCCCCACAGCAGCAGCCCCGTGGGGAAGAACGCGATCGCGCAGGCCAGCGCGCCGACCGTGCCGATCGCGGTCATGACATTGGGCGTCACCCCGGCCCGCAGCAGGGCGTGGCCGAGCGGATCGAGAGCGCGGGACACCGACGCGCGCGCGAAGATGTTGAGCATCAGATCTGCGGTGGGGGGTAATCGGCCGGCATTCTCATCGCTGTCAACGTCACCCCGGGGCGTGCGGATAGGAGATGTTTTCGGACCGCAGCCTATCTACACAGCTCCCGGCACTCGCGCGGCGGCGCGGTAAACACGCCGATCAGCGCGGCGGCGCGGCCTCGGCGGCGTCGATTTCGGCGATCGCGGCAGCGCAGCGCGGCGTCAGCTTCGCCACTATCGCGGCGCTGATCTCCCCGAGGGCGGCCACCTGCTCGGGGGTGAGCGCGTCGAAAACGGCTTCACGCACGGCCTCCACGTGACCCGGCGCGGCGCCCTCGATGGCGGCCAGGCCCCCGTCCGTCAACGTCGCGAACGAGCCGCGTTTGTCGGTGTCGCAGGTGAAACGCCGCACCCAGCCGCTGTCCTCCAGGCGCGCCACGGCGTGCGAGAGCCTGCTCCGCGACGAACGGCACCGCTCCGCCAGCTCGCTCATGCGCAGCGTGCGGTCCGGCGCTTCGGACAGCACCACGAGCACCTCGTAGTAGGTCACCGGCATGTTCGCGTCGCGCTGGAGCTGGCCTTCGACGTGGCCGCGGACCATGTCCACAGCCAGGTTGAAGCCGCGCCAGACACTCTGCTCACGATCGTCGAGCCAGCGTGGGGAACCGGGCATGAGATCTATCCTACCCCTAGTTGAGGGCTCAACCATCCTTCGCTAGTCTCGGTTGAGAGCTCAATTGTCAGCAAGGCTAATCAAGGAGTTTCCATGAGCGCGCCCACGACCGAGATCCCCGGGTACACCGCGGGCACCTGGGTGATCGACGGCAGCCACTCCGACGTCACCTTCACCGTCCGCCACCTGGGCGTCTCGAAGGTGCGCGGCCGGTTCGACCAGGTCGAGACCACCATCGTGACCGGCGAGAACATCGCCGACTCGACGGTCAACGCGACCATCCGCACCGCGAGCATCGACACCAACAACGACCAGCGCGACGAGCACGTCCGCGGGGCCGACTTCCTCGACGTCGACCAGTTCCCGACGATGACCTTCACCTCGACCGGCATCCGCGCCGACGACGGCGACTTCTTCATCGACGGCGAGCTGACCCTGCACGGCGTCACCAAGCAGGTCACCCTGACCGCCGAGCTCGGCGGCTTCGGCGACGGCATGACCCCGGGCAGCAAGGTGCTGGGCGTGTCCGCCTCCACCGAGATCAGCCGCACCGACTTCGGCGTCGGCGCGAGCGTCCCCGCCGCGGTGCTGGGCGACAAGGTCAAGATCGAGCTGGACATCGAGGCCGGCCTGCAGGCCTGAATCCCCCGGTACGGACGCCCTTCCGGCACGGAGCCGGCGGGGCGTTCCGTCATTTCCAGGCGTTCGCCAGCAGTTCGCGCGTCTCCCCCAGCAGCTGGGGCAGGACCTTCGTGTGCCCGACGACCGGCATGAAGTTGTTGTCGCCGCCCCAGCGCGGGACGACGTGCTGGTGCAGGTGCGCGGCGATCCCGGCGCCGGCGATCACGCCCTGGTTCATCCCGATGTTGAACCCGTGCGCGCCCGACACCGAGCGGATCACCGTCATCGCGTGCTGGGTGAACTCCGCGAGCTCCCGCGTCTCGTCGACGGTCAGCTCGGGGTAGTCCGCGACGTGGCGGTACGGCAGCACCATCAGGTGCCCGGGGTTGTACGGGTACAGGTTCAGCACCGCCCACACGTGCTCGCCGCGGGCGATGATCAGCGCCTGCTCGTCCGGCAGGCCGAGCAGGCGGCAGAACGGGCAGCCCTCGGGCTCGTCGCCCTCGGGCTTGTCCTGCCCCTGCACGTACGCCAGCCTGTGCGGCGTCCACAGCCGCTGCAGCGCGTCCTCGACCCCGACGCCGTCCTGGGGAACGAGCTCCGGCTCACTCACCCAGTACCGCCTGCAGCGCTTCGGCGTTCGGCGAGGAGTTCTCCCGGCGCTCGACCCACGCGGCGATGGCCTCCACCGCGTCCTCGACCGGAACCGCGTTGATCTGGCCGCCGTCGCGGAAGCGGAACGACACCGCGCCGGCTTCGACGTCCTTGCCGCCGGCCAGCAGCAGGAACGGCACCTTCTGCGTGGTGTGGGTGCGGATCTTCTTCTGCATGCGGTCGTCGCTGGTGTCGATGTCGACGCGGATTCCCTTGGCGCGCAAGGCTTTCTCCACCGCACGCAGGTGCTCGACGTGCTCGTCGGAGATCGGGATGCCGACCACCTGCACCGGCGCCAGCCACGCCGGGAACGCGCCCGCGTAGTGCTCGGTGAGCACCCCGAAGAACCGTTCGATGGAGCCGAACAGCGCGCGATGGATCATGATCGGGCGCTGCCTGCTGCCGTCGGACGCGGTGTACTCGAGGCCGAACCGCTTGTTCTGGTTGAAGTCCAGCTGGATGGTCGACATCTGCCAGCTGCGGCCGATCGCGTCCTTGGCCTGCACCGAGATCTTGGGCCCGTAGAACGCCGCGCCGCCCGGGTCCGGCACCAGTTCGAGGCCGGAGTCCACCGCCGCCTGGCGCAGCGTCTCGGTGGCCTCCTCCCACTCCCAGTCCTCGCCGATGAACTTGTCCGAGTCACCGCGGGTGGACAGTTCCAGGTAGAAGTCGGCCAGCCCGTAGTCGGCGAGCAGGTCGAGCACGAACTTCAGCAGCGAGCGCAGTTCGCCCGGCATCTGCTCCTTGGTGCAGTAGATGTGCGAATCGTCCATGGTCAGCCCGCGCACCCGGGTCAGCCCGTGCACGACGCCCGATTTTTCGTACCGGTACACGGTCCCGAACTCGAACAGCCGCAGCGGCAGGTCCCGGTAGGACCGCCCGCGCGACCGGTAGATCAGGTTGTGCATGGGGCAGTTCATGGCCTTGAGGTAGTAGTCCTCTTCCTCCACCTTCATGGCCGGGAACATGGTGTCCGCGTAGTACGGCAGGTGCCCGGAGGTGTGGAACAGCCCGCCCTTGGTGATGTGCGGGGTGTTCACGAACTCGTACCCCGCCTCCTCGTGGCGGCGGCGCGAGTAGTTCTCCAGCTCGCGGCGGATGATGCCGCCCTTGGGGTGGAACACCGGCAGCCCGGAGCCGATCTCCTCGGGGAAGGAGAACAGGTCCAGCTCCGCGCCGAGCTTGCGGTGGTCGCGGCGCTCGGCCTCGGCGAGGCGCTCCAAATACTCGTCCTGCGCCTCGGCCGACTCCCACGCGGTGCCGTAGATCCGTTGCAGCTGCGGGTTGTTCTCGTTGCCGCGCCAGTACGCGGCGGCGACACGGGTGAGCTTGAACGCCGGGATGAACTTCGTGGTCGGCACGTGCGGGCCGCGGCACAGGTCGCTCCACACGCGCTCCTTGGTGCGCGGGTCGAGGTTGTCGTACGCGGTCAGCTCGCCGCCACCGACCTCCATCACCTCGTCGGTGTCCACATCGGACTTGAGGTCGACCAGTTCGAGCTTGAACGGCTCGTCCTTCAGCTCTTCTTTCGCCGCCTCAGGAGATTCGAGGACGCGGCGGGAGAACTGCTGCGAGCCCTTGACGATCTGCTTCATGCGCTTTTCCAGCGCCTGCAGGTCTTCCGGGGTGAACGGCTTCTCGACGGCGAAGTCGTAGTAGAACCCGTCCTTCACCGGCGGGCCGATGCCGAGCTTGGCTTCGGGGAACTGCTGCTGCACGGCCTGGGCGAGCACGTGCGCGGCGGAGTGGCGGATGACGGCGCGGCCGTCTTCGGTGTTCGCGGCGACCGGCTCGACGGTGACCTCGGTTTCGGGCGCCCACGCGAGATCGCGCAGCTTCCCGCCCGAGTCACGGACGACGACGATCGCGCCGGGGCCCTTGGCGGGCAGGCCCGCCTCGCGGACAGCCGCGCCGGCCGTAGTCCCGGCCTGCACCACCACGCTGGAGGCGGGTGCGGCTGCGACGGACGACGGCTGGTTCACGATGGGCTCCTCGGGGGCAGAACGTGGCTGAGGTTTACCCGCTCGATGCTATCCGCCCAGCCCAGGCGCCCCGGCCGGGGCACCCTCCACGCGGGAGTGCGCCCCGGCGGTCACTCAGACGCTCTCGACGACCTCGTCGTAGTCCAGCCGCGGCAGGCGGTCGAACCACGGGTTGTCGCCGGGCTTGCCGACGTTGACGACCACGAGGCTCTTCCACTTGTTGCCGGAGAAGAACTCCTTGTCCACGCCCTCGCTGTCGAAGCCCGTCATCGGGCCGGCGGCCAGGCCCGCGGCGCGCACGCCGATGATGAAATAGCCGACCTGCAGCAGCGAGTTGAGCCGCGCGAAGCCTTCGCGGGAGGTCTCGCTGCCGGCGAACATGTCCTTCGCGTCCGGCTTGTGCGGGAAGGTCTTCGGCAGGTTCTCGTGGAAGTCGGTGTCGGCGGCGAGCACGACGGTGACCGGGGCGCTCGCGGTCTTCGCGCGGTTGCCCTCGGACATGTGCGGCAGCAGCCGCTCCTTACCCTCCGGCGTGCGCACCACGAGCGCGCGCAGCGGCTGGGTGTTCATCGACGTCGGCGCCCATTTCACCAGGTCGTAGATCGCCTGGAGCTGCTCGTCGCTGACCGGCTCGTCGCTGAAGCTGTTCGCGGTGCGGGCCTCGCGGAACAACAGGTCCTGCACGTCGGCCGGCACGGGCAAGGCGTCGGCCTGGCTGGCGGTCGAGGTCATGGGCTTTTCTCCCTTGTCCTTGGATTGCTTCCGTACAGCGCAACAACGATTGAACGCTTGACTATTTCTGTCCCGGAGTGTGGGCGTGATCACTCACCGGTACACGCGGGCCCAGTCGACCTGCGCCGAGGTCTGCTGCGGGGCGCCGGCGTGCTTGGTCATGTAAGTCAGCTGCAGCACCAGATGCATGGGAGTCCGCGGGATGTACTTCGGGTCGGAGTACACGCCCCACACCTGTCCGTCGAGGTAGAGCGTGATCTTGTCCGCCTGCCAGTCGACGCCGAAGTTGTGCCACTGGGTCAGGTCCACCGGGTTGCTCTTGAAGTACGGGCCCTTGAGGTTGCCGGGGCCGTGCAGCCAGCTCTCGGTGAACTGGCGGGCCGGGTTCCAGGTCTCGGAGAAGTCGATCTCCCCGGCGTCCGGGAAGTTCGCATCGTCCGAACCCCACAGCAGGAACGTCGGGGCGTACCCGGCGTCGGCGGGCAGCGGCATCCGCGCGCGCACCTCCCACCGGCCGAAGGTCTGGTCGGACTTCCACGCCAGCCCGCAGGTGGTGCCGGACTCGCTGCCCAGCCCGGTCATCGTCAGCACGCCGCCGGAGACGGCGCACTGCTTCTTGCTCCAGCTCTCCTTGACGGAGTTGTCGCCGTCGTAGACGTCCCAGTTCTTCGTGTCGAGCTTGCTGCCGTCGAACTCGTCGCCGCCGACTTTCTGCCAGCCGTTGAGCACGGCGGCTTCGGTGGACGCGGCGGGGGTTTCAGCGGGAGTGACGGCGCCTTGGGCGGCGGGCTCGCCGTCGTCGCTGAACCGCCGGGCGGTCAGCGTGACGGCGACGACCACACCGACGACGAGCACGGCGCAGAGGGCGAGCAGGATCACGCGACGCTTCACGGCCGATCAACTTACCTCCCTCGTCCGGGTGGTTCTTTTCACCCATTCCTTTCTTCGCCGGCACGCCCGGCCTGTGCCCGCGCCAGCACGAACAGCGCCTGCCGCCGCAGCCGCGCGCCCGGCGCCTTCGCGACGCCGACCAGGCGGTCCCGCCTGCGCACGTCCCAGTTCGGCGCCGTCGCCAGCTCGTCGCTGAGGGTGCGCTGTTCCAGGTAGCCACTGCCGTCCTCGGCCGCCGACAGCGACTGACGGGTGATCCGGAACGCGGCGAGCGACTCCCGGAGCCCGTAGAAGTCGCCGTGTTCGAGGAGCCGGATCCACAGCACGAGATCCATCGGGAAGACCCACCGCCGGTCGAACCCGCCGACCGCGTCGAACTGGTCGCGCCGGAACAGCGCGGCGGCCGGCTCGCCCAGCGGGTTGCCGCCGTGCCGCACGACGCGGCGGATCACGTCGCGGCTGGCGTGCCGCCCGAGCAGCCCGCGCAGGCCGCGGTTGCGGCTGAGCGGCTGGGCTTCCTCGTTCACCATCGTGCGGCGGCTGCACACCAGCGCCAGGCCGGGGTCGCGGGAGAGCACGGAATGCTGGTGCTCCAGGCAGCGCGGGTGCAGCAGGTCGTCCGCGCAGACCAGTTTTACCAGCGGGGCGGCGGATTCGGCCACGACGCGGTTCCAGTTCTCGGCCAGCGGCAGCACGCTTTCGTTGCGGAGCACGCGAAGCCGCGGATCGTCGAACCGCCGCAGGATCTCCGGGGTGGCGTCGGTGCAGGCGTTGTCCAGCACCACCACCTCGAAGTCCTCGAAGGTCTGGGCCAGCACGCTGCGCAGGGTCTGCGCCAGGTACCTCTCGGCCTGGTACGCCGGGATGCAGACCGAAACCGCGGGCCTGGTCACACGTTCCCCCTCGACTCGGCCGGAGCGGACGCGGCCCCGGAGACACACAGAGCTTGGCGATGCTACCGCCACGGCACCGGCCGGTCGCCGTGGAGAGCGCTTTCCGGGCTACGTCGCCGTCAGCCCGGCCACGATGCGCCAGACCGCGCCGATCACGGTGAGCACCGTCAGCACCACGGCCACGATGTCGAGCCGGCGGATGCGGCTCGTCCGCGCCGTGGCGGAATCGGTGGACCGGCGCCCGACCGCGAGCTCCTTGAAGACCGTCCGCACGATCACGACGACGAGCAGCGCGACACCCAGTACCGCGGTGACGAGCGTCAGCACGTCGGCCGGGCTCATTGCGCCACCCCTTCGTCCGGCTGCGGGTTCTTGACCGCCGCGCTCCCCCTGGCCAGCACCAGCGCTCCGTCCTGGTCGAACACCGTGCGGTACAGCTGCGTTTCGGCCAAGCCCCGCAGCAGCTGCTGAGGATAGTCGTCGGCCGCGCCGTTGAGGATGTCGACGTACGCCCACTGCGGCCCGCTGAGCACGAGGTAGTCGGGGCCCTTGCCGCGCAGGCAGTCCACCAGCACCGGCACGTGCACGAGATCGGCGCAGTACATGTCCACTTCGGACTGTTCCACTTCGCCGACCCGTTCGTAGTTCAGCGGGATCGCGTTGACCAGCGAGTCGACCCGCTCGCCGGGGCGGGCCTGCCCGACGGCCCAGGACATCGCGTCGATATCCGTGCGGCTGACACTGGTGTACGCGTCGTTCCCGCCGCGCCCCAGCACCGTGGACCCGGTCAGCAGGCTCAGCACCAGCCACGGGATCGCCGCCGCCACGAGCGTGCGGCGTGGGTGGTTGCGCCAGCGCAGCCGCCGGGCGCTCGTGATCGCCCGCTCCAGCGCGATCGCCGCGGGCAGCGACATCAGCGGCAGCGCGTAGAGGAAGCAGCGCATGAAGACCTCGCCGCCGTAGGACTGCACCACCGCGATCCCGAACGGCGCCGCGCACAACACGGGCAGCATCCACGACCGCAGGTTGTCCCGGCGCAGGAACACGATCCCGAGCGCGGCGAGCCCCGCGACGAACCCGCTCGTCGCGATCCGCACCAGCAGCACGATGAGGTGCCCGGGACTGCCCGAAAGCCGGCTGAACAGGCCCTGGTCCACCGACGAGCCGACGTCCCCGAGCGGGCTGAGGATCATCTGGATCAGCTGCCCGCTCCAGAAGTCCTCCGCGCCGAGGGAGAACCACACCACCGCCGCGCCGATCACGATGAACGGCAGCCAGGCCGGCCACAACCTGCCGAACACCAGCAGCAGCAACAAAAAAAGCCCCAGCATGAACGGGGTCAGCTGGTGCGTCGGGGCGAGCCCGAGCCCGATCAGCACCACCGAGCCCTGCGCCACCAGCCGCGCCTTCGGGCTCGACCGCGGCGCGAGCCGCACCCGCAGCCGCGCCTTCACCGGCTCGGTCAGCCGGGGCCTCACGAGGTGCCGGAAGGTGAGGGTGAGCGCGGCCAGCATCATCACCATCGCGGTGGCCTGCGGCGAAAAGTAGTCCTGTTCCGTCCAGTTCCCCGCGAGGAAAATCCACGGTGCGATCCAGGACGCGCGCCGGTTTCCCAGCGCCGACACCGCCAGCGCGCGGGTGCCGAGCACCATCAGCCCGGCGAACACGACGGGCGCCCAGTTCAAAAGGGACAGCGCGTTCGGGATGCCCGCGGCCTTGGTGATCATCGCGATCAGCGAGAAGAACCCGGCCCACGAGAACCGCGCGTCGAAGCCCTCCAGCACTTCGCCGTGCCCGGCGATGTACTCCGCGAATCCCGAGTGCAGCCAGGAAACCGGCAGCCGCGCGACCTCCTCGACCGCGGGTTGCAGGCCGTACACGAAGAAGACGCCGACGAGCGTGTACGCGCTCATGACCCACGTGCGGGGCGCGTAACGCAGCAGCTCCAGCACCACCGCGGCGATCAGCACCGGATACGCCAGCAGCGTCGGCACCGACAGCTCGCCGATCAGCCCGATCCCGCCGATCGCCGAGGGCGGCACCGGATGGAGGCCGATCACCCACAGGATGAGCGCGGCCACGGCCAGGCCGGGCCCGAGGAACGGGTCGCTGAGGAACCCGAGCCTGCCGGGGGCGGGGCCGCCGGGCAGGCGCGGGCGGGAGTCGACCGCGCGGCGCCGCTGCGTCGCTTCCTCTTGCGGCGTCAGGAGTCCCGCCGTCGGGATGTAGCGCGTCGGGCCGCTGGGCGTGGGGTACCGCATCGGCCGGTTCGGCCCGGGATAGCGGCGGACCGGGCGGTTCGGGCGGAACGGGCCGAAAAAACGGGTCGGCGCACTCACCGCCGGGCTCCCGGCAGCCGCGTGCGCAGGTCCACCAGCACCAGCGCGGCGAGGACGCACTGCACGACGAGCTGGCCGATGCCGAACGTGAACTCGTCCGGCACCACGAGGGCGAGCACGACGGCACACGCCGCTGTGATGGCGTGCAGCAGCGCGACCCCCACGCCCCGGCCCTGGCCGAGGTGCACCGCGATGCCGACGAGAACCATCAGCCGGGGCGCCTGCGCGACCAGCAGCATCCGCAGCAGGCCGGTGCCCGAGGTGTACTCGTGCCCGAAGATCAGCAGCAGGATCCCGGCGAGCACGCCGCCGAGGACGAGCATCGGCACGAAGACCATCGCGAGCCTGCCGCCGGCCCGCAGGGTCAGCGAGCGCGCATGCTCCGGCTCGGCGGAAAGCCGCACCACCAACGGGTTCACGAACATCGAGGCGGCGAGGTCGAGCGCGTTGATCGCGGTCCAGACCACGAAGAACACGGCGTTCGCGTCCGCGCCGAAGCGGTGCAGCATGATCAGCGGCACCAGGTTGTAGAGCACGACGATGCACACCGTGCCCGGGTACGTCGGCGCGAGCAGCCGGACGATCTCGCGGCGGTCCGGCAGCTCGCCCGGCTCGTCCGGCGCGCGCACGCGGCGGAACACCAGCCCGGTGATCACGAGCACCACCACGACCGTCGGCAGCACCCACGAGACGATCAGCCCGGTCGCGCCGATCAGCGGCGCCAGCAGCACCAGGACGACGAGCCGCGACAGGCCGAACAGGCCGTTTTCGATCGGGACCCAGCGGGCTTTCCCGACCCCGGTGAGCACTTCGTCCTGGAACTGGAAGATCGTCCACGCGACGGCGGCGAGCAGGAAAAGCCAGGCCCCGCCCGGAACCCGGGACGCCACGTCGGCGCCCGAGGGCACGAGCACGAAGACGACGGCACCGGTGAGCCCGCCGAGGAACACGGCGAGATAGGTACGGTTCAGCAGCTGCGGCAGGCGATGCCCGGCGCGGGGTGCCCAGCGCAGCACGGCAGGCCCGAGCCCGAGTTCGGCGACACCCGCCACGAGCAGCATCCCCGAGACGAACGCCGAAATGTGCCCGACGTCGGCCGCGGGCAGCAGGCGCGCGGCCAGGATCCAGCCGACCATCCCGGCGACGGCGCTGATCGCGGCGCTGGCGGAAAGGGCGAGCCCGTCGGCGAACATGCCGGTGCCGGTGCCCGCCGTGTCCAGCGGCGCCTGCGGGCGGTTCCGCAGGCGTGGCCACTTCGTCACCGGGCGGCCTCCCGCGGCGGTTTGCTGCGCAGCACGTGGTGCACGAGCAGACCCGCGGTCGCGAACGCCAGGAGCACGACGGCGCCTTCCGGGTGCCAGGCGTGGGTCAGCACCAGCATCTGCGCCACCAGGATGCTGACCGCCAGCGACAGCCCGACCGCGCTGATCCAGGTGACCGACACGTGCCGCACGTTGACGTAGGAGATCAGGGACCAGCCGGGCGCGGTGCACACGAACACCAGCACCAGCAGGGTGCGCAGCGGGGTGGTCACGCCCGTGAGGATGAGGACGACGGTGGAGAAGCACACGGCGAGCAGGCAGTAGGCGGTGATCCGCCGGTTCCTCAGTTGCTCGGTCACCGCACTCTCCTTTCCGCGCCAGCCAATGGTTACCGATGCCCCGAACGGGCGTCGAACCGGTACCGCTTCCACGCGCGGACGAGAGCGAGTGGCCCGCCGAGCATGCCGTAGCGCTCGTCGCGGCGGAGCTGCCGCAGCCGCGAGCGCGCGGCGCGGTCGGACAGCGGGAGTTCCGGCGTGCGCGAGGCCAGGCGTGCCATGCCGCGGGGCAGCCGGCGCAGGATGGAGAACACGCCGGAAGGCTTGCGCACCACGGAAAGCAGCAGCATCGCGGAAAGCCCGACACCGTAACCGCGCATCTGCTCGCGCAGTTCCAGCCAGTCCGCGCGGTGGGTGTGCCGGGCGACGGCGTGCGGCGTGTAGACGACCGTGCCGTCGTGGCGCGCGAGCCGGACGAACAGGTCGAGGTCCTCCCCCGCCATCGCCGGGGTGCCCGCGCCGAGCAACGGGTCGAACCCGCCGAGCTCGTCGAAGGTGCTGCGGCGCCAGGTGGTGCAGCTGCCCGGCCCGTAGCGCGCCATCGACAACGGGTACAGCGGGTCCTCTCGCGCCGTCTCGCGGTCCAGCCGCTGGCGGCGCACCGTGTGGCTGTAGCCCTTGAGCCGCTCGAAGAGCACTTCGGCGTCGGTCTCCAGGCTCGCGGGCAGCACCATCGCCGTCACGCAGCCGACGCCGGAGCCGGTCACGAACTCCTCGGCCACCGTGTCGAACCAGCCCGGCTCGACGCTGATGTTCTCGTCGATGAAGGCGATGAACTCGCCGCTGCTCTCGCGCGCGCCGGTGTTGCGGGCGATGCTCACGCCCTTGCGCGGTTCGACGAGGTAGCGGGCGCCGAGCTTTTCGGTCTCCTCGCGCAGCCAGTCGTCCCCGTGCGCGCCGGTCGGGAAGTTGTCCACGACCAGGATTTCGAGCTTCTCGTACCCCGCCGCGAGCGCCGCGCGGACGCTGGCGAGCGCCTGGGCCTTGCGGTGCGCGGTCGGGATCACGACGCTGATCAGCGGCCGCTCGAACTCCGCTTCCGGTTGCGCCGCAACGGTTCCGGTGCCGATCACGTCGAGCCGGGCCGCGCCGTGGCGCACCGGCAGCAGGACCACGTCCCGGGTCCGCGCGCCGTCGCGGACCAGCACCTGGGCCGCGCGGTAATGCCCGACCGCGCGCGCCGGAACCGGGAGCCGGGCGGGCAGGTCGCGCACGTCGACGGTGGCGACGTGGATCGGCCCGTGCACGAGTTTCGGCGCGGTGGACCGGATCCGCAGCTTGTCCCCGGCCAGTTTGCCGCGCAGGTACCCGGCCGCGGTGCTCGCGACGACGAGGACCAGCGCCACCATCCCGGTCAGCCCGGAACGCCGGCCGCGCGCGAACCTGCTCAGCTCGCGGAACCACGCCGCGGGAATGACCCGGCGCAGGTAGTCGCGTTCCGTCGACAACGCCGCGTCCGCGCCGACCGAGCGCGAGACCAGCGCCTTGGACAGCCCTTCGCCCCAGCCACGACGGCGCAGGTAGCCCCACGTGAGCCTGTCCGGCGTGACGCGGTGGCGCACGGCGGCCTGCGGGCGGAACAGGATCATCGCGCCCGGCGAAGCCTGGTGCAGCCGGATGCACAGCTCGGTTTCCTCGCAGCCGAGCGGGGTCCGCCCGATCCGGCCGAGGTCCTCGGTGAACGTGCCGGCGAGCCGGAAGGCCTCGCGGCGGAAGGACATGTTGCAGCCCATGACGTTCCGCACGGGTGTCTCGGTGACCGGCTGCCCGGTGTACGTGCAGCCGATGACCCAGTCCAGTTCGCCGGTGCCGTCGCCGCGCGCGGGCAGCAGCGGCGAGCGGACGCCGTCCGGCCAGCGCGGCGCGGCCGAACCGCCGACCGCGAGCACGCGCGTGTCGCGGTATCCGGCGAGGAGCTGGGCGAGCCAGTCCGGCTCGGCGACCGCGTCGTCGTCGAGGAACGCGACCACGTCGCCCTTGGCGAGTTCGATCGCCGTGTTGCGGGCGCCGGAAAGCCCGCGCCTGCCCGAGTTTTCGACCACCGCGGCGCCGACGAACTCGGCCGCGGCGCGCTCGGCGAGCGCCGGGTTGTGGTCGATCACCACGATGATCTCGCTCGCCGGCACGGTCTGCTCCCGCACCGAGGCGACCGCGGCGACGAGGTCCTCCCAGCGCCGGTCGGTGTAGGCGCAGATCACCACGGAGGTGGCGAGATCCTCGGCACTCATACCGGTTCGCCCACGCCTTCCGCGGCCGCGGACAGCGCGCCCGGCGTGAACTCGCCGAAGCGCCGGGTGCGGCGCTGCTTGCCGACGCGCTGCCATTCGGCGACCAGGGTGCGCAGCACGCGGCCGCCGTCGGAGAAGGTGCGCAGGTTCGTCTCACCGTGCAGCCGTTTCCGCTCGACGCTGGGCACCTCGGTGATCCACAGGCCCAGCGCGGCGACGCGGCAGTTGATCACGGTTTCGATCTCGAACCCGTCGCCCCACAGCATCTCCCGCCCGGGCGGGGTGAACACCGGCGGCAGCGCGAGGCTCGGCACGAGGTCACGCCAGAACGCGTTGTAGCCGTAGCAGAGGTCGGTGAAACCGCCGCTGAAGAGCGTGTTGCTGATCTTGTTCAACCCTGAGTTCCCGGCGGCGCGCAGGGCCGTGATGTCGTGGCTGCCGCCGCCGGGGGCGAACCGGCTGCCCTTGGCGAAGTCGGCGCCGCCGACGAGCGCGTCGACGAAGCGCGGGATCTCGGCCGGGTCGGCGGAGCCGTCGGCGTCGAACATGACGATGACGTCGCCGGAGGCGGCGAGGAACCCGCAGGCGAGCGCGTTTCCCTTGCCGCGCCGGGTCTGCTGGATGACCCGGACTCCGGGCCGCGCCGCGTGCGCGACCTCGGCGGTGCCGTCGCCGGAATGCCCGTCCACCACGAGGATCTCGTGCACTTCGGGCAGTTCGGGCAGGATCTCACGCAGGTTGGCGGCCTCGTTCTTGGCGGGAACGACGACGGTGACCGCGGGTTCGAGGCGGCGCCGGGGAACACGCCGGTTCGCGAAGGCGATCGCGTCGCCGAGGTTTTCGAAGCCGGAAGCGGAGCGTGGGGAG
>NZ_VMNW02000132.1 GCF_007713735.2 Amycolatopsis acidicola | reverse complement strand
AGGCCCTCATCACTTCGCCCCGGACCCGCAACCTTTTTGCCCGGCGCGGGCCTGGCAACACAGAGCTTGCGGGTCCGGGGTGAAGTGATACCGCTTTCGCGGGCGACGGGATGACACCCAACTCCCCAACCCAGCCACGCACTTCGGTGAGTGGATCTGCGAAACCCCTGTTATCCCGGAGTCTGCCTCCCCGGCGAGGGGATCTTTTGTCTTTTTGTTTTGTTGTTGCTCGGCTTGGGGCAGCAACGGACGCGCGCGGAGCGGCGGAGGGTGTGGTCGTCGGGGCGGCTCGCTTCGCGTTGCCGGGCGGCGGTGGAGTGCGTGGTGGGGTGGCTCGCGTTGCGTTGCCGGGCGTCGGTTGGGCACCAGAGTCGGTGGCGCTCACCGTCGACATCGGACTGGCCGTCTTGGCTCGGGTGAGTGACGATCGAGACCATGCGGTGCGTGGTGTTCGGAGCGACGGGGTACATCGGCGGCCGACTCGTGCCGGAACTCCTGCGGGCCGGCCACACCGTCCGCGCGGTGGCCAGGAATCCGGTCAAGCTCCGGGACGTGCCGTGGCGTGACCGGGTGGAGGTGGTCGCCGCCGACGTGAGCGACGCCGAGTCGGTCGCCGGCGCGGTCGACGGGCAGGAGATCGTCTACTACCTCGTGCACGCCCTGAACCGCCGGGATTTCGTCCGCCTGGACAGGGAAAGCGCCCGCACGGTGGGGGAGGCCGCCGCCAAGGCCGGGGTCGGCCGGATCATTTACCTCGGCGGCATCACCCCGGACGGCGAGGAGCTCTCGAAGCATCTGGCCTCGCGGGCCGAGGTCGGCGAAATCCTGCTCGGTTCGGGCGTGCCGACGATCGTGCTGCGCGCGGCGATCATCCTCGGCTCGGGATCGGCCAGTTTCGAGATGCTGCGCTACCTGACCGAACGGCTGCCCGCGATGATCACCCCGCGCTGGGTGCACAACCGGGTACAGCCGATCGCGGTCCGGGACGTGCTGCACTACCTCGTGCACGCCGCCGCGCTGCCCGCCGGGCTCAACCGCGGCTTCGACATCGGCGGCCCCGACGTGCTGACCTACCTGCAGATGATGCGCCGCTACGCGGTGGTGAGCGGGTTGCCGCGGCGGGCGATGTTCCCGGTGCCGGTGCTGACCCCGTGGCTGTCCGCGCAGTGGGTCAACCTCGTCACCCCGGTGCCGCGCAGTATCGCGGTGCCGTTGATCGAATCACTGGTGCACGAGGTGGTCTGCCACGAACACGACATCGTCCGCCACATCCCCGATCCCGACGGCGGGCTGACCCACTACGAGCGCGCGATCGAGCTCGCGCTGACCCGCATCCGCAACTCCGACGTGCCCACCCGCTGGTCGGACGCCAGCGCCGACCCGCAGCCACTGGACCCGGAATGGTCGGGTGGCAGCCTTTACGAGGACGTGCGCGAGCGGCACACCAGCGCCGACGCGGTCACGCTGTGGAAGGTGATCGAGTCCATCGGCGGGGAGCACGGGTGGTACTCGTTCCCGCTGGCGTGGTCGGTGCGCGGCTGGATCGACCGGCTCGCCGGTGGCGCCGGGCTCCGTCGCGGCCGTCGCGACCCGCGCTACCTGCACACCGGCGAAGCGCTCGACTGGTGGCGCGTGGAGACGCTCGACCGGCCGAACCTGTTGCGGCTCAAGGCGGAGATGCGCGTGCCCGGCCGCGCCTGGCTGGAGCTGTCCGCCGAACCGGCGGAAGGCGGCGGCGCGACCTACCGGCAGCGCGCGGTGTTCGAGCCGCACGGGCTCGCCGGACACCTTTACTGGAAAGGGATTTCACCCTTCCACGACGTCGTCTTCGGCGGCATGGCACGGAACATCACCGGCGCCGCCGAGGGCGAGGGGTAGCTCGGTGCCGTGGAAATCTTTGTCGGCATGGCACGACAGCGTCGTCGGGCGCCGCGGAGGGCGAGAAGTAGCTCAGCTGTCCAGGACGACGGCGACGATCCCGGCGAAGTGCGCGAGCCGCGCGACCTCGGCGGCGCGGAACAGTGGACCGCCCGGCCTGCCGATCAGCATCGCCCGGTCCGGTTTGCCCAGCGGCGTCGCGGCGAGCTCCGTGCCCAGTTCCTGCCACGTCTCCGGCACCCAGGAGTCCTCGCCGTCCAGCACCGTGGCGCGCTCCAGCGGCAGCCACGGCAGGTCGGTGATCGGCACCTCGGGCGCGGCGGCGGAGGAGGCGAGGCGCTCGACGCCGCCGTCGGTGTAGGAGAACACGATCGACCAGCCCGCGCGGATGATCCGCGGCACGCCCTCGACCAGCGTCTCCAGCCCGGAGGCCGGCGCGGCCGCGATCTCCTCGACGAGTTCCAGTTCCCGATGGGTGTCCAGCACGCCGGCGTACGGGCGGACCGCGTCCACCTCGACCCCGGGGATGCTCTCCGCCGCGGTGATCAACGCGTCCGGCAGCCTGCCCGAGGGCAGTTCGCACACGAGGTCGTCGATCGCCAGCCCGCCGGTGCGCTCGACCACGTCCACGCTGAGGATGTCCGCCCCGATGGTGCCGAGCGCCGTCGCGACCGCGCCGAGGGTGCCTGGCGAGTCCGGGAGCTGCACCCGGATCAGGAAGGACAACGGAACCCCTCTCGGGTCGGGCGCCCCAGCCTTGCCGTGGAGCGCTTGCCGGCCGCTGATTGTGACAGACGGAGCGTGCGCCCGGGAGTCACTGTCCGCGTTCCGAGACCAATCCGTGCATAACCCAGTCGATCCCGTCAAGGGGGCGGCCATAGACTTGCTGACTACAAGCCCCCTTGTTCAGTACACCCCGGGAGTAGCCCGCGTGCCCAACATTTCCCGAGACGAGGTCGCGCACCTCGCCAAACTCGCCAGGCTGGCGGTCACGGCCGAAGAGCTCGACGTATTCGCAGGTCAGCTCGACCAGATCTTGGACGCCGTCGCCAAGGTCGGTGAGGTCGCCGGAGACGAGATCCCGCCGACTTCGCACGCCGTGCCGCTGACCAACGTCTTCCGCGAGGACGTGGTCCGGCCGGGGCTGACGCAGCAGCAGGCGCTGTCGGGGGCGCCGGCCGCCGAAGAGGGACGCTTCCGCGTGCCGCGGATCCTGGGGGAGGAACAGTGACCGATCTGACAAGGCTCACGGCCGCCGAGCTGGCCGAGAAGATCCAGGCCCGCGAGGTCTCGTCCGTCGAGGTCACGCAGGCCCACCTGGACCGGATAGCGCAGGTCGACGACTTCGTGCACGCCTTCCTCCACGTGGACGCCGAGGGCGCGCTCGCCGCGGCGAAGGCGGCCGACGAGGCGGCCGAGCCCGCCTCCGCGCTGGCCGGGGTCCCGCTGGCGGTCAAGGACGTGCTGACCACCATCGACATGCCCACCACCGTCGGTTCGAAGACCCTCGAAGGCTGGATCCCGCCGTACGACGCGACGGTCACCAAGCGGCTGCGCGCGGCGGGCCTGCCGATCCTGGGCAAGACGAACATGGACGAGTTCGCGATGGGCTCCTCCACCGAGAACTCCGCGTACGGCCCTACGCACAACCCGTGGGACCACGCCCGTATCCCGGGCGGTTCCGGCGGTGGCTCGGCCGCCACGCTCGCGGCGTTCGAGGCCCCGCTGGCCATCGGCACCGACACCGGCGGCTCGATCCGCCAGCCCGGCGCGGTCACCGGAACGGTCGGGGTGAAGCCGACTTACGGTGGCGTTTCGCGGTACGGGCTGGTGGCGTTCTCGTCCTCGCTGGACCAGGCGGGCCCGTGCGCGCGCACGGTGCTGGACGCCGCGCTGCTGCACGAGGTGATCGCCGGGCACGACCCGATGGACTCCACCTCGATCGACGCCCCGGTGCCGCCGGTCGTGGCCGCCGCGCGCGAGGGGCTCAACGGTGACCTCAAGGGCGTGAAGGTCGGTGTCGTCAGGGAGTTCAGCGGCGAGGGCTACCAGCCCGGCGTGCTGCGCTCCTTCGAGTCGGCGGTGGACAAGCTGCGCGAGCTGGGCGCCGAGGTCGTCGAGATCTCCTGCCCGAACTTCGTCTACGCGCTGCCCGCGTACTACCTGATCGCGCCGAGCGAATGCTCCTCGAACCTGGCCCGGTTCGACGCGATGCGTTATGGCCTGCGGGTTTCCGACGACGGCGAGCACAGCGCCGAAGAGGTCATGTCGCTCACCCGTGAGGCGGGCTTCGGCCCGGAGGTCAAGCGCCGCGTCATGCTCGGCACGTATGCGCTGTCCTCGGGCTACTACGACGCTTACTACGGTTCCGCGCAGAAGGTCCGCACGCTCATCACGCGGGACTTCGACGCGGCCTTCGAGCAGGTGGACGTGCTCGTCTCGCCGACGACGCCGACCACGGCGTTCAAGATCGGGGAGCGGGTGGACGACCCGCTGGCGATGTACCTGTCCGACATCTGCTCCATCCCGGCCAACCTGGCGGGCAACGCCGCCATGAGCGTCCCGAGTGGACTGTCCGATGAGGACGGTCTGCCGGTCGGCCTGCAGATCATGGCGCCCGCGCTGGCCGACGAACGGCTGTACCGCGTCGGTGCCGCGTACGAGGTCGCCCGCGGGGACTTCCTCGACAAGCTGCCTGAGCTGAAAGGGGTGTCGGCATGACCGCGGTCGCCGGCCTGATGGACTACGCCGAGGTCATCGAGCGGTTCGATCCGGTGCTCGGGCTCGAGGTGCACACCGAGCTGAGCACCAACACGAAGATGTTCTGCGGCTGCGAGAACGTCTTCGGCGGCGAGCCGAACACGCACACCTGCCCGACCTGCCTCGGCCTGCCCGGCGCGCTGCCGGTGGTCAACGGCAAGGCCGTGGAGTCGGCCATCCGGATCGGGCTGGCGCTCAACTGCCAGATCGCCGAATGGTGCCGGTTCGCGCGGAAGAACTACTTCTACCCCGACATGCCGAAGAACTTCCAGACCTCGCAGTACGACGAGCCGATCGCCTTCGACGGCTGGCTCGACGTGACGCTGGACGACGGCGAGGTCGTGCGCGTGGAGATCGAGCGCGCGCACATGGAGGAGGACACCGGCAAGTCGCTGCACGTCGGCGGCGCCACCGGGCGGATCCACGGCGCGGACCACTCGCTGCTGGACTACAACCGCGCGGGCGTGCCGCTGATCGAGATCGTCACCAAGCCGATCACCGGCACCGGCGCGCGCGCCCCCGAGGTGGCCCGCGCGTACGTGAGCACGCTGCGCGAGTTGTTGCGGGCGCTGGATGTTTCCGATGTCCGGATGGACCAGGGTTCGCTCCGCTGTGACGCGAACGTGTCGCTGATGGCCAAGGACGCCACCGAGTTCGGCACCCGCACGGAGACCAAGAACGTCAACTCGCTGCGCAGCGTCGAGCGCGCTGTCCGCTACGAGATGACGCGGCAGGGCGCGCTGCTCGCCGAGGGCGGCAAGGTCACCCAGGAGACGCGGCACTTCCAGGAGGCCGACGGCACCACGTCCGCCGGGCGCACCAAGGAGACCGCGGAGGACTACCGGTACTTCCCGGAGCCCGACCTGGTCCCGATCGCGCCGTCGCGGGAGTGGGTCGAGGAGCTTCGCAAGACGCTGCCGGAGAAGCCGGCCGAGCGGCGCAAGCGCATCCAGACCGAGTGGGACCTGTCCGACGCCGAGCTGCGTGACTTGTTCAACGTGGGCGCGGTCGAGCTGGTCGCGGCGACGGTCGAGGCCGGTGCGTCCTCGAAGGAGGCTCGCGGCTGGTGGGTCTCCACGCTGGCGCAGGAGGCCAACGCCCGCGAGGTCGAGCTGGCCGAGCTGCCGATCACTCCGGCGCAGGTCGCCGAGGTCATCGCGCTGGTGGGTTCCGGTGAGCTGACGAACAAGCTGGCCAAGGAAGTCGTCCAGGGGGTGCTCGCGGGCGAAGGCTCGCCGCGTGAGGTCGTGGAGAAGCGCGGGCTGAAGGTCGTCTCGGATGACTCGGCTTTGCTTGCGGCGGTGGACGAAGCGCTGGCCGCGCAGCCGGACATCGCGGACAAGATCCGTGGCGGCAAGGTCCAGGCCGCGGGCGCGATCGTCGGCGCGGTCATGAAGGCGACAAAGGGCCAGGCCGACGCGAAGCGCGTGCGTGAGCTGATCATCGAGCGGGTGGGCGCCTGAGTTGAAGGGCGCCCCGGAACGGCAGCGGTTCTCGTTCGCGCGTGTGTCGTGGCGGGAGTGGACAGCGCTCGGCACGGGGCTCGTCTCCGTGGGAGCGTTGTTCCTGCCGTGGACGAACCTGTCCGCCACCCAGCAGGACGTCGAGGACGCACTGAACTCGCTCCCGTCCGGCGAAGTGGCCAGGAATGCTTTCACCACGGGTTTCCTGGCCTGGGCCGGGCCGGTCTTGCTTGCCTTGGCCGGGTTGCTCGTGGTGGCGCTGGGACAGTTCCGCAAGGCGCGGGTGAGCGGCCTGCCGCACCTGTGGCTGATCGCCGTGGCTGTCGCGGTGGTGCTGATGCTGCTCGCTTGGCTGGCCATCAGCTGGCAGTTCGACCAGGACGTGCGTGACCTGCTGCACGACGGTGGGGTAGGCATCTACGGCGGCTTCGGACGGTATTTGGCCCTGGCCTGCGGTGTGGTTTCACTGGTGGCGGCGGTGCTGGATGTCCGGCTGGCGCGGAAACACCCCGCCGGTCGAAGCTGAGCCGGCGCCCGGCACTCTCGTCCGGCGACGCAACGCAAGCCACCCGACAACCACCCAACCAACCGCCACCCGGCAACGCGAAGCGAGCCGTCCCGACGGCCACACCCCTCCGCCGCTCCGATCCCCAGCCGTCCTTTGCGATCTCGGTGCCGGGTCAAGGCATCTTTCCCGCCTTGACGCGGTGCCGAGATCGCAAACACTTCCGGATCGGGGCGGCGGAGGGGTCCCCTAGCGCGGCCTCCGCGCGTCCGTTGCTGTCTCAGCGCAACAACAAAGCAAAAAGAGAAAGAATGTCCTCGCCGGACGGGCTGGCTCCGGGATGACAGGGGGTTTTGCAGACACGCTTAACTCCCAGCGTGGCTGGGTTGGGGGAGTTGGGTGGTCATCCCGTCGCCTGCGGTAGCGGTATCACTTCAGCCCAGGCCCGCAAGCTTCATGCCTTCGGCCGCGCGCTGGTGAAAAAGGTTGCGGGCCCGGGCTGAAGTGATAAGGGCCAGGGCAGGCGACGGGATGACCACCCAACTCCGGGCGGGCCGTCTGCTGGCGCAGACTTCCCGCCCGCGTGGAGATGCCGCCGCTCGCGTGGAGAGCCCGCCTGCCCGCCCGCGCAGACGAACCTCAGTCCTTCCCGGTGCCCCCACCGGGATTCGGCTGCAGTTGGATGATCACTACACGGTCGTCGCTGGACACGGGTTTGCCGCCGTCCTTGTTCACGGTTCCGACGACGGCGTACTGGTCGTCGATCGGGTCCATGCCGCCGTAGCGTCCGTAGCCGGTGCCGTTCTTGCCGTCCATCACGGCCTTCGGCTGCCCGCCGACCGAACCGTCCGTGGTGATGGGCACCTCTTGCACACTGCTGCCCGCCGCCGTCGCGACCAGCACCGACTGGCCGCTGTCCGCGCAGCCACCGACACCGGGCTTGTCCGGCCACGTCCAGGCGGGCGCCGCGAGTGAAGCGCCCGCGGTGACCTTGTAAACCGCATCGGTGGTCGCCTGCGCGTCCGTCACCCACAGCCGCGACGCATCCGAGGACTTGCAGATGCCGCCGGGGGAGTGCAGGCCGGTGGCGTACACCGGCGAGCCCGCCGTCGGGTTGCCCTGGGCGGGTTTGCCGGAGGTGTCGATACGCAACAGCTTGCCCGCGAGCGAGTTCGGGTCGGCCGCCGCGGAGGGGTTGCCCGCGTCACCCGTCGCGACGAGCAGCGCGCCCTTGCCGTCTGTCAGCAGGGCGCCGCGGTTGCCGGTGGCGCCCTTGGGGATCCCGGTCAGCACGGCCTTCGGCGTCTGGCCCTTCGCGAAGCGCACGACACGGTTGTCGCTGGCCGTGGTGATGTAGGCGAACACCAACTGGTCTTCGCTGTACGTCGGCGAGAGCGCCAGGCTGGTGAGGCCGCCGTCACCGGTGGCCACGACGTCCAGCTTCGCCAGCTGGGAGGACTTCGCCCCGCTCGCGACCTGCAGCACCTGGCCGCTCTTGCGCTCACCGGCCAGTGCGCTGGGCGCGGAGCTCCCGCTGGGCAGCGCGGCGACCGCGGCCACCGTGTCCAGGCAGGTGGCGATGACGGCCTTGTCGTAATCCGTGCAACCCTGCGGCGGCGGAACGGTGGTCTGTGAGGGCTTCGGGGCGGTGGAGCCGTCCCCGGAACTGCCGTCGATCTCGGGCAGCTCGGGCTGCGGACCGGCCGGGGCGGACAGCTCAGGCGCGGGTTCGAAGGTCTGGCCCGCCGCCCGGTCGTCGAAGGAGGCGCAGCCGGACAACACGACACCGCAAGCCGCCATCAGCCACGCAGTCCTGCCCAACCCAACACGCATAGGTCTCCAGCCTAGGCGGGCACGCGTGAGTCATGGGTAAGCGCCCGGCGATACGGTGCGTTCATGCCTGTAACCGTGCTGGTCCCCGACGAAGACGGCGAGCGGGCGCTCGCGGGGCTCGCCGGGGTGCGACCGGTCCGCTACACGTGGGGAGGACCGCTGCCGCCGGAAGCGGCCGAGGCCGAAGTGCTGGTGCCGGGAATGCACCGCGCCGCGGAATGGGGCGGGCTGCTGGGGCAGCTGCCGAAGCTCAAGCTCGTCCAACTCCTGCTGGCCGGTGGGGAGGACTGGATCGGCGCGCTGCCGGACGGAGTTCTGCTGTCCACGTGCCGGGGAGCGCACGGTGGGAGTACCGCGGAATGGGTCATCGCCGTGTTGCTCTCCGTATACCGGGAATTGGGGAATTTCGCGCTCGACCGAACGGCGCAACGCTGGAACCGCCATACGACCGACACTTTGCAGGACAAACGGGTGCTCATTGTCGGCGCGGGTGATCTGGGAAATCAGCTTCGCCGCAGGCTGGAACCGTTCGACGCGTCGGTGACGATGGTCGCGATGTCCGCGCGCGAAGGGGTCCGGCCCGTCGAGGAGCTGCCGGAACTGCTCGGCGAACACGATGTGGTGGTGCTGATGGTGCCGTTGACCTCGCGCACGCGCGGCATGGTGGACGCGCGGTTCCTCGCCGCGATGGCCGACAACTCGTTGCTGGTCAACGTTTCGCGTGGGCAAGTGGTCGACAACGACGCGCTGCTGGCGGAGCTGAACTCCGGCAGGCTGCGGGCCGCGCTCGACGTCACCGACCCCGAACCGCTGCCGCCGGGGCATCCACTTTGGACAGCGTCCAACCTGGTCCTGACGCCGCACGTCGCGGGGGCCGCCCGCGGGCTGCAACGCCGTTCCTACGCTGTCGCCGCCGCGGAAATCGCGCGGTACGCGGGTGGGGAACTTCCGCACAATCTGGTGCACGGAGAATATTGACCCACGAAATTAGTGCGCCGAATGGGTGGCATGGCCTACTCTCCCCGCGTGACAACCCACAGCGATGAGTACGGTCGGCACAATCTGTTCGAGGATTCCGGCTTTCACGAACCGGTGGACGCGAACACGGATTACGACAGCTCGCTGTCGGAGCCGGAGGACAGGCTCGCCTACGAGGAGGACCGGCCTGCCAGCGTGTGGCACGGCGGGCTCGACTTCGGGCTGCTGATCCTGCGCGTCGTCCTTGGCGGTGTGGTGGGGGCGCACGGCCTGCAGAAGGTGTTCGGCCTGTTCGGCGGCCCCGGCATGGCCGAGTTCACCCGCATCCTCGGCGACCAGGGCTACGTCCACCAGACCACGATCCTGTCCTGGGTCGGCGGCATCACCGAGATCGCCGCCGGCGGGCTGCTGATCCTCGGCCTGTTCACCCCCGCGGCGGCCGCCGCGCTGCTCGCGGTCATCGCGAACGCGGTGTACCTGCAGTACCTGGACCACCCGGGGTTCTTCCTCGACAACGGCGCCGGGTACGAGTTCCACGCCGTGCTCGGCGGGATAGCGCTGGCGCTGCTGTTCACCGGGCCCGGCCGCATCTCGGTCGACGTGAACACCCCGTGGCGCCGCCGCCCGGTGCCCTTCGCCTTCGTCGGCTTCGTGCTGGCCGCGGGTGTCACGGTCGCGCTGATCATGTTGTTCCGCTGACGAAAAAGCGGCGGGGGCGCGCCCGCGCCCCCGCCGCTTCGTTTCGTCGGTTTACTTGCTCGGGTCGCGGACGGCGCCGGTGTCGGCCGAGGTGGCCATCCGGGCGTACGCGCGCAGCGCAGCGGTGATCGGGCGCTGCCGCTCAGCCGGCTGCCAGGGACGCTCGCTCGCATCCATCTTCGCGCGGCGTTCGGCGAGCACCTCGTCCTCGACCAGCAGTTCCAGTTTCCGCTCGTGCACGTCGATCAGGATCTGGTCGCCGTCCTGCACCAGGCCGATCACACCGCCGGACGCCGCCTCGGGCGAGATGTGCCCGACCGAGATGCCCGAGGAACCACCGGAGAACCGGCCGTCGGTGACCAGCGCGCACTTCTTGCCGAGGCCCGCGCCCTTGAGGAACGCCGTGGGGTGCAGCATCTCCTGCATCCCCGGCCCGCCGGCGGGACCTTCGTAGCGGATCACCAGCACGTCGCCGGGCTGCACCTTCTTGCCGAGGATCGCCGACACGGCCTCTTCCTGGCTTTCCAGCACCCTGGCCGGGCCCTGGAACCTCCACAGCGACTCGTCGATGCCCGCGGCCTTGATCACCGCGCCGTTCTCGGCGAGGTTGCCCCGCAGGATCGCCAGCCCGCCGTCCTTGGTGTACGCGTGCTCGAGGTCGCGCACGCAGCCGCCCTCGGCGTCGGTGTCCAAAGAGGACCACCGGTTCTCCGTGGAGAACGCCTCGGTGGTGCGGACCCCGCCCGGCGCGGCGTGGAACAGCTCCACGGCCTCCTCCGACGGCGACTCGGCGCGGATGTCCCAAGTGGACAGCCACTGCTCCAGCGTCGGCGAGTGCACCGAGGTGACCCCGGTGTTGAGCAGCCCGCCCCGGTACAGCTCGCCGAGGATCGCGGGGATGCCGCCGGCGCGGTGCACGTCCTCCATGTGGTAGTCCGAGTTCGGCGCCACCTTGGACAGGCACGGCACCCGGCGCCCGATCGCGTCGATGTCGGCGAGGGTGAAGTCGACCTCGCCCTCCTGCGCGGCGGCGAGGATGTGCAGCACGGTGTTCGTCGAGCCGCCCATCGCCATGTCCAGCGCCATCGCGTTCTCGAAGGCCTCGCGGGTGGCGATGTTGCGGGGCAGCGCGCTCTCGTCGTCCTCGCCGTACCAGCGCTTGCACAGCTCGACCACGGTGCGGCCGGCGTTCTCGAACAGCGCCTTGCGGGCGGCGTGCGTGGCGAGCGTGGAACCGTTGCCCGGCAGCGAAAGCCCGAGCGCCTCGGTGAGGCAGTTCATCGAGTTCGCGGTGAACATGCCCGAGCACGAGCCGCACGTGGGGCACGCGGAGCGCTCCACAATGGACAGACCGTCCTCGTCGACCTCGGAGCTGGCCGAGGCGGAGATCGCGGTGATCAGGTCGGTCGGCGCCTGCGCCACCCCGCCGACCACCACGGCCTTCCCGGCCTCCATCGGGCCACCGGAGACGAACACGGTGGGGATGTTCAGCCGCATCGCGGCGTTGAGCATGCCCGGGGTGATCTTGTCGCAGTTGGAGATGCACACCAGCGCGTCGGCCTGGTGCGCGTTGACCATGTACTCGACCGAGTCGGCGATGATCTCCCGCGAGGGCAGCGAGTACAGCATCCCGCTGTGCCCCATGGCGATCCCGTCGTCCACCGCGATCGTGTGGAACTCGCGCGCGATGCCCCCGGCCTCCTTGACCGCCCCGGCCACGATCTCGCCGAGGTCCTTGAGGTGTACGTGCCCTGGCACGAACTGGGTGTAGGAGTTGGCGATCGCCACGATCGGCTTGCCGAAGTCGCTGTCGGTCATGCCGGTGGCCCGCCACAGGGAACGGGCTCCCGCGGCATTGCGGCCGTGGGTTGTTGTTCGGGAACGCAGCTGAGGCATGGATCAAGGCTACGCTCGCCGCCGGACCGGTTATCACGTACCGGCTCAACACCGCCCCGCACCGGCGAAACCGCGACCGGAATGTGGGAACGCGCAGGCAGGCGGGCCCGCTGTCGCGAATGGAATCGGCGTAACCGGGCGCACCGGAAGCCGATACGCGGTGGCAATACGCCGTTTCTAACTTTCGCTCAACTTGAGCGAAGGGATCGGTGATGGGCCTCGCTGACAATCCGCAAATGGAAGACTACTCGCTGCGTTACACGCCCGCGGCTTTTCGGAAGTGGTCCCCGTGGATGGTGTTCCTGTCCTGCCTCGTCGGCATTTCGGCGATGGCCGGGTACGCGCTGGACGCCGCCTTCGTGGACGCCTTCGGGTTCGAGAACTCGCTGATCGGCTTCGGGGTCGCGGCCGTGGTGACGCTGCCGCTGACGCTGGTCATCGCGTTCGCGATCGCCCGCAAGCACGTGGACATCGACCTGCTCACCCGCGGCTCCGGCTTCGGGTACCTGGGTTCGACGCTGACGTCGCTGGTGTACGCCACCTACACGCTGATCTTCCTGGCGTACGAGGGTGCGATCATGGCGCAGGCGGTGACCGCGCTCACGCAGCTCGACATCCACATCTCCTACGTCGTGGTGTCCGCGGTGATGATTCCGCTCACCCTGTACGGAATGTCCTTCAGCGCCAAGTTCCAGGCGTGGACGTGGCCGATCTGGATCGCGCTGATCGGGCTCGCGCTGGGCACCGCGGCGACGGCGCCGGACGCCGGGCACAACATGACCCACCCGGCCACGGTTTCGCCCGCGGGGCTGGCCGGGCTCACCGTGCTCGCGGTGTTCACCATCGCGGCCGCGCAGCTTTCGCTGGCGACGCAGGTGGGGGAGCAGGGTGACTACCTGCGCCTGATGCCCGATCCGACGGCGAAGAACAAGGGCCGCTGGCGGCTCGCGGTGATCATGGGCGGGCCCGGGTTCGCGCTGTTCGCCGTCGGCATCTTCTTCGCCTCCACGCTGCTGGTCGGCTACGCCTCGACGAAGGTCGGCCCGGATCAGGTCGGCGTCCCGGTGGACCTGTTCACCACGGTCTACGAACGGCTCACCGGCAACCACACGGTGGCGCTGATCCTCGCGGGCCTGCTGGTGCTGCTGTCCCAGATCAAGATCAACATCATGAACACCTACTCGGGTTCGCTGTCCTGGTCGAACTTCTTCTCGCGGCTGCTGCACCGCCACCCCGGCCGCGCCGCGTGGGTGTTCCTCCAGGTCGGGCTTTCCCTGGTGCTGATGGAGATCGACATCTTCAGCCACATCGTCGAGGTGCTCGCCTGGTACTCGAACGTCGGTGTCGCGTGGATCGCCGCGATGGTCGCGGACCTGGTGATCAACAAGCGCTGGCTCAAGCTCGCGCCGCCGGACCTCGTGTTCCACCGCGCGCATCTGTACAACGTCAACCCGGTCGGCTTCGGCTCGATGATCGTGGCCGGGGCGGTCTCGATGGTCGCCTACTACGGCGCTTTCGGCGCCACCGCCGCGGCGCTGTCCCCGTTCATCGCGCTCGTGGTCGCGATCGTGCTGCCGCCGATCGTGGCGCTGGCCACGAAGGGCCGCTGGTACATCGCCCGCGAATCCGTGCTGCCGGAGAACGACGGCGAACTGCCGTGCGCGGTCTGCGGCGGCGACTACGACGTGACCGACATGGCCACCTGCCCGTTCCACGACGGCACGATCTGCTCGCTCTGCTGCTCCACCGAAGGCGCCTGCAAGGACGCCTGCAAGCCGAGCGCGTGGCGGCCGCCCAAGGGCGCGACCCCGCTCGGCATGCCGAAGTTCGCCCCGGCCGAGGAAAAGCCCGCTCCCGAACTGGAGGTCGCGTGATGAAAGCGATGCTGGTGATCGACGTGCAGAACGGTTTCTGCCACGCCGACGGCTCGATGCCCAAGCTCGGCGCCGCGTTGTCGGGCGGTGACGAAGCCGTCGCGAACGCCGCCACCGCCGTGGCGAGCGCGCGCGAGCAGGGAATGCCCGTGGTGTTCACGCGGCACGTCTACCGTCCCGGCTTCTACGACGAAGGCGCGTGGCTGACGGGCCGCAGCCCGGATCTCGAATCGGTCGGCGGCCTGCTGGCCGGCAGCTGGGACGGCGACGTCGTCGACGAACTCGGCCGCGGCAAGGACGATCTCGTGGTCGACAAGTGCCGGCTCGACGCCTTCCAGTGGACGTCGCTGGAGCCGTTGCTGCGCGGGATGGGCGCGACCGAACTCGTGGTCTGCGGCGTGGTCACCAACTTCTGCGTCGAGACCACCGTGCGTTCGGCGGTCATGCGGGACTTCGAGGTGACCCTCCTCGAAGACGCCTGCGCCGCGCAGACCCCGCGGCTGCACGAGATCGGCATCGAGGTGATGCGCGACTGCGGTTTCGCGACCGTCGTCCGCACCGCGGAGTTCGCCGGGGTCCGGGTGGCCGCATGAGCGAGCTTGCGAGCGAACCATCCGGCACCATGCTGGCCGAAGACGCTGCCGCGGCTTGCCGCGTCCGCCAGAGTCGCATGATCGGGCTGGCGCGTAACACCCAGGTCATCCAGCGGAGATCACCGGGCAACGGCCGGTACTTACCGTCCCCGAGGGTGAGCCGCGAGCCGAGGATCCACGAAGTGCGCCGCCTGCGCGACATGCTGCGCGCCGCGGTGCACGGTGAGCAGTTCCGCGACGGCATCCTGCCCAGCGAAGCCGAGCTGATGTCCGCGCACGGGCTTTCGCGGGCGACCGTGCGGGAAGCGTTGGCGCTGCTGCGAAACGAGGGCCTGATCGAACGTACCCAGGGCATCGGCACGCAGGCGATCGTGCACAGCGTCAGCACTGCGTGGGCCGAAGCGCACGGCGCGGCCGAGCCGGCTAAGGACAGCATGTTCAACCGGCGGATGCGGCCGAGGATGATCGACCGCTCCATCGTGACCGTGCCGACGACGGTGGCCGGCAGGCTCCAGGTGCCTGCCGGAACCCCTTGCCTGCGCTTGGAATACGTGGCGTTGGTCGAAGAGGAAGCGATGGCGCTGGCGACGAACTACGTGCTGTTCCCCGAAGCGGCGAAGCTGCGCGACGCCCCGTTCGTCTCCGACTGGTACGCGTTCATGGCCGAGGCCGGGGTCGAGCTGTCGGAGACCGAGTTCGTGTTCGGCTGCGAACTCGCCGACGCGCCGCTGGCCACCGTGCTCGGTGTCCGCGAGGGCGCCCCGCTGATCAGCATGGAGCAGCTGATCTACGACCGCGACGGGCGCCCGTTCGACCTGGCCTTCATCCACACCTGCGGCGAGCGTTTCCGCTTCGTCTCCCGCGTTTTCAAGGAGCTGTCATGACCGAACTGCCCAGGACGCTGACCGACGCGGCGAAAGCGCTGCGGGAAGGCGCCGTCACCTCCGTCGAGCTGACCGAGGCCTCGATCGCCGCGGCCGACGCCTCCGACGCGACCCTCGGGACCTACCTCGCCCGCTTCGACGAGTACGCCCTCGAGCGCGCGGCACGCGCCGACGCCGAACTCGCCCGTGGCGAGGACCTCGGCCCGCTGCACGGAATTCCCTTTGGTGTCAAGGACATCATCGCGATGGCGGAGGGGCCGACCACCGCGCAAAGCCTGATCCTCGACCGCTCCTGGGGAGCGGGGAAGGACGCGCCGACGGTGGCGCGGGTGAAGGCCGCGGGCGCGGTGATCACCGGCAAGGCCTCGACGATGGAGTTCGCCTGCGGGATGCCGGACGCCACGAAACCGTTCCCGGTGCCGCGCAACCCGTGGAACCCCGAGACCTGGCCGGGCGGCTCCAGCTCCGGCACGGGAAGCGGCGTCGCGTCGGGGATGTTCCTCGCCGGGCTGGGCACCGACACCGCGGGCAGCATCCGCATCCCCGCGGCGTTCTGTGGCGTCAGCGGGCTGATGCCGACGTTCGGTCGGGTGCCGAAGTCCGGCTGCGTGCCGCTGGGGTACAGCCTCGACCACATCGGCCCGCTGGCACGCGGGGTCCGCGACTGCGCCTCGGTGCTGGAGGTGCTCGCGGGACCGGACGCCAGTGACCCGGACTGCGTGGACGCGCCGTTCACCGCGCCCGAGTTCACCGGAGACCTGACCGGGGTGCGCATCGGCGTCGTGCGGGAGCACCACTTCCCCGAGGGCAGCGATCCCGCGCTGGAAGGCACTTTCGACGCCGCGCTGGCCGTGCTCGCCGAGCGCGGGGCGTCGGTGATCGAGGTGGAACTGCCGTACTGGCAGGAGATGGTCACCGCGGACATGATCACGATGGGCTGCGAAGCGCTCGCGTATCACCGCAGCGACCTGTCGGCGCGATGGGACGACTACTTCGTCGCCACCCGCGCGATGCTCGCCAACGGCGCCCTGGTCTCGGGCGCGGATTACGTTCAGGCGCAACGGATGCGGCGCGTCGCGCAGGACGCGATCGGGCGTTTGTTCGAGACCGTGGACGTGATCGTGAGCCCCACGGCGTCCGTCGGCGCGCCCACTTTCCAGTCACTGCTGGGTGAGAGCGGACAGCCCGACGTTTCGGAGCTGTTCTCCTACATCCACACGCCGTACTGGGACAGCGTCGGCAACCCGGTGCTGGTGGTCCCGATGGGCTTCACCGCCGACGGGATGCCGTTGTCGCTGCAGCTGGCTGGGCCCGCGTTCGGCGAGGCCGCGATCCTGCGGGCGGGCGACGCGTTCCAGCAGTCCACCGACTGGCACCTGCGGGTGCCCGAACCGGCCGTCCCGGCCGCAGCCTGAGGAGGAACCCGATGACCGAAGTGGTGAAAACCCTGCTGGCCGAGGCGAAACTGCCCGCGTCCGACGAAGAGGTGGCCGTCTACGCGGCCGCGTACGAGGCCCAGCGCGCGGCCGTCGACGCGTTGTACGAGGTGCCGGCCGCCCGCTACGTCGACCCGGCGCTGCGCTTCCGCGCGGCCGCCAGGATCGAGGACTGGGCCTGAGCCCAGCGCATGTTGGCCGTTCCCGTCGATGTGTTGGCCGTTCCGGTTGATGTGTTGGCCGACGGCGTCGGTGTGTTGGCCGACGGCGGCGGCCAACACATCACCCCCGCACCGCTGGCGGCCACCACGCCGACGGGGATGGCCAACATGCGAGCGGGGGCGGCCAACATGCGAGCGGGAGTGGCCAACATGCGAGCGGGAGTGGCCAACATGCGAGCGGGGGCGGCC
>NZ_VMNW02000131.1 GCF_007713735.2 Amycolatopsis acidicola | reverse complement strand
GACGCACGCCCGCCGCGTACCCCACGAAACACCACCGGACGCACGCCCGCCGCGTACCCCATCAACCACCCCCACGAATCACCGCGCCCGGAAGCCGCTCGGCGGGGTGCCGAGTACGCGCTGGAACATCGTCGTGAACGCGGCCGGGCTCGCGTACCCGAGCGACGTCGCCACCTCCGCCACCGGGTGGCCGTTGGCGAGCAGCGGCAGCGAGTGCAGCACGCACGCCCGCTGCCGCCACCGCGCGAAGCTCATCCCCGTCTCCGCCTGGAAAAGGCGGTGCAGGGTCCGCTCGCTGACATGCAGCTCCGCCGCCCAGCGCGCGGGTGGTTCGTGGATCCGCGGATCGTCCACAAAGGACTTGCAGCGGGCGCGCAGGCGTTCGTCGCGCGGGAGGGGCAGGTCGAGCGGGAGCGGGGCGAGGCGGGCGAGTTCGTGCAGGATCAGGCTCATCAGCGTGGCGTCGCGCCCGCGCCGGGCGTAGCGCGCGGGCAGTTCCACCGCTTCGGCCACCAGCTCCCGCAGCAGCGGCGACACCTCCACCACCTGGCAACGGCGCGGGAACCACGGCACGGCAGCCGGTTCCAGGTACAGGCTCCGCGTGCTGACATCGATCATGGTGACCTGGTGCGCCGTCTCCGCCGGGATCAGGACCGCCCGTTGCGGCGGCACCGTCCACGTGCCGTCCGCGGTCTCAACGCGCATCGGGCCGGTGCCGTAGAGGAACTGCGCCCGGCGATGGTGATGCCACGGCAGCAGGTGGTCCGGCGGGTAGTCGGTGCCGATCGCGAGCACGTCGCGGTCGAGGTGGTCGACCTCGTCGAGCGGTACGTTGCGCACCACCCCAAGATAGCTGTCCGATCCGCGAAAGAACCTGGCGATCTTTCGATTGCCCGCCGCACCGGCCCGGCCTAGCGTCGATGCGGTGCTCACGACGATCCTGATCCTCCTGGGGTTCGGCTGCCTCAGCGGCGTCACCACCGTCCTGTTCGGATTCGGCGGCGGCTTCGTCACCGTCCCCGTCGTCGCGCTGGTGGACTCCATGCACGTGGCGGTCGCGACTTCGGCGGCGGTGATGGTGGTCAACTCGGCGGGCGCCGCCATCACGCAGTGGCGAGCGGGCAGGCTGCGCCCGGAATACCTGTGGCCGCTGGCCGGTTTCGTCGCGATCGGCTCGGTGATCGGCGCCTTCGCTGCGACGTTCGCCGGGGACTCCTTGTTGCGCGCGCTGTTCATCGCCTATCTCGCTCTGACCATTGTGGACAGTCTGCTCAGGCGCGGTTTCCTCGCACGCGCCGACTCCGCGCCACGCCCGCTCAGCCGATTCACCTCGACCGCGGGCGGCACGGTGATCGGGGCGGTGGCGAGCTTCCTCGGCGTCGGCGGCAGCGTGATGACCGTACCTCTGTTGCGGCGCAAGGGTTTGCCGATGGCCGAAGCCGCCGCGATGGCCAACCCGCTGACCGTCCCGGTGGCCGTGATCGCGACCGTCGTCTACCTCTTCGCGGGCACCAGCACGGGCGGCGGGCAGGCCGGTTCGGTGGACCTGGTCGCCGGCGCGGCGCTGCTGGCCGGTTCGCTGCCCACGATCGCGGCGCTGCGGCGGGTGCCCGGGCGCATCCCGGACAGGGCGCACGCGGTCGCGTACGTCGCACTGCTCGCCGTGGCGCTCGGCGCCGTCGTGCTGGAATGACGACCGGCTCGCCCGGTAGCTGTCACGTTCCCGGCCGCCGCCCCGTCCCCGGGGCATGACAACGACACTCGCCACTTTCGCGAAGCAGAACACGGCCCTGCTCACCACCTTCAAACGCGACGGGACGCCCGTCGGCACCCCGGTCACGCTCGCCGTCGAGGGCGATCACGCCTACTTCCACACCTACGACGCGGCGTGGAAGGTCAAGCGGATGCGCAACAACCCCGAAGTGGAAATCGCCCCGTCTTCCCTGTCCGGCAAGACGAAAGGCCCCGCGATGCGCGCCACGGTCCGCCTCGTCGAGGGCGACGAAGCCGCGCACGCGAAGCGCCTGCTCGCGCGCAGTCACCCGATCCTGCACGGGGTCCTCGTGCCGGTCTCCCATCGCTTGAAGCACTGGAAGACCCTGCACTACGTGCTACGCCCGCTCCCCTGACGCACGCTCGCGCAGCACGTACTTCCGGATCTTGCCGGTCGAGGTCTTGGGCAGCGGCCCGAACTCCACCGATCGGGGCGCCTTGAAATGCGCCAGGCGTTCCCGCACGAACTCGATCAGCTCCCGCTCGCCCGCCTTCGCCCCTTCCCGGAGCGTGACGTAGGCGGCGGGCACCTCGCCCCAGCGCTCGTCGGGCCGCGCGACCACCGCCGCCTCCAGCACCGCGGGATGGTCCGCGAGCGCCTGTTCCACCTCGACCGAGGCGATGTTCTCCCCACCCGAGATGATCACGTCCTTGCTGCGGTCGCGCAGTTCCACGTACCCGTCGGGGTGCACGACGCCGAGGTCGCCGGTGCGGAACCAGCCGTCCGGCGCCGCGGCGCGGGTGGCCTCTTCGTCCTTGAGGTAGCCGAGCATGACGTTGTTGCCCCGCAAGGAGATCTCGCCCACCGACGCGCCGTCCGCGGGCACGTCCCCGCCGTCCGGGCCGATCACCCTTGCCTGGCAGGCGATCATGTTCCCCACCCCCTGACGCGCCTTGAGCCTCGCCTGCGCATCGGCGTCGAGCCCGTTCCATTCCGGGCGCCAGTCGCAGATCATCGCCGGGCCGAAGGTCTCCGTGAGCCCGTAGAGGTGCGTCACGTCGAAGCCCAGCTCCCCCATCCGCCGCAGGATCGCGGGCGACGGCGGGGCACCTCCGGTGGCCACCCGCACCGGAACGTCCACCGGCGCGGCTTCGGGCGCGTACGCGAGCATCGACAGCACCGTCGGCGCGCCGTTGAGGTGGGTCACGCCCTCCTCGCGGATGAGCCGCCACACCTCCGCCGGCTCCACCTTCGGCAGGCACACGTGCGTGGCCGCGGCCGCGGTGACCGCCCACGGGAAGCACCAGCCGTTGCAGTGGAACATCGGCAGCGTCCACAAATGCACCGAAGACGGCGAAAGTCCCGTGTGCCCGACCATCGCGAGCGCCTGCAGGTACGCGCCGCGATGGTGGTACATCACGCCTTTCGGGCGCCCGGTGGTACCGGACGTGTAGTTGATCGACAGCAGCGAACGCTCGTCGTCCGGCGTCACCGCGAACGGCTCCGCCGCGGCCAGCAGCGCCTCGTACTCCTCCCCCGCGCGGATCGTCGTCTCCGGCTTCGTGTCCAGTTTCGACACCAGCCCGTCGAACGCCGGGTCGTGAATCAGCACCGACGCTTCGGAATGGGCGAGGATATAGGAAATCTCCGCCGCCGAGAGCCGCGTGTTCACCGCGACCAACGGCACCCCCGCCCACGGCACACCGAAGTTGGCTTCCAGCAACACATGCGTGTTCGGCGCCAGCACCGCCACCGGCCGCCCCTGCGCCCGCGCGGCGAGCACCCCCGCCAGCCGGCGACAGCGGTCCCGCAGCTCGGCGTAGGTCCACCGGCGCGCGCCGTCGATCACCGCGATCCGGTCGCCGTGCGCCGAGGCCGCCCGGTCCAGGTACGCGACCGGAGTCAGCGGTTCGAACGACAGTCCAGCGCTCATCCCGGCCTCTTCCTCGTCGATCGGCCACCTCATCCGGATCGTAGCGGCCTGCCTCCGCCCGCATCGGCCAGTACTGTGGCGGTGACGCCCGAGACGGAGGAGCGAAGCGTGCGAGAGGTCTTGTGAGCGACGCGCTGGACGAAACCTCCAGCGCCCTCAGGCATCTTCCCCCCGGCCTGCGTTCCGCGGGCGAAGCACGGGGCTTCGTGACGGAGGCCCTGCGTTCGTGGGCGGTGCCGGAAGACGTGGTCGAGGACATCGTGCTGGTCACGTCGGAACTGGTGACCAACGCGCTGGAGCACGGGCACGGCGCGGTGGACGTCGCGGTGCGGCGGATCGGGGACGTCGTCCGCCTGTCGGTACGCGACGAAGCCGACGCGGAGCCGGTGCTGCGGCAGCTGACCGAGTCCTCGCCGCGCGGCCGCGGGCTCGCGATGGTCGCGGCGATCAGCGCCGCGTGGGGGTACGACCCGGCCGCGCCCGGCAAGTGGGTGTGGGCCGAGTTCCGGCTTCACTGAGCCGGAATCAGGCTCCCGCCAGCCAGCGGCAGAGCAGCAGGCACACGTCGTCGTCGTGGTCCGCGGTGCCGAGCATTTCGGCGAGGATCCTGTCCCCCGCTTCGCCGGTGTCCAGATCCGCGACGTCACCGAACACCTCGGCGAGCCGGTCCATCCCGGTGTCGATCGGCCGGGTACGCCGCTCCACCAGCCCGTCGGTGTAGAGCAGCGCGGTGTCGCCGGGGCGCAGCCCGGTCTCGTACTCGTGGATGGCGAAGGCGAACGGCACGCCCATCAGCGGCGCGTTCGGCTGGTCCAGCGCGCGCACCTCACCCTCCGCCCCGGCCACGAAAACCGGCAGGTGCCCGGCGTTGGCCCAGCGGATGCGGCCGGTTTCCAGCTGCAGCTCGAGCACCACCGCCGTGGCCAGCAGCGGGCTGTGCCAGCCGCGCAGGAGACCGTGCGTCAGCCGCAGCGTTTCGGCTGGGCCATGGCCCTCGGTGGCGTACGCGCGCAAGGCGTTCTGCAGTTTCCCCATGATCACCGCGGCGTCGAGGCCGTGCCCGGTGACGTCCCCGACGGTGAGCACGATCGTGCCGTCGTCGCGGGTGAAGGCGTCGAACCAGTCGCCGCCGACGTTGACCCCGCGCGCCGCGGGCAGGTACCGCGCGCACAGCTCGAGGTCTTCCGGAGTGTCCAAAGTGGGCAGCATCGCGCGCTGAAGCCGTTCCGCCATCTCACGTTCGCGCTCGTACTCCCCCGCGTTGCGCAGCCCGACGGCGGCGCGGGCGGCGACGGCCACGACGAACGCGACGTCGTCCTCGCCGAACTCCTCGCCGTCGTGGCGGACGTCGAGCGCGCCCATCAGGATCGGCCCGACCGTCAGCGGCGCCAGCATCCGGCCCGGCGCCGTCACGGGCTCACGGGTGGACAGCACGCGCTGCACGAGGTTGTCGGGTTTGCCGCCGGGACGCGGTTCGCGGTGCACGCGCCTGTCGTCACCGAGCAGCCACACGTCCGCGGAGGTGGCGACACCCTCCCGGATCACCAGGTCCACCAACGCTTCCGCGACCTCGTGCCCGCGCAGGGACGCCGAAACCGTGCGGCTCACCTCGTCCAGCAGCACCGAGCGCTGACGCTGCCGCTCCACTTCGGCGTGCAGCGCGAGCAGCCCGGCATTGGTCTGCTCCAGTTCGGACCGGTGCATGCGCAGTTCCCGCTGCTGCCGTTCGACGGTCTGGCGCAGCTCCCGCACGAGGTCCTCGAGGCCCGTACCGGTCACCGCGCGCCACCCCCGGAGGCCACCACCACACAGGCGTCGTCGCGGCCGCGGCCGTGCTGCCCGAGTATCCAGGCCGCGGCGACCGCCGGATCATGACGGAACAGGCCGGGCCAGTCTTCGGCGTTCCAGCGGTCGGACACCCCGTCAGTGTGCAGCACGAGCGTTCCCGCCCGGGACCAGGCTTCGGCCGTTTCGGCGGGACGCCCGCCCGCCGACGCCCCGACGATGCCGGGCCGGGAAAGCAGCCGCCGCACGCGTTCGCCCGGTCGCGGGTAGTGCCGGGTGGAGATGTTCCCGATCCCGCAGAAGCGCAGCGTCTCCCCGGCCGTGGCCAGTTGCACCACGGCCACGGTCGCGCCGCGGGTCCTGGCCAATGCTGTCTGCATCACGTCGAGAATACGGACCGGGCGCAGTCCCGCGCTCGTGGACACCAGCTCGACCGCGGCCCCGGCGGCGGTCGCCGCGGGATCGCCGTGGCCGAGCCCGTCCGCGAGCGCGACCGTCACCACGCCGTCGTGTTCGGCGGCAGCCCACATGTCGCCGCACGCCGTTTCGCCCGGTGCCGTCAGGCGTGCGGCGCCGAGGCGCAGCCCGGGCAGCGCCGGGTCGCCGGTGTGCCAGCGCGCGAGCACGGCCGTGCCGCGGCCGACGAGGGTGTACACGTCGAAGAAGTCGGCGGCGCGGCGCGCGCTGCCGAGCCCGCCGCCCATCGTGCCGGTGGTGGAAAAGCCGTCGCGCAGGCTTTCTTCCAGCCGCGCGATGCCGGGGCCGCGGTCGGTGGCGAGCACGTCGAGCGCGCCCGGCACCCGCATCACCGAGATGACCCCGCGGCCGGCGTGCTTGGTCAGGTTCGTGGCCAGCTCGGTGGCGGCCAGCGCGACCCGGTGGACCTGGGCGCTGGGCAGGCCTGCCTGCTGGGCGGCCGCGGCGGCGAGCCGCCGGGCGCGGCTCACGTGACTGTCCTCGGACACGACGAGGTCGGTCCGGATCATGGCTTCCTGCGGCAGGAAATGGCGAGCGTGATCACGGTGCCCTCGCCCGGCGAAGACGCGATGTGGAACCGGTCGGCCAGCCGGCGCGCCCCGCCGAGACCGAGGCCCAGCCCCGAGCCGGTGGTGTAGCCGTCGGTCAGCGCGCGCTCGATGTCCGGGATGCCGGGCCCGGAGTCGGTGAACGTGAGCTGCACGGTGCTCGCCGCGGGCGTTTCGGACTGCTCGATCTCGGCCTTCCCGCCGCCGCCGTAGACCAGCGCGTTGCGCGCCAGCTCGCTCGCCGCGGTGACGAGTTTCGTCTGCTGCACCAGGCTGAAACCCGCGCTGACCGCGGCCTCCCGCGCCGCCTGGCGCACCTGCACGATGTCGGTTTCGGTCTGGATCACCACCGTCGTGGTCGACCCCGCCCGGCTCACGGACGTGCCGTCCCGTGGCCGACGAGGGCCAGGCCGTCGTCCACGGACAGCGCGGTGCGCAGCCCCGGCAGCATCAGGCCGAGTTCGACCAGGGTGATCGCGACCGCGGGACGCATCCCGACGACGACCGTCTGGGCCGCCAGCAGCGACGTGGCCGCGGCGATGTCGTGCAGGGTGCGCGCGAGGAAGGAGTCGACGACGTCGAGCACGGAGATGTCGATCAGCACGCCGCGGGCGCGCTGCGCCACCACCTGCTCGGTGAGGTGCTGCTGCAGTTCGGCCACCGAATCGTCGACGAGCTCGTCCTGGATGCTGACCAGCAGGACACCGCCGACGTTGACGACCGGGACGCGCGCCATCACGCACCGTCCGGGCGGACCGAGAGCCCGAGGCTGCCCAGCGCGTACTCGAAGGCGTCGGCCAGCCGCGCCCTGGTGACCACGTCGCCGAGGTCGATGCCCAGCTGCACCATGGTGTGCGCGATCTGCGGCCGGATCCCGCTGATCACGCATTCGGCGCCCATCAGCCGGGCGGCGAGCGCGGTGCGCAGCAGGTGCTGGGCGACCATCGTGTCGACCGTCGGCACGCCAGTGATGTCGAGGATGGCGACCTTGGCCTGCTGGTCGAGGATCGCCTCAAGCAGGCTCTCGGTGGCGACCTGGCTGCGCATGGTGTCCAGGGTGCCGATCAGCGGGATCGCGAGTATCCCGTCCCACAGCTTGATCACCGGGGTGGACAGCTCGGCGAGCTGCTCGCGCTGGCTGGCGATGGTGTCGCGGCCCGCGGTGATCGCGGCGTCGAGCAGGATCAGGCCGAGGGTGTCGACCGCGCCGCTGAGCACGGCGGCGCCACGCGCTTCCGCGCCGTCGCCGAGCTGCTCCTCGTGCCACAGGCGCAGCAGCGAAGCCTTGAGCGCGCTGGTGCGCCGGGCCGTCTGCGAGACCAGGTCCGCCTCGTGTTCCTGTTGCGTGGCAAGGGCTTGCAAGAGAGTGCGGATGTCGGCGAACCCCGCCGCGTCGGGTTTGTCCCCGTCGCCGGCGACGACCGCGCGGCGCAGCCCGGTGAGCACCTCGCCGCCGTCGAGCACGGCCTGTTCCTGGTCCGTGCCCTGGAAGAACCGCGCCCCCGACCAGTCGGCGACGATGCTTTCCCTGCGCCGCTCGAGAAACTCGCCGACAATGGAGTTGATCTCCGCGTCCGAAGGTGTGCTCATCGCTCCCCAGCTCCGCCGCCACGGACACGGTAACGTCCGCGCAAGGTTGTTCCTGCTTTGCGGCAAAGCTAAATCACCCGCCACGGGAGAACAAACCGGGGCCCCGGACGAAGAGGAGAGACCTGTTGTGAGAAAGGGCGAGGGCGTCGGGGCGCGCGGGAGCGCGGTCACGGTGGAGAGCTCCGGGAGGACCGGGCGGATCAAGCTGCTGGGCGAGATCGACCACTCCGCGGTGCAGCAACTCGACCAGGCGGTGCTCGAACTCCTCGACGGCGGCAGCGAGAAGCTGGAGTTCGACTTCGCGGACCTGTCCTTCTTCGACTCGGCGTGCATCAGCGCGCTCGTGCGCGCCCACTCGCGGGCCCACGAGCGCGGCGGCGAGATCACGCTGGTCAACGTCAACCCCTACGCGCGCCGGATCCTGGACCTGACCGGGCTGGCCGACGTGTTCGCTCTCAGAGATTGAGTCGATGGCACTCAACTTTGGGAACAATGGGCGGCTCAACTCCGTTGTGCGGAGTGAACGGCCCGATGGGCGGGCCGGAGTTTTCAGGAGGTGAGCGAGATGGCGCAGACCGCCATTCGCCCGGCCGGCACCTTGACCCGCTGGGACCCGTTCCGTGACCTCGACCGCTGGTTCGATCAGTTCGCCGGCCGGCCCGAGCAGCCTTCCCAGGCGTGGGCGCCGCGCGCCGACGTGTCGGAGACCGAGCAGGAGTACGTGCTCGACGTGGAGCTGCCCGGGGTCGTCCGCGAGGACATCGCCGTGGAAGTGACCGGCAATCTGGTGGCCGTCACGGGCGAGCTGAAGGAGAAGGAACGCGAGGGCCGCTTCCACCGCCGTGCCCGCCGCACCGGCCAGTTCTCCTACCGCGTAACACTTCCGCGCGACGTGGACGGCGACAAGGTCGAGGCGGTGCTCGACGAGGGCGTGCTGACCGTCCGGGTGCCGAAGGTCGACGCGGCCAAGCCGCGGCGCATCGAGATCACCGGCAAGTAAGCGCTTTCCGCCCGTCGTCGCCGGAGGGCCCGGAGCGGCAGCCCCGCTCCGGGCACTCCGGCGCGCGGGAGGTGTTGACCGCCTGGAGAACCGGGGCGCCGCACGTATTCCGTTGGCGGGGCCACCCGGCGATACTGGGCCGGTGGCAGACACCCTGAGCGAGCTGGCCGCGGACACTGTGCTGACAGGGCGGGTGCACTCGGTGCGCATCGCCGGCGCGGGGTTTTCGGTGCAGGCTGGCCGCGAGGACGTTTCCGGCTGCGGGGCGATCAGTCTGCCACTGCACGTGCACCTGCACGGGCAGCGGATCGGGGTGCTGACGGCCTACTACGACCGCGGCCACCCGCCCGACGAGTCCACAATGGACTTCCTGAACCGCCGTGCCGCCGAGGCGGCGGTGGCCGCGCTGCGCCTGGAAGGCGCGCTGGCCGAACGCGCGAGTATGGCCCGGGAGCTGAGCGAAACCCTGGTGCCCCAAGTCTTTTCGCTGCGCAGGAGCGCCGGCAACCTGCGCCGGCGGCTCCACGAACCCGGGCCGGCGGAGCAGGCGTCGGAGGAGCTGCTGACGCTGTCCACGGCCACGCTGACCGAACTGCGGGCCTTCGTCGCGCGCCTGCATCCGACCGCATTGGACGGTGCGTTCACCGAGGCCGTCCGGGTGCACGCCGCTTCCGTCGAGGCCGCCACGGGCCTGCGGGTGCGGGTCGAATGCACGGGCGAGCCACCCGTGGAACTGCACGAGGAAGCTCTCCGCGTCGTGCGGGACGCGCTGGCCGACGTGGTCCGCCGGGCGAGCGCGACGAACGTGACGATCCGCCTGCACCACAACGAAATCGAAGTCCAGGACGACGGAGCCGGAACCTGTCTCGGCACGCGAAGAACGGGCTTCGGGCATACTCCGGCCGCGGAATCGCCCGTCTTTTGATCTCCCGCTCCGCGGGTAGCCAGGGGGGTGAGCGGAGGGAGCGAGATGAACGACGACGCGAGCGAACTGGTGGCGCGGGCCCGCGGCGAACTGGCCGACACGGCCAAGGCCATCAGTGATCACCGGTTCCTGGATCTCCTCGCCGGGCACGAGGTGCCCGAAGGCCGGTTGCGGGCGCTGGCCGCCGAGCAGGCGCTGATCGTCGGCAGTGACCGGCGGAGTTTCGCGCACCTGGCCGCCCGGTTCCCCGACGGCGAAGCCGGTGACTTCTTCCTCGGCCTCGCCGGAGGCGAGGGAACCGCGCTGGACGCGCTCGCCGGGTTCACCTCCTGGCTGGGGCTCCCGGTCGAGGAGATGCTGGCCTACGAGCCGCGCCCGGGCGCGCAGGCGTATCCGGCCTTCGTCTCGTGGCTCGCGCTCAACGGCTCCCGCGCCGACGTCGCGCTCGCCTTCACCGCGAATCTGGCCGCGTGGGGCGAGAACTGCGGCCAGGTGGCCGCCACGCTGCGCTCGGTCTACGGCGCCACGGACGAGGCGGTCGCGTTCTTCGAGTTCTTCGCCGAACCCCCGCCCGGGTTCGAGGAGCACGCCTTGGCCGTGATCGCCGAGGGACTCGCCGACGGGGAGTCACCGGTGCGGGCCCGCCGCGCCACGAGACTGTTGCAGGCGTACGAACTCGCGTTCTGGGACGCGCTGGCGGAAGGACTTTAGTGGCACTGAGCGAGCAACTGCGGTCGGCGGCCGACGAGATCTGGCAGGCGCAGCACGCGCATCCGTTCGTGCGAGGGCTCGGCGACGGAAGCCTGGAGCCCGAACGGTTCCGGTTCTGGATCCGGCAGGACTACGTATTCCTCGTGGAGTACGCCCGGCTGCTCGCGCTGGCGGCCGCGCGCTCCCCCGACCTGGAGACGATGACGCGGTTCGCCGGGCTGCTGCACGAGACGCTGAACGAGGAAATGGCGCTGCACCGGTCGTATTCGGCCGAGCTGGGGATCGATCCCGGCGCGCTCGAACGCGAGGAGCCTGCCCCGACCACCCGTGGCTACGCCGATTTCCTGCTGCGCTCGGCCGCGGTCGGGGATTTCGCCGAGCTGCTCGTCGCTCTCCTGCCGTGCATGTGGGGGTTCAACGAGATCGGCCTGCGCCTGGCCGCCGATGGCGCGCACGACCGCTACGCGAGCTGGGTGCGGATGTACTCGTCGGCGGAGTTCGGCGATCTCGTCGGCTGGCTGCGCGAGTTGACCGACCGGTATACCTGGAGCGCCGGGCTCGAGCGGGTGTTCCTGGCCAGCAGCCGCTACGAACTGGCCTTCTGGGAAATGGCCTGGCAGCAGGAAAGCTGGCCCTCACTCACCCAACCCGGCGGCTAGGTGGTGTTTTGTCAGTGGCGGAGCCGCTGGCGAGGACAGCGCCGACTGTGGTGGGAACACGGCCCTCGAGCGCGTCCGCCGGGGGTGGTGGTCGGGCTGGCGGGTGGGAATTCAGTCCCTAGCTCAACCCTCCCGTGGCCGGGCGGCCAATGCCGCGACCGGGGTCGCGGGCGTGGCGGTGACCGGGTAGCCGAACCGCAGGATCAGCTGGGGATATCCGCCCAGCCGCAAGCGGTCCACGAGGCCGGCCCGCACTTCGGGCAGCCGCAAGGGTTGCGTCAGCACCGATCCGGCGAGTCCCGAGGTGATCGCGGCCAGCCAGCCGCGCTGCAGCGCCATCCCGGCGAGCACGTGGTCGGTGCGGGTGTCGGAAGCGGTGACCAGCACGAGCATCGTCTCGGTGCGGAGCCGTTCGATGAGCGTGATCCGGTCGGGCAACGTGGTGCGGGCGGTGACCAGGCCGGTCCACGGCACCGTCGCGGCGTCCTCGAACCGCTCGGGGAACCGGGCGGTCCACGCGACCAGTTCGCGTTGGTACGCGTGGTCCTCCCGCAGGGTTTTCGCCGCCAGTGACAGCAGATCCGCGAGCGCGGTGAACTCCGGCACGCCCCGCACCGCCCGGATTTCGACGCCGGGCGAGGTACTGGCGAGCACGAGCACCCGCAGCACGGTGGGCGGCACGGGGTGCAGGCTGAACGGGGCGCGGTAGCTGCGCCGCCGGAAGATCGCCGAGTAGCGCTCGACCTCTTCGGCGCTCGCGTCCTTGCGTCCCGCGATCCGCAGCCGCGCCACGAGCTCCGGCCGGGCAGGTTCGGGGAACAACGTCAGCGCCGGCTCGAAACCCAATGCCCGCACGGCGAGTTCGAGATTGGCCAGCGCCGCCCCGCAGGAGATCATCCGGTCCCGGCCGGCCGGGTCGTGCCGGGGCGGCCCGGCGTCGGGCAGCTCGACGAGCCGGACCTCGCCGTCGCGGGGTTCGATGAGCCAGGGTCTGCTGTGGTGCACCGAGGGCGCGCGGCCCGCGGCGCCCACCAGCACCCCGGTTTCGGTGGCCGACCACGTCATCGCGCCGCTCCTTCCGTCACGGAACGGTGCCGGGTGACGGATTCCGGCCGGCGCCGCGGCGTCGGCGGCGCGGCGAAGCCATATCCGAGGCGCAGCACCACCTGCGGGTGCGCGCGATCGCCGAGCAGCCGGCGCAGCGCGATGCGGGTGTGCGCGATTTCCACCGGCTGCGAAAGGAACGACGCGCTCACCCCGGCGGTCGTGCCGGTCAGGAGCACCCGCTGCATCGCCTGCCCGGTGCGCAGCTGCGCGAGCGGCGTGTCGGTGAACGAGCCGAGCACCGCCACCAGCGGTTCACGTTCGTACGGACGTTCCGGACGGCTGGCCTGCCCCGGGTATTCGCGTGGCGTCAACAAGGATCCCGGTGCCGGGCGCGGACCGCCCACCCCGGCCGGCACCCCGTCGTCGCGATCGCCGTCGCCGCAGGTCCACTTCCTCAGCTCCGCCTGGAAAGCCGGGTCCGCCTGCTGCAGGTTTTCCGCGTGGCGCAGCAACGCGGCAAGCTCGTCGACGTCGGCGGGGCGTTCCAGCAACGAAAGTTCCGCGCCCTCGACCGCCGCCGAATGGAGCAGCGCGTGCCGCACCCACAACGGAACCGGCCGGTCGGTGAACGGGCGGCGGTTGCTGCGCCGCACCTGCACCGCCCGCGCCAGCGCCCGGTCCTCGGGCGTCGGCGTGCACACCGTGCGGAGCATGATCGTGCCCATCAGCTCCGGTCGCGCGCGCTCGGGCAGGAGCCGCACGGTCGACGCGCGCCCGGCGGCGCGGAGCGCGAGCTGGATGTTCAGAATCGCAGCGCCACAGGACAACCGGGCTTCCCTGGCGTCAGGGTCGGCGACCGCGAGCACGCGGCCGGAGTCGAGCACGACGTCGATCCGGTCGCGGCCGAGTTCGAAACGCCAGGGCTGCGTGTTGTGCGGGGACGGTGCCCGCACGGCCGCCTCCAGCGCGAACGCGACCGGATCCGGCTGCTGCGGGTGGTGGGTTGCGGTCATCGCGATGCTCCCGGGGGCTGGGTCCGCTGGCACGATCTCGCGGGAGGCCTCCGGCGGGGCAGGGGCCGGTGGCCCCATTTGCCGGGTCTTTGTGCCCTTGGCGCCGGCCGCGCGGCGTCCTGGTTTTCCGGCCCGGTCGGTGCCAAGCTTGGCTGCATGCCCGGAGAAGGGAGCGGCCAGCCGTCCTTGCGTGGCACGCTTTCCCAGCTGCGGCTGCGGGAACTGCTCGGCGAGGTCCAGGACAGGGTCGAACAGCTGGTGAGCGCGCGCGACCAGCTCGACCTGCTGCTGGAAGCGATGCTCGCGGTCGCCGCGGGCCTGGAGCTGGATGCCACGCTGCGCCGGATCGTGCACGCGGCGATCGACCTGGTGGACTGCTCCTACGGCGCGCTGGGCGTGCTCGGCCCCGACGGCACCGGCCTGGCGGAGTTCGTCTACGAGGGCATCGACGAGGAGACCCGCCGGGAAATCGGCGACCTGCCCGCGGGCCACGGGCTGCTGGGGTTGTTCATCGAGCAGCCGAAACCGTTGCGGCTGGCCGATCTTTCGCAGCATCCGGCGTCGGCGGGGTTCCCGGCGGGTCATCCGCCGATGAAGAGCTTCCTCGGGGTGCCGATCCTGGTGCGGGACAAGGTGTTCGGGAATCTCTACCTCACCGAGAAGACAGGCGGGCAACCGTTCACCGAGGACGACCAGGTGGTGGTGCAGGCACTCGCGGCCGCGGCGGGCATCGCGGTGGAAAACGCGCGCCTGTACGAGGAAACCCGGTTGCGGCAGCAGTGGCAGGAGGCCACCAGCGAGATCCGCGCGGAGCTGCTCGGCGCGACCGACCCGCGCGACGTCCTGCATCTGATCGTGAACCGGGCGCTGACGCTCACCGGCGCGGACTTCGCCTTCCTCGCCCAGCCCGACGATCCGGAGCTGCCTGCCGCGGAAGTCACCACGCTGGTGGTCACACGGAGCGCCGGGCTCGAGCCGTCGAACCTGAGCGGGCGGGAGATCCCGGTCGAAGGGTCCAGTTGCGGGCTGGTGTTCCGGGACGCGGTCCCCCGCCAGCTGCCGGGCATGCGCTACGACGTTTCCGAAGGGGTGGAAGAGAAGCTCGGCCCGGTCCTGCTGCTGCCGCTGCGCGCGTCGGCGGAATCGGTGTCCGGGGTGCTGGTCGCGGTGCGCAGCGCGGGCACGGAGAACTTCGACCCCGCGCATCTGCCGTTCGCGGCGTCGTTCGCCGACCAGGCGGCGCTGGCCCTGCAGCTGGCGGACGACCAGCGGCGCCTGTACGAGCTGGAAGTACTCGCGGACCGGGACCGGATCGCGCGCGATCTGCACGACCACGTGATCCAGCGGCTGTTCGCGCACGGGCTTTCGCTGCAGAGCACGCGGCTGCGCACCCGCTCGCCGGACATCCAGCGCAGGCTGGCCGACATGATCGACGACGTGCAGAACATCATCGCCGAGATCCGGACCGCGATCTTCGACCTGCACGGCGGGCTGGAGGGCACGAGCCAGGTCCGCAAGCGGCTGCACGAGATCATCGCCGAGGTCACCGGAGAGGCCCCGATGCAGACCACGGCACGGATGTCCGGGCCGCTGGGCGTCATCTCCGCCGAGCTGGCCGAGCACGCCGAAGCGGTGCTGCGGGAAGCGCTTTCCAACGCCGTGCGGCATTCCCGCGCGCGCACCCTGTCGGTGGTCGTGTCGGTGCGGGACGATCTGGTGATCGACGTGACCGACGACGGGGCCGGGATGCCCGCGAACACCGCGCGCAGCGGGCTGCGCAACCTCGCGGCGCGGGCACGGGACGCGGGCGGGAGTTTCGTCGTGGAGACCCCGGAAAGCGGCGGCACCCGGCTCGTCTGGCGTGCGCCGGTTTCCTGACGCGCTCAGGCGCCGACGCCCGCGTCCGGCTCCTTCTTCTCGACCTTCTCGACCAGACTGAAGCCGGTGACGAGTTCGGGGTGGATGCGCACGACGTAGTCCCCGCCGGGCTCGCCCGGGGTCCACGGCCGCAGCAGTTCCTCGTAGCGCGTCAGCGCGGGCCCCGCGCGCAGCCGCCGGGCCACCCCGGTCACGATCACGCTCCAGCTGACCTGGCCCGACTCGGAGACCACGTCGGCCTCATAGGCGACCACGGTGTCCAGCGCCGAGGACAGGCCCGCGTCCGCGTTGCCGCGGATGATCACCTGGCCGCCGTCGATGAGGTGGCTGACCGGCCGGATCGCGGGCAGCGCCTGATGAGTGAACACGATGCGGCCCACGCCGACGCTGCCGAGCAGGCCGAGGGCCTCCGCGCGGGTGAGCTGCTGGAACCTGGGAGCGGTCATGCCCGGCCCCGGCATGGCCCTGCCGTCGAAGACACCCCGCCATTTTCGTCCCGCTCCCGGTGCGCGGGAAAGGGCACAAAGTCCCCGGAACGATCAAGCCGCGGACGCCGTCCACAGCGTACGGCCCCGGAGGGAAGTCCTTTGTTCCCAACGGTTCCACTGTGGACGCCCGTGCTCAGCGGACGACGGCCACCGGGCAGCCGCCGTGCCGCAGCAGTGCCAGCGCGGTCTCGCCGAGCCCGGCCGCCGCGCCAGCCCCGACCACCACCAGCCGCGCCCCGGCCGAACGGACGAGCAGGCTGCCCGGCGCCGAAATCAGTCCGGCGCCACGCAACACGGCCTCCCCGGCGGCGAACTCCACCGCCGCGCCGGAACCACCGGCGACGACCGGGCCGCCGTCGGGCGGCGGCTCCCCCGGTGTGCGCCCGCGCACCACGACGACCGGACTGCACGCGGCCGCCACGGCGACCGCGACGGGGCCGGGACCGAGCACGGTCAACGCGGCGTCGGCGCTCTCGCGGACCAGCGTCGGGCACACCTCACCGGACGGGGAAAGGCGGCGCACTTCGATCCCGGGCGCCAGGTCGCGCGCGGCCCATTCGGCCGCACGAAGCCATTCCCCGCCCCGCTCCCCGCCCTCGCCGCGTACGTGACACAGCCGGAGCGAGACGTGCCGGCGCGCGGCTTCGCCGGCAGCCCAGCGCACGGCGTGCAGGGCCCCTGGCGAACCGTCCACGCCGGCGAGGATCGAACGCCGCGCGGCCATCGGCCCAGTGTGCGCGCGGGGGACGCGCGGCGGCAGAGCCGCGCGTCCCCGGCGCCGGGGTCCTTGTGCCCTACCCCTTCGCCGGTAGGTAGCCGGGGGCGACGCGGCCTAGGCTGGGGGCCCTGGGACCGGACCCGGAGGTGAACGCGGTGATCACAGTGTTCCTTGTCGACGACCACGAGGTCGTCCGGCGGGGGGTGGCGGACCTGCTGGAGGCCGATCCGGACCTCTCGGTCGTCGGGGAGGCGCCGACGGCCGCGCAGGCGCTCGCGCGCATCCCCGCGCTGAAGCCGGATCTGGCGCTGCTGGACGTGCGGCTCCCCGACGGCAACGGCATCGAGCTGTGCCGGGACCTGCGTTCCCGGCTGCCCGAGCTGAACGTGCTGATGCTGACCTCCTACACCGACGAGGAGGCGATGCTCAACGCGATCCTCGCCGGCGCGGGCGGCTACGTCATCAAGGACATCCAGGGTTTCCAGCTGATCTCCGCGGTGCGCGAGGTCGGCTCGGGCCGCTCGCTGCTGGACAACCGGGCCGCGGCCACCCTGATGGCCAAGCTGCGCTCGGACGCGGCCGAGACCGGCCCGCTGGCCGGGCTGTCCGAGCGCGAGCGCACGCTGCTGGACCTGATCGGTGAGGGACTCACCAACCGGCAGATCTCCGAGCGAATGTTCCTCGCCGAGAAGACGGTGAAGAACTACGTGTCCCGGTTGCTGACCAAACTCGGCCTTGAGCGGCGCACTCAGGCGGCGGTGCTGGCCACGAAGATGCGCGAGGAGCGGGGCGGGCGGCCGCGCCGCTGAACGTCCACAGTGGAGCCCGGCGATGATCCACTGTGGACGAGTGGAATTCGGCCCCTGGGAAAGGGTCCTTCGACTCTGCCCCGGCCGGTCCGCGTCAGGGAGGG